>JAHFTQ010000019.1 GCA_023265455.1 Parachlamydiales bacterium
CTAAACCACTTGCGATCGCGCAACCGCGGGAGCTTTCGCGCAGTTTAAGATTGGGAAGTTATTCCTTTACGAGCCCTAAGATTAGTGAAATAATCAAGCCGTTTTTTCATTTCACGCTCATAGCCTCTCTCGACAGGATGATAAAAAGAGCTCCGTTCAATGCCTTCAGGAAAATAGTGCTGTCCTGAGAAGGTGTCTTTCGCATCATGGTCATAAAGATAGCCCTCCCCATAACCCAACTCTTTCATGAGAGAAGTCGGTGCATTGATGATCCAAGGAGGCGGTGGCAGGTGAGTTGTTTTTGCTGCAAGCTCGCGGGCCTTTCCAAAGGCGGTATAGGCTGAATTGCTCTTAGGAGCGAGTGCTAAATAAATCACGGCCTCGGCAAGGGCGAGGTCACCCTCAGGAGACCCGAGTTGATCATAGGCGCCCCAGGCGTTTAAGGCGATTGAGAGAGCTTCAGGATCGGCAAGGCCAATATCTTCAACAGCCATGCGAACGATACGGCGAGCGATATATTCGCAAGATTCTCCCCCTTCTAGCATCCTTGCAAACCAGTAGAGGGCTGCATCAGGATCAGAGCCCCTAACAGCTTTATGAAGAGCAGAAATGAGTTGATGGTGGCCATCAGCTCCTTTGTCATAGATCGCTGATCGTTTCTGCAAAAACTGCTGAAGTTTAGCAGGAGTGAGAGGGGAGGGAGCCGTTCGAAGATTTTCGATCATGTTGAGCAGATGCCTCGCATCTCCTTGAGAGAGCTGCAAAAGGGTAGCCTTAGCTTCTGGAGAAAGATTAAGAGAGCCTTTTAGCGATTCATACCGGACCAAAACCTGGTTTAACTCGTCATCTGTTAACGCCTTGAGCTGAAGCACACGAAGACGAGAAAGTAGCGCTTTATTCAAAGCAAAAGAGGGATTTTCTGTCGTTGCACCAATGAGAACAATCGTTCCATTTTCCAGAAAAGGGAGAAAAACATCTTGCTGAGCTTTATTGAACCGGTGGATTTCATCGACAAAGAGGATGATCTGACGCTGAAGCAGGGGGTACTTGCGGCTGTCTTCAATGACCTTTTTAAGATCGGCAATGCCATGAAGAAGAGGACTGAATGCCAGAAAATGGCCGTCTAACTCTTGGGCATAAAGACGAGCCAGCGTGGTCTTGCCACAGCCCGGAGGCCCCCAAAGAAGGAGTGAAAGGGGTTTTTTTTCTCGGATCAGATGTGAAAAAAAGCCGTCACCCCCTAGAAGGTGGCTTTGACCAGCGATGTCTTCAAGTTTTGTAGGTCTAAGTTCTTCAGCAAGAGGTTTATTATTCATGCTCGGTAGGGGGTAGCGACCACGAGGGCTGACGGAACTGGTAAATGATCAGAGGAATACCGCACATGATCAACAGCCCCAGGATTAAAAAAGTCTCGTAAAACAGTAAGCTGCCCGTCTGGAGCTGTGAAGGGGGGATGAAACTGATAAAAATTGCAAATAACGATGAGAGAATGCCAAGGGTCGCAACAATCCACATCCCTTTCATTTGATGGGGGACTCTATAAGCCCTAGGAACATGTGGCATCGAATATCTCAACTTTAAAGCCGAGATAAACATCAAAACATACATCACAAGGTAGCTTTGGGCAGAAAGAGCGCTCAAGATCCAATACGAGGCGCTAATACTGGGCATGCGCAGAAAAACCAGTGCCGCGGCAGAGACAATAATCGCTTGGAAAAGCAGCAGGTGAGTGGGGACCCCTTTTGCATTGAGCTTTTGGAAAAAAGGGGGAAGATTTCCGTGGATAGATGTCGCATAAAGACCTTTGACAGGTCCGATAATCCACGCATTGACTTCAGCAACCGCTCCGATGATCAGTAAAACGACCATGATGGGCAAGACCCACCCTAGGTGGTAGGCGTTAAAAAAATAGCTAAAGGCATCGACTAACCCTGAAACTAAAGAGATTTGACTTTTTGGAATCACAGAGGCAATGGCAAGAGATCCCAGCATAAAAATAAAAAACGTGATGACAGCTGCAAGAATGATTGAGCGAGGGTAGTTTCTTTGGGGGTTGATCACATTGCCCGCGTGGGCAGCAGTGACTTCTAATCCGGCAAAGGCTAAAAACATCCCAGCTAAAAAGACCAGGTTCTCAATCTTATCAGGGCGAGGGATAATGCTCGCAAGGTCAAAGGTAATCTGCGTAGGCTCTCCTCCTGTCACCCATAAAAAACCCAACCCAATGATGAAGATCCCCGGTAGAATCGTCCCAATGATCACTCCCAGCGTTGAAAACCAGCTCGAAGTTTTGATCCCGAGGTAATTCAACAGCGTCATCCCCCAAAAAGAGCCTAAGATCACCGTGAGGACATACACCTTATTCTGGGCTAGCTCTGGATGGATTAGCTGAGCTAAAGTCGTTGCAACAAAGGCTAATATGACAGGATACCAGGCTAGATTATGAGCCCATTGGACCCAGACCGCAAAAAAGCCCCATCGATCGCCCAGAGCTTCTCTTACCCAGATATAGATCCCTCCTGTTTTAGGCCATCCTGTCGATAGTTCAGCGGAGACCAAAGCACAGGGAACTAAAAAGAATAGGGCGACCAATAAGAAATAAAAGACAGATCCTAATCCATACTCTGCCACTAGGGGAAGATTGCGAAGACTTGCCATCACGGAGACATTGAGCATGGCCAATACAAAAATACTGAGCACACGCCTAGGTTTTGAAGAGCTTTCTAGCATGACCCGTAGGATACAGATCAAGAAGATTAATTTAAATCCTGTTGATGGCTTGACAGCCATTCGATGATATCGGAGGCGTCATAGATAGCTTTCCCATTGACGACAAGGCAGGGGACGATCATGAAGCCACCGTACTCTTGGAGCTCTTTTTTAGCCTGGGGGTCATGGATGACATTCCGCAGGGTGATATGGGTGTTGGACTCTTTTAGGTAGGAGAGTACTTTTTGAGAATGGGGGCACCGAGGGGAATAATAGAGATCGACTTGATAGGTTTGTGCCATTTCAATTGAGAACGTTTTAAAAGGCATAATGCCTTGTAGTAGAAGGGATAAAACCAGAAAGTATTTCATCATAACCCAGCAATAACATAATTAAAAAATATAAAACAAGTTTATATTAAAATAATTATTTGTTATATTTAACTTAGGGTCTAATCCCAACAGAAAAGGAGAACAACATGGCTCGTAAAAAAGCTAAGAAAAAAAAGAAAGCAGTTAGACGTAAAAAATCGATGTGGGCTTGGTAGGCAGCAGGGGAGGGCTTTTCCTCCCTATTCTAATTCTTTAATATCCCGAACTTCGACGTTGTAAGGCTTTAATACAGGTCTTAGGGATTCGACCTTTTCAGTAGAGGTATAGGCATACCAGATGTCTTCTCCTAATAGGCAAGGACGCTCGACACTTCCTTGGATAGTCGTAGAGGCCCATATGATGGGGAAGGGTTTATTGATGCATGCAAGCTCGATATCGTTGAGCTGTTGAATCTTCGCATCAAATAAAGCGTGTAATTTTTCTGCTTGGGGTAATTCCTGACCTAGCATAGATTCGACGGTATTAACTAAACTAACCATATTATCTGGATGGGGAATAGACTTCAAAATAAGATGGAGCTCGCAGTTTTCTATTTGCCAAAGCTGAGAGGGTTCAAATTCGTGCAAAGAAAGGTCAGCGCTGTCAATAATTTTGATGGTATGGTCATTAATTTTATCAGCAACCATTCCAAAACGATAGGTTTCTCCAGATTGAATAGCGACGATTTGCCCCATCTTTAAATGCTTGATCTCTAGGATTTGTTTGGGCACATCTAAACTGCATTTCACGCCAATCAATTTCACGAAAATCTGCCAATCTTCTTTTTTTTGAAGTTGATTTTGAGATGCTCGATGAACATTCGCCTCAATTTTATCTTTGCAAAAGCTTATGTCTCGGTTTAGTAGTTTAAGGGAAATCAGGTGAAGACTTGCGACTTTGTAGGAAGTGCGTATTTCTAGTTTTGAAAGTGCACCGCATGGATCGTAGAGAGGTGGTTGAGTCTGAGAGGCCAGGACCAGCTTTTGGCGACTTGCCCAATCTGAACCTAGAAGTAAATCTCCTGAGGAGTTGGTAAAATCTGTAAGAGGGGCCAAGTTGTGTTCAATTAACTGGAAATGGGGCATCAGCGCTGGCGCTGAGAGGCGGCGGATAGCCACAAGATCTGTTGACCAGCCCAGCGTTAGCCATGTGATAGGTTGGCCCGGCAGCCTCTCGACCGGTTTGACTTCTTTGACTTCTTTATTTTCGATATTGGAAGAGTTCTTGTACCAGCTACGTATTCTAAATCCAACAAAAGCTAAAAGACCCAGACCCAACACACAGGTCACAACTTTAACAGAGGCCTTCCAATGAGAAGATTCAGGAGCTGCTAAAAGTCCTGAAAAATACGATCTGGAAGGGAGCCAGGAAAGATTAAAAATATTGTAAGTAGTTAATGCCAAATTTGCCTCAAAGTAATGGCCCTATTGTATAGATTTTATTGAATTAACGCCATAAAATTTATATTTTAAATTAATAGTTTGTTATAATAATTAATTACTATTTAAGTAAAGCATATAATTAGTTAAAATATCCCATAAAATAAAGCAAGGAAGTTTATTTTATGGGAATAATTGGTAATATTTCTTTTGAATCTTCATTATCTGAAGAAAAAGTTCGCGAAACCTCTACACTTTCTACGGTTGAGAAAACAGCGCTAGTCTATCGGGCCATTTCAAAACTCAATGAAGAAATTCAGAAAAAAACAGCCTCTGAGCCAGAAGAGAAACGTCTCATTGCAAGCGCAAACCATCTGAAGACAAAACTCGAAAAAACTCTGCCCCAATTAGCATCTACTCCAGTTCCCGGCTGTTGCCATTACAACGGAAAAGACTATTTAGTGAATGTTGTCACCATTGCAGAAAAACAAGAGCGCGTAGAAAAAGCCATCCAGCAGTTCCAAGCAACTTTAGAAGCAGAAAAAAAGTGGTATGTAAAAGAAGGATTACAACAACACCCAATAAGCGCTGGGGCCGACGCCAAGGTTCATGAATATTTTCAAAGAACCCTGGTAAAATTACAGCAAGGCATTAATGTCCCACTCCCGGATTATTACCATGCGACAAGAAAACATCAGTTAAATGGCATCGTCGAAACTCAAACCATTCAACAATCCATGGAAGGATCTGCAGGAGCTGGCACTTATGTCTCTACTAAAAATGAAGGAGATAATGGGTATGGACCCCATGCTTTTGCAATTGATCAAAGCTGTTTGGTGGATTCGCGCGCGCAGTTTTTTGCACCACAATCTGACAAAATCTGGATTGCTGTAAAAAAAGATATTCCAATTAAAGAAGAAACGGTGGCATTTATTGATACATCTCTTGGTGATGAGCCTTCTGTGAAGGCAAAGTTGCAGGAAAAAAAATTAAACATTCAAGTGGTAGACAGGCGTACTTCAGAACGTATTCAAAAGATTTTTGAGCTTAGTACCCAAAGGCGTGAGCTCCCATCGTTTCATTGGAGTGGGCATTCAATCCGTAACTCTTCTCTTCCCCGAGATATGCGTCCTCGCAGCGAAAGTCCGCTACTCGCAGTGGGCGAGCTTTAGACCAATGATGCCGATAATGATGAGAACGATTGAGATCAGTGTGATAAAAATTGCTAGAGGTAAAATTTATGAGTATTAACATTGCGATGAAATGTGCAATAGGGGCCCATGCGCTTTGCCATACACGTGTTCTTTTATTCCGGGAAGGGGAATCTTTTGCAAATTATGCAATTGAGTACTGTAATGCTTTTGCTAACTGGATTCCTAGCCCCATTCCCAAAGTGACCTATTTTAAAACAGTCGTGGGCAGCGGGCCGGACTTTAATGACTGCAGCGAGGCGGATGGCAAGACCTTAAAACTAGCTGCTGGTAACATTACGAGGATTGCATTCATGGTCCTGTTTCCTCGTTTTGCTATGTATTTAGGTACTGTTGCACTTGCGTTACGCCTAATCACATGCTTTTTTTCTTCTGATGTCCGAGCTACTATTTCTCATGTTATTATTACACAAGACGAAAAGTTAAAGTCTTATTATAGAGAATTTATCATGCGGTTGATTAAATATATTGATTTTGCAATGAAATCCACAAGAAGCGTTTTTGAGCCCTACTTTGAAAACCGTGTTACTCCTATAATATCTAAAACTTAATGCCAGCCTGAACATGGGTATTACTCGCAGTGGGCGAGTTTAAGACCTTGTATTACTAAAGCATCGAGTAAGGATTTCATTAGATGTTGCCCAAGGCTGCGGAGGGTTAGAAATATCTGTTAGCCCTTCAAATTGTCGAAAATGTGGAGCTCCAAGATTCTGATTTTCATAAGCAACCTCAACTAAAGTATCGTCGTCGAGATTTATTCCAAAAAATTTAACTTTTTCTGCCATTGAATGAATCAACGTGTAAATTTGGTCGCCTCTAAGATCGCCTTTTTTTTGTCTTCCATCATAAAGTTTAATGATGCACTTATGTGTGCAAGGCCACATCTCATTGCATCCTTGGATGATAAACTGCTGGACCATCTGGGGCAAAATGTTTGAGTCTAAAGGATGAACAGGAGGAGTTTTATTTGGGTCATACCAACGCCAAAATATGCGGATTGCAATATATCCCACTATCAAGGCTACTGTAACAGTTCCCATGGCAAGAACACATGAGCTTTTACTCGTTGGCAAGTAGGCTGGATACTGGGATGAAATGGCCTGAGACATAACAGAGTTCCTTAATACCTCCAAAGGTTATCACAAATATCCCTTTTTAACACAGTATAATAATTACTCGCAGTGGGCGAGCTTTAGACCAATGATGCCGATGATGATGAGAACGATTGAGATCAGACGGATAATGTGGTAGGAATCCCCAAAAAAGACAATGCCTGTCACAACCGTACCGGCAGCTCCAATACCTGCCCAGACGGCGTAGGCTGTGCCGACAGGGATAGTTTTCATCGCTTGCGAGACTGAGAAAAAGCTTAAGACAATGAAGATGACGGTGATGATACTCGGAACGAGTTTACTAAATCCTTGGCTGTATTTGAGAGCAATGGTGAAGCAAATCTCAAAAAAACCGGCAAGTAAAAGAAAAATCCACGGTAAAGACATACTCTTGCTTACGCCTTATTGAATTAACTACATAAAATTTATATTTTAATTTAATTATATAAATAATTTATTAGAAGATTATATCAATACAGCTTCTCATAAAGCTGAAGTGTAGTTTTTTTTGAGCGCCCCCGCCTCTATGAAGGAACTCTCTTTAACCAACAAAAAAATGGCGTTTATACCGCGATCGGGTGAAAAGTAGCCTTTTTGGCTAGCGTGAAAACTCCCGGGGTTAAGACATCGTAAGTGGGCCTGTATTGACTAATACTGACCCACTTACGATGTCTTAACCGCGGGGTTTTGACGCAGCCAAAAAGGCTACTTTTCACCCGATCGCGGTATACCTCCATTTTATGAGCACTTGCTAAATATTTATTTTTTTAATAAATTGTATTTTTATAAATATCTTCAATTATATTTGTGTTGTTGATATAATGCATAAAGTTAAGAAAGAAAAATCAACAAACAAAAGGATGAAATTATGACAACTATATTGGGCTCAATAAGTAGTGGATTACTGCATCTGCTTTTTAAAGTTCCTTCCCCTAACTATTCAAAAATATTGATTGTTCCTAATATTGAGGCAAACAATCATTGTCGACTACCCCAAGTTATTCAAGAAATAGATAAAAATGAAGAAGAGCGCACAGATCAAGAAAACGTAAGCATGAAAATTCCATTTGCACTTACTTTAATTTCCGGTTGTACAACCCTCTTGTTTCTCAGGGGCTATTTCCATAATAAATACCTCGCGTATAATTATAATCCATGGACCTCTAACTATTCCCATTATAGCTTCATCGTAAATACAGCTGAGAAGTATAAGGTATTATCGATCTTTGGAATATATTTCACTGCAATGTTAAAAATCTTATCATCGGTAACAGTCAATAAAATATCAAAAGACAGAATGAATAGAGTACAAGAAAAAATAACTCAGTTAACTATGGAAAGACGAAAAAATGTATCTGGCTCAGAACCAGTATATTTACCACCGACGAATAGTCAGGTTGATCAAGCCATCAAACACTTTTTATCAATTGCTCTTGTAAATCAATAACTTGCCAGCCCTGAGGTAATGGCCTAAGAAAATAAAGGCCATTATCTCATTTTGTGAGCACCAAAGCAGTCCAGCCATGACATCCTCAGGCCGCAGCTACTCGCAGTGGGCGAGCTTTAGACCAATGATGCCGATGATGATGAGAACGATTGAGATCAGACGGATAATGTGGTAGGAATCTCCAAAAAAGACAATGCCTGTCACAACCGTACCAGCAGCTCCAATGCCTGCCCAGACGGCGTAGGCTGTGCCAACGGGGATGGTCTTCATCGCTTGCGAGACTGAGAAAAAGCTTAAGACAATGAAGATGACGGTGATGATACTCGGAACGAGTTTACTAAATCCTTGGCTGTATTTGAGAGCAATGGTGAAGCAAATCTCAAAAAACCCAGCAAGTAAAAGAAAAATCCAGGGTAAAGACATACTCTTGCTTATACATTAATGGGGAAGATAGTTTCCAGCAATTTTAAGAAAGTCCCTCACTTGCTTTTTTTCCCATGCAGAAGTTTTCTTCAGTTCCCCGGCAAGCAGCTGGGCGACAATGGGCGCTGCCTTGATGGCCGCTTTTGCATCTAAAAAAAGGATCCGCGTGCGGCGAGCTAGGACGTCTTCGACTGTGCGTGCCATCTCTTCTCTTGCAGCCCAAATCACTTCGCCAAGGAAATAGGGAAAGTGAGGGGATATCTTTTCTCTGAGTTTTTTATTAGCGCGCAAGAGCCGTTTAATCGAAGCGGCGTCACTCCCGTAAAGACTCCAGTGATTTTGAGGATCTGCTTTTTTGATATACCCATGCAAACGCAGTTCTTGAGTAATAGAGGCTCGAGAGGGAAGATGTCCTACAGCTGCTGCTTTATCAATCACATCTTGAGACATCTTGCGATAGGTAGTCCATTTTCCGCCAGCGATCGTAATAAGTCCAGATTTTGAGACCGTGATAGAATGGTCTCTTGATAAGGCAGCTGTCGATTTATCAGCTGCACGAACCAGAGGACGCTGCCCTGCGTAGATACTTAAGATATCAGCTTTTGTCGGAGCTTTAACGAGATAGCGAGCGGCATGTTTTAAAAGAAAATCGATCTCATCTTTTAGAGCATGGGGCTCTAAAGAAGGATGGCTGACAGGAATATCAGTAGTACCCACCAGCACCCGTCCATGCCAAGGGACTAAAAAGATCACCCGTTTATCATCGGTGTGAGGAACCAAGATGGCCGTTTCCGTGGGAAGAAAAGAGGCGGGTAAGACGAGGTGAATGCCTTGGCTAGGCTCCAGAAGAGGCTTAGCTTTGGGATCATCAATTTTTCGAAGGTGGTCAGCAAAGATGCCTGTCGCATTAATCACCGCACGGCTTTTGAGTTGGTAGTGAGTGCCGGTTTCAAGGTCTGTGGCTCTGACTCCGACAATCATGCCTTTTTTCTTAACAAGAGACGTCACGGGCATATAATTGATCACGGTTGCTCCCAGATCTGCAGCGGTTTGAGCAAGAGTGATCGCAAGACGGGCATCATCGAACTGTCCATCAAAATAAAGAGCGCCTCCTCTAAGGCCCTTCCGCTCGATGGTCGGAACAGCTTGCAGCGTTTGCCTTCTTGACAGGTGACGAGAAGGCTTTAAGCCAAGGTCTCCTGCTAAGAGGTCATATACCTTAAGACCCATGGTATAGAAAGCCCCTTCCCACCAGTGGTAAAGCGGAACTAAAAAAGGGAGGTGGTGTACCAAATGGGGAGCGTTGTTACGGAGTAAGCCCCGCTCATGCAAAGCTTCTGTGACCAGTCCGATATTGCCTTGTTGAAGGTACCGGAGACCTCCATGAATAAGCTTGGTACTACGGCTGGAGGTGCCCTTCGCAAAATCGTGCTGTTCTAATAAGAGTGTTTTATAGCCGCGCGCGGCTGCATCGACAGCAGCGCCAAGGCCCGTGGCTCCACCGCCAATGACGATGAGATCCCAGTTGGTTTTTGCAAGCTGGTGTATCATTTCACCCCGATTCATGAGACTCCCAAGTTTGCGCACAGACAATGGCTTTTTCCCATTTAAGACGCGCTGTTTGAACTTTGGAAGCTGCCATTTTCGGCTCGAACCTGCAATCTTCTTTCCAATAGTTTGCGACTTCTTTTGTATCTTTCCAAATGCCGACCGCAAGTCCCGCTAAAAAGGCAGCTCCTAAGGCGGTGAGCTCTGTCACTTGAGGACGAATCACCGGAACACCCATGAGATCGGCCTGAAACTGCATGAGCAAGTTATTGGCAACGGCGCCGCCATCGACTCGAATTTCAGCAATGGCAATTCC
The DNA here is from genome assembly GCA_023265455.1 of Parachlamydiales bacterium. Classification (GTDB taxonomy): domain Bacteria; phylum Chlamydiota; class Chlamydiia; order Chlamydiales; family Rhabdochlamydiaceae; genus PALSA-1444. The sequence continues at coordinate 10,517 of JAHFTQ010000019.1, forward strand.
TGCGTCGGCCTCCATCGCTTTTAAAACATCGGTAACTTGATGGGCGATCCCATCGAGAGCACTCCTTGCAATATGAGCTGCGGTTGTTCCCCTTGTGAGCCCGACAAGAGCACCTCTTGCATACGGGTCCCAGTAAGGAGCTCCCAATCCAGTGAATGCCGGGACAAAATAGACACCTCCGCTGTCAGGAACTGTCGCAGCGAGTTTTTCAATATCCGCAGAGTTTTTGATGAGTCCTAAGTTGTCTCTGAGCCATTGAACGACGGCTCCTCCCATGAAGACGCTCCCTTCTAAGGCGTAGACAAGCTCATGCTTGATCTGATAGGCAATCGTTGTCAGAAGGTTGTTTTTTGAAAGAACGGGCTGGTTGCCTGTGTTCATCAGGAGAAAGCATCCCGTTCCATAGGTGGTTTTTACCATGCCTGATGAAAAACAAGATTGACCAATTAAAGCGGCTTGCTGATCTCCTGCGATTCCGCAGATCGGCACAGGAGAAGAAAACAGCGAACTTTGGGTCATTGCATAGATTTCACTCGAGCTGCGGACTTGCGGAAGGATCTGACGGGGAATATCAAAAACTTTTAGCAATTCATCATCCCAGTCCAGAGTATGAATATTGTACAGCAATGTTCGTGACGCATTAGTAACGTCTGTCATATGGCAAGCGCCGCCTGTGAGTTTCCACAGCAGCCAAGTGTCAACAGTCCCAAAAGCCAGCTCGCCTTTCCGAGCCCTCTCAAACGCTCCTGGAATTTTTTTCAAAATCCAATACAGCTTCGTCGCTGAAAAATAGGGATCGAGTAAAAGACCGGTTTTTTTTCTAAATAAAGGCTCGAGTCCTCGGTTTTTTAAATCTTGGCAGATCTCTGTCGTGCGCCTGTCTTGCCAGACAATGGCATTTGCCAAAGGCTTTCCGCTAATGCGCTCCCAGACGATCGTGGTCTCTCGCTGATTCGTAATGCCGATCCCTGCAATTTGATCTACTCCAATTCCGCCCTTTGCGATCACTTCACCGATACAAGAAGCCTGAGATGACCAAATTTCTTGAGGGTCGTGTTCGACCCATCCAGGCGTTGGAAAAATCTGCTGAAATTCTTTTTGTGCAGAGGCGTGAAGGCGCCCTTCTTCTGTGATTAAAACCGCACGAGAACTTGTCGTTCCTTGGTCAAGCGCTAAAATGTACTTCATATTTTCAACCTGAACAATTATAGTTTTCTTTTCAAGAGGTATCAGATGCATATTTTTTGGGCTGAGTTAATTGGAACTTTTCTTTTAGTGTTACTCGGTAACGGTGTCGTTGCAAACGTTTTGCTTACCAAGACAAAGGGGCATAACGGAGGATGGATTGCGATTACTGCTGGTTGGGGATTTGGTGTTGCCATGGCCGTCTATGCGACCGGCTGGGTCAGCGGCGGACACTTTAATCCCGCTATCACTCTCGGTTTTTGCCTAGCGAAAAAAACGGCTTGGAGTTTAATTCCTCTTTATCTTTCTGGGCAGTTTTTAGGGGCTATTATAGGCGCCATTTTTGTATGGCTTTCGTATTTTCCTCACTGGCAAAAGACTCCTGACCCTCAACTTAAGTTGCTTTGCTTTGCAACTGGGCCAGCCCTTCGCAACTACACGTGGAACTTTGTCTGCGAAGTGATTGGCACTATGGTTCTCCTCATCGGAGTTTTGGGCATTTTTGATATGCATAACGGCATTGCCAGCGGCATGGGGCCCTACGCCGTGGGAATCCTCATCTTTGCCATTGGGCTCTCCCTAGGGGGGCCGACAGGCTATGCGATTAATCCTGCTAGGGACCTCGGCCCACGCCTAGCCTACGCGCTTCTTCCCATCCGCGGGAAGGGCTCACCCGATTGGGCCTACTCTTGGGTGCCGGTCTTTGCACCCCTTCTCGGCGGCCTCTTAGGCGCCATGATCTATCTCTTATATATCCAACCACTTGCAGCTCTTATGTAAAAGAAAATTTAAAATTTATTTAAATTCAGAATAACTTTATAATAGTTATAAAAAAGAGGGATATTATGGCATCAAGTATAAACGGACATGCAGCTCGAGTTGGTAGAGCATTAGTGGTTCAGTTAGTAAGTGGTATAGTAGGTGGTATAGTAGGCGCCTCTACTGTTTATAAGACCCTCAATTTGTACAGAACTCATGTGACTGAGAATAACGAAAAAAAACGAGAAGATGAAGACAAACCTAAACCCCAACCTGGGCTTCTTGGCCGTGTAGGTATCGTTGTTGTTACAGTAATTTCATTTTTCCTATCAGCTAGCGGAGCATCGTACCTTGCAAGTTTAAAACCCCCTAAATTTCGTTCATAAAGTATTGATTTTCTCGCTTTCTTATTGCGGCAAGCGCGCGTGCTCTCTCCGACAAAACGGGCCAATTAATGCCCAAGCAATTGTGCAAGAAGCGACTAACACAGAAGCGGCAAGGATACATGATCCGACTATCACAAGTTCTTTCCCCCCTGGAATGCTAGAAGAGGGAACAACAAATCCTACGACAATTATGGCCAGCCCGATTAGAAAGGTGAGCCCGCAAACTCCCCAAGAAAACAGACCCGAATTAAGAGACTTGACGAACTCGTAAAAACGTCGCCAGACCCTGCAGCATACAGCATCCTTTTCACATAGAGAATTACCTCCGGATGAATATAAGGCTGTTGTCTCCTGTATACTTTGTCGGTTGTTGAAAACTCCACTAGTCGCCATACACCCACCATTAAGTTCTCGGACTTAGTATTAGACTCTTGCTGGCTGCGGAATGCTTCTCTCTCTGAGAAGGCAAGCAACGCCCACACAAGCAGCCATTAAAGCAATGATAAGAAGGCCTGATCCCACCATTACCGGCCCAGTACCATTAGAGGAAACTATAGATCCTAAGATGATTATCACTATCCCGCTTAGAGCAACAAACCCGCACCATGCTGCAACACAAAGCCACTCCCAACTAAGAGATTTCCAGAGTCTACAGCAGACAGCATCCTTTTTGCATAGAAAATTATCTCCGGGTGGGTAAAAGGTGATCATTTCCTGTGAAGCAGGCTTTTGTTGGTTGATAAAAATCACATTGAGTGCCATACATGCTCTTTTGAATTTCTTTTTTGACTCGTTAAAAGCAGCCCCATGTCTCAATTAGTGGCAAAAAGCTCATAGGGCATCACTACAATTTGTTGTTTCAACACTACATTTTGTAGTGGAAGGATTTCAAGATATTTTCAGCATTTCAGCGATTAACTATATTGTTCGGGGTCCTAAGATAGCAACTCGCCCAAATACAGCCAGCTAATAGAAGAATGGCAAGAAGACCTGATCTCAGTAGTACAGCGCTTAGAAGAGCCTTATTGTTGGTGTTGACTCCTGTAACAATCAGGGGTATCGCATACCCCACCCACACAATGGCAGCAACTTTTAAAAACTCAACAAAGAAACTTGCAAAGTGTTTGTCGATAAACGCACAAACTTTTTTGTGTGTAGAATTCATTTCGTAGAAAGCCACATTTTCGGATGGGGGTAATGCTCTAGTTTCAGGTTTAACGACAAGTGCCATGAGAGACTCCTTATTTGTTGAAGGACTAAGTTTCCTCAAATAAGTTATTTATTTCAATGTCAAAACATAGCAGGAAGAGGCGAGATGAACCGCATCTGCTTATTGCGGAACGGATGATAAAAGCCGAGGATGTGAGCGTGGAGGCAGAGCCTGCGGCGTTGGATCCTGGCGCCGTATTTAGCGTCTCCAACGATCGGGTGGCCAGCTTCAGAAGAATGGACCCGGATTTGGTTTTTCTTGCCGGTTTCTAAGGTGAATTTGACAAGGGAGAGCGAACCTCGTTTTTCAGTCACTTCATAATGAGTAACGGCAAGTTTTCCCGTAGTCGAGCTTTTGACAAAGTAGTAGTCATCTTCAATCAGGTAGCTGCGCCAGGTGCCTTTACTAGGGGAGGGGAATCCTTCGACAACGCCGTAATAGACCCTTTCAATGGTGTGCGCGGCAAACTGCTCTTTAAGGCGGTTTTGGGCATCAGAGGTACAAGCAAACATCATGACACCTGAAGTGTCGCGGTCTAGGCGGTGAACAGGGTAGACTTTCCGTTTAAGGCGGTTGGATAGGATGGAATGAGCGGTTCGCTCGTTTTCTAGGAGGCTGGCAACGGTGAGAAGCTTGGTAGGTTTGTCAATAACGGCTAAGTATTCATCTTCGTAGAGGATCTTGATCCCTTCTTCAGCAAAGGAGTGGCGGTGCCCGACTTTGAGTTCTTGGCCAGGGAGGAGCTCTTGACGCCAGGAAGAGGGGGCTTTGTCATCAATGGTGACCCGGCCGTGCTCAATCCACGTCTTCAAGGTATTTTTTGAACTGTCAGGGCTTAAGCCCTGCAAAGCCTCTAAAAGGGAAGTCTTTTCTTGAATTTTCGTCTTCATTGCGATCATTATACCATATTCCTTGATCACTTATCAAAGGTCAGTTATATATTGATAAAAATAGAGGAGAAAAACATGAAATCTACACGTGAGAAAGTGAGCTATTGCATTGGACTAGAGACAGGTAAAAATTTGAAAAAGCAGTTCAGCGATATGGACTTTGAGCTCTTACAAAAAGGGTTTGAAGATGGGGTCCATGACGATCTGCCCAAGTTAAACCAAGAAGAAGTCCAAAGCATTATGCAGGCTCTGCAACAGCAAATCGAGCAGCAGCAACGGCAGCATTTTGCTAAAGTGTCTGAACAAAACAGACATGAAGGCGAGGCGTTCTTAGAAGAGAATAAGCAAAACGAAGGCGTCAAAGTTCTTCGTAGTGGACTGCAGTATAAAGTCCTCCAAGGAGGTACGGGTCCTAAGCCGACAGCTGCTGACGTCGTTTCTGTGCATTACCGTGGAAGCTTTATCAATGGAAGGATTTTTGATAGTAGCTATGAAAGGGGCAAACCGCAAGTGTTCCCTGTTAACCGGGTGATTCCAGGCTGGTCTGAGGCTCTTCAGCTGATGCAAGTGGGCGACAAATGGCAAATTTGTGTGCCGCATTACCTAGCTTACGGTGAAGCCGGCTTTGGCAATGAAATCGGTCCTTGCACCACTCTTGTTTTTGAAATGGAACTGATCGGCATTAACGCTTAGAAATGGTTCAGACGGCTCGCATCCGGAGGTCTTCGTTAAAGGGAGTCCATTCGATTCCTCCTTCGAAGTCTCAAACGATGCGGGCCCTTGTTTTTGCAACGCTTGCCCAAGGGACAAGCGTAATCCGAAATTACCTCCACTCTCCAGATACTGAAGCGATGATTCAGGCGTGCCGTCTTTTAGGAGCTTCGATTCGTCAATTTCCCGATACTTTAGAAGTTGAAGGCCATCTTTATCCTGCAGAAGATATCATTGATGCTGGCAATTCAGGGATTGTGCTGCGTTTTATCGGTGCAATGAGCGCTCTGACGTCTTCCTATACTGTGATCACAGGAGACGACTCGATTCGTCATCGAAGGCTGGTTAAGCCGCTTTTAGAGGGGCTAACTCAACTCGGAGCCTTTGCAGTCTCTTCACGCGGGGACGATCATGCTCCGATTATCATCAAAGGACCTCTCAAAGGAGGAACGGCTCTCATTGAGGGGGCCGACTCGCAGCCCGTCTCTGGGCTTTTGATTGCTTCGGCATTTGCACCTTCCAAAACCGAACTCTATGTCACTAACCCCGGAGAACAGCCTTGGGTCCAATTGACCCTCAGCTGGTTTGATAGATTGGGGATTTCTTATGAAAACACCGACTTTGAAAAGTACGTCTTACCAGGAAACTCTGTCATCCAGGGGTTTGATTATGATGTTCCAGCCGATTGGAGCTCAGCATTATATCCGATTGTAGGAGCCTTAATTACAAATTCAGAGATCACAATTGAAGGTGTCGATTTTTCGGATGCGCAAGGGGATAAAGGTGTCGTTAAACTCCTTCAAGAGATGGGAGCCAACCTAGATATCGATAGAGAAAACCATCGGCTGACGGTGCTTGCCAACTCACAGCTCACAGGAAGAATCATTGACGTAGGCCCCTTTATTGATGCCATCACGCTTTTACCTGTCGTGGGCTGTTTTGCTAAAGGGAAAACCGAGCTCATCGGGGGCAGTATTGCACGCTATAAAGAATGTGACAGGATTCGAGCGATTGTGTCCGAGCTCAAAAAAATGGGAGCCAAGATTGAAGAGAGAGAAGATGGTCTAGTCGTTGAGTCCTCTTCTTTACAAGGGGCTTTGACTGAAAGCTATGCCGATCATCGCATGGCGATGTCGCTTGCGATTGCGGGCCTTGCAGCAGAAGGGGAGACCGTTATTTCAGGTATTGAGGCTGTGACAAAAAGTTTTCCAGGTTTTTTTGATGTTCTTCGCAAATTAGGAGCGAAAATTGAGTAATATTATTCTATGTGGGTTCAAGTCATCTGGGAAAAGCACGCTCGCTCGCCAGATTGCTGAAAAAACAGGTCTTCACTACATTGATACCGATCACCTGATAGGGTCCGACTATCCTTATTTACAAGACAACCCTGCGATTTTTCGGGAGCAGGAGAAAAAAGTGATTGCAGCTCTGGAAGAGTTTCAAAACTGTGTCATTGCAACAGGAGGCGGTGCTATCTTAGATCCCGCTAATGTCGCAGTCTTAAAAAAACTAGGCAAAATTTTTTATCTTAAAGTGGAGAAAGAAGAACTCAAACGTAGGCTCCTCAAAGATCCTCTGCCAGCTTTCTTAGATCAAGAGAGTCCCGAAGCCTCCTTTGAAAAGATGTATCAAGAGCGAGAGCCTCTCTACTTATCCATTGCTGATGTTGTGCTTCAAAGTTCAGATGTTGAGGACTTTTTGCTCAAGAAATATCATCATTTTTGATATAATTGCCTCGTATGTTTAATCGTGTATCAGCTACCGCTTCTTACCTACCCGTGCAGATAAAAGACCTATTTCGAAAAAATTTGATTGCTGTCATCAGACATGTGGTTTTACCACTTTTGGCAGCGTCCCGGTCTCCTTACCTACCCGTGCGGGTCTTAGCAACAGCAGTTATCTTAGTCAGTGCCCTATCGATATTTGTAGTTCTGCCCATGGTGTTTGGCGGGTACATGATGAGGCTTGTGGTCAAACGTTTAGATGAATACTCATCCAAGGCCCCAGCTCTTATTCCCGTCAACATCGTCCTTGATTGCAAACCGACGCACTTTGAAAACCGTGCAAAGGATTTCGTCGTAACTTTTCAAAGCCCTATTCTCATTGAAACGCAGCCTCAGAATGAAATAACCCCTCTATATCTGGAAGATACTTTTGTGAAAATTTGTGGTTTTTTGGATCTTTGCACAATCACGAAGGTTGTCACTATTTCTAAGCACCATTATGTCATGCACAAAAAACGATTCGAAGATATTTATACAGCTAAGTGCTTTGAAGAGTGTTTTAAATTTTCTATCAACGAGCAAATATTCAAAACCGCGAGAGTCTATGATCAGTATAGGCTCTATTTTGAGCTTTGCAAGGAACTTTGCGGCCAAAAATTGGGCAATGCTCGCTATCGTTTAGAACCTCATTTAGAGAAGAATTTAATCCGGCTTCTAATCGAAAAAATCGGACCTTTTACCTTTTTGTCGATACCTTATGTTGACAATTTTAATTCTCCACCCCAATTCCCCATTGAACGAACCTTAGAAGCATTAAGGTTTCAATTGAAAATTAACGGTCGAATCGTTGTTCAAGACATTCGAGCAAGAGGATATGATGGGTGGTATTCTATGGAGGGAATCTGGGAGTGTGGTGTGCCGCCATTGGAAAGGGGTGTAAGCTTTTTACTTTCTCTTAGTGAAAATCCCCAAGGCGCAACACTGCAAGACACCTATGCTCGCTTAAGTAGTAGGATTATTCCTTGGCCTCTTCATCTATTAGGGAACATGCTAGCCACTGTCAACGCAACTTTAGAGCCTCCTCTCACATCTGGAAATAAACATGGGTAGCAACTCGTTTGGAAATATCTTCCGTTTTACCACGTGGGGGGAGTCTCACGGCCCTGCCATTGGGGTTGTCATTGATGGATGTCCTGCAGGACTTGCACTCTCAGAAGAAGATTTATGGGTTGATTTAGCAAGGCGAGCCCCTGGAATCAACTCGCTGACATCCCCCCGAAAAGAGCCCGATCAGCCCCAGATCCTTTCGGGTGTATTTGAAGGCAAGACGACGGGCGCTCCGATTTCAATCATGATTCAAAACCGCGATGTCAAGTCGGCTCCGTATGATGCTGTGCGCCAACACCTGCGGCCTGGCCATGCTAACTTCACTTACTTGTCTAAATACGGGATCTTTGATCACCGCGGGGGAGGAAGGGCTTCTGGACGGGAGACAGCTTGCCGAGTGATGGCTGGAGCTGTTGCAAAAAAGTTCATTTCCCAAGAAGGGATTACTGTTCATGCTTATATTCGTCAGATAGGCTCGGTTATTGCAGAAGAATTATCAGACTTTCAAAGTCCCGTCTATTGTCCTGATCCTGTAGCTAGTCAAAAAATGGTGGCTGAGCTTGAACGTGTCAAAGCCGAAGGCGATTCCTTAGGCGGAGTGGTTGAATTCATCGTTGAGGGAGTGCCGGTGGGATTGGGAGATCCCGTCTATGACAAGCTAGAAGCTAGGCTGGCGTACGCTTTATTATCGCTTCCTGCAACAAAAGGATTTGAGATCGGAGAGGGGTTTGCTAGTGCTGCAAAGCAAGGATCAGACTATAACGATCTCTTTGAAAAAGAAGATGATCGTGTCGTCACTACGACAAACCGAGCAGGAGGGGTGCTGGGGGGTATTTCAACAGGGATGCCCATAGTAGGCCGTGTGGTTTTCAAACCGACATCGAGTATTGCTAAGGCTCAGAAGACTTTGACAACAGAAGGGGAGAGGGGTGTCTTGGAATTGCCTTCCAGCCTCCGTGTAGATCCCTGCGTAGCCCTTCGAGGAGTTGTTGTTATCGAGGCGATGGTTGCGCTTGTGATGGCAGATGCCCTATTGATGAACCGCTGTGTAAAGCTTAGATCTTGACTGGGAGCTCTTTCATCAGCGTATTAATCTCTTCGGGTAGCAATCCTGTAGCCGACTGAACAGCTTCAATGCTCATGCCTTGGTTAAGAAGCTGCCTGGCAATATTCAACGTTGCTGTTTGAACTCCCTCTGCCTTTCCCTCTGCTAGTCCTTCCGCCTTTCCCTCTGCTAGTCCTTCCGCCTTTCCTTCTTCTTTCCCCTTAACAAAACCTATTGCTTCACCCTCAATCCGGCCTTCATAAATTTTTTGATCATTGACAGCTCGTTCGTCCCGTCTTCTTTTGAGTTCCTCTTCATAGGCAACGACTTCTTTTTCAGTCCAATAAAACTGGATCAAGGCCTCATAGGCTTTTCCAATGATTTTATCATTTCCGATGATTTCCTTTAAATCCTCTGGGGAAGTCTCTGGAGCATGTTTGAAAAAATAGGCCCATTTCTCAATGGCATTATTGAGCTCATGCATATTTTTGTTAAACTTAGGCAATTCCAAAAAGCTGAAGTAAAAATCTTTCAGGTCATGTGTCATGGTTTCCCTGTCAAGAATGACATGGTCAGATTTATATTTGGGCTTGTCCGGAAACATGACAAAATCGGTAATGGCTAAGAAGATGATCTCTTTGAGGTTCTGGTAGTCATCCCCCAAATTCATTTGGTTGACGTAGGCTTTGGCTGCATAGTACTGGGCTCTTTTTTCAAACCCTTTTGTACTGACAACTTGCATTTCAACGATGTACTGGCTTCCTTTTTCATCAGCGCAAAGGACATCGACAATACTTTGCTTTTTCGCTGCTGTCTCGGGATCTTGCGAGGGTTTTAAAAATGTGACCGTCTGAATTTTGGCCCCGCCTGGAAAGGGAATCATGTCATTGAGAAAGTGAATCAGAATATCTTTGTTTTTTTCAGTGCCAAAGATCTGCTTGAAGGCGACGTCATTTTTCGGATCAAGAAATTTGCCAATTCCCATAAAATTCCTCTGGTTAGAAAGGTATCATTTTCCTTGTATTTTTAAAAATGAAAATGACAGGATAACAGAATTTGTAAGAGTACATGGGTAACAAATGATGAAGTACGCTCTGATCACAGATGAGCATGTTGCAGAGTTATACGGAAAAGGATTTTGCAGACATTTGCAGGAGCTGGGATATAATGTAGAGCTCTTTTCTTTTCCTGTAGGGGAAGCTTCGAAAAGTCGTGCAACAAAAGAGGCGCTCGAAGATGCTTTGTTACAGAAAAGGTTTAGCCGGGATACGACGATCATAGCAATGGGCGGGGGAGTTGTCACGGACCTTGCAGGTTTTTTAGCTTCAACATTTTGTAGAGGCATTGATCTGATCTTGATCCCCACCACTTTAATGTGCATGGTGGATGCAGCTATCGGAGGAAAGACTGGTGTGAATACTCCTCAGGGCAAGAATATGATTGGGTCATTTTATTTTCCTAAACAGGTCATTGTTGATCCGCGTTTTTTAGCGACTTTACCAGAAAAAGAGATGCTCTGTGGAAAAGTAGAGATCTTAAAAGCAGGGCTGATTGCAGATCGAGAACTTTTTCTGAATTTTTCCTCCCTGCCTTTAGGAAGCAGTATCGAACGGGCCCTGGAGATTAAACGGCGGATTGTTGCTCAAGATCCTGACGAGAGGGGAGTGAGGCGTCTTTTAAATTTCGGCCATACCTTTGCTCATGCCCTTGAAACGGTCTCAGGGTATGAGATTTCGCATGGAGAGGCGGTTGCTGCTGGACTTGTATTTGAAGCGAAGATTTCACAGGCAATGGGTCTTTTGAGCGCTGAGGCCCTTGCACAAATCGAAGATCGGGTGCCTTTGGTGAAGCTATCTTACAACCGAGAAGCCCTTGTGCAGGCAATGGGTCTTGATAAAAAATCGCGAGCAGGCTTTGCTCGTTTTGTTTTGCTGCAAGCAATTGGAGTCCCCTCTATTTGCGAAGGGCAGTATTGTGCAGAAGTTCCTTTAAATTTGATTAAGAGAGTGTTTTAAATCTCAGATTTCGTCGCTTTTTAGAGGATTTTTGGCCAATTTTGACTTCTTTTATTGGGGGTAATATACGAAGTTGATATAACCCCCAATAAAAGAAGTCAAAATTGGCTCAAAAAGCCCCAAAAATCGACTGAAACTGAGTTTTGAAACACTCTCTGAGGAGGTCATTCATGACACAACTTTGCGCTCCTGTTAAACGTTTAGTCACTACAGATAAAGTTGAGCTCTTAGAACTCGATCGTGGAACTCATAAGCTCGTCTACAAAAATAATGAGCTGCTATTCGTGGATACCGATTGGAATATTAGCCCTCTAAGAGGTAAAGCAAAAAATATCGTCTCCTACCATAATTTCAAAGAGACGCCTGACTTGGATTATACTCTGCAACTTGTCCAGAGGACGCATCCTCGATCGGATCTCTACAAACTAGCGACTTATGCCCGTTCAACACTCGATAGTCTTCGGATGTTAGAGTTCCTTCAGCGCCATCCTAATATTATCGGACTTTGTATGGGAGAACTGGGGAGCATCACCCGGATTTGCGCTCCGATTGTAGGAGTTCCGTTCATGTATGCCCCCTTAAGCAAAGAAGAGGTCAACGTCCCAGGGCAGCTTTTAGCAGGTGAGCTCAAGGGGGTTTACCATTTCGATCAACTGAATGCTCAAACGAAAATTTTCGGACTGATAGGTGATCCTATTGCTCAAAGCCCGGGGCACTTATTTCATAATGAAGCCTTTCACTCCAAGGGGATCAACGCTGTCTACATTAAGATGCCGCTGCAAGCTGTCGAACTCGAGCGATTTTTTGCTCTGGCAAAAAAGCTTCCCTTCGAGGGTTTAAGCGTCACAGCTCCTCTAAAAGAAGCTGTTTTGCCGTTTATCGATGAAATTGATCCCGAGGCACAAGAGATCGGCGCTGTTAACACGCTGGTCTTTAAAAACGGAAAGATCTTAGGATATAATACAGATGGAGCGGCAGCTCTTGAACTTTTGGGTCATGTTCATCGCAAAACGATTGTCATTCTTGGAGCTGGAGGAGCGGCAAGAGCAATTGCCCTCACAGCCATGAAAAGGGGAGCCGAGGTTGTCCTTGTTAACCGGACCGCTTCGAAGGCCCAAGCTTTAGCTGAAAAGCTGGGCTGTCATTGGAGCCTTACGGTGCCACTCTACGATATTTTGATCAATGCCACATCAGTCTCCATGCCCATTGAAGAACAGCTCCTCATCCCTGGAAAAACCGTCATGGACATCGCCTTATATGAAACCGATTTTATCCAGGCTGCCCGTCAGAAGGGGTGCCAGGTAGTTGAGGGGCAGGCGATGTATCTATTACAGGCGGCGGCTCAACAGGAGCTGTGGAAGGTTTAATTTTTTTAGGGGTAGAACACTGTCCTAGCGCGCGAGCTAGAGCAAATATTCGGCTTGTGTCATCAGAGGGCGGTAGAATCATATCTGTGAGGCCTTTGGCAAATTGCTTGATAAGGCACCCTTCCCAAAGATGAAAATGATCAATTTTATTAAAAATCGATTGATGAATTTGGCGTGTGATTTCGGGAAAGAGGGGAACTAATACAAGATGAAACCCGATCTTGACTGCTGCAGAAAAAGTGATGTTTTGTTGAAAAGTTGAAGGCCGCATAATCGACCAAGGAAAAGGACGGCACAGCAGGAGCATAAATGCAAAATCATAGACAGCGGTCGCAAGACGAATAAAGGCCGTTTCGAACTCTTGTCGGGGGATGTCTTTGTCCAGCAACTTTTGAAAGATGCACCAGGTTAAGTGAAGGCCACCTAGTCCTAGGTTAAAAACGATAGAGGGTTTGGTTATGCAGGGGGCAAGAAAAGAGCAAAATAGACGAGCAACCGTCTGCTGGATAGCCTCTATGCTGCTATCGACTTTGGGGACAATCACACATTTTGTAGTTAGGTTAAAATGCTCTAGACCCTGCCAGGGGAGATCAAATGCTGAAAACAGAGGAGCTGTACGAACGGTTTCAATGTAATTTTTTAATAATGTTACCATTTGATTTTTTCCTTGTTTTGGCTAAGAGATCGTAAAGGAATAACAAGTAAAAAATCAAGCAGTAGGAAAAGACGGGAGTTGGACTCCCGCCAGAATTAATAGTTTAAAAAATGTTTAGTAGTATCTAACGGTTAATTTACCATTTGCATCTTCAAGAAGCTTGTCATTTTCATCAAAACCAGAATATGTAAAATTGATTTTTAAATATTTGTCTTCATGACTCTTGCCCTGTAGGGTAAAGGTTGTTTTAACAACATCCTCTGTCTTCTCAATATGCGTTGCAGTCAATTCTTTAAGTTCTTTCTTAAGCCGAAGAGTTTCCGCTATCGATTTTTCAAGCTCTTCACGAGACTTTTCTACTCTTTTTTCAAGCTTATCAAGTTTGTCTTTATTGTATTCACTAAGCCCTTGAAAGAAAGAGCTGCGATCCATATCTGTTACTGCGCCTGTCATAATCTACCTTTTGTTTTTGTTTCTAAACGGTAATAATTATACATTAATTATAACAAAAAACAATATAAAATATATTTTTATAGATTATATCTTATTGCTAATTAGTTATAATAGTGGAATGAAAAACAAAGAATTTTTTAGCATTGTTATAGGCGCTTTATTATTGGCTGGAGCATCAGGAAAAATAGGGCATACCTCTTCTGGTTTTTCTCATGAAGCGACCTTAGAGGATCGGGAACTGGCTATCACGGCGAAGGTCTATACACCTGAGGAGAGCAAGAAGATTCTCAAGATGGATTTGGCAGCGAAAGGATATGTCCCTGTCGAAGTCACCGTCCAAAATGCAGGCCACCATAGCTATGCGATTTCAGGGGCAAGTACAGCGATGCGATCGGCTAAACCTCAAGAAATTGCCTGGAAGGTCTCAAAGGGAGCGATCCCCAGAGGGGTAGGGCTCAAGATTTTGAGTTTGGTTTTTTGGCCGATGACAGTGGCAAGTTCTGTCGATTCGATTTTTACGTTTAAAAAACATCTGTCTGTCGTAAAAATCCTCTCTGCCAAAGGATTCAAAGAAGACGATGAAATTGTTTTGCCTTATTCGGTGGTTAAACGGATCCTCTATGTCCCTCGAGGAGCGTTCTATGAAGATTTCTCAGTTGCACTTGAAGACTTAAGCTCCAAAGAGCTCGTCGTGATTCCAGTCAGGGCTTGTCGTTACCCATAAATCGTGGTCAAGCCAAACTAATTTTTAAATGTCTGCCAAGAGCGCAGGCTGCTTTTGCAAATGAGCGTAGCGTTGATGGTAACTCAGGGTCTAAAATACGATCAACAGCAGAGCGACTCGTTTCCATTCGTTCTGCAAGTTCTGCTTTATCAACACCTTGCTTCTTCATCTCTTTTTCTATTTGAAAGACGAAGATTTTTTTAGCTACAACTTCTTCAATTTCCTCTAGTATCCCCTCTTCTCTGAGAAAATCATCAAAATTGGAACCGATATATTTATTGGGTTTCATCCTATTTGACGGCGCGGAAACTTAAGCCCTTCAGGGGTGGGAGGAAGCGCCGCTCCTCTATTTGTATTTTTAAAATTCCAAGGATTTACACTGCTTGAGTAGTGATATCCGTTTGCTCGTTGAATAAGTTTACAATTTTTCCAGCTAATCCCCTGAACAATCCCTTGAGCAGCCTGGATATTAAACGACCCAGATGCACGAACCGCAACCCGACCCTGATAGATACCTTGTTTTTTACCTTTTGAAACCGAGGCTATAATCTGGTCACCTGTCTGAAATCCTCGTATTCTCTTCTTGCGTGTAAGAATTCCGCGAGGGAACCCAAATTTATCAGAGCGGGTTCTTTGGTAAGAGCCTCGTCCTGTACAGGCCATTTGCTGAATAGGGATCTGCCAGTTGAATAGATACTCTACCGCTCCTGTACACGCTGCATCCAGCGCATGGGTTTTAGGAACTCCCATCCTCTCACGATTGTATTTCGTCCGACCCCCTGTGCCACTCTCGCAAGGAAGTGACAGTTTTTCCCAAAGAGCTTGGCGTGTACTGTTAACGGCAGCAGCACCTTGTAGTGTTGGTTTTTTATGAACAGATTTCGCAAGCTGTGGAGCAAAGACTTCTACTGGCAAATTTCCTTTTTTCTGATTGCAAGCGCTGCAGGCAAGGGTGAGATTGTCAACACGGTCAGATCCTCCTAAGCTACGCGGCTGAATATGATCGATTTGCAAGGGAATATTTTTTGCATCGCAGTAGGCACATTTGCGTCCCCATTTTTCTAGGAGATATTCTCGGATTTCACAGCCTAACAGCGTCCCTCTTTGATATTCGACTCCTTGGATTTCAGGATTTAAGAGTTTTTGTGTATCAAAACGGACTGTCTCACACGTTACAGCTGTCAATGGAGCTACTGTCTGCATCCGTTTGACAAAGGTTATAACGCCTTCAACACGGTGGCTTAAAGAGGGTGGGAGCCAACCTTTAGGCCTACAGCGATTATCAAAGCGAGGAGGGCGATATCTCAAATTGCCACGCCTTCTTCTACGGAGAGCTGAACGAGCTTTAAGGGATTGAGTGATGACTGATCCGCGGTGTTTTAACTCTGTTAAATTGAGAGCAGTCTGTTCTCCTCCG
>JAHFTQ010000008.1 GCA_023265455.1 Parachlamydiales bacterium
TGCATCGGGAGAAACTATGTCTTTAAGAGGGTTCTTGAACCGCCGTATACGGAACCGTACGTACGGTGGTGTGAGAGGACGGGGGCTTAACAACCCCCTCCTACTCGATCTGATGAAACTTAGGTTCTTAGGAAAAAAATCTGATAAAAGCCCGGTGGTGCAAAGGGTTGCTTAGCTATGTAGGACTTTTAATCATACCCTGTAGGGAAGGCCCATAAGCATTGTTTTAATGTTCGGTACAGCCTTTACAGACGGTAGGTTTATGGGTGAAAGAAGATCTAGGATTTAAGCGTTCTTGCTGGTTTAAATAATTGATATTATGAAAATAACAGCGCAATACTTTGTCTCCGAGATGGACACCCTCTTTGTTATAGGCAGAGTATGTCACGTGGTTTTTGCCTAAAATCACTTCCTCAGAGGCATTCTTTCCTATTCTTCTTTTTTGGAATTCAATAGTGTCGCCCTCTCGGCTGGTGATCTTTCCAAGGACGGGTCTATGCATCAGCACTTGATACTGAATTTGGGTCTGGACTTTCTGTGTATTTATTTTTCCCTGTTGATCTAGATAACGATCTGTACATTGAAGAGTCAGAATGAATTTAGCTACTTTATCTGATTTGATTATTTTTTCAGAAAATGCATCCAATTCTTTGCTTATATGATGATCCATCGCTTCTACTGAGGCATGATGGGATTCTGTTACGATTGTCATCGTTTGTTCCTTGTTTTTTAATTTCTTAATTATACAGCGAATGTAATATGTTTAAAATATTAAAATAGTTTATCCTAATTAAAAATAAGTTTTTTTTACTCGGAGGTTCTGAGCAGCCCTACAGTCTAGCATCCCTGGGAGGGATGTAGTTGTTCGCATGATTAAGTGCCATCAAATACAGGGAAACCACCGTCGTCAGAGCTCCGGCTTTTAGACCCAAAGTGACTTTTTTCCTAAAATATTTCCTTTCCAAAAAAGAACTATAGGTCAAATGAACAAGGGGGGCCTTGGGATTTTGCTCTTTCAAGGCAAGATCTTTTTTGAAGTCCTTTTGAAGGTCTGATCACAAATTGAGCTTTTCGATATTTGCCAAGATCGGTATTTTGGATAGGCAAGGAGCAGAGCCGCCTATCTCGATGAAGAGTTGGGTTTGAGTTCTGTCAACAGTATGAAAAAAGTATTGATGTGTGGGTGGATGGTGATCATGGGATGTTTTTGCATTCCGAATTTACAAGCAGAGGAGAAGAGTACACGCATGGAGAAGAAACAACCGACGGTAGTGATTGAGACGACATTGGGCAATATTGAGGTGGCTTTGTTCGCTGATGTAGCCCCAAAAACATGTGAAAATTTTTTAGGACTTGCGAATAAAAAATACTACGATGGGACAGTGTTTCATCGCATTATCCCTCAATTTATGATCCAGGGAGGCGATCCTAAAGGAAATGGAACGGGAGGAGAGTCGCTGTGGGGCAAAAATTTCGAAGATGAATTTTCACCTGTTTTAAGATTCAATGCTCCTGGACTCCTGGCGATGGCTAACCGTGGACCTAATACCAATGGCAGTCAGTTTTTTATCACAACAGCTAAAACCGAATGGCTCAATCAGAAGCATACGATTTTTGGAAAAGTGATAAAAGGGTATGACGTTGTGCAAGCCATTGAAGCGAAGGGATCGAGCTCTGGCATGCCCCGCGATAAGGTAAGCATTTTAAAGGTCTCTGTCAAAGCGGAATAACATCTCATATCTTGCGAGGGAAAGCTGTCCCTTGTTTTCTTTAGTTGCCAAATAATCTATCTACCACGACCAGAGGTAACTTTACCACTAGTCGTGGTTAAGTAAATAGAAAAACTGGCTCACTTAGCCGAAATGTAGTTGCCGATGCTGCGGGCATCGTCTTCGGTGATGGCTTCGTAGCGGAAGAGGTTTTTTTCGGGGAGCTGCCCTTCCATGAGAACGGCGAGGCGTTTGTGGTTGCTGCGGGAGAGGAAGTTGGTAGCGGTTTTGGAGAAGGTGTCATAGGAGAGTTCTTGGACGGCAGCGATTCTTTTGTTCATCCAGTCGAAATCACCATGGTATTCAAAAGCGAGGAGATTGAGTTGAGCGGCTTTTCGAGGAAGATTTTCAGGGGGCATTTCGAGCTCTTGGATGAGAGAGGCTTTCAAGGTCTCAAAACGAGTGGGGGAGATTTTTTCCTGGAGATGGCGGCTAAAATTTTCTAAGAAGAGCTCGAAGCGAGCGAGCAGTTCGGAGGGTTGATGGGTGATCGATTGAACAACAAAAAATTGGAGGAGCTGCCGTTCAACTTCGGTATCCCAAGACTGGGCGATGTAGCCTGTTTGTTGTTTGGTGCGCAAGGTGTCAAAAAAATCGTCTTGGAGGGCGCTAGAGAGAATTTGTTGAATGGCTCGATGTTGCATAGAAAAGGGGCCTTCATGAATCATGAGAAGGGCGCTGTTGCCTTGCCGTTCGGTATGTTGCAAGGTCATATAAGGGCCTTGTTTATCGTTAGGGGTGAGGACTCCTTTTTTGTAATGTTGGGCAGTGGGAAAAGGGGTCGGATTTAACGTGAGTTTGTAGGTGTTCCACAGGTTTGTAGCGTCTTGCTTAGTTAAATTTCCATAGATGAGGGCCTCTGCATAGGCTGTTTTAAAAAGTTCTCCTGAGAAGGAAAGAAATTCTTCATAAGAGAGGTGTTTTAAAGCGGTGTATTTAGCGGCGGGTGTGGGTTGGTGATTATAGATCATGCTGCTGAGGAGCTGGTAGCTTTGTCTAAACGGGAGCTCTTTCGAGGCGTTGTCATAGGTTGAGAGAAGCGATTGTTTATAGATATCGAACTCAGCGGCTGTGGGAGTGAGATTGCTAAGGGATTCAAAGGCGGTTTTAAGAACAAGGGGAGTTTTTTCGCTATAGCCGGAGACAGCGATTTTGTAATCGAAATCACCTTGCGCCATTTGAAGATTAATGCCCGCTTGGGTAGCAAAGAAAATGGTAGAGGAGATCTTTTCTGAGAGAGCTCGATTGTAAAGATCGAGGAGCGCGCGCGATCTAGCCGAGCCATCTAAGAGAGGTGTTTTAAGAGAAAATATCGCGGCTGTTTCGGGGACAAGGTAGGTTTTGTCTTGTTGGAAGTAGGCTTTTCCCAGCGTCTCTTGATCGGGCTCGAGGAGGAAGGGGGTAGTTGAGCTGTTTTCATCGCTGGAGACGAGAGCTAGAGATTCAGGAAGGTAAGGGTTGGCAGAGGGGACATCGATCTGGGGATGGTTTTTAGTTTCGCTCCAGGCTAGGAGACGAGATGAAGGGATTTCCTTGATGGTGTAGGAGGCATTCATCCATTTTTCTGCAACAGTAGGTTCAATCCCTGTCAACTTAGGGTCAGCAACAACCAAATAGATGCAAGAATCGGGAGTGAGGGAAGAGAGAAGGGTTTGGATGAAGGGAGGATCGTATTTCTGAGGAAGGGTCAGTTGCTCAGGAAAAGTCTCGAGTTTTTCGTAGAGGAGGTTGGCAGCTGTTGTCGTCGCAAATGAGAAAGCGTCTTGGCGTGATTGGTATTCGTAGGAAAGGGTGTGAATGCGCTTTTGCTCATCGAAGATGTAGCGGGGGATGCCTGTTTCTCTGAGGCGATGAAGGGTTTGGAAGACGCGCTGGACCACGGTGTCGGTGTGTTTGATCCCTGTCTCGGTGAGGTTGATATCGATGATCAAAAGCTCAGCGTCTGAGCTAAAATGGTCAAAGGTGGCAGAGACGTTTTCGGCAAGTTTTTCTCGCTTGAGTTGTTCGGAGAGGCTGTTTTCTGTTTCGTTATTGAGAACGTAGCTTAAAAGAGAACTGATGCCTGTCTCACGATCCAGGGCGACTTCTCGGGGAACTTCCCAGACGAGGGAAAGGGATTTTAGATCTTTAACGGGTTTGATGTAGATGAAATGCCCTTTTTGCTCGGATGAAAAGAGGTCTGCGGGATAAGAGGGTTTTTTTAGATTGCGATTGACGATGGGTGAAAACTTTTCGACGGTGAGGGCAATCATCTCTTCGATGGGTAAAGAAGAGACGCAGGCCACATGCATGCGGTCTGCACTGTAATGCTTTTCATACCACTCTTTCATCGCCTCTTGGGGAATTCCTGAAAGTGTTTCAGCATTGCCGGTGGAAAAGGCGGTGTTGGGATGGCTAGGATTGCCGGTTTCTTTCAAGATCATGTAATTGCGCCAGGCATCGTTCTCGATATTTTTAGCATGTTCTTGATCAACGGCGTGCAGTTCTCTTTCAATGCAAGAGGGGAGGAAGAGGGGATCGATGAAGAAATGGGAAAATCTGTCATAAGCGCCTTTAAATCCATCGAGGTAGGTGGTGAAAGAGTAAACTGTTCTATCGGAAGCTGTGTAGGCGTTGACGTTGCCTCCATGATCGCGAATATACTGCATGTATTCTTTTTCATTGGGATAAGCTTTTGTTCCCATGAAGAGCATATGTTCTAAAAAATGGGCCATGCCAGGATATTCTTTCGGGTCTTGCCACGATCCGGCTTCAACAGCAAGGGCTGCAGAGGACTCATGGACGCCGGGATCAGAAATGAGGTAGGCCTCTAGTCCGTTGGCTAGGCGGATTTTAGCGGTTTTACGTTCGGAAAGTGTAGGAGTGAGAATTTTAAGGGTGCACTGATCTTCGACCTTTTCGTAAGAAGGTGTACTGAATAAGGTGGTCATCAAAAGGGCGAGAGAGGCAAGTGCGTAGTTTTTCATAGGGACCTTAATTTTTGATAGTCGCTGCAGACTTGGCCCCAGATATGGTCTGCACGGGCCTTTCTGCGTTCATGCTTATTTGGCAAATCGTATCCTGGAAAGTGTTCCATGTCAATACACAGTCCCACAGAAAGGTAAATAGGGCCTCTTTGAGCATGGCGAGCTTCTCCCAGTTCGATCTGGATGGTTTGAGGCGGTGGCAGGAGATCGTAGGTGGCAAGTGTCATCGGGTAAAAATAGGTGGGCTTTCCTGATTTTTTTGCCATGAGGTAGCACATTTCAATACTCTGAGGATCGAAGGGGGCTACTTCAATCACACCGCTAGCATTGCGTCTATCTCTTCCTCCGCTAGGAGCGATATAGATGCATTTACCTCCTTGTTTGAGGAGGTAGCTCATGAGTTCCATGGTGCGTTTATTATGGTGTTGTTTTTCAGATTTTTTTTCAGGAGGGTGATCGATATAGCGTTTGGAATAAATACAAAGAAGGTTGCGTCCCATACTAAAGGGAACAGCAACGGGATCGGTGATCACACGTTCACCAGCAACAAAGATCATGTTCTCTGCCAGTCCTGGATAAGGGTGATCGAGTAAGACGCTGATGGCTTGGGGATCGGCTTCGATCTGGTGATTTGCGAAAAGGATCACGTTATGTCCGTTTGCAAGGTGAGACTGGATCTCTTTGATTGCTTGGTGACCTAAAATACGAGAGGAGGCTTCATTGACAAGGGGACGGAAAAAGTTGTTGCCGAAAGCATAGTAATCATGAGGGTCTCGGATTCTTTCATGGTAGGGCTGAAAAATAAAAGGGGTCTGATGATGAATTTTGAGTAGCTCAAGATACTCATGGAAGGAGCTGTCGTAAAGGGCTCTGTCTCCTTTTAAGGCTTGCTCGTAGGCATGATAAAAGGAGTACACAGCCTCTCTTGTTTTGTCTGGAATACCTCTCTCAGAGGCAAGCTTTTGTTCAAATGTCGAGTTGTTTGCCATTGGTCGTTGAATAAAATTGGAATTCATTGAGGTGAAGCGTATCGTCGTGGGAGAATTTCAAATCAGCATTCCATTTCTCGGCGAGTTTATTAAGGTAGCTTTTATCATGGTGGCTTAAAAATTTATCGAGAGAAGGATGTGAGATGAGTTTAAGAGCATATTGTTGTTCAACTAAAATCAACTTTTTCAACGCACGCTCAATTTCAATGGAGACGCTTTCATGGGTTTTGACGCGGGCGCTCCCATTGCAATAGGGGCAGCTGGTAAAGAGGGTTTGGGCTAGAGACTCTCGATTTCTTTGACGTGTCATTTCAACGAGTCCGAATTCACTCATTCCCAGAATGCTGCACTTGGCAGAGTCATCTTTCATCGCTTCTTTCAGTCGCTCTAACACTCTGCGTTGATTTTTTCGGCTGCGCATGTCAATGAAGTCGCAGATAATTAGGCCTCCGATATTGCGGATGCGCAGCTGTCTGGCGAGTTCGTCGGCAGCTTCCATGTTGATGCGGACTAAAGACTCTTCTACATTGGTCGTGGTGCGCCGCTGATCTTTACTGCGACCGGAGTTAACATCGATTGTGAGCATCGCTTCGGTCGAGTCTAAAAAGAGGTATCCTCCGCTGGGAAGCCAAATTTTTCTTCGGAGGGCTTTTTCGATTTCTCGCTCGACTCCAAACCTTTCAAACATCGGGTGTTTGTCTCGGTAGTACTCGATTTTCATGTCCCACTCACCGCTATAGCGGGAGTAAAGTTGTTTACAACGTTGGAAGGTATTGAAATCATCAATTAAGATCCGGTCGTATTGTTTATCGATAGCTGTGATGATCGACCGTTTAATCAGATCGGATTCTTCGTAAAGGCAGGTGGGCTTAGTGGCCTTTTCGAATTTTTCCATGATGTCTTTCCAAGAATTGAGAAGATCATGAGCTTCTTGGATGAGCTGCTCTTGCGTTGCGTTGACGCTAGCTGTGCGGCAAATCAGTCCCATATCCTGCGGCATTTCGAAGGCTTGAATGAGTTTTTTAAGGCGGTCTCTGGCTGCTCGGTCTTCGACTTTACGCGACACGCCGCGATGGGGGGTATTGGGCAACATGACGAGATAGCGGCCTGCAATGGAGATATTAGAGGTCAGACGAGCCCCTTTTGATCCGATGGGTTCTTTGACGACTTGAACCAAAACAGGCTGATCGGGTTTTACAATTTTGGAAATGTCAGTTTCAGAGGGTTTTTTGCGCTTTTGAGCTGCTGTAGATTTGAGGTCCATGTCAAAATCCATATCGAAGAGTTTCTGGAACTGCTCGGTATTTTCTTCGATGTCGGAAATGTGGATGAATCCATTTTCGCCTTCATGGATATCCACGAAAGCGGACTGGATGTTATGTAAAATATTTTTGACGCGCCCTCGATAGATATTTCCTGTCAATGTGCGACTTGTTTGACGTTCGATGACGAAGTCTTGAAGAAGTCCATTTTTTAGGAAGGCGCACCGGGTCTCTTTCGGCTCAATATTTATAAGAATTTCTTGATTCATAGTTTAACCAGGGGTGAAAAGCTATTTTACACGGCTTTGCCGTTAAATGCCAGGAGCATTTTTCTCTCATCCTCCTTCATCCTGCCGCTTGGGATCCTGGTTTTTGGTTAGTGCTCATTGGATAATTAATTCATTATCAATGAGATGTGGAGTTTCAGATTGATTTATACCTATTTATACTCAAATTCGTGTATAAGTGGGTATAAATTGGTATAAATCATGGACCCCATTGAAAATCCGTTTTCTCCAGGAGCTGGTACTCCACCACCCGAACTGGTCGGGAGGGACGCTATTCTTGAACAGGCCCGAAGGCTTCTGGGCCGTGTGATCCGGAAGCGGCCAGAAAAAAGTATGCTGCTAACGGGACTTCGAGGTGTTGGAAAAACAGTGTTGCTAAATGAAATCAAACGATTAGCCGAAGGTGTTGGATATCGGACTGTTTTTATTGAAGCGTGTGAGGGCAAACAGTTAGCTCAACTTCTGGTTCCCTATCTATGGAATCTTCTGTTTGGTTTGGACCGGATGGCGGGGACAGGAGATAAGGTCAAGCGAGGGTTAGCTGTTCTGCGCAGCTTTGTGAGTGCTTTGAAAGTGAAAATAGGCGATGTGAGTATTGGGTTGGACATTGCTCCTCAGAGAGGATTGGCTGACAGTGGAGACTTGGAAATCGATCTTCCTAATCTTTTCATTGCAATTGGTGAGGCGGCTGAGGAACGGCAATGTGCGGTAGCTATTCTGATCGATGAGGTTCAGTATCTCAATGTCACTGAATTGGGCGCGCTCATTATGTCAATGCACAAGATTCAACAGCTCCAGCTCCCTATCGTGCTTTTGGGGGCAGGACTGCCCGTCTTAGCAGGATTAGCCGGAGAATCAAAATCTTATGCTGAGAGGCTTTTTAGCTTTCCCGATATTGGAGTGTTATCAGAAGAAGATGCAATGAAGGCCCTGCGAGAGCCTGCATCTGCCAGGGGAGTCATTTTCGAAAATTCGGCGCTTAAGGAGATATTTAACCTGACAAAAGGGTATCCCTACTTTCTCCAAGTCTGGGGTTATGAAGCTTGGGATTTGGCAACAGCGAGTCCAATCACGTTGTCAATGGTTCAAAATGCGACGGAAAACGCCATCAAAAGACTTGATGAAAATTTCTTCAGAGTTAGATTTGATCGACTGACACGCAGCGAAAAAAATTTCTTAAGAACCATGGCACAATTAGGGCCTGGAGCTCATCGTACTTCGGATATTGCAGATATGTTGGGCATTAAAATCGCAAGCCTAGGACCGGTGCGAGCTAAGCTCATTAGAAAAGGGATGATTTACAGCCCTTCTCATGGTGATATGCTGTTCACTGTTCCACTATTTGACGAGTTTATGATTCGAGCCATTCCTGAATTCAAGCGACTCTGATACAATAAAAAAATGAAAAGATTTACAAGGTTAGCGGAGCTGGGGGAGTGCTTACAACTTCCAGTTGAGGATCGATCCATTTCAGGGCATGCCATTGATAGTCGCCAGGTGAAAGCAGGGGATGTGTTTTTTGCTTTGAAAGGGGAAAAATTCGATGGTCACGATTTTTTAAAAGAGGTGGCGGCAAAAGGAGCTGTTGCTGCAGTTGTTGAGGAGAGCTATCGAGGGGAAAGCGCGGGACTGAGCTTATTGAAAGTGAGCGATGTGACAAAAGCGCTGCAAGAACTTGCCAAATATCTTCAGGCCCGGCGGCAACAAAAAATTGTTGCGGTTACGGGGTCACTTGGAAAAACAACGACAAAAGAATTTATTGCGACGCTACTTGTGCAAAAGTATACGGTTGCAAAGACGCCAGGCAACAGTAATTCGCAAGTCGGTCTTCCTCTGGCTATTTTAAATGGGGAAGGTGTTGAGGAGATCTTTGTTGCTGAGATGGGGATGTGGCGAGCGGGAGAGATTCGAAGGTTGGTTGAAATTGCGCCGCCAGAAATTGCGGTGATTACGAAGATCGGGTTTCCTCATATTGAATCTTTTCCAGAGGGTCTTGAGGGGATTGCTGCGGCCAAAGCAGAGGTTTTTTCT
Organism: Parachlamydiales bacterium; assembly: GCA_023265455.1. Taxonomy (GTDB): domain Bacteria; phylum Chlamydiota; class Chlamydiia; order Chlamydiales; family Rhabdochlamydiaceae; genus PALSA-1444. The sequence continues at coordinate 9,305 of JAHFTQ010000008.1, forward strand.
CATCCTCGCACTGTCTTAGGAGTTGTCGGTCTCGAGACGCTTAACTATGGGGCCATCCGCGATAGCGGCGCCTTCCCAAAAAAGAGTTTTGCTATGGCACCTGCGAAAGCAAATTTTGTTTTGGAAGAGGGGCGTCTTATCCAAGAGGGGGATCAAATGAGCCCTCCTCTATATCTTCCTTTTACTGAAACCCATTTTTGTGAAAATTTTACCGGGGCTGCGAGTGTCGCGAGACTGTTGGGCCTATCGTGGCAAGAGATCATTGCAGGGGCCAAGCTGCTGAAATCTTTTGGACTCCGGTTTGAGCGGATCGAGCGCGAGGGCATTGTTTTTATCAATGATTGCTACAATGCAAGCCCCGAATCGATGGAGGTTGCGCTTGTCAATCTTCCAAGGCCTTCTTTTGGTGGAAAGACGATTGCAGTCCTGGGAGAGATGACGGGATTGGGGTCTTATTCTGAGGGTGAACATCGCAAGGTTGCGGAGTTAGCTCTCGATAAAATTGAACATTTGCTCTGCTTTGGAAAAGGGTGCCTGCCCATGATTGCGGCTTTCAATGGAGTCGGAAGGCCCGCTGAATTTTTTCACGATCTGCAAAAGCTACGGGCGACGCTCTTTGAGATTTCGAAGCCGGGTGATGTTGTGCTGATCAAAGGATCGAACGCAAACCAGTTATGGCAGATTCTTGATTTGCAAAAATAAGCGCGTACTCTCTAAGATGGGGTTTTCCACATGCTATTGCTCTTATTCGCATATCTCTCTTCCATAGGATGGAAGGTTCCGACGGCTTTCACTGACTCATCAACGCGGATGATGCTCGCCGCTTTGACTGCGCTCTTGGTTACCATTTTTCTGGGTCCTCGTTGTATTAAAAAATTGTATGAATTGAAAACGGGACAATCGATCCGAGTTGAGGATTGTCCAATGCTTGCACAGCTACACGAGAAGAAAAAAAATACTCCTACGATGGGAGGAATTTTAATCTTATTTGCAATTTTCATCGCTCTCTTGCTGTGGATGGATTTAACAAGTAGTTTTACGATGATCTTTTTGGTAGCAATCTTTTGGCTAGGGGGAATCGGAGCCTATGATGATTATCTCAAGCTCAAATACAAAAACTCCAAGGGTCTCAGTGCGCGTAAAAAGTTTTTAGCTCAGGTGGTTTTTTCAGCTGCTGTGGGAATTTATGCGATGGTTCCTGGGGTGGCAGAAAAGGTTGAGGCTACAGTAGGTCTTCGGGCTCCGATTGCTAAAGAGTACAAATCTGTGCAACTTTCGACATCAGAGTATATGACCCGTTATTATGTTCCATTTTATAAAGATCCTGTAGTGCAGTGGGCGGGAGGGCTGGGGTTACTCGCAGTCTTGCTGACGGTGGTAGTCGTGACAGGGTCGTCGAATGCTGTGAATCTTACAGATGGGCTTGATGGACTTGCCGCCGGATGTGTGATCTTGGTCGCGGGAGTTTTGGCTCTGGTAGCTTTTTTCTCTAACAATATGGGAATGGCACGCTACTTGAATATTCTTTATATTGAAGGAGCGGGAGAAATCGCTGTACTCCTTTCGGCAACGATGGGGGCCTGTTTGGGATTTTTGTGGTATAACGGCTATCCTGCGCAGGTTTTTATGGGAGATACGGGCTCTTTGGCCTTGGGGGGCATATTAGGAGTGGCAGCAGTCCTCCTACGACGTGAAGTGCTGCTCGCTTTAGTCGGTGGAGTTTTTGTTGCGGAGGCGTTATCGGTGATCTTACAGGTGGCGAGTTTTAAATTGCGGGATAAAAAACGGATTTTTCTTTGCGCTCCTCTTCATCACCACTTTGAATACAAAGGGTGGCCAGAGACCAAGGTGGTTGTGCGGTTTTGGATCATCGGACTTTTACTAGCTGTGATTGGAGCCATTTCTCTTAAAATTCAATGAACCTATCTCACTATTCTAAATATGTGCTTTTCGAGTCTTTTTTCGTCCTTTCCAAAGCCGCCTCTTGGCCTACTTGTTCAAGTATGTCCTGCGAGGCGGCTTTGAAAAAAACGAAAAAATCCTTCAAAAATCCCATTTTAGAATAGTGAGATAGGTTCATGAAAACACTGGTGGTTGGTTTAGGAAAGAGCGGAAGGGCGACCTATGAGTTTCTCGAGGATGAAGGAGATGATGTGGTGGGCTTTGATGATAGCAAAGCGCTCATGGAGGCTTTCATCCAAGAAGGAAAAAACGTCGATTTTTGTCCGCGTCTGACGCAATTTGATCGGGTGATTGTCTCTCCAGGTATTCCTCCTTCTCATCCTTTGTATGCTGGAGCGGTTCAAAAAGGGTTGGAAGTTGTCGGAGAAGCTGAGCTGGCTTTGCAAAGGCTTCATCAACCCTGTATTGCCGTGACGGGGACCAATGGCAAGACAACTGTCACTCTGCTCATCGAGCATATTCTTAAAGCTTCTGGACTTCAAGCCCTAGCGCTTGGAAATGTCGGTAGGCCTCTCACAGCTTATGTAAAAGCTGCTCAAAAAGGGGAGATCATGGTGGTCGAGCTGAGCTCTTATCAGCTAGAAACCCTTCGCACGCCTTGTGTGGATCTGGGACTGGTTCTTAACATCACCCCCGATCATCTTGACCGGTATGGGTCGCTGAGGGAGTATGCGATGGCTAAATGCCGCTTGCAAGAGTTGGTCAAGCCTTCTGGAACTTTTTGGGTTCACCAAAGTGTTGCAGAAGAGTTTGGGGATTTGCTGAAACCGGGATATCAAATCTATGGGATTGAACCCATTTTGCCAAGTCAGTATACTATCGGAGGTAATTCCAATCCTCCATTTGGGGCCAAATCCGTGCTTTTGGAGCAGGATCCGAATTCCGCGCAAATCGCCTATTCTCACTCGAATATGTCAATTTGCGCGGAATGCGGCCCTGCTCAAAAATCATCGAATTTGGCCTCCAAGGCGAGTTTTGCAACTACCTCCTGCGGGGGAAATCACGACAGAGCAAACATTTTTGCAGCTTGGTGTGCCTGCAAGGCATTTGTAGATGAGGCAACTTTTTCGAAGGCTCTTAAGACGTTTCAAAAACCAGAGCATCGTATTGAATTTGTCACTTCATGGGATGGTGTCGATTATTTCGACGATAGTAAAGGGACGAATATCGACGCAACGATCAAAGGGGTTGAAGCGATGTCAGGGAAGGTGATTTTGATTGCTGGGGGGGTCGACAAAGGATCTTCTTACGAACCTTGGAAAAAGGTGTTTGCTGGAAAAGTGAAGCATATTTTAGCTTTAGGACAAGCCGCCAAAAAAATCGCCGAAGAACTTTCTCCAGAGTTTCAGGTGGAGATGGTGTCAAATTTACACGAGGCTGTGAGGCGGGCTTCTGAAGAGGCAAAAAAAGGCGATTCTGTTCTTTTGTCTCCGGGATGCTCAAGTTATGATATGTTTCGAGATTATGTTGAAAGAGGCGAAAAATTTAAACAATTTGTTCTAGAATTAGGGAGAGAAACATGAAACGAAGAGATACAATCATCATTGCTGTTCTGCTCAACGCAGGACTTCTCATTATGTTATTTGCGACCAGTTTAAAATCGGACAAAACCGAAGAGGTTACTAGTCAGGTGAGTGTTCTAGCAACTCATCAACCCGAACCTATGCAGGTTATGCCCGCTCCTGTAGTGGCTGCTGCTCCTGTGACAGGTGATGAAGTCGACCAGGTCCTCAAGCAGTATATCACTCCTCAGGTGACAAATACCGAGCCTCAGCAGAATTTCTTGGCCGATTTACAAGCCATTGGAACGGGAGCTCCTGCAGCCCCTGTTGAACCCACAGCTCCTGCTCCGATCGAAACTTCTTTTAAAGAAGTCAAAGTCAAAAAAGGGGATGTCCTGGAAAGAATTGCTCGTCAAAACCACGTCTCAGTTCAAGACATCATGAAAGCCAATAACCTCTCAACAACACGCTTGAAAATTGGTCAGTCGTTGAAAATTCCTACAAAAAGTGGAGTGCAAACGGTGGCTTCCCATTTTACCGACAGTGCTCAATACTACACTGTCAAAAATGGAGATAATCCTTGGACGATTGCTGTCAGGCACCACATGAAGGTCGAAGAACTTCTTCAGCTCAATGGAATGGATGAGAGTAAAGCCCGCCGTTTGAAGCCCGGTGATCGTATTAGAATAAAATGAAATTCAAAAGCCTTTTATTGACGCTTTGTGTTCTCATTTTGTTTATTCTAGGGCTTTGTATGGTTTTTAATACGACAGCAGCGGAAGTTCTCGACCGCTCTCTTGCTAAAAGCACACACCACGCCCTTGTTAGGCAGATCCTTTATGCCATCTTAGGTTCCCTGCTGGCAATGGGTGTGTGGTTTTTGGGCTACGACCAATTCTTAAGACTGAGTGGTCACTTCCTTGTGATAGGAAGTGTGCTGCTCGTTTTAGTCTTTATCCCAGGGATTGGCCAGCAGATCAATGGAGCTCACCGGTGGCTAGGAGTGGGGAGCTATTCATTTCAGCCCTCGGAGTTTGTGAAATACCTGATTCCCCTCTATTACATCCATGCGATTACGACACGAAGGGAGCCGCTGCTTTTGAAGGATTTTCTTGTCTTGCTCGCAAAGATGGCGATCCCTATGGGGTTAATTTTGATTGAGCCGGATAACGGGACAGTCGCTATTATCTTGTCCAGTCTACTGGTGCTTTTTTTGCTGACAAAGGTCCGATGGGTCTATTGGGGGCTTCCTCTTTTGGTGCTCTCCGTTGTGGGCGGAATTGTCGCTTTTCAAATGCCCCATGTTCATAACCGGATTCAGGTCTATTTACACCCTGAGCTCGATCTTCAGGGTAAAGGCCATCAGCCTTATCAAGCCAAAATTGCAGCAGGATCTGGAGGGGTGTGGGGGAGAGGATTAGGAGAGAGTTTACAGAAGCTCGACTATCTTCCTCATGCTAGAAGCGACTATATTGCGGCAATTTTTGCTGAAGAGTTTGGGTTTATGGGAATTATGCTACTCATTCTTCTATATATGATGATTGGTTATCTGGGATTTTCTATTGCCGTGCAAATCCAGGATCTGCAAGCCTTTTACGTGGTCGCTATTTTAACGTTTCTGATTTGTTTTCAGGCCTTTTTAAACTTAGGAGTCGCTTCAGGGTTGCTTCCGAGTAAAGGGATCAATCTCCCTTTTTTCAGTCAGGGAGGAACTTCTTTGCTTGCGAATTTTATGGTGATTTGCATTATCCTCAACATCGCCAAAGGACGGATAGAAGTTCAAAGAAGGACAGGATAAGTATGATCGCAAGCGGCAGGATATTTTATAATTTTCTTCTCGGCGTTCCTCTGGGCCTCCTAAGTAACTTCCCCATAGGTTACAGATTTTCAGTTTCATCAGCGCAGAGGCGCTACGCGCGGGAGAGACGCGGAGGCGCAGAGAGAGTATTTTTTAGGGCTTTGCCCACAATTCCTTTTTCTTTTAATTTTTCCCTCAGCGTCCTCTGCGTCTCTCCCGCGCGTACCGCCTCTGCGCTGATGAAATTTAATCCTCCAATTTCACAAGGATTAAGGATGAGGGCACGGAGAGGAGGGGAAATTTTGAGGAGTGTGACGTGGCTTTAAACCAGGGTAAAGTGCTGATTGCTACAGGAGGGACTGGAGGACATGTTTTCCCAGCGCAGGCACTGGGGACCGAGTTAATGGAAATGGGTTACGAGGTTCTTTTTGTGGGGGGAGGACTAGAGTCCAATCGGTATTTTAACAGGGAGCGTTTTTCTTATCGTCAAATTGCTAGTGCAACACCTTTCAAAGGAAACTTTTTCAAATCTCTTTACCACATGGGAAAGGGGATATGGCAAAGTTTAAAAGTGCTAGGGCAGTTTCAACCCGATATCGTGATTGGTTTTGGAAGCTACCATTCTTTCCCTGTGCTTTGTGCTGCAAGCTGGAAAAAGATTTCGATTGCGCTTTTTGTGCCAGATGCGATTCCCGGACGTGTCAATCGATTTTTTGCGAAGAAGGCGTTATTCTCAGCTGTTCAATTCAATACGGCGGGCCAGCAGCTCGGAGGTAACATCATCGAAGTAAAAATGCCCATGATTAACAAGAAGCAGCATGATCCTGCTGCTGCACGCGACTATTTCTATCTCGATCCCGGTCTATTTACTTTTTTTGTATTTGGGGGCTCGCAAGGATCGGAGTCGATCAATACACTTTTTTCCAAGAGTATTGAAAAAGTTGCAGCCCCTCAGACATTTCAGGTGATTCATGTGGCGGGAAAGAGCCAGAGTGCAGAGCGGATTAGAAGACAGTATGAACAAGCGGGGATTCGTGCCTGTGTGAAAGTTTTTGAAGAACGGATGGATTTAGCTTGGAGTGCCGCTAATGCTGTCGTCTGTAGGTCTGGAGCGGCAGCACTTGCTGAAATGCTCACTTTCGGAGTTCCTGGGATTCTGATTCCATTTCCCCAAGCGGCAGATGATCATCAGACTAAGAATGCGCTTTTCATCGAGAAAAATGTGGGAGGAGCAATCGCTTGTCCTGAATCATCGCTCAGCGTTGACCGGCTTAAAGAACTGCTCGAGCAATTCATGCTTCCTGAGCAGTTAACGCAGATGAAAGCGGCGATGGCCTCTTTTAAACAAGACCAGAGTAAGCCTGCTTTATCCACCTTGATTTGCGACACCTTAGCCAAGAGATCTTTGTGAATTATCACTTTATTGGAATCGGAGGCATTGGGATGAGCGCGCTGGCGCGGATTCTTTTGCAAAGAGGCGCTAGCGTTCAAGGCAGCGACCCTACTTGGAGTTATGTGACCGAAGATTTGCAAAAAGCAGGAGCAAAAATTTTTACCTATCACAGTCCCGCACATCTGGATGCGCCCTGTACAGCGATTTATGGTAGCGCGATCAAGCCCGAACACCCCGAATATAGCGCTGCTCTAGAAAACCAATTTCCACTGCTCCACCGCTCTGATCTTCTTGCTGAACTGATGGAGGGATATCAGCCGCTCTTAGTCACAGGAACACATGGGAAAACCACCACGTCTTGCTTGCTGACTTATGTTTTGCAAACAGCGGGCTATGATCCGACTTTTGCATTGGGGGGAGTAGCTCTTAATTCTTACTCCAATGGAGAGCAAGGAAAGGGAATCTACTTTGTTGCCGAAGCCGATGAGAGTGATGGAACATTTTTAAAATACCCCGCGACAGGTGCGATCATCACCAATATCGAAGAAGATCATCTCGATTATTGGAAAACTAAAGAGGCTCTCATAGAGGGATTTCGGCAGTTTGCCGCACGTATCCCGGCACTCCTCTGGTGGTGTGCTGATGATCCCATCCTTTCTTCTTTAAATCTACAGGGCAAAAGCTACGGAGAATCTCAAAAAGCAGATCTTTGTATCACAAGATGGTGTCAAAAGGGATTTGAGCTCGATTTTGATATTGCCTATGCAAGAAAAATTTATTCTAACATTCGACTTTCGCTCATCGGCCTTCACAACGTCGCCAATGGAGCAGCAGTTTTTGGGATGGCGCTAGATCTGGGTGTTCCTGAAGATGCGATCCGAAAGGCTTTTGCCACTTTCAAAGGTGTTAAACGGCGTCTGGAGAAGAAAGGGGAAAAAAATGGAGCGTTATTCTACGACGATTATGCCCATCATCCCACAGAAATCGTGACGACACTGAAAGGACTTCGCGCAGCTGTCGGTGAAAAACGGATCGTTGTTGTCTTTCAGCCACACCGTTATACCCGTGTTCGCGACTGCTGGCAGGAATTTACTAAGGCGTTTACAGATGCCGATGTCTTGTTTATTACCGACATTTGGAGTGCAGGAGAAACCCCTATTCCTGGATTTGATGTTGCCAGACTGACGCGTGAAATTCAGCAGAGTTCTTTTTATGTCCCACGCGTCTCTCTTGTCCAGGAAGTAGCAAAATTTATTCGGCCTCATGATGTAGTGATCACATTAGGAGCTGGCGACGTAACTGAGGTCTGCAATCAATTATGAAAATCCCTCTTGTTCAAGCCGTTGCATGGATTGTCGGCTCGATGCTAATCGTGACGGGAGGAACTCATAAAGGACTCCAATTTTACCAACAGTATCAAGCCAAAAGAAAAGTGAGCTATTTAAGTCGCATCGTTCAAACAGGCCCTCAGCGGGAGGCTCTGAAAACCACTTATCTAGCGGAGCTCATGCAAATCTGTGCCGATAGACCTACAGCGGCTGCCTTTTTTGATCCTGGGCTGGCTCGTGGCCGACTCCTCGCTTCCCCTGTGATCAAGGAGGCCTTTGTTCGATTGACAGAGCCTGATACGATCTTTATCGACTACACCGTCAGACAGCCTGCGGCCTGGCTTTATGATTTTGAAAATATCGCCCTCGATGAAGAAGGGTATCCCTTCCCTGTCTATCCGTTCTTTACTCCTAAAAAACTTCCAGAGATCTATCTTGGCATCCAGCAGTTTTCTTGGAACCAGCCGCTTTCTGATCAGAAAACCTCACTAGCTTTAATGCTGCTCCAATTGGTGAACAAGCTCTCGCTTCAAATGCTTCGCCTGGATGTCTCCCAAGCTTTTCACAAAAGCTTAGCTGGTCGAGAAATTATCGTTATCTTAGATGAAAAAGGGTTTACCAAAACTTTGAGGCTAACTCCTAAAAAATTCGCCCAAGAATTGGGCAATTACCTTGAACTTAGAGATCAGCTCCCGCCGGAGCCTCAAATCATTGATCTCAGAATTCCTCAGCTAGCTTTTTTAGAAAGGGCATGCAAGCCTCTATAAAATGTGACATGCAAATAATTCCTTAATTCTTTCACGGTTTTCATATAAATGTTTAAAAATGAGATTGTTAAAGTTTTATATAAAATTTTTCCAATCAAAAAACACTGAGTGTGGCAAAATTGCCCCATGGGATTTTCCACGCATGCTGCAGTATTCCTTAGGGCTGGGATTACCTCGGATATTTCCTCTTATCCCAGAGATCTTATGAATCGATGTTTTCAGCCGCTTGATTTCGCTCTCCATGCCATCTTAGGCTGGGAGACTTTTCCTCGATTTTATGTATCAACTCAAAAATACAACAACTCGTTTTGGCTAGAAAAAATTCCTCGTCAACTCAATGTAGACAATTTCCTCCTAGTTCGCATTGTTAAAGTCGCGGGAGCCTTTCTTCTCTTAATTCCCTCTTATACGCTAGGCCTTGTCATCAAAGTAGGGCTGCTCTTGTTCAGCCCGCTTTATCGAAAGCAACACCAAATTATTGTGAACTACTGGGAGGCAAACTTTTTAGAGGAAACCGATTTTTCCTCTGGTTCCGCTTTAGATTTTCTCACCGAAGATGCTTTATTTAAAATCAGTCTTTGCTTGTATGCGGTTGACATCACTCATCTATCAAGCACTTGCAAATATCTGCGCACCACAATGGCCACAGAAACCATCTGGCAAAATCAGCTTTTGTTCTATGGTACCGATACTAAAGCTATAGTACATCCTAAGTTGCTAGTTAAGCTCAAATTTTTCTCCGTTAAAGATAAATGCCCCGATGTATTTGTTAGCCTCTTCGGCCTCAATCACATCTTACCCATGGCTTACATAAAGAATGGCAAGGTCTGTGACAAACAAGGAACCCTTGTCAGCGAGTCAAACTGCAAAGTCTTTCATTACGGGCAATATAGGGGTTTTTGCTTTTCTTGGAATAACAGCACCCAGCAGGCTCTAGAACTCTATGAAAAAATCAGAACCCTTTTCACTAGCAGGCTCAATATTGATGAGCCATTGGTCGGGCATTATATTAACCAATTTCCTCATCATTTTAGATGTGTGATTGAACTGGATTATGATGAAGAAAATATCGTTTTTAGACTTGGCATGAATGATCAAAACTATATGGACCAATGGACTCGGAAAATCGGTAATTTCAGAGCTCACTGTAAGAGTTTCATCATAGATTTTAAGAACTGGCGCGAAGAGTTTTTGGCCTTCACTGCTCAGTCATAGTAAATAAAGGGCATGCAAGCCTCGGAGCCGTCACGACTAATATCGTATTTTCTTCGATAATTGAAGAGGGCTTACTAACTTGCATGCTAATTTTGTCTTTATTTAAAAATAATATTATTAACAAGAATTAATTAAGTTCTGCTTGTCTCAAATCTGCTTAAGTGCTAGCATCATTTCCTTGGCTAACTTTTAACCCGAGTTTTCTCTGTATGAAAGAATTCATTGCGTATCTCATTAAAAACCTGGTCGATCAGCCTGATGCCGTAGATGTGAATATCATCGAAGGAGAACAGGGAACTGTTGTTGAAATCAAAGTATCTCCTCAAGATGTCGGTAAAATCGTAGGTCGGCAAGGGCGTACCATTAAGGCTCTCAGAACGATTGCAATGACAGTCGGAGCTCGTGTCGGGCGTCGTGTCCGTGTTGAAGTTGTTCAATAACGGGCTTTCGGATAATCTCTAGGAATATTTGAGGTAGGAGTGCAGGGTACTGCTTTCGGTAACAAAGAATTGCAAAGCATCATTAATCCCTTCAAGGTTCCTTTGGGGGAGAAGATTCCTGTAACTCCTAAAAAAAAGAAAATTATCATCCTTGCCGGTCCTACAGGGGTTGGTAAAACGAAAATTTCCTTAAGAATAGCTCAAGTGCTAGGGGGAGAGGTCGTTTCTGCCGATTCGATGCAAGTCTATCGTGGGATGGATATCGGCACCGCTAAGATTAAGCCTGAAGAGAGTGGGAATATCCGCCATCACCTGATCGATAGCCGCGATTTAGATGAGACTTCCAACGTCGTCGATTTTTTCCAAGAGTCAGAGCAGGCCTTCCGAGAAATCTATGCGCGCGATCATGTTCCTATTGTGGTAGGTGGCACAGGATTTTACATTCATGCGTTGATTTATGGTCCTCCCAGTGGTCCTGCTTCTGTCAAGAGTGTCAGACTTAAGCTTGAAGAGGAGATGGAAGAAAAGGGATCCCTTGCCCTTTATGACCGTCTAAAGATCCTAGATCCTGATTATGCTGCAACCATCACCTTTCGAGATCGGCAGAAGATCATCCGGGCCCTTGAAATCATGACACTGACTCATCAAAAAGTCTCTTTTTTTGGGCGTGAATCTCACCCTTCCGAAGAGTATGACTTTAGATGTTGGTTTCTCTATATGCCCAAAGAAAACCTTTATCCTTTGATCGAACAGCGCTGCGAAAAAATGATCGCCGAGGGATTTGTCGAAGAAGTTAAAAAATTAAAAGAGGAAGGGCTTTGCCAAAATTCCTCAGCTTCCCAAGCAATCGGCTATCGTCAATGTCTTGAATTTCTAGAAACTGCTCAATCCTCCGATGATTGGCTGCACTTCATTGAAAAATTCAAACAAGCCTCTCGAAGATATGCCAAGCGGCAGTTTACGTGGTTTCGTAAAGAGCCTCTATTTCGCTGGTTGAATGTGCATAAAGCCGGTTTTGATCACACCATTGAGATGATTCTCCAAGATTATGAACATCACTAAAAAAATTGTCATTACAGGCGCCGCAGGACTCATTGGGTCCGGGGTTGTTCGCTACCTAAATGATCTTGGAAAAGGGGGAGAGCTCATCCTCGTCGATGACTTCAATCATCCGGATAAGATTAAAAATCTACAAGGGAAGCTCTACCAAGAGATCGTCCCTATTCACTCTTTATTGACATGGCTGGAAGGGCGCCAAGATGAGATCGGTGCATTCATCCACCTCGGAGCATGCTCCGACACCCTCGAACAAAATGAAGCCTTTCTTTTAGAAAATAATACCGCTTACACCCAGCGTCTTGCTGAGTATGCCCTACGGCACGGCCAAAGATTTATCTACGCCTCGTCTGCCGCCACTTATGGGGATGGAACCAGCGGTTTTTCTGATGATCATGAAGCCCTCACGAGACTGAAACCTCTTAATCTTTACGGCAAATCCAAGCACCTCTTTGATCTCTGGGCTCTTCAAGAAGGCCTTCTGAACAAAATCGTCGGATTGAAATATTTCAATGTCTATGGACCTAACGAAGCCCATAAGGGAAGAATGGCTTCAATGGTTTTTAAAATGATTCCTCTTATCCAAAAAGAAGGCGTCATTAGACTGTATAAATCATCGGAGCCTGAAAAGTACTCCCATGGAAATCAATGCCGTGATTTTATCTATCTCAAAGATGCTGTTCGGATGACCTGTGCATTTTTAGAAGATGCTAGAGGAGGCATTTTCAACATCGGTATGGGTAAACCCACCACCTGGAATGAGCTCGCAAGTGCAGTTTTTGAAGCCCTAGGGCGGCCTACTAGAATCGAGTATATTGACATGCCCCCAGACCTTTTAAGCCAATACCAAAATTATACCTGCGCTCAGATGTCAAAATATTTTCAAGACAAAGAACTTAAATTCGAGTATGATGTGGGCCGAGCTGTGAAGGATTATATTCAGAACTATCTCCTATTAGATAAACGATGGTAAAACTTAGTGGTATTTTTAGCCGTCTGAGCCGCATCAAAGTGGCTGTGATTGGCGATTATATGTTCGACACCTATACGACGGGAAAAATCCGCCGTATTTCTCCAGAGGCGCCCGTCTCCGTGCTCCATGTTTTGCACGAAGAAAGCCGTCCTGGAGGCGCTGGAAATGTCGTCCTGAATTTGATTTCTCTTGGAGCTGAAGTCGTCGCTATTGGTCGTGTAGGGCCCGATGCCGCAGGCAAAAGCCTCATCGATTCTCTCGGGTCAGAGGGAGTTTTAACAGAAGGGCTGATCTTTCAAAAAAATTTCCAAACCCCTGTCAAAAACCGACTGATCGCTGATGGTCAACAAGTTCTCCGCGTCGATTTCGAAACTATCTCACCCATTCCTGAACACGTTGAGCAAGACGTCGTTAATCGTCTTCCAGCCCTACTCTCCGGAGTCGATATCATCGCAATCTCTGATTATGGAAAAGGATTTCTCTCAAGGTCCCTTTTGATGGAGATCATCGAACTTGCCAAAACCCAAAACATCCCCGTCATCGTCGATCCGAAAGGAGATGACTTCACAAAATACCAAGGCGTCACAGTTCTTAAACCCAATCTCCAAGAAGCTTATGCTGCCGCCAAGCTCCCTCAAGAAGCCCCCTTAGAACAAGTCGCCGAGACCCTCTTTAAAGAAGTTTCCGTTGATATGCTGATGATCACCCGCTCTGAATCGGGTATTTCACTCTTTACACAAGATGGAAAAAGACACGATTTCCCCGTCCGCTCTAAAGAAGTGATCGATGTGACTGGTGCAGGAGATACCGTTCTAGCTACAGTCAGTGTTGCTTTAGCCAACGATCTCGATATCAAATACGCCGCTCAGCTTGCCAATATTGCTGCAGGCATTGCCATCGAGCGCGTTGGTTGCGCCCGGATCAACCTTTCCGATTTGGCCGTCAGACTCCTCGAATACGACGTGGATAACAAAGTCTTTGACGAAGAACATCTCTTTGCACTTCAACAAGCGCTTAAAAACAAAAGATACTGTGTTTTAGGCCTTTACAGCTCACACGGCATGTCCACGGCGCTTTTCGGTAGCATCCGTAAACTCGCCTCCCGCGATAGCGATATGAAACTCATTGTCTACGTTCGCGATGCTAACCCCGATGAAGAGTTTATTTCTCTCCTCTCCTCACTTGTTGAAGTCAACTTCGTCGTCCTCAAATGCGAGAGCCTTAAAAACCTCTGCGAGATCATCCACCCCCATGAAGTCTTCCTCATGGAAAATAACAAGCTGGCCCTCCTTGACCACTTCAGAGCCCTGCTCCCTTCTTAGTCTATCAGATTGATAGTTAGTAACTTAAAACATAGTATAAAACAATTTGAAGTAAAATTGTTTTTATAATAAAATTGAATTATAATCTTATAACATAGGAGTTAATATTTATGGTTTCTCCAATCGGTGGTTATCAACCTTCTTTTCAACAAACCCCCATTCCTCATCTTATTAATCAAGTTAATGACCTTATCAATCTTCTCCAAACCGGTAACAAATTTGCCATCCTTAAAGAACTGGATTCCATCCTCTCAGAATTACAAATGATGAAAACAAGACCGGGCATTAGTGCAGTGATAGATGATTTAACACAAGCCAGACAGCTATTATCAACGGGAGATGGCAACCCAGTTGGTGATGCAGAGGCTATGCTTGAGGATGCCTTGGACGTACTCAGTCGGCTACGTTAAGCTTGTTTTTGCATAAAACTCTAGTAAATTGCTCAGGACTACTCCTTAAGCCTAGCAATACGGTCCTCTAGGGGAGGATGGGTCGAGAAAAGCGCCAGAAATCCCCGTCCTTTGTGATGAGAGATTTTCATCGATTGAAAGGCGGGTTTTTCAGCCTTAATGTCACGGATCGGCTCTAAGCGTTGGAGGGCCTCGAGTGCGAAGACCATTCTGTCACGGCCCGCTAGTTTAGCTCCTCCCTTGTCAGCGCGGAACTCGCGGTAGCGGGAATAGGCCGCAACGACGAGAGATCCCAAGATCATCAAAATCGTCTGAAAAATCATCACAAACAGATTGAACTTGAAATAAGAGCCTGAGGACGATTTTTCGCGGCTTTGGCCTAGGCCTGAGAAGATGAAGGCCAGGACACGGGCTAAGAACATCACAAAGGCATTAACGATGCCTTGGAGGAGTGTCATCGTGACCATATCGCCATTGGCGATGTGGGCAATTTCGTGACCAAGAACTCCTTCGAGTTCTTCGCTTGACATGCGTTTGAGAAGGCCGCGAGAAACAGCGACAAGAGATCTTTTCTGGGTAGGTCCTGTGGCGAACGCATTGACTTCAGGAGAGTCGTAAATGCCGACCTCTGGCATGGCAAGAAGATGGGCATTGCGAGCCAGTCGATAAACGACAGTTAAGAGCTGTTGCTCTTCCGGATCGGAAGTTTGCGGATTGATCACCCGGACACCGAGCATCCATTTGGCCATTTGTCGAGATAAGGCAAGAGAAATAAAGGCACCGCCAAATCCCCAGATTAAGCAATAAATCATGAGGGAGGTGTAATCGAGATTATAATGTTGTAGATAGGGCCGGACGCCGAGAAGACTCAAAATGATTGAAATCGTTGTGACAACGAGGATGTTGACGATCACGAATAAGAAAATCCTTTTGAACATATTCACCTCTGTTTCCGTCCAGTTAATCATGGGAGGGAATAAGAATCAAGTGTACCACACATCAGTGAAAAATAGCTTTTTTGGCTGCGTGAAAACTCCCGCGGTTAAGAGATCGTAAGTGGGCCAGTATTAAGTCAATACAGGCCCACTTACGATCTCTTAACCCCGGGGTTTTGACGCTAGCCAAAAAGGCTATTTTTCACTGATGTGTGGTATATGTCAATTTTTAATTTTAATTAAACAACAATTGCATATTAATGTGGGGTTGTGCGATGTATCTCCTCGTAGTATTTAAAATTGAGAATTGGTGAAGCATGGGAAAACTCGCTAACGGATTTCTCCAATCGCACCTTGAAAGCAGTATTGAAATTAATCGGACGCTTTCTGAAAATAATGCCTGTTATGTGTTAATCACCTGCGGTGAACCTACTCAGGATGGACAAATGAAAGTTGAATTCAATTATAAGGGAGATCCCCTTCTTGCGGCCTACCTTGTGGAAAGCGCTCAAAATATCATCGACAAAGAAATTGCACCATGAACCCTTCTCTAAATGACCTTGAACAGTGGTATGACAAAAATGCAGAGCGAACTCAACAGGACTATTTTGAGTTTCTGAGATTTCCTTCCATTAGCACAGACCCCGCTTACAGCCCGCATATTCATGCGGCAGCTTCCTGGGTTGAAACCTATCTAAAAAAACTCGGGTTTAAGACTGAGCAGTGGAAAACCTCTTCTTATCCCATCGTTTTTGCTTCGCATATTGTCAATCCTGCGTTTCCTACACTATTGATTTACCACCATTATGACGTGCAGCCTGTCGACCCGCTTGAGCTTTGGAAATCTTCTCCGTTTGAACCAGAAATCCGTGATGGAAAAGTCTATGCTAGAGGAGCCTCAGACAACAAAGGGCAGTGTTTTTATACTTTGACAGCGCTGCGAGCTTTTTTTGAGCTCTGTAAAAATATTTCCCTAAATCTCAAACTCTTCATTGAAGGCGAGGAGGAATCGGGAAGCCGTGGAGCTTTTGAAGTGCTTAAAACTCATCGAGAGCAGCTAAAAGCCGATGATGTATTAATTGTGGATGGCGGTATTCCTGCGCCCGGCATTCCGGGGATTACCTTGGGCCTTCGAGGCATCATTGCAATGGAGGTCACTTGTCGTAATTCATCCATCGATCTTCATTCCGGTGTCCATGGAGGTATTGCTTTGAACCCTAATCGCGCTCTCATCCAGATGCTGGCTGCGCTGTGGGATGAGAAAGGCAAAATCGCCATTCCCGGTTTTTATGATGATGTCATTAATCCTAGCCAAAAGGAACTCGAAGCGATCGATCAAACAATCGATCAAGAAAGGCTACGCCAGCAGTTTGGCATTCAGGCTTTTCAAGGAGAAGGAGGATACTCTCTTTGGGAATCCAACGCGATCCGTCCTACCTTGGAGATCAATGGGATTTCAGGAGGGTACACAGGAGTCGGATTTAAGACAGTGATCCCTGCAAAGGCGATTGCGAAGATCTCTTGCCGATTAGCTCCGGGTCAAGATCCCCACCGTGTCGTCACTCAAATCCATGAATTCTTAAAAAAGAAAGCCCCGGCAGGATTAGAAATCACTGCAAAGTTTGAGCATGGGGGCAAACCTGTGAGGTGTTCACCCGATTCTAAAATCGCCCGTATTGCAGCCGACGCCTTTACTGAAGTCTTTGGCATCCCTTGCAAAAAAACTCTCTGCGGAGCATCTGTGCCCTTAGTTGCCGATTTGGCAGAAGCCTGTGGAGGTGATGCTGCCGTGATCGGTGTCAGTTTAGACAGTGATGATTTTCATGCGCCGAACGAACATTTTGGGCTCGATCAACTCCGACAAGGTTTTTTAGTCATGGGCTCGATTCTCAGGAGACTGATGCCGTGAAGGGAATCGGGTTTGTACTGCTTTGTATCACCTGTGGGTTTGTGATTGTGAAATACGACATGCTTTCCTGGTGGTCATTGGGGTTAGGAGCCGCTGTCGCTTTAGCGTTTTTTGCTTTTCTATCCGCTTTTAAAACAGAGCCTCCCGCACCTCCACCCACGCACAATCCATGGGAAGATCGTTTTCATGAGCTAGAAACACACACAGCGCTCACCGTTGAAGGGCTCAATCGAGAAATCCAAAAACTTCAGCAAAAGCTCATCCGTTCCGATGAGAGATGCCTATCTTATCAAAACTTAGTCGATGTCCATCAGGGGGAAATCGACAGACTCAAAGGAGAAAACCGGCAGCTTGGTGAAGGGCTCATTCAAAAAGAGCGCAAGATCAACGAAATGAAACTAGCCCATCTTCAGCCAGATCTTTTTGAAGCGGATAAGCGAAATATCGAAATGGCTTATCGAGAGCTCAAAAAAGAGCTCGAAGAAAAAACGCGCCTCTTGGATCAGAGTCAGTCTCATCTCACCAAAGTAGAACAAGAACTATTGACCCTGCAAAAGCCAAAAAACCAACATGAAAATCTTTCCGAAAAAACGCTAAGTGAACAGCTCAGACAGTCGCAAGAGGAGAAAAAAGCTCTGGAAGCCGAGCTCATTTCTTTGCAGCAGCTCGTCGCAGAGCTTGCTCTTCCCGAAGAAGAGCCTTTCTAGGCTCCGTACAACTTTATAAAATTCAAAAGTGGTTTTAGATTATTTTGATCTGCTTCACGAAGAGCGGAGATATATTTTAGTCGGGCTTCGCAATCTTGATGAAGATTATCAGGCCAAATTGGATAAGGACATCGATGGGATTTCAAATAACGATCAGCGATTAATCTAGAAAAACGGCCGTTACCATCTTCAAATGGGTGAATCAAAGCCAGTCGATGATGAATCATGCAAGCTTGTTCAAGAACAGTAAGATCAACGGGATTCGTATTCCAGTAGTGGACATCCTGGCAGAGGTCCTGAAGCTTGGACGGAATTTGAAAAGCCTTGATTCCAATATTTTTTTCACTCTTCCGCTGTTTGCCTGCCCAATCCCAAATTGGAGACAACATCTCGCGATGGATTGCATACCGCGATCGGGTGAAAAGTAGCCTTTTTGGCTAGCGTGAAAACTCCCGCGGTTAAGACATCGTAAGTGGGCCAGTATTAAGTCAATACAGGCCCACTTACGATGTCTTAACCCCGGGGTTTTGACGCAGCCAAAAAGGCTACTTTTCACCCGATTGCGGTATAAGTAGAAAAGAGATGTTAAACCAATTTAGAGGAGAAGGAACAGGGCCAAGCAGATATTTTTTTTGTGCCTTAAAAATGAATTCAGCTTCAACAGCATTGAGTTGGTCTTCAGATAACTCCATCCAACGCTCTTTCAGCCCACTGCGATCTTTTGGAGAAGTAATGCCTGCAGTTCTTCCATCATTTAGAGTCATGGGATTCTCCTGTGCTCCAAATATCGAAGTGCTTGTTAGCGCTAAGTTCTCCTTCTTCCCTGAGAATAAATTCTTGAATCACTTCATCTTTAGGTTGTTGTAGTTCCAACGCCATCGTTCCTTTGAGATATTGAACTCTTTTTTTTGCAACCAAGTGAATTTGTTGTCTAACAATCTGATCGAAATCACATGCTGGAAGAGGGATTAAGGCAATATCACAGAAAAGAGCCTTAAAGATCTTTTCTAAAGTGGTAAGATTAGGTTGAGTTTTACCGGACTCAATGCGTGATAACGTCGCTTGAGGAATTTTCGCTCTTTTTGCAAGCACGCGTTGAGACATACGGAGTCGTTTGCGAAGTAACGTTATCATGTTTTTAATAGAGATTTTTTGTAGGCGAGATTGATAAATCTCAGCGACTTGGAAAAGTGTATCGAGAAGAAGTTTTTCCATAACTGTCATAGGACTCATAACTTACCCCCAGCTTCATGATAGCATTAATGACAATTATTTGGCATAGAATGATAGCATAAAAGACAAAATTATAGACGCCTATGATATCTTTAATGCTATCATGCTTTCCTAATCAGCATAAAGAGAACAGGTTGCATTAATTTTTATGGGGACGTTTGCCTGAAAATTTCATCTAAAAAGTTATGAATTGCAATTTCTGCACGGTTTGCAGCAATCGGGTCATAGAGTTATCCCCGAAGCAGGGTCATTGGCGCTTGGCTGCAGAAATTACCCCATCAGCAATTCGACATCGATATGAAGAGCTTTGGCGAGTTTCCTAGCGACCTTTTCTCCGATGGTTCTCTGGCCATTTTCCATTTTGGAGATGTTTTCCTGGCTGATGCCGGTTTTCTTAGCGAGGGCTTTTTGGGAGATGCCTTCACGGTAGCGAGCTCCACGGAGGGCGAGACCAGCTTTTCCATATTTAGCGATGCGGTCCTTGGCGAGCTCCTCCCAGGGGATAGAGTCAGATTCACCATATTTTTCCAGGAAAGCTTCAAGTTTTTCTATGTGTTTGGCGGGAACAAAGGTCAATTTTTTTTCTTTGCCAGGCATTTCAATTATGTCCAAAGGTGGCTGCGAAGTTTAACAAGACAAATCAACATTTCCGTGTCTTCATCCTCTTGCTCTTGTTCCAACTTATGGCAAGTCTCTAGAATTTCATGTCCTTCGGTGTCATTGGAATTAATCCATGAGACACTATCGCCTTGAGCCTCGGCTTCACGGCATTTTTTTTCATGGTAGTCTCCCCATCCACTGGCAACGAAGGGATCGGGACGTTTAGGTCGTATCTCTTTCCACCATTTGTAAAGCCTTATTGTTTGCTGTGCAGCTAGGGCTTGAGGTGTAGGTTGGCCAAGACGTGGATCTTCATTACTGATGGCATCTGCATCATATTTGAGTTGAGATGCCCACTCAAGATATGAAAGTCCCGCTTCAGGACAGCGCCATTGACCCAAGCAAAAAATCTTGCGGTACCAGGGAGTGTGATATTTGCGCCGCTCTTCTTCCGAACATGCTATAGAATGGCATGCCTGCTCAATTTCAACGAAATTCACGAGTTCATCAAAGAGGGAATGAAGCAAGCAAGTCTCAAATTCGTAGTATTTTCCACGCTTGAGATTGGAAGTTAGGGCATGCGTCTTGGAAATCCAGCGATTGTGAAAATAATGATGCACATTGTTCATGAAAGTTAAAGGCGAGTAGACGACATTTTCTAAGAAGTCAAGACCCTCTTCCGCTAGCCAATAACGGATCTTTTTTGCTTTTGCAAGTTTTTCCCAAGCTTTCCATTCTTCCTCAGTGCCTGCAAGAATTTTGGGAGTCCCACGCAGCCAATCAGCAAATTTTGAGCAAGACCAGTAACGGTATTTCATTTTTTGTAGCTTTTTGTAGCATGACCTCTTTGGAGTTAGAAGTTTGGAAGAAATTTGAGATAGAATCAAGAAACTTTTCCAATCATATGATAAAAATTTCATCTAAAAAGGTGTGAATTGCAATTTCTGCGCGCTTTGCAGCAATCGGGTCATAGAGTGTCCCCGAAGCAGGGTCATTGGCGCCTGGCGTCGCAAAGGCGTGCAGTGCACCTTCATAGACATGCGCCTGCCAGTCGACCTTGGCATTGCTCAGTTCTTGTTCAAAAGCGAGCAGTTCATTTTGAGTCACAATAGGATCATTTGCTCCATGCAGGATGAGGATTTTTGCCTGAATGGGCTTGGCAAATGAAACAGGAAGAGATTCGAAATGGCCATACACGCTGATAGCGCCGAGTAAATTCACTCCAGAGCGGGCTAGATCTAGTGCGCATAGACCGCCAAATCCAAAACCCAACACAGCGATGCGACCGGAATCTACATAGGGGAGTTGACTGGCGACTTCAAATGCCTTTAACAACCGTCTTTGGAGAAATTTTCGATCTTCGAGAAATGGTTTTTTTAAGGCTGCATTTTCTTCTTTAGACATTCCAAGAACGTCTTTGCCATACATGTCCAATGCAAATCCTGTAAATCCCCAGTTTGCAATGAGCCTGGCTTTTTCGCAGATAAAA
This sequence comes from Parachlamydiales bacterium, assembly GCA_023265455.1. Taxonomy (GTDB): domain Bacteria; phylum Chlamydiota; class Chlamydiia; order Chlamydiales; family Rhabdochlamydiaceae; genus PALSA-1444. The sequence goes on from JAHFTQ010000008.1 coordinate 30,344, forward strand.
TCATCTCGCCCTTTCCAGGCATGGCAGAGGATGACAGTGGGATGCTTTTTTTGTGAGGGATAAGCTACAAATCCTTCAAGAGCGGTTTCGTGGTCTAAGTAGGGGATGAAGGTTTCTATCATGGAAGTGTTAGAATTTCGTGGCCTGTGGGTGTGATGAGAAGTGTGTGCTCCCATTGAGCGCTGGGTTTCCCATCAGCAGTGCGGGTGGTCCATTTGTCTTTGGGGTCGATGATCCCATCGGGGACGCCGATATTGATCATCGGTTCAATCGTAAATGTCATTCCTTCGACTAAGGGGATTTTAATCGTGTTATAGTGGTGAGGGATTTGAGGAGGCTCATGAAATCCCACTCCGACACCATGACCGACGAATTGATACACAACAGTGCAGTTTTGTAGGTGGGCGTACTCTTCGATAGCAGTTCCAATGTCACAGATGGGAACTCCCGGCTTTAGGATCGCGATCGCTCGGTTGAGACACTCTTGAGAGGTGTTGACAACACGGCGCTTTTCTTCTGAAACTTCTCCGATCATGACCATGGCGCTGCAGTCGCCGTAATAGCCATTGAGAATACATGTCACGTCGATGTTGACGATATCCCCTTCAATGAGAGGGTGGTCATCTGGAATGCCATGGCAGATGACATCATTAAGAGAGGTGCAGATGCTTTTGGGGAAAGGAGGATCTCCGTAGCCTAGGGGAGCGGGAATGGCTCCTGCTTTGCGGTGAAGCTCTTCTGCAAGGGTGTTGAGCTGATTGGTAGTGACACCGGCCTTTGCTGCATGACAGATTTGCTTGAGAATGGAGGCTGCGAGTTTGCAAGACTGGCGGATGCCAGCGATTTGTTCGGGAGTTTTCAACAAGATACCAAACTGGCTTTTATACGCACGCGCAAGGGTATTAAAATCGCGGCTGGGAGGTATAGGATAGTGACATTTTTTCCATTTCTGGCCGCTTTGGCACCAGCACGGGTCATTACGTTCAATCATAAAGTACTCGATGTAAAATAAGGCCGTGGGCAGGAGCTGTGACGCCTGCCCGGGTTCGATCTTGGCTCTGAAGGATCTGAGGGATCTCTTGAGACGAGATCTTATTGCACCCTACATAGAGCAAGACTCCGGCGATGTTGCGGACCATTTTATAGAGAAAATGGTTTCCTGACACTCGAATTTTCAAACGGTTGGAGGCAAGGGGCTCGATTTTGATTTCGAAAATTTCTCTGGTGTTATCCTCTTGCTTCTCATTGGTCAATGCAGAAAAGTCATGCCTTCCACATAAAGATTCGGCTGCCTCATTCATGGCAGCGAGATCGAGAGAATAGGGAAAGTGCCAAGAAAAGTGCCGGTGAAAGGGGAGCTGAGCCGGTCCTGTACAGACGAAATAATGGTATTCTTTTCCTCGGTTGTCGAGAGTGGGATGAAAGAGGGCTGGCATTTCTTCGATGTGAAGGACTGTAATGTCTTTGGGTAAAAGGCCATTGAGGCTTTTGTGGAGCCGATCTAAGGCGATCTCGTTTTCAGTGAAGAAGTTGACGACTTGTCCTTCGGCGTGGACGCCTGCATCGGTGCGGCTGGCAGCTTGCAAGGAAACCTTGTGGCGTAGGATTTGCGATAGAACTTTTTCGAGCTCTTCTTCAATGCTAGGCCCCATGGCAGTTTTTTGCCATCCCAGGTAATGGGTCCCCTCGTAAGAAATAATGAGTTTTAGATTTCTCTGCATGGAACGATTCTATCAAAATCGGGGAAAAAAATTGATTTTTTCTGTTCATTTAGAGAATATTGCAAGGGATATCTACAAATTTATTGGAGGTTTTATGAAAAGATCAATTTTATTTTATACTGTTTTTTCACTTTTGCTTTCTTCTACGCTGATTTCAAAGCCCTTTACTCCTGAGGGGATTTTACCTGCAGGGGAGGACATGACAACGTCTGTAAACCCTTTCACAGGAGAATCTGGACGTGCTCGCAAAGGTATTGTAGCTGCGACTTTGAATAATGTGGCCCTTTTAAACAAATTGTTACTCACCAATGATGAAGCCGATTTTGATGAGATTCAAAAAATTAGAGAAGCGGTTGTCCAACTTCTTCCTTCGCTTCGCGTGGTAGGGATATTTAATCTATTTACAGTGGAAGAATGGATTTCAACAGAAGAGCAGGCAGGCCGTATTTTTGCAGGAGTGCTCTATCTTAAAATGTATCCGGAAGAAAGAACTGAGGCTATTACTAAGAAACTGTTAAAAATTAGAGAAACAACCTCTTCCAGCATTTTACGTGAGGAAATCAACTCTATTCTGTGAGGTTATTTAGGCAAAGAGGTAATAAATTCTTCGATGCCTTGAAGAAACATCTGAATGGCGATCATGGTTAAGATAAGACCCATGAGCCTTTCGCAGGCGGTGATTCCTTTTTTTCCCAAGATTTTATTGAGGAAAGCTGATCCTAATAAGATCAGGGTGGTGGCACTCCAGGCAAGAATAATCGCAATAATGGATCTGGAGCCGGGATCTTGACGCGAGTATAAGATGATTGCAGCTAAGACAGCTGGGCCTGCAACGAGGGGGATCGCAAGAGGTACGATAAAGGGCTCTTTATCAGGAGAGGGTTCGATTTCATTTTTGGATGGAAAAATCATCTTGAGTGAGAGGAGGAAAAGAATGATTCCCCCCGACATGAGGACGGAGTATTGCGTCACTTGCAAAGCGGTCAGTAGCATGTCGCCGAGGTAATTGAAGAGGATCATCACAACAAGCGCGATCAAGAGCTCACGTAAGATGATCTGGATTTGCCTTCGCTGAGGAATGCCTTTCAAAAGGGCAATGAAAAAAGGGATATTACCGATGGCGTCCATCAGTAGAAAGAGGGAAAAAGCCATTGCGATTGTCTTCATCAAAAAGCGTCCTTAGATTCTATGGTGATTGTATCACAAAGGTGATTAAAGAGTTTTTGCTGAGGCTTTGTCAAGTTGTAAAGGAAGAGTAGGCAGTCTTGATTTTTCGTGAAGGCCGCTTTTGTCCAGTTCGTCGATCCTAAGATGAGAGAAGAGCGATCGATGTAAGCCCATTTATGGTGAAGCAGCTGTTGTCCCTGACTGAATATGAGAGAGATCTTGTGGGATTGTAAAAATTGAACGGCTTTTTTGCTGGCTCCTCGAGCCGCGTAGTGATCGAGTGCCACGGTTACTTGGAGGCCGCGTTGATGTGCAAGTACAAGGGCCTCTAACAACTGAGGATGAGTCAGAGTGAACATCGCGACAAAGATCGATGACTTAGCCTGAGAAATCGCTCCGAGCAAGGCATCTAAAGCGTTGGGGTCGGGTAGGAGCCAGAGCTTGGCTGATTGCTCTCCAATTCTAAAATCAAAAAAGGTTTTATCGGGATGATTCAGGAAATGAGCTAAGGGAGGATGATAAAAACCCAGAGTCAGATTGTCGTGCAAAACTAAGGAAGAAGTGGTCATATTCGCTGAGCCGAGAAAGACTTGAGATTCATCAATAACGACGATTTTGCGGTGCATCAGGCCTTTGGTTTTGACGGGAGTTGAGGCGATGGGAGGCGGGGCAAGAGTCGATCCACTGTGGGGGTCGTGCCATAGGCGGACAGATAGACCCTTCTGAGCCTTTTGAAGAAGTTTTTTGAGGAGCTCTTCATCGGTGATCGAGTACATGGTGATATGGATAGAGTCACGGGCTTTTTCAAAAGATTCTTTGAGAACTAGGCGAAAATCATCTCTTGCTTGATTGGAATAAAAAAGAAGCGGTTTTTCAGGGGAGGGTAGAGAAGGAGAGAGAGCCGCTCCTATCAAAAAAGAATAAAAAGCGGCTAAAAAAATTAATGCGACTAAAAGTTTAGACTTTCTCGCCACGTGATCGCATCTCGCGAACGACGGCATTAATGCCCAGTCTATCGATAATGCGCATTGCGTGCGGGGTCACTTTGAGCATGATGAAGCGCTTCTCTTCGTTGTACCAGAAACGTTTTTTCATCAAATTAGGGTTGAAGCGGCGCTTTTTAATGCCGGTAACTTTGAGACCAACCCCTTTTTTCTTCTTGGCAATTCCACGGATGGCATAGCTGTTGCCACGCATAGGAATTTTGCCGGTAACTTGACATTGTCTAGGCATATCTTGACCTCTTAATATAAGGTGCAAACTATAGCAGTTTTAAGATTATTAGGACAAGTTCCATCTTGATTTGGAAAGAGATGGGTGTTAAGTTTTAATTTGAATATGGAAGAGCTTTATGCAGATTACGTCGTGATTGGGTCGGGGCCTGCCGGGCAGAAAGCGGCTATTCAAGCGACCAAACTTGGTAAGACTGTGATCATTCTGGAGAAAGATCCCTATCCCGGGGGAGCCTCACTCAACTCAGGGACTATCCCTTCGAAGTCGCTACGAGAGGCCATCATTGACCTCACCGATTTCTACAAAAGAAGTTTTTATGGAAAAGGCCAGGCGCATAAAGAGATCTCCATCAACGATCTCAATTACCGGTTGAACAAGGTGATCGATGAACGCAGGAAGATGCTTTTACAGCAGTTTGAAAAAAACAAGATTAAACTGCTCTATGGCCAGGCGAGGTTCGAAGATCCTCATCACGTTTTACTTCTCGATTCCGAGGATCGTATTTTGTGCAAGGTGAGAGGGGATTTCTTTTTAATTGCGCCCGGCTCTCAGCCGCGCAATCCGCTAGGTGTTCCCTTCGATAACGAAGTGATTTTAGACTCGACAAGACTGCTGAGAATTGACCATGTGCCTAAGACGCTGTTAGTGCTCGGAGGAGGCATCATTGGATCGGAGTACGCCAGTTTTTTTGCAGCTCTGGGAACCAAGGTTACCGTTGCTGATAAGAAAGAACACATGCTTCCGCTTCTCGATGCGGAGATTGGAGTGCACTTACAAAAAGCTTTGGGTGAGATCGGTCTTAAAATGATGGGGAAAAAAGAATTAGAAAAAATTACCCGGGTTGAAAATCATGCAGAAGTCCAGTTCACCGATGGGACAAAAATCGAGGCAGAAATGCTGCTGTATGCTTTGGGAAGAGAGGCAAATGTCGAACATCTCCATATTGAAGCTGCAGGTGTGACACTCGATCGATCGGGGTATATTCCGGTCAATGCGCTTTTTCAAACGAGCGTGCCTCATATTTATGCTGCAGGCGATGTCATTGGAGGTCCTAGCCTGGCTTCGACAAGTATGGAACAAGGAAGACTCGCAGCACGCCATGCATTCGGAGTGCAGACGCATCATTTCCCCACGTTTTACCCCATTGGAATTTATACGATACCCGAAATTTCGTCTTGCGGTTATACTGAAGAACAACTCAAAGAACTGGGTTTTCGATATGAAATCGGACGCGCGCACTATTATGAAATCGCCCGCAATATCATTGTTGGAAATGATCCTGGCATGTTCAAGATTTTGTTCCATGCCGATACGCTTGAGATCCTCGGCATCCATATCATCGGAAGAGCTGCGACTGAAGTGATCCATATCGGACAAATTGCCATGAGTTTTAATGCGAGGATCGATTATTTTATTGACCAGGTTTTTAATTACCCGACCTACGCTGAAGGGTATCGGATCGCTGCACTCAATGGTTATAACAAGTTAAAACATAGGAAATAGTATGCCTATCTACGATATTTTCGAGACGAAAGAAATCGAGCCAGAACCAGGCGAAACCTTAGAGATTACAAAGGGGAGATTTTTTTCTTCGCTCACAACGCGTCTTCTTTTTTTCGTGTTGTTATTAGGAGATATCGTCTGGGCGGCCTATTCGTTTGCAATGATCTCGATCGGGGGCCCTCTTCATCTTCTCACGGGATGCAAAGTTCCATTTTTGCAAAGGTTTTGCAAAAATCGATGGATTGGATTCAAACGCTCAGGCATTTGTGGACTCTCCCTTCTCATTGCTCTTTTTAGCCCAGCGCTTGGCATCATGATCGCCTGCACCTACTTTCTCATGTACGACAAGACCGGCATCCAAGAGGTCGTCCCAAAATCTCTCCAAGATCAGTTCCAAGAGTTTATGAAGTAATACCACTTCCAGAAAATAAAGTCGTATTTTAGCTGCGTGAAAGCTGCCGGAATTCCACGATCGTAAGTGGGTTAGTATTAATTCAATACAAGCCCACTTACGATCGTGAAATTGCGGCGCTTTGACGCGCTAAAATGTGGCTTTATTTTCTGGAAGTGGTATAATTTGGCTTTGAGGAAAGAACAACATCCATCCTTTATTAGGGAAAATTTTTTGCGCGGTGGAGAGTCCATTTGAACCGTCATCTACTCCAGTGCAATGAAGCTTATCGCCAGTCTTCCCATCTAAAACAAGATAGTAGAGTCCTGCTTCGCGGGACGTTTTATGGGGATCGGCAATCCAAAGGATTATATTTCCTTTTTCTGTGGATTTGATTCCTAAGATGGAACAGGCAAAGGTGACATCATCTGCCATGACAGGAGTGTGAAATTTCTCAAAGTGTTCAAATAATGTTTCACATAAGTTTGAAAAACTAGCTAAGTGTGTACAGAATGCTGTGGGTGTTTTATCGGTGCCCTCTTTTTTATTGTATAAATAAAGTTTATTCGAAATTCCGAGACTAGTGAAGATCTGGGCGGCATATCCTGGTTCTGCCCAGTGGTTGCCGGTTTTATTCATACTATGCATGAGGCTCTTGATGGAATAATATCGAGTAAAAGCAGCCAGGCATGTCTGAATGCAGCGCCATGCACATCCCCAGCCTAAATCTTCAATGCCTTGTGAATTTGACTCGTCACAATTGGCATGGAAAAATTCTGTATCCCGAGAAAAAGCTACTTTAATTGTTTTATCGCCCTTGTATTCATAATTCTTAAAAATTTGCCTATGGAGATCATGGACTGTAAGGTGTTTTTTCAGAGAGACCCAATCATTATAAAAATGGAGGTTTTCTACATTGACAGTGGAAGTTGTGGTAGGCGATTTATTCAATGTTCTGCAAGTGGCCGCTAAAAGCTGTGTGTTCTTCGGATCTGCTGGTTTTGATCTGTAGGCTCTAAATACTAGCCCGATAGCAAGAAAAATGGCACTGACGGCGATGATTTTTATGAGGTTGGAGTAGCCGGGCTGCGAAGATATACTCAGGTTTTGCCATCGTCCAAAACCTCCACCTAGGGATTGCATGAATGGTTGACTTGGTGAGAATATGGGTTGGTGGGTGATACTCATAAGGCAGGAGTTTAGCACTTTTTCTGATTTGATTTATATGAAATAGCATCTTGTGCTCCCCCCTCTAAATCCTGACTTTTTTGCAACGGTTTGCAAAATAGTCTTGACTTTTTTGCAAACCGCTGCAAAATAGTCAATATATGGAAAGGTATCAAAAACAGGCTATTGTGCGGGATTTGCACAAGAAAATGGTCCTTTTAGCGGGCCCGAGGCAGGCGGGAAAGACGACCCTATCTAAATCGATTGCACGGGAATTCAAATCTTTTGTCTATCTTTCTTACGACCATGCTGAAGATCGGGCTATCATCCTCAAAGAGGCGTGGCTGCCCTCAGTCGAACTTATTATTCTCGATGAAATTCATAAGATGCGGAAATGGAAAAACTACCTGAAAGGGCTCTATGATACGAAATTGCCGCATCAAAAAATCCTTGTGACGGGGAGTGCGAGGCTTGAGATTTTGAATAGTGAAGGTGATTCCCTTGCCGGTCGCTATTTTTTACATCGACTGATGCCGCTATCTCCAGCAGAGTGTGAGCTCGTTCATGTAGACTATTCATTGGATCGTTTTCTAGAGCGGGGAGGTTTTCCTGAGCCTTTCTTAGCAGAGGACCGTATCGATGCTGATCGTTGGAGACTCCAATATGTCGATAGTCTTTTGCGCACGGATGTCCTCGATTTTGATAATATCCAAAATCTAAATGCCATTCGGCTTGTGTTCGAACTTCTTAGAGAAAGAGTGGGCTCGCCCGTCTCCTATTCTTCAATAGCAGAGGATGTGGGGATAGCCCCGAATACTGTCAAAAAATACATCCAAATTTTAGAGGCGCTCTATATCGTTTTTCGAGTCACGCCATTTTCTCGCAATATTGCAAGGAGTTTACTCAAAGAGCCTAAAATTTACTTTTTTGATGTTGGCCTTGTTAAAGGAGATGCGGGAGCTAAATTTGAAAATTTTGTGGCGGCTTGTCTTTTAAAACATGTTTATGCGCAGGTGGATTACCAGGCTAAAAATTACGAACTGAAATATCTACATACAAAAGAGCGGCAGGAAGTCGATTTTGCCCTTGTTCAGGACAAAACCATTGAAAAAATGATCGAGGTCAAGCACGCGAATCACTCCATTGAGTCAAGCCTTCGCTACTTCCATGAAAAGTATCAGTTGCCAGCTGTTCAAGTTGTCAAAGAGCTGAAAAATGAGAGAGTCGACAGCGGCATTGAAATTGTTCAAGGGGCTAATTTTCTCAAATCTCTTTTGCTGTAAAACTTCCATTCATTGTAAAATCAACTCCATTAAAATGGGGGTTTACCATGTCAGCTATTTCCACTGAAAGATATGTTGAAAGTTCAAATGCGGGGAATGTTCCTGAGCGTGAGTTAGAAGATCAAAAGCTGCGGCTGAAAATTAAAGAGCTTATCGACAAAGTCTTGGCTCCTCCTGAGCTCTCTCAGGAAGATCTTATCAAGGTTCAACTGAAGCTGGCATCAACGACTCGCCAAAAGTTCCCATTGCTTATTGAATTATTCAAAATCAAAGTGGCTGCATTAAAGCAGGCAGGCCTTTCTCCCCAGACATGTCTGGAAGAGTTCGATCAAGCGGGTACATTCTTAACCGGTGAAAATAGTGATTTAAAAAATGAAGTAGCTGTACTGTACGAACGTGTGAGTAAAACAGGAAAAGATATCTTTGTTAATGAGCAAGATTGCTGGATTAGTTTTGATTTAGGGAAGTTACAAGAGGAGACGGGAGTTTCATTCTTTGATAAGGATTTTCTTAACACAAGCGCTGAGCTATATGTGAAGCTTTTCAAGCAAAAGTTCCCTAATAAGAGTGCTGCCTGGGTGTTCTATGAAATTACACTTCAGCCCAATTTTCACAAGATCTTAGACTACCTTGAAAAAGAGGGAGATCTGGACCGCATCCAAAAAGTATTCAATCTCTATATCTCTTGTCTCACTCCAGAATTCGACGTATGGAAAAATTTTTGTAAGAGATGGGATCCTATTACCAAGGCTCTTCCCTATATTGCAAAGTATGGCTCTTTAGACCAAGTTGAGGCGCTCCATCAGTTGCGAAGCGAACCTAGTTGGGAAAGAGCTTCCCATTGGATTGAACTCCAATGTCAAGCGGCTGAAATTTTGGCTCCAACAAATCGAGAAAAAGCTCAGCAGTACCTGGCAAAGGCAGAAAAAGACCTCCAAGAAAAATTCGTGATCTCTTTTTGGTTTTCGTCAGATAGAGATAAATCGAAATGTGAACAGCATCGCAAGGAAGCTTCAGCGCGCATCGAGAAAACTAAAGCAGGTAACAATGGCTAGTTATACTTCTACAAGCTGTACTACAACAACGACTACCGTAACTACGGTGAACTTCCCATTCAATCATGAGCCCTTGCCCGAGGTGCTTAATCAAAAATGGGAAAAAATCGTGCGACCCAAGGTAGCTATAACCCGGGACGAGCTCTGTGGTCCAGTACGGAGTAACAATGACACTTTTGGAGATACATTAACAAATGTGCTTTCCAAAATGCAGGCGGCTTTTAGTTCGCTTTTATCTCAGGAAGAATCCAAGAAAGACCCTATTATTGAAAAATTAGAAGGTATAGCGAGAAACTACAAATTCGGTGCTATAATTGATGAAATTAAATTATTGCGATCCCAAGGAAATTCGATGTGTCTATTTGTCGGCAAGACAGTTTTTGAAAAACTGCCTCCTGATGAGCAAAAGGCTAACCCGAATGAAGTATGGGTTTCTGGTGATGTCTGTCTTCAGCCTCACCCATCAGCAACGCCTGACTACTTACGTGAACCCACTCGCCTTCACCTTTGGTTAGACTTTAACCAACAAGAAGGCCTTGAGATGATCCAAGGGTTATTCGATAAAATTGCTATTGGCTGCTCAACAGCCAAATTCTTTGAAAATAACTTTACAATGCGGTTTTCAAGTTTATTGCAGGGTCCAGAAAGTACGATGGCTTTCCCAAATCCTGTTCAGGTATCCATGGCTACAGTGAATAAGGTCATTGAGAGATTTGATCCCTCAAGAAACTCTTATCATTCAAACTTTGAGGACTTTATTAAACTCAAAAAAGTCGTGCAAGATCAAAGCCCTGGGCTCTCAGAAGACCTGCTATCTGAGCAGATGTGGCTTATACATGACCAAAAAGGTCACGCATACATGAAGGCTCACTTAGAAACTATCTATGAAGAAGTCAAGCTATGCAATGCTGAATTTCCCTATGAATCTTGTGGAGTGATTCACTATTTCATAGTACGCGGAAAGAAACGCACAAGTTAGCATTCTTTTGCTGTAATAACGCCTTTCTCAAGATGGAGCTGGATGGTTTGATCGGGAGCGATCTTGCCCTCCAATAAAGCCTTAGAGAGCATATTAACAACGGAGGTTGTGATGAGCCGTTTTAAAGGGCGCGCTCCATAGAGAGGATCGTATCCTTTCTCAGCCAAGTGTGTGACAACTTGGGGTGTCCACTCGAGGGTAATGCGCCGCTCAGTGAGTCTTTCTCGGACCCGTTTGAGTTGCAGTGGCACAATCGCTTCCATGTCTTTTTCTTGGAGAGGCAGGAAAGGGAGGACATCATCGAGGCGGTTGAGGAACTCTGGCCTGAAATGCTGCTGCAAGATGGGCTCAAGAAGGAGAAGAATTGCCTCTTTAGTCGCCGTTTTAGCCCGGAGATGTTCAAGGAGTTCTGCAGAGCCCAGATTGGATGTCATGATGAAGAGAGTGTTTTTGCAGTTGACGGTGCGTCCTTTGCTGTCGGTGAGTCTTCCATCATCAAAAATCTGCAAAAGGATATTGAACACGTCCGGGTGAGCTTTTTCAATTTCATCGAGAAGAACGACGCTATAGGGTCGGCGGCGGAGCGCTTCTGTGAGTTGTCCTCCCTCTTCGTAGCCGACATAGCCTGGGGGAGAGCCGATGAGTTTGGAGACGGTGTGCTTCTCCATGTACTCCGACATATCGAGGCGGATCATGGCATCTTCTTGATCAAAAAGCTGGCGAGCGAGCGCCTTAGCAAGCTCGGTTTTGCCAACGCCAGTGGGCCCCACGAAGAGGAAGACACCGACGGGTCTACTAGGATCGCTGAGGCCTGCGCGTGATCTACGGATCGCTTCGCTGACAGCTTGAACGGCAAAAGGTTGTCCGACGACTGACTCAGCAAGAGTTTGCTCGAGATGAAGGAGCTTTTCGGCTTCGCCTTCCAACATTTTATGAACAGGGATGCCAGTCCATTTGGAGACGATTTGAGCAATGAGCTGCTCGTCGACTTCTTCTTGCAAAAGACGGTCTTGGTGATCACCGAGTTTTTGCTGAACAGCTTCCATCTCTTTTTTGACAGCGGGGATTTTGCTATAGCGGATCTCTGCGACTTTATTGTAGTCGCCCGCCCTATCGGCCTCTTCTTCTTGAAATTTCAGTTGTTCGAGTTGATTTTTTTTCTCTTTGAGAGCGTCGATCAGTTTTTTCTCTTCATTCCAGCGTTGTCGGAGTGAGGAGAGCTCTTCTTTGAGTTGGGCCGTCTCTTGACTCATTTTCTCGAGTTCAGCTTTGGCAAGAGGAGAATCTTCTCGTTTGAGGGCCTCTTGTTTGACGATTAAACTGGCGAGCTCTCGCTCTTTGCGGTCGATGGGAAGAGGCAGACTTCCAAGTTGCATTCGGATAAGGCTGGCGGCTTCGTCAATTAAATCGATGGCTTTATCCGGTAGCTGCCGATCGGTAATGTATCTCTCCGAGAGGAAGACAGCAGAGTGAAGCGCCCCTTCGGTGATGCGCACGCCGTGGAAGATCTCATATCTCTCACGAAGGCCTCGCAAGATGGCTATGGCATCTTCAAGTGAAGGCTCTTTGATCAAAACAGGCTGGAAACGACGTTCAAGAGCTGCATCTTTTTCGATGTACTTTTGGTATTCAGCAAGAGTGGTCGCTCCAATGCAGTGAAGGGTTCCTCGTGCAAGAGCTGGTTTCAGCAAATTGGCAGCGTCCATTGCCCCTTCACTTGCGCCAGCGCCGACTAAAGTGTGGACTTCATCGATGAATAAGAGGATGTCCCCTTCACTTTTTTCAACTTCGCGCAAGATTCCTTTCAGTCTTTCTTCGAATTCCCCGCGGTATTTTGTTCCCGCAATGAGGCTTCCCATGTCGAGAGCAAAAAGTTGTTTGCCCTTCAAAGAATCAGGAACATCTCCTTGAAGAATTCGCTGAGCAAGTCCTTCGGCAATAGCTGTTTTTCCAACACCGGGCTCGCCAATGAGGAGAGGGTTATTTTTAGTGCGGCGGGAGAGGACCTGAATAGTCCTGCGAATCTCTTCATCGCGGCCGATGACAGGGTCGAGTTTTCCTTCGCGGGCAAGCGTTGTGAGATTTTTGCAATATTTATCCAGGGTTTGAAGGCTTTGATCGGCAGTGGGTGAGTCCATATGCATGTCTCCTCGGATCTCTTTGATTTTTTTCTCTAAATCTTTCACGGAAAGACGGGATTTGTTTTTCCAGCTTGCTAAAGGTTCTTTGCTTTGTTTCCAGTAGGCCATCAACAGATGGTCGGTAGCGATATAGGTGTCATTCCAGCTCTTAGCAATCCCTTGCGCATCTTGAATGAGGGCTTGTAAGGCAGAAGAGAGGGCGGGTTGCTGAGGCTCTCCTGCGAAAGTGGGCAGTTTTTTGACAGCATTCTGGAGCTCTTTGAGAAGGGCAGCAGGATCAAGGCCGATGCCTGCAAAAAATGTTGAGAAGTAGCCTTGGGAATCAGCGCAAAGTGCAGCGAGTAGGTGGAGGTCGCTCACCTCCGTTTGGCGCAACGCTGCGGCCTCTTGTAGGGCATTTTGTAGGGCTGTCGCGACTGTCTCAGTCAGTTGAGGGTTCATGAGAGCCTCCTTTACAATTCAATTTAGCAAACAGGGCTATCAAGTGCAAGAAATATGTTTCAACTTAATAAAAATTAGTCGGTTAAGGCTTTCAGAAAGGGTTCGTTGATATGTCGATGAAATCGACATATGCCCATAACGTGTCGAAAAATCGGTGAAATTTCGACACGTTTTTGGCAAGAATGTTATTTAACAGGGTTCTGAAGGTGATTCAGGACTTCTTCACTAGCAAGGCCATTATTGATCAGCATCTCGACAACTTGAGGGCTGGCTCTTCCAAATTGCATTTGCCGCTCTGTGTGGCCTGTTTTGGAGTAGGGTTCTAAGAGGGCCGGAGCGAGATTGAGCTCAAGGAGTCTTTCCCATAGAAATTCATGCTGCTTGCCAGGGGCATACCGCTGGATGCCTCCGGTTAGCTCAAGACAAGCTGGAAGGGGATCTAAGGAGCTCATAGCTGTAGGATGAATAAAAAATACCATGGAAAAACGGTCTTGGTGAGGCGTTTGAGCGAGTACGCGGTGGCGGGCGCTTTTAAAAAGACCATTGGTCAAATTTTCTAACATGTCTCCGACATTGATGACAAAAGCATCGTCAGGAACAATGACATTCAACCACTCATCTCCGACGAGCACCTGAAGTCCTTGCGCCGTTGCAAATGGCAAGATGGTGAGGAGGTCGATATCCGTATGCGCTGCAGCCCAGAAAAGGCGTGTAAGGAGCTCTGAGAAGGCAGCATAATAAAGCGCCCTGAGAAGACAATCTCCCTCTTTTGTCATTTGGTGAAAAAAATCGGTAGGAATTTTTTCTTGTGACTTGCGATTAATGGATAAAATGATCGCCTCTTGCAGCGGAATGGCATATTTTTCTAGCTCACTATAAAGCGTGGTCATCGCCTCTTTAAACCCTTCTTGGGAGGGCCAGATATTGCTGGCGACATGAACGGACTCTCGGCCGATATGGTAAAACTCTTTGAAGTCTTTGGCTGTGTTGCCTTTCGCGGTTTCCCCAGGAACAAAACCGCGTTGACCGTGAAGCTCTTGGACAAAGCATTCAGCTTTCACGGAAGGATCGCTTTTGAAAAACTTTTCAGACTGAGCATAGGCGGTTTTGATAACCTGGCTGTTGATCCCTGTATTTCGGACGGCAAAAAATCCGATTTGCGACATCGCTTGATAAATCGTCTCGAGAAATTGTTCTTGTTTTTCAGGATTGTCATAGTCTTGCATATCAACGACAGGGATACGAATATCGAGATCAGCAGTTAAAAATCGTGATAGGGTAATCAGTGCTAAGAGGGTTTTTTTAAACATTGTGCATTCCTTCAGGGTTCATCTTCATTTCGAAAACCTCTTGGTGAGAGGCAATCCAATCATGGTGTGTCAGTTCATCGACCCGAATCGGAACAACGGTGATATAGCCTTGCTGAAGTAGAGCAACATCGCTGTTTTCGTTCTCATCATGATGTTGCCAATCACCACCCAGCCAAAAATAAGGCGTCCCTTCTGTAGGATGTGTCCGCTCATCGGGGTGGTTGCCCCAAAATCCAAATCCTTGTCTGGCGAATTTGAATCCTCGATGAGGTTTTGAAGCGTCAGGGAAATTGACATTGAGAACTGTTCCAAAAGGGAGTGGATGCTCCAGCGTGTGCTGGACGAGAGAAAGAACATATTTTTCAGCAGCTTGATAGTCGGGGTTATGGAAATCTTCACAGGAAAAAGCAATCCCTGGAATTTGCTTCAAGGCTCCTTCAATCACGCCTCCAACAGTGCCGCTATAAAAAAGAGTTCTTCCTAAGTTAGAGCCCCGATTGATGCCAGAGAGGACTAGGTCAGGCTTCTCAGTGAGAAGAGCCCCCAAGCCTAACTTAACGCAATCGGCCGGTTTGCCACTGGTTTTCCAAGCGGGGGTTTGCCTGTCCCAACTGACGGGTTCGAGTCGCAAAGGAGATTTGAGAGTGATGCCAGCGCCCGAGCCCGACATGTCATCCATGGGAGCTACGATTGTCAGATCGGCATAATCGACCAGGGCTTGCCATAAAGACCTCAGTCCCGGTGCATGGATTCCATCGTCATTAGTCAGTAAAATCTTGGGTCTTTTTGTCATTTTTTATCTCGTGTGAGGTGTGAAACAATAAAATTCAGGATTAAGCTGACGAAAAACCCTGGCAGGAGAGGGGCAATCGTCGTATTGAAATAAGGCCACAGACCTGCTGTCAACCCTCCGCTTAAGATCCCGACCCAAGCGCCTTGTCTTGTGACTCTATTTGAATACAAAGACATGATCACTAAAGGTCCGAAGGAGGCACCAATTCCTGACCAGGCGTAGTTAACGAGGCCGTAAATGGTACTGGTTTTTTGATAAGCGATGGCAAACGCTATAGTTCCCGAAAAAATGACCCCCAGTCTTGAGACTAGAAGTAGCTCTCTTGAAGAGGCTTTAGGTCGGAACATCCGCTTGTAAAAGTCTTCGGCAAGACTTGAGCTGAGCACGAGCACTTGCGAGCTCATGGCGTTGATCGTGGCTGCGAGGACTGCGCAAAGAACAAATCCTACGATGAAGGGATGGAATGAGGTTTGTACCATTTTAATGAACACCGTCTCAGGGTCTGCAAGAGTGCCGTTGAAGAAAGGGACACCAAGGGCGCCGACTAAGGTTGCGGCGAGAAGTGACAGCGTCATCCAGCTCATTCCAATCCATTTTGATTTTGAGATCTCTGAGACATTTTTGATCCCCATGAATTTCGTCACGATATGAGGTTGTCCGAAATATCCTAATCCCCATCCTAGCGCTAGTGAGATAATGGTTACAAAAGTCTCGCCTGAGAAATCAGGGAGCAGTGAGCGGGTGAGATGATGCATGTCAAAACTTTGCGAGATCCCGTGAAAGCCTCCGACTCCACCTAATAAATAAAGAGGAATAAAAATGATGACGCCCAGCAAAAAAAATCCTTGGAACAAATCGATCCATGCCAGCGTCACATATCCGCCTGTGAAAACGTAGGGGATAATGATCAAGATCCCAATCAAAATGGCAACACTGTAATTGATATTGAAAAGGCCCGTTAGAAGATCTCCCATTCCTGTTAAGCCTGCCGAGATATAAATCGTGTAAAACACGATTAATATGAGCGCTGAAAACAGCCGAATAAGGCCTGTCGTATCTCCTAAACGGCTCTCAAAAAAAGAAGAAAAAGTGAGGCTATTATACTGCTCAGTTGCAATCCGGATCTTGGGAGCAATCCACTTCCAGTTGAGATACATGCAGACGATGAGACCAATTGCAGTCCAGGCTCCGATCATTCCTTTACTAAAAATCGCTGCAGGATATCCCAAAAAAAGCCAACTGCTCATGTCACTGGCATGGGCAGCCAATGCAGTAAGCCAATAGTTCAGAGATCGACTTCCAATGATAAAATCATCAGCTGAAAGACTCTTCCGATAGGAGAAATATCCAATTGTCAGCAAGATCATAAAGTAAATGACAATGGCTGACAGCTCATACGTATACATTTTTTCTCTCCAAAGACACGAGTGTAGCAAAAGAAGTTATTTTTTAAGAGCTTTTGTAGAGCCGTGTGCCAGACTTGCCTGAGCCAGGTTCGTCCGGGTATTGGGAAACACCTCTTCCAATTGCCCGAGAAGGTCTTTCACCTTTCGTCTTTGGGATTTTTGCCCTACAGGGCATTGACAAGAGATTCTATTAAACCCATACATCTTCGCAAACTCTTGGATCTCCTTTTCAGAAAAATAAATGAGAGGCCGAATGATCGTCACCCCAAAATCGTGCATAGGAACTTTCGGGAGATTGCCTGCAAATTCTGCTTTATGAAGCAGATTCATGAGCAAAGTCTCCACGCTATCATCGCGATGGTGGCCAAACGCCACTTTGTCAAACCCCATCTCTTTTGCAACATCGAAAATCAATCTTCTCCGTTCTCGAGAGCAGCTGTAACATTCCAAGTTCTCCAGCGTCCTTGTCGATTCCCTGACAATAAAGGGGACTTCCAGTGCCTCGCAAATCGGACCTAAAAAGTTTTTACCAAGCGACGCTCCGCAAGAAAATTCCCCTGCTACATGGACAGCTCGGATATCCAAGGGGGGAAATCCTCGTCCTGAGAGGGCTTTGAGCAGATAAAGCAGTGTCAAACTATCTTTACCCCCGCTTAAGGCTACCAAGATTTTATCCTGCCCCTCTAACAAATCGAATTCAAAAAAAGCCTTACGGCACAGACTTTCTAGTCTGCTGCCTAAAAGAGTCCATGGGGGTTTTGCAATGGGAAGTTCCATATTTAACCTCAGTTCTCGGTTTAATTCACTCAGAATCAATGATCTTTTCGCGATTTTCCTGATCTTTGTCCTCGGAAATAGCACTTTCGACTATTCCCTTCGGACAAAGATCAGGAAAATCATCGAAAACCTCTATTGATTCTGAGGAAAGAAACCCAGAACTGAGGTTATTTGCAAAAAATTGTACCCGATATTCTCTTTTAAGCTATACTGATCTCCCAAATCTTATGGAAAAAGTTGGCCGTAACGATCCCTGCCCCTGTGGGTCAGGGAAGAAATTTAAAAAATGTTGTGAATCTAAAGCGACCTCAAATCGCTCTTTAGGTCACGCCCAGGTTTTGACAGGGTCTAACCGCATGTCCTCCCTCTTCAATCGGCATATTACTCCTGTCCAACCCCCTCCTGCTCAGCCTAACGAAGAGACTCCTCCCTCCCCAAAAAATCTAGAGGTTGAGGAATAACGATTCTTTTTGGTATAAGGGCTGAATCTTTTATTGCTGGTGTAGCTCAATGGTAGAGCATCCGCCTTGTAAGCGGACGGTTGAGGGTTCAAGTCCTTTCGCCAGCATTTTCCTACTCCTGGGGGTGTCGCATAGCGGCAATTGCAAGGGACTGTAAATCCCTCGTCTCACGACTACGTTGGTTCGAGTCCAACCGCCCCCAAATTAAAAACCTCGCGGTAGCGAGGTTTTTTCATTTGGGGGCGGAGTGAGCCAACGGCTTGGCTCACGATTGGACGAGAAGTGAAGCTCGCTTGCGAGCGAACCGGCGGGAGGGCCCGGAGTCCAACCGCCCCCAAAACAAAGCTCCACGCAGTGGAGCTTTTTTTGGGGGGGCGGAGTGAGCCAACGGCTTGGCTCACGGTTGGACGAGAAGTGAAGCTCGCTTGCGAGCGAACCGGCGGGTGGCTTGGAGGAGAGCCGCCTACATTCCCCTGACGATTCTTAACATCATCATCGTTAGAAAGGGCTCATGCACGTGTGCTGAGAGATTTGTCAAAATGTGGATAAATTGTCTATAAAAGATTTTTTTGGAAAGACGGTGATGAAATTGTACCGGGTCAACCTTCGCTTTTTAGGATTTATTATTTTTGCCTCTAGGGTTGCTTTTGCCATGGCAACAACTGAGCAACCTACTTTTACGCCACCCATTAAAGCAATTCTGTTTGATCACGATGATACTCTCGTGTCTACAATACAGGCTAAATGGGCCCAGCACAAATTTATAGCTAAAATTTTTTACGGCAAAGATCTCCAGGATGATGAAATTCGCCTTCACTGGGGCAAGCCTTTTAGTGTTATGATCAAGCTCCTCTACAACACAGATGATGTTGAGAGTGCGATGTCTCATAATCTGTGCGCGAGAAAGGATTTCCCCAAAGTTCTTTTTGAAGATACAATCAAGACACTTGTCTTTCTTCGAAACACGAAGATGAAAATTGGGTTGGTTACCGCAACAACTTTGTCAAGCTTGGAAAATGACTTTACAACGCTTAACATTTCAAGACAGTTATTTGACTATGTTCAAACGGAAGAAGATACTGTTTACCACAAACCGGACAGTCGGGTTTTTGCACCAGCTCTCAAATGGTTAGCACAAGAACAGATCCATCCAAATGAAGTCCTTTATGTAGGCGATTCGTTGAACGATATGAAAGCAGCTCTTGGAGCAGGCCTTCAATTTCTCGGTATTCCTACGGGTCTTACTTCTCTAGAGGAATTTAGACAAAACCAAGCGAATGGGATTCAAAGGTTAAGAGAGATAACCGAATTACTCACACCGTAAACAGCTCACATCTTTACCCTCAAGCAGTCTCGACTAGCCTTATACCACTTCCAGAAAATAAAGTCATATTTTAGCTGCGTGAAAGCTGCCGGAATTCCACGATCGTAAGTGGGTTTGTATTAATTCAATACAAACCCACTTACGATCGTGAAATTGCGGCGCTTTGACGCGCTAAAATGTGGCTTTATTTTCTGGAAGTGGTATTAGTAGCGCCCCCAATAATTCTTTGCCTGAAGGAAATTTTTGCAAGTTGAGATCTTGGGGTTCGGATTTTTACAAGTCGCAATCTAAAAAAACTAAAATCTTAAGCCGATAATATTCTCAGCAAAATCTTACAGTTGTGAGGTAAGGAAGTTACTTATCCGTAATATCACGGGCAATAGTCACTCGACCTGGTACGTTTCCCACTCTGATGGTAGAAGTAACTGTGTGGGTTTTGGTGTCAATTACAGAGACGGTATCATCTTGATATCCATTTGCTACATAAACATGACTTCCATTGGAAGTGATAGCAAGGCCAAAAGGATTCAAGCCTACATTAATATTTTTTATAATTGCATTTGTCACCATATCTATGACTGTTACATTTGTTTCATCTACAACATAGGCATACGCTCCAGCAGGTGTGAAAACAATTTCTTCACAGCCTCCGTTTTCCCAAGGAATAGTTGCGGTTACGGCATTTGTAGCGATATCTATAGCGGTAATATTCTCACCGCAGGCCACGTAAGCATATGCTCCATTAGGAGTAATAGCAATACCTCTCTGGGTATTGCCTACATCGACGGTTGAAGTAACGACATTTGTTGCGATATCAATTACAAAGACAGAGTTAATGTTCTCATGTGTCAAATAAGCACGCGTGCCATCTGGAGTAATTGCTATTGCAAAAGGGTCCGATCCCACATCAATCGATCTAATAACGGTGTTTGTTGCTGTATCAATCACAAAAACGGTATTACCTCCCATACTGGTCGCATACGCATATGCTCCGTCTGGAGTAACGGATACACTAAGAATCTCGGAATCGGTTGTTATTTCTGAAATGACAATATTTCTCGCAGTTTCAATGACATGTATAGCATTTTCATTAGCAACATAAACATAGGCTCCATTAGGAGTACTGGCAATACCAAAAGGCATTCGTCCTACAGGAATTGTTCTAACGACAGTGTTTGTCGAGGTATTAATCACGGATACGTTACCGTCATCCCGATTTGACACATAGGCCCGCTCTGCAAATAACATTTGGATAGGTGTACTGAACAAGATACACAAGAAAAAATTTCTTAAAAGTAAGAAGCTACACATTTTGCACCTATGAAAGCTAAGATTAGCGACTGATTATGCTGCCACTACTGCATAGAAATCAATAAAAAAATTGAAAGTTGTGGCCTTATTGATCTGGTTAAAGAATTTCATGCGCCTGTAAATCCCTCGTCTCACGACTACGTTGGTCCGAGTCCAACCGCTCCCAATTTTTCTATAGAAATCGGTTTGTATTTACTCCAATTCTTGACCTCGCAAAAATCTCAAATGGAGGGGCTGGTGGGTGGATCAATCCCAACGAGTCGCAACCAAAAATAGACTAAAGGGAAAGTCGTACTATGCTCAAACAGAAACCTTATTTGAAATTGCTTGAGGTCTAAAAGACTAAGTTCACAAGCAGGGGCTGCTTTTTTTAAAGCCCGAGGTAAGCTTTCAAGCATTGCCCCGTTAACGAATCTTTATTTGCAGCAATTTTTTTGGGTGTACCTATTGCAACAATTTCGCCGCCAGCAGTCCCACCGCCTGGACCAAAATCTATAATTGTATCCGCTTCACAGATGGCATCTAAATTATGCTCAATTACCACTACTGTATTTCCTTTGGATACCAGCTTTCTCAAGATATCGAGCAGCTTTTCCACCTCCTGTGGGTGCAGGCCAGTTGTTGGCTCATCGAGCAAGTATAATGTAGATTCCCTTCCAGACTTGGATAACTCCGCCGCCAATTTGATGCGTTGGGCTTCCCCTCCTGACAATGTTGACGTAGATTGCCCTAAAGTTAAATAGTCCAAACCGACCTGCTTCATTAAATCCAAGAGTACAAAAATATTCTGATGTTCTCTAAATACTGGAATGGCATCGCTGACGGTCATCTCTAAAATGTCCACGATATGATGTCCTTGAAATTTCACGGATAATAGTTCTTCATTGAATCGCATTCCATTGCAGACAGGACACTCCATCTCAACATCGGACATAAAGGCCATGTCAATAGCCACTACACCCGACCCATTGCAGTTCTCACACCGCTGATCGGATGTATTGAAAGAAAACTTATCTGCGCCAAGGCCACAAGCTTTTGCTTCTGGCAACGAGGCAAATAAATCTCGAATCAAGTCAAAAAGCTTTGTGTAGGTTGCTACATTAGAGCGCGATGATTGTGTGTTCCTGATGGTGACTTGATCAACTGTGACCACTCGGTTAAAATGATTTAACCCATGGACAGAAACATACTTTCCTGGCGCTTCACTTGCATGATTAAAATGCTTTCTAGCTACCTTGTCTAAGATGCCAAATAAAAAAGTTGATTTTCCTGAGCCGGACACGCCTGTCATCACAACAAGCTGGTTTACAGGGATACTAACATCAATGCCTTTTAGATTGTGTTCGCTAGCACCGCGAATAGTCAGTACCTTCCCCTCATGAGGACGCGGGCGGTTTAGCGGGGTAGCCGCTTTCCTAGCCAAATATTTGCCAGTAATGGATGCCTCACAAGCCATAACTTCAGCAGGAGTGCCAGAAACCACAATTTCACCACCTTTGTTGCCACCACCCGGTCCTACATCGATGATGTGATCAACGCTTTTTATGACATCCATGTCGTGCTCAATGATCAAAACAGTGTTGCCAGCTTCTTGTATCATTCTCAGGGTTTTTAATAATTTTGCAGTATCATAGGGATGTAGACCTGTTGTTGGCTCATCTAAAACGTACAAAACCCCTGTAAGTCCACTACCCAGCACACAAGCCAACTTAAGTCTTTGTGACTCTCCTGCCGATAGAGAGGGGAGTGTGCGGTCCAAAGTGAGGTAGTGCAAACCTACTTCTATCAAATTTGATGTTCGTTCCTTCAACGCACTCGAAAGAGCTACAAGAACCTGCAATTCATCCTCTAAAACTTGGACTTCTAATGCATTGATCCATTGAAGCAGTTCGCGTAGATCAAGCCCTGCCACATCAATAATCGTTTTTCCACCGACCGTTGCTTCTCTCCCAATTTTTCCTAAACGTGCGTTGTGACACTCAAGGCAAGGCTCATGCGAAATATATTTTTTGATGCCACTCGGAAGCTTGTTAGGATTACTCTTATATCGGTTCAATAAATTGGGGACAATTCCTTCAAACTTCCCTTCACTAACCTTTTTAGGCTCTTTGATATTTTTGTGTGCCTTGACAAAATCCGGAAAAGCGGTCCCATAGAGTAAAAAGTCCCTTTGCTCTTTCGTGTAATTTCGTACAGGTAAGCTCGTGTCGAAAGGGAAATGATAGTGCTTGGCTGCCGCTTGGATGACGGTCTCGTAATACTTGGCAGTCGCTTCATCCCAAACACTCACTCCACCATTTCTAATGGTTTTATCAACACTTAGTAAATTTGGTATATCAACATCGATAATTTCACCGACTCCCTTACAAACTTCACATGCTCCAGAGATTGCATTGAATGAAAAATGAGCCATTTTCAATTTCTCCAACTGCTGGCCACAATTGGGACAATCAAAATAGCTTTTTGTTTTCTTCTTTGAAGAAGAGCTTTCCTCTACTTCAACAGTTGTCAGTTTATTTTTGTCTTGCAAAGGCTGTTTGACGGTTTTCCCACAGCTTACACAAAGTTGATGTCCAATAGACGCAAACAGATTCCTGAGAATTGTGAGAATCCCTGTTTTTGTACCGACAGTAGAGCGAGGATTAAAATCGGTCACCCGCTGGGAAACACCAATTGCAGGAGATAAGCCCATGATATGATCGACCTTTGCCTTGGATATATGATCTGTGGTCATACCAAGCGACTCCAATAATTGCCTCAGACACTCTTTTTGCAGAACCTCGACTGCAATTGAGGATTTACCCGACCCTGAAGGGCCTGTTAATGCAACCAACTTGGCCTTGGGAACCTCAAAACAAATGTTTTTTAAATTGTGCTCCCTTGCACCATGAACAATGATTTTGGCTGGATCACTCGTGACAGGCAGATTGCATTTTGAAGAGCAGGCGAAATTTTTCATAAAATTCCTTCTTTTAACCATTTGATTTCTAATGCAATCTGAGCCATCCCGTATCTCAGCGCTTTGAGGCGGATAGCTTGACTGGGAAAATCAGCCAGGTTCTCTAACCGTTCTTCAATTTTCTTGTATTCTTCGTAGATCTTTTCAGTTCCTTCTAACCTTTCCTGGAATAGCCGAACCATTTCCTCTTGATCTGTGACGAAAAAGAGTTTGAGAAGGAACTCATTGCGCGGAGTTTCTGATCCCGTCGGCCTTTCGAGCCAAGCCTTAAATTCCGCTCGTCCTGTCTCCGTAATCGAAAAGATCTCTTTCTTTTTCTTTCCAACATAGATGATCTCGGATAGTACTTTTCCTTCCTTCGCTAAAACCTTCAACATCGGATAGATCGTCGAATCCGACTCCCGCCAGAAATAAACTGTCGATCTGCTCATAAGAGACTTGATCTCGTATCCTGTGCTGGGGCCATCAAGGAGCATCCCCAAAATTGCGAATCTTGTTTTATTGATTAATCTCATAAAATACCCAGTTTCTGGGTATCATACCGCAATCGGCGATTTTCCAAACATACAAATCAATTCTTGATTAACGGCTCTAAAGAAAAATCACCAGGCTTATCAAAAGGCCTCGATTATGATGCAACCATTAAAGCTTCCAACCATTAGGGTGTAATAATGGTTGGACTTTTTTTGAATCTGGATGGTAATTTGGTGTGGTATTTTAATTTAGGACCAGACATGCCAGTTCGAGACATTGAAAATCCCAAAAAAGTAAAAACAACCGTCTATATGACAGATGAAGACGAAACGATGCTCAATGAACTGTTTATCAAACGGCTCAGGGAAAAACGAAAAACAGACAAGTCAGCCTTGCTATGCGAAGGAATAAAGATTTTATTTGAAAAAGAGATTGGACAGATCAATGGCTAAAAAGAAAAAAGCTCTCGATCTTATTCCTACAACCTACGTAGCAACTATTAATGCGCTTAAAGAACGCATACGTACAGCTCAGATCAAGGCATCGCTTGGTGTCAATGAAAAGTTATTAGAGCTTTACTGGGACATCGGCAAAACAATTGTTGAAAAACAGAGACAAGAAGGATGGGGTGCTAAGATAATCGAGCGCATGGCTAAAGACTTAAGGGTTTCTTTTCCAAAAATGACTGGATTATCTTCTCGTAACCTGCTCTATATGAAGCAGTTTTTTGAGGCTTATCCAGATTCGGCAATTACGCAACAGCCTGTTGCGCAAATTCCATGGGGCCATAATGTCATACTCATGGACCGGTTCAGGGATGTTACAAAGCGCCTTTGGTACGCCCATAAAACCATAGAAAACGGCTGGTCGCGCGAGGTGTTAGAAACATGGATAGACTCAGATCTATACAGCCGTCAGGGAAAAGCTATTACCAATTTTCATTCAACGATGCCAAAGCCGCAATCTGATCTTGCCAATGAAATCCTCAAAGATCCTTACCATTTTGATTTTTTACCCATGAAAGAAGATGCAGATGAGAGAGCGATCGAGGAAGGACTAGTGACGCACATGCAACACCTGCTTACAGAGCTAGGCATTGGCTTTGCATTCATAGGACGTCAATTCAAGGTGGAAGTTGATGGGGAAGAATTTTTGATAGACTTGCTATTCTACCACTACAAGTTAAGGCGATTTATTGTTGTTGAGCTAAAAAATACAGCATTTAAGCCCGAGTATGCGGGTAAAATGGCGTTTTACTTGGCTGCCGTTAATGCGTCATTAAAACATCGAGATGATGAACCTGCCATCGGAATGATTCTCTGTCGCAGTGGGAAGCGCCTTGTAATAGAATATGCCTTGACGGAGTCTAAAAAATCGATAGGGGTTGCCACATACAAGACAAAGGTTGTTGAGTCTCTTCCCGAAAAGCTTAAGGATAGCCTTCCATCAGTAGAGCAACTTGAAGCGAAATTATCTACGAAAAAAGGTCAGAGTAAGAAAAAAAATACGCAATGAAAAGTTGCAGACACTGTCTGCATTGGCATACTGACGGTAGAATTTGGAGATGAAGGCAAAACACGTTTACTCATAAAACCTCTTTTGTTAAAAGGGCTGACAAACCCTGCTTTTTCGTAGCTATTATACCCCTCCCCAAATTCAAAGCGGGTATTTGATGCAAGAGCTCCCTAATCTTTCATCTCGATTCTGATACCGTGAATCACTCGGTCATGGCTCAGGTTTTCAATCGCATGCAGACCTTCAGGCTCTTTCCAGGTCACCGACGTGCAAAAGGCATCGGCGGGAGGAGCCTTTCGTTCGTATTGGATCTCTCCCTGAGGGCCAAAGTAGCGCATATCGGCAAGCGCATCGACGATGAACACCGATTTCCAACGGTGGGTGTGAAAATCTTCTTTTTCTTGAGGATTGATGGTAACTTCTAAAATTCTCACCTCATCATTTTCGAATAGAACTGTGTGATTTTTAGTGGATGCCTGCATCGCATCGTGACTCCCATCCCAAGGCCACTCTTTCAAAGGTTGTAGCAGAGATGCGGTATCTAAGAATTGCCATTTTTTAAACATGTTGTCTCCTATAGGGTTGCAATAGAGCCGCCATCGACTCTAAAATTTGATCCGTTAATGTAAGAGGCTAAATCAGAAGCCAAAAAAACGACCAAAGCAGCGACTTCTTCCGGTTTTGCCGGCCTTGGCATCGAGTGCTTTGAGCGGCTTTGATGCTTCAAGAGATTTGCTACTGTGTCTTCAAATGAGGTCTGGTTCTTTTCCGCCATTTTGAGGATTAGCTGTTCAATCTCAGCAGTCATGATAAAGGCGGGTGAAACGGCGTTGATCAAAATCCCTTGATTTCCATAGGCCAAGGATAAACTTTTGGTGAGATTGTTGACCGCTGCTTTTGCTGCACAGTAGTGTTGTGCAATCGGTTCTGGCTGAACAGCAACTTCAGAAGAAATATTAATCACTCTTCCCCATTTCTGCTGTTGCATCATGGGCAAAAAGGCCCGGGTGATCCTCATGTTCGCAAAAAAGTTTAATTCGAACATCTCGAGCCATTCTTGGTCTGAAATCTGGTCAAAGGGCATCAATTTTTTCATGCCTCCCAGGTTGTTGACCAAAATATCGAGCCGTCCAAATCGTGCAGCCGTCTCTTCCTGGATTTTTTTGACTTCTTCTGCTTTGGTAAGATCTGCAGCCAAAACATCACATCGACCTCCAGAGCGGATGATTTCATCAGCAGTATTCGACAAGGCTTCTGATGGGCGAGAACATAGGAGGACATGACATCCTCGCTTGGCCAATTCTTTGGCAATCACTTTGCCAAGCCCTTTACTACTTCCAGTGACTAAGGCTATTTTTTGATTGAAGTTCATATTTATTCTCCTAACGTTGTTAGATTTTTCACAAAAAAATTATTTCAAAAAGGCGCTAATCCCCTCATTCACGAGCTCGTAACAGCGGCTCTCTTTTCCTGGTATTTTTTTGGTCAAAGCCAAAGAGACCACTCCATGCAAGAGGCTTCTAAACAAGTCCACGCGATTATCGGTAGCCTTAGGGATAAGCGTCTTGAGGATGACTCTGAGGTCTTGAATCTGGGCAAAATCTTCACAAGGATTTTCAGCCTCCATGACAGCTCGGTAATGAGAGGGGTTCTCAAGCGCATATTGTGTATAGGCAAAGGCTACTTTTTTCAGGGCTTCCAACGGCTTTAGCTTCTCTTCTTGGATCTTCTGGAGAGCGCTTAACATGTTCTGTAGCCATTCTTTTTTCAGCTCACGAAAGAGAGCTTCCTTGCTGTCGAAAAATTCGTAAATCGTAGGGACGCTGTAATCAATAGCGGCAGCAATCCTACGGATGGTTACTGCTTGATACCCCTCTTTCTCAACAATCCGCAGTGTTGCATCCAGAATAGCTTTCTTGAGGGCATTCTTATGGAGCTGTCTATCTTGTGTCTTTCTCATATGCTTTTCATTATCTAACATTGTTAGATTTTTGGCAAGAAAAAGATGCGCTGTGATTTATTTGACTGATTATGAGGTAATTATATACTCTCAGGCAATTTTTATCCTGCACTATTTTGCGAAAAAGTGATCCTGAATATTGGATGAAACAGCAAATATCTCAAAAATGGCTCACCTGGGCGGGATACGCTTTTGAAAATATTTGCCTCAAGCATGTTTCCAAAATCAAAGAGGCTTTGGGTCTTGCAGGGATTAGTACTATCGAAGCACAATGGTCATTTCACGGCAGTAAAAAAGTGATGGAGCTCAAATAGATCTGGTCATCGATCGTGCCGATAATTGCATTAACTTGTGCGAAATAAAATTTAGCAATGATGTTTATGTGTTAACAAAAAAAGATCAGGAAGACCTTGAGAGAAAACGAAGAATTTTTCAGCACGCAACAAAGTCACGAAAAACGATTTTCACAACGCTTATCACGCCCTATGGGGCTCAAGAAAATGTGCATTATTTGGGAACAGTCCAAAAACAGCTTACAATGAATAGCTTATTTTAAATCGATAGTGCAGTCAGATTTGGAGGCGGAGTGAGCCAACGGCTTGGCTCGCGTGCGATCTGAGGTGAAGGTTTGTTTGCTCTGCAAACAAACGATTGATCTCATACGATCTGGTCCGCTTTGGGAACCCGTGAAAACAAAAAAACCGCTGATTCGCCAGGCTGGCTCAGCGGAAGCCTTTATAGGTTCCACCACCACCACTGGTGGAGAACTCCCCTCAGAGTAACATAATGAGCCTTTTGTAGCAAAAGGCGTTTCCAATCCCGATAGATTGATTTATATCCTTCTTAATTCAAACAACTTGCAGATGACCTCGGAAACACATTCATCCAAGGCAGCTTTGAAACAGCCTTGAATTTCCCCCAATCAAAAGTTCTGAATTCGTCCAACCGCCCCCAAATCTCATTGATGTATCTACTTAATTTATAAATAGTTAGGCGGTTCTCCGAACCTTTGATACTTAAAGATGATTTTGCTATAATCCCCATATATTTTAATGGAGGTAAAGATGAGTTTAGGAATTGCCCAAAATAGCCCAGAGGCCGAAACTCGCATTCTCTACGTAAGGCACGGAGAAGTTCCAGGAAATGATCCTAATCCTGCCACCTATATTTACACCGGCAGTGGGACGGACGACTCTTTGACAAACAAAGGAAGAGTCCAGGCCGAGGAATGTGCAAAGAAAATTGTTAATCTGCAAAAAAAAGGAATCTTGGGGCCGGTCACTGCCATTTACGCTTCGAATTTAAAAAGATCAAAAGAGACGGCCAGCCCGATTGCAAAAGAGCTTGGATTAGAGATTCAGGAGCGCTACAATTTGCGAGAAATTCATTGGGGATGTGCCGATGGACAGTTGGTGGAAGCAATGAAAAAGAATTACGGGGCTCAGGAGCGACAAGTCGAGCAGGAATACCCCGAAAGAAAAATCCGGTGGGACTATCTGCCAGTGTTCGAGGGTGCTGAAACGTATAATGCTCTCTTAAAACGTACGCAGGTAGAGCTGCAAGACATCGCAGAGTCTCAGAGGGGAAAAACCGTTCTTGTGATCGGACACGGTAGGGTACTCAAAACGCTCATCGCGGATGCTAAAGATTCAGAAAAAGATATTCCCTATCCAGCTAATTGCGGAGTGGCGGAATTTGCTTATTCATCTGCTAAAGGTCTACAATTTATCAAGGTTTTAGAAGGATAAGATAATTTCCCCCAGCCAAAAGTTCTGAACGCGTCCAACCGCCCCCATTGTCTATACATCCACTGGTTCGAACAGCACTGAGCCAAAGGGGTTGTTTGTAAGATGGGCGCAGACGTCATTTCCAGGAATATGGGTCTTAAAATGTTTAAATAGATGCTCAAAATCGGTGATTTTTTTTGACTTCCACCAATTTAAATGAAACGATAGATAGACTTTGCACTGATTGTTGTCAGCAAAGTGGAGAATATCTTCCAAGATGTTTTCTTCTCCTCCTTCAATATCACATTTAATGAAAGATATCCTGCGATGGCAAAGAGCTTCGCTGGCAAAAATAAAATCATGCAGAAATTGCTTAAATGTGAGGGATGTTACGATGTAGTCTTGTGTATGGGTAGCTCGAATTTTAATAGACGATATGGATTGATTTAGCTCTGTGCCTTGGGGCCCAAAAACGACACTTTGAGAGATATTCGATAGGGGATGCTCACAGATGGTGACATTGGGACAGTTCGAAGCCGCTAAATTTTGTCGGAGACACTCGACAGATTTGTAGTCGGGTTCAACGGCAATAACATGGTGAAAGTGATTAGACAGCCAAATGGCCGTTGTTCCAATCCATGCCCCGAGGTCGATGGCAATGGCTTCTGGGTCTTTAACCTTTTCAAAGACATCGAATGTTTCGTTTTCCCAGTCCTGAAAAACATGCTCAGTAAAATGATCCGTTGGGGGATCGAATCGCATAAACCGATAGGTCACGTTTTTTTTGTTAATAGAGAACATCATTAGACCTCTTTCAAAACTCAGGGTTTGTCGAATTTCTGGATTATTTTGGCCGATTTTCAATCCTTTTTGCAGGGGTCATATCACCTTCGGATATTACCCCTGCAAAAAGAATTGAAAATCGGCTCAAAAGAACCAGAAATTCGACAGAACCTGAGTTTTGAAAGAGGTCTTTAAACCTCAGCGACGAACAAATCATCCAGCACAATCACGCGATCAAAATAGTGGCGCGCAATCAATGCGTCGCTCGCTCCTTCAGTGGTAATGAGGACTTTGTGCAGTGATTTCTTTTCTAGATTGGGAAGTAGCATCCGTTTTCTTTCAAATTCTCCGATCACGGAAGCGTCTATTTTATCCTCTTGACCAGTTACTCATTGAAATAGCATTAACTGGTCAAAAACGCAATCGCAATTTTGACCAGTTAGCCATATAAAATGAGGTGTTTGGTCAAAATCTGCAGGTAGCAATTTTGTAACAGCCTGAACGTAAATAGATTGCAAAGGCTATGCACCAAAAACACCTAGAGCAAACGATCGGATTAAAGTTAAAAAGAATTTAACGAAATGCTGATGAAACAGCCCTGAGCTAATATAGTAAACCATTCCGGCAAAAATCCCGCATGCCAAAAGTGCAGCAGTTATCGTATATTTTTTAATCTTTTTGCTTATCATTTCTATTAGTTCTTTGCTTTGATTCATGATTAATCCTTGATAATGTATATTTTAAAATAATAATATTGTATTCAAATTCCAGAATAAAATCAAGGTGAAGCTCATGCTCAAAAAACTATCCGTAGAACGAGTCCGAGTAAAATTTTTATGCTTATGCAAAATTGACTTTTGTTACCAGGAGCCCCAGCCCTTTAAAGCTGGGGAAGAAGTCGAATTTATTATGAGTTTTTTGATTCCTGATAGTGGATAGAAAGTGAAGGACAGAGCTTTGCGAAACTAAATTTTTGTTGATCTTTTCTTTCAACCTTCATTTCAACCCCCACGTAGTATATGCTTTCAGCTAACAGGACAGATGTTGGATCTTTAAGTTTGGAATTGATTTTTTGAACGATATTCTCTGCAAATTTCTTAAAGACAGTCTCTACTTTTTCGTTCTTAAACTCTTCAAGGTTATCTAATTTAAATTCCATATCACTTTTTTGGGAAAAAGAGACGTCGTAGTGCATAGTTACTTTTACTTGAATTGCTGAAATGACTTCCGTAACTGCCCGCTCTTTTTTCTCAGTACACTCCGCTTGGAGCATTCCTCCCCACCATGTGATATCGTTTACAAAGTTGGGATCACTTCTGACTTCTCTTTTTGCGGGTGGTCGTTCTGGAAGGAGTATTGTAGTAATGCCAGTCTTCTCCGCAAAATATTGCAGCTGTGCTACCAGATTCACGCCTTGAGTTGCCATAACATGCCTCCTATATTCTTGATA
The DNA here is from genome assembly GCA_023265455.1 of Parachlamydiales bacterium. Lineage (GTDB taxonomy): Bacteria > Chlamydiota > Chlamydiia > Chlamydiales > Rhabdochlamydiaceae > PALSA-1444. The sequence goes on from JAHFTQ010000008.1 coordinate 61,675, forward strand.
CGATATCTCGTATGGCAAAATAGCCTACTCACTTCACCCATTTTCCTCCACACCAAAATAACTCCTCACCGCATTGGTATCAGTTTCATCAGCGTATCAAAGGTTCTGAATCACATCTTAGATATCGACGGTTTTTGGTTGCGCTACTTTGGCGAGGCTGAGGAGTGAAAGGGCGCAGCCGATCATGAGATAGAGGCTGGGCCAAACGGGACTTTGGAACTGGCCGATCACTTGGACCATGATGAAGGGGCCTACACCGCCGAAAATCGCAATCGCGAAATTCATCGCTGTTGCAGTGCCACTGTAACGCACTTCGATGGGAAACAAAGAGCTCACAAGGACGGGAAGTACACTAAAATAAGAGGCGAGGAGAATGGCCAATATTCCTTGTGTAACAAACAAAAGCCAGTAGATCTTCCACCCCATGAGAAAGTAAATCGGCGATGCCAGAAAAAAAAGGATCCAAAGAGCCCACTTCGCAAAGCGGCGGATCCCGACATAGTCGGACAATCTACCTGCAAATAGCGTCGTCACGAGAAACAATACAACGGTGAAGAGCTGCAATAGCGTAGATTGAAAATAGGGAAGATGAAGTACTGATGTGTAGTAGAAAGAAGAGTAGATCAGCACCAAGTTAAACCCGACCGTATCCATCACCATGAGACCCATCCCAATGAAAATCATCTTCTTGTACTTATGGAATGTATTGAAAAGAGGTTCCTTGAGCAAGCATCCGTAATGTTTCGCTTCCTCAAAAAAGGGGGTTTCCCGCAAAAGACGACGGAGGAGTAGAACAACGATGCCAACCATTCCACTGAGGAAAAATGGAAGCCTCCATGCTCCTGCGCGCAGCTCTTCTGGGCTCACTTCTGTATTGAATAAATGCACTTCAATCATCGCAAAGAAGATCCCAATAAAAATTCCGAAATACGCAAAGCTCCCGATGTAACCGAGCGTCTTTTTTTTCGCCGATTCGATAAGAAAAACCACTGCGCCAGGAAATTCTCCTCCCAAACTGATCCCTTGCAAAAGAAACATGAGAACAAAAAGAAACACCGCGGTGGGGCCAATATCTTTATAGGAAGGCAAGAGTGCAGCTAAAAAGAGTGGAATGATCATGAAGCAAATTGTTCGGACAAGCGCAAATTTCCTTCCTTTTTTATCGCCCATCGTTCCAAAGATAAATCCTCCGATCGGCCGCGCGATCGCGACGATGGCCATAAGCCCTGGATAGAGATAAGGGGATTTCCCCAAACTCTCTGGGAAAAAAAGGCTGATAAAAAAGGGTGCCATCATCCCGAACAAGATAAAATCGAACCACTCTAGCGAATTGCCAAGAATTGTCGCCAGAATGATAAACCGTTGTTTAGGAGTGGTCCGATTTGGAATGTTCATATTTTTATAGGTACTTCTCCGAGTGGAAAGTGCGTTCTTGAGCCAAGGAATCGATTTATTCTAGAAATTATTTAAGAAAAGTACAACTGAAATACAGAAAAATTTTCAAAATTTACGTGTGGTATATGCCTGCTTGAAACTAAACAGTTATAAGGCTACCCTTTCTTGCGAGGTTAGGATGGAAAAGATCACGGTTACGATCCTCTATGACAATTGTAAAGTCAGCGAGGACTTTCAGGAAGGATGGGGATTTTCTGCTCTTATAGAAATAGGCCATCGCAAGATACTTTTTGACACGGGCAATGATAGAGATTCTTTTTTCTTTAATTTGGAAAAATTAGGCATCGATTGTGGAGAAATAACAGATGTTGTTTTTTCTCATAAACATGGTGATCATGTTGCGGGGTGCAAAGAGATTTTAGGAAAGATGCGAGACGATTGTAGAGTCTATCTTCCTAAGGGTTTTCCATCCAAGTGGGTGCCCAAAAATTTACAAATTCACAAAGTCTCAGATTTTCAAGAAATAGAACAAAATGTGTTTTCCATGGTGTTAAAAGGAGGGGTTTTTCTACATGAGCAATCACTGATTCTTCAGACAGAGAAGGGTCTTATCGTTATTACAGGTTGTGCTCATCCTGGAATCACAAAGATCCTCGAGTCGGCCCAAAAAAGACTAAAGGCACCTCTTTACTTAGCACTGGGAGGGTTCCATTTATTCCGCAAGAGCTCTCATGCGATTGAAGAAATAGTGCATCAATTTCAATCCCTTGGAGTGAATAGGGTAGCTCCTTGCCATTGTTCTGGAGAGGTTGCCATCAGAAAATTTCAAGAAGCTTACCAGCAAGGCTTTTATAAAGTTGGAACCGGTTTAGTCTTAACACTTTCTTAGTAAAACAGCAGAAATGACTCCATAAGCAATTCATAAATTGAAGCATATGTATTAAGTCTCTAATTTGATATTATTTGTATTAAATAATTTATTGAGGAATTATGGTTGTTGAAGTATGCGATTCAAATGAACTTGCTTGTAAAGCAATATGGCCTTCAACTCTACAGGTTGCTTGGGATCAGTTACAGCTTTCAGGGGAGCAAATACGGCAGCTGCAAAAAGTCATCGAAGCTACCTATGTCGAGTTAGGACGCTCGGGTCAGATGGCTAAGAAGGGGGTATTTTCTCATAACGGAGCTACAGTCCCTCTTCCTCGAACGATTGTTTTTCTAGAAAGCGGAGAGGCTCTCATTTCCCTTAAAGATCTGCCTTTGATAGGCAAAGGAGGGGAAAGGGTTGTAAAGCCTGTCTACGGAGCCGTTTCAGGGAAAATGCTAGCGAAAAAATGTGTGCAAGACGGTAGCCCAGAATTAAGAATCCTTCAACACTTTTACAAGCATCCTCAACTAGGTATTGTTAAAACGGTAGGATTTTATGGACACAATGTTGTGCAAGAAAAATATAGCGGAAATCTTCATCAGCTCATGACTTCGCAAAGGCTGCTTTCTTCTCAGACAAAAATAAACCTCTGCTACCAACTATTACACGGATTGACAGCTTTGCATAGCCTTCCACTGAGTAGTAGTCCCCACAATGGTCTCTTCCATAACGATATTTCCACAGCCAATATCTTGTTTAAAGAAGGTGATCAGATCGAGGTTGTCATTGATGACTTTGGTCAAGCAGGAAAGCTGGGCGTTCCTGATGGTAAGGATTGGTATTTTTCACCAGAAGTCGCTGCTTTAAAAAAGCAACTGGCAGAAGGTGTTGTCTACTCACCACAGCAATTGAAAGATTTTAATGTAACCAATGGCCGACAAAGGGATGTTTGGGCTATGGGGCTTGTCTTAGCAGATATTATGAAATCGGGGATTGTTTCTCGAAAGGGAGATTGTGTGGGATTAACGTGTGTGAGCAATCTTGTCAAAAAAGGAGCTGAGGGTATTCACGCTCTTCCCACTAAACTCAAACAAGAACAAATTGATCGAGAAATCCAATCAATTCAGAATTCTTTGCCTAATACTTCCTCTGGAGAAAAGAAAACCTGGAAAATGATCAATCAAATGTTACAGATAAACCCTACTCACCGCATATCTTCGAAAGAGGCTCAAGAGATGATCAAGGCCATAGGCTGTTCTAAAAATTGACCTGGCTGTGATACGATCTTTTCAAAGCTTAAGAGGTGTGTATGAAAAATATCGTTGGAGTGGTTCTTTTTATGATTTCGATTTTGTCAGCAGAGGGCGCTGAGCCTTTTTTTCAAGCTAGCCAAGCGCAGCCCTATCACATATCGGTGGGAGCTGTTCTTTTTGATCAAGAGGGCCGGGTTGCGTGCCATCATTTCAAGGAAATTTTGGGTCACAAAGACATTTACATCTTGATGAGAGAAAGTATGGAAAATGAGGAGACGCCTTTCATGACTTTGCACCGGGGTCTCAAAGAGGAGTTTGGGGCAACAGCTAAGCCTGTGGCTTTTTTAGGATGTTTGTCTGGATATCTTCCCGATCCCCGCCTTTCTTTTGAAAAGACAACTCTTTATGTGGCTTGCCAGTTGATCGATTGGAATCCCGAAGATAGGAATCTTGAAGATCCGGAAGCGGGAAGTACAATTGAATGGCTTGAGCCAGAGGTCTTGATTTCATTAATGAAAAAGCAAGGAATCCGCTTTCAACATCGGGTGGATGCAGATGAGTCAGAGATGATTAAGCGAGCCTTGGCATATATTCACTTGAGTTTCCCAAATGAAGTGGTAAAATAGGTGTTCATATGAAGTTAATTTTATTATTTGTTATAGCAACACTGCACTTATCCGCTGCTCTTACGTGCGTTAGAATCGGTGAGGGAGCTGTGGCTCCTTTGCATCAGCAAAAACTGCTTCAGCATGGTGTAACAACTGTGGGAGTTATTGAGAGCGATCTTAAGAAAAAAGAAGGTGTTCTTACAAAAGAACTCAAATGGTTTGAATCGTATGAGGAGGCTGGCTTTGTAAAGCCCCTTTTTTGGGACATTTGCACACCTCCGGATCAACACCTTAGCACGATTAAAAAAATTATTCGAGTTGATCCCAAGGCTCAGATCATTGTTGAAAAACCGATTTGCATGTCATATGAAATCGGTGAGCTACAAGAGCTTTTAAAAACCTTTCAAGGCAAAATCGTTGTCAATGAAAACTATCTGAGTTCGGATGTCACTGAAACCGTCAGAAAAATAGCGTTTGAGGAGCTCAAGATCAAGCCCTCACGCATTGTTATTGAAATGGACAAAAACCGAACTCAAGATTTTATGAAAGGGCGGTATGTTGATCCTGAAGGGGCGTTCAAATATGAAGGAACGCATATTGTGACCATTTTGCAATCAATTTTAGATCCCTTGCAGCTTGAGCTTCCCCCTCAACCTCAGGCTCTAGCTTATGAAGACCTCTCTCCCTCTTTTCCCCTCCAAGGATCTGCAGATATTATCTTTCGGATTGAAGATCTTGAAATTAATCTTTATTCTTCTATGAAAGGAACAATCAAAAATCGCTTTCCTTCTTACATGAGAACAGTCATTAAAGACCATGAAACAGCGCTTCGCTATCGCGTTCTTGCTATTGAAGGGCTTTCTCAAGAAGGCACTCTCACCACCATCGTGGGTTTTTATGAACCATTGGAAAATCATCCTCGGAGTATCGGCGAAGTGGTCATGCTCGTGAATGGAGTTTTTTACAAATCCTTAGGTACAGTTTCAGATGACACAATGGGTAAACATCTCGGCAAAGCGGTTGATTATTTCAGTGGAAAAACTGAGCAAAATCCCTGTCCGCCCGAAACAGGAATTGCCATCGTTCAAATTCTTGATCAAGTTCTTCCTAAAAGCGATTGATGGAAATCTTCATGTTCAAAAGCGGAGGCCATGCGGTCAATTTCTGCTTTTTTTATCTTAAGTTTTGTGGCTGTTTTTCTCCATAGGGCTACAGCGGTGCCAACTTCAGTGGCGATTTTTTTTGCTGGGCGATTTTCAAGGCCAAAATAGGGAGCCACGCTGAGGGCTAACTCCAAAGAGGCACTGGGATCTATGAGATCGATCGCTGTGGATAAAATTCTTGGTTTAATATCCACTGGTGTGGGGTTCAGGTCATAGGCTGGAGCTAGGCGCCAACCAGAAGAGCCCGAGTAAAGAAATGCATGGTTGCGGAGATGGTCATCCACATTGGAAATGAGAACATTGAAGACCATACGGCGCCATAGAGCTTTAAGATCTTCTTGAGGGGAGGGGCTCATTTGTCGAATGGCATCGGCAATTTCGAGGTAGCTATGTGTTTCATTGTCTTTTGCACTGAGGGCGCTCATAGCAGAAAGAAAAGGGATGCGGCTATTTTTTTTCCTGTCGAATCTGCGGGATAAAAGGATTCGCTTGCGACCCACGCTTTCAAGACGCCATTCGGGGACATCAATTCCCGCTTGGCTCGCAAGGGTCAGAGCAACGGCTTCCCACCCAATGACGTCGATTTCGTCATCTTTGCCAGGAAATTTTGCAATGGCTAAATGGCCATCTTTATCTTTGACGGAGGCTTTGGGTCTTGCCCCTCCTAATGAAGATCCGGGCGCCAGTAATAATCGGAGGTCTTCTTCGGTATCCGATTCTTGTAAGACGTGGGTTGCGGCGGTGAGTAATTTTCCAACACTCACTAAGGGGGGGATAGGATTTTTGCCATAGGTGGTTAGAAAGGGGCCCTGCTCTTCTTTTTTAAAGCGGAGAGCGCCTTGTCTGGCTTCATCATCCACCATCAGTAAAAAATCTACTTCTGTTAAAGCGCGAGGTTTTCGTTTTTCTCTCTGGGCATTTTTTCTTTCAGAGCGCCGCATGAGTAAGCGGCCCCAACGGTCAGGTGCAGAATCATCAATTGCTCCAAAAAGAGGCTTATCTGATGAAGTGTGAAAAGCTCCCGTGACTAATTTTAAGGCAGGATCCAAGGTAAACCGTTTGGGATGGTTTAACCAACTACGATCGTATTCAAAGGAGAGGCTTTCTCGTTCATTGCGAGAGTGAGCCCAAAGTTGGCCCACTTTGATCGGCATGCCTTCGAGATCAAGATAAACTAAGATAGTTTGTTCCATTTAGGTAATCTAATCCGTTTGGGTAGTTTTTCAGCTTCTAGGTCTAAACCCAGTTCATCGAATTTGGGGTCGGCTAATTCGGCCAGCGGTTGGATGAGTCCTAAGACAAATAAAATTCTAGCGTAGGCTCCTAGGGAAACGCCTTCGTCACCTTTTTCAATTTTGGTTAGAGTAGCGCGGCTAATGGAGGCTCTTTCTGCGGCAAGACGCATAGGGATGCGACGTCTTTTTCTGGCATCGCGGAGATTAAGGCCTAGCCTCTTGAGAGCTCTTCTAACGGGAATGGGGGTGTTTCTAATGTCCATGATATCAGTCCCTATAAGGCTTATGGTATAGGATTAGAGACATTAAAGCAAATGGAGAAAGACTTCGAGGCCGCCGTTGAGGAGGGGGATGGGTTTTTGGGAGGGGCGTCCAAGAGAGGGATGAAGGCGTCGGTGGGGGCTGAGGATCGCAGCACGGGCTTTGCCGTGACAGGTGGTTTGGAGGAAATCGGCGAGAGCAGCATAGGGGTCGGGGGTGGAGGAGAGGCGTGAGCCGTAGGGGGGATTTGTGACGACGAGGGTGGGTTGTAAGATGGGTTTGAAGTTGTGGAGGTGAGCATGTTGGAAGTGGAGGGGAAAGGAGGTGGTTTTAAGGGTAGCATTGCAAAGATCGATAGCTTTGCGGTCGCGGTCTCCTCCGAAGATGGAATAGGGTTTGAGCGGGACGATGCGGCTGTCGATCTCGGATTTGACGGCTTGCCAGGCTTCTTGGGAGAATTGGGGATGATTGAAAAAGCCGAACTGTTTACGGAAATAGGCGGCAGGGGTGCCGGTGGCAAGGAGGGCGGCTTCCCAAAGAAAGGTTCCTGAGCCACAGAGGGGGTCGCATAAGATATCGTTAGAAGTGTAGCCGCTGAGCTTGAGAATAGCGGCGGCTAGGGTCTCTTGGAGGGGAGCTTCAATGGTGCCTGAGCGGTAGCCTCGCTTGAATAGGGGCGCGCCAGAAGTGTCTAAGCTGAGGGTGGCTTTATTCTCATAGATAAAAAGATGAATCTGGATAGCGGGGTTGTAGATCTCAACAGAGGGGCGATTACCGGTGGCCTCACGGAAAGCGTCGCAGATGGCATCTTTGACGACGAGACCGGCAAAGTGGGTATTGCGAAAAGCGGGATTGTTTGTGACATTGGCATCGATGGCGAAGGTTTTGTCAAGGGAGAGGACTTCGGTCCAGGGGATTTTCTTGGCTTCGGCGTAGAGGGTTTCTCGAGAGGTGCACTCAAAATGGGCAAGTGGCCAAAGGACTCTGGTGGCTAGTCGGCTGCAGTAGTTGATGCGGTAGACGTTGTCCATCGAGAGGGGTGCAGAGACTCCGCGGGGCCAGCGGCGTGCAGGGATGCCGAGCTCTTCGAGTTCAGCTGCCAGGAGTTGTTCAAGATAGGGAGGACAGGTGATGAATAGGTGCATATTAGTTATGGTAAAACTGTATGACATCGCCGTCTTGAACGATGTACTCTTTTCCTTCGGATCTGGCTTGACCAGCATCTCTTGCGCCCACGCGTCCTTTGTGGGTAACCATGTTATCATAGCTGACGACTTCGGCGCGGATGAATCCTTTTTGGATATCGGTATGGATTTTACCTGCAGCTTCTTGGGCAGTGGAGCCTTTAGGGATGGGCCACGCTCTGGTCTCAATCTCTCCGGTTGTCAGGTAGGTGATGAGATCGAGTGTGGAGAAGGCGGCTTGGATGAGGCGGTTAAGGCCGGTCTCTTTGAGGCCTAAGCTTTGGAGGTATTCTTTGGCTTCAGCAGGAGAGAGCTGAGCGAGCTCTTCTTCGAGTTTAGCGCAGATGGGGATGACGGAGTTGCCTTCTTTTTCTGCGTAGGCGCGGATTTTTTTGACGAGGTCATTCTCAAGGGAGGGAAGGGAGCCTTCATCGACATTAGCGGCGTAGAGAACTTTTTTGTTGGTGAGGAAGGTGTAACAGGCAAGATGCTCTTTTTCTTCGGGGGTGGTGGGGAGTGTTCGCAGGGGTTGGTTTTGGTTGAGGTGAGTGATGGCTTTTTGTAGGGTCTGGTAGAGGGGGAGGAGCTCTTTTTTGGTTTTGATTTGTTTTTCGAGTTTTTGGAGGATGTTTTCTGCCATTTGGAGATCGGAAAGGACGAGCTCGAGGTTGATGACTTCGATGTCAGCAATAGGGTCGACTTTTCCGGCAACGTGGATGACGTCGCCTTCTTCGAAGGCTCGGACGACATGAACAATGGCGTCGGTTTCTCGGATATTGGTCAGGAATTTATTTCCGAGGCCTTCTCCTTCAGAGGCGCCTTTGACGAGGCCGGCAATATCGACGAAGGTGACGGTGGCGGGCACGAGTTTGCGGCTACCGGAGATAGCGGAGAGGATGGGGAGGCGGGGATCTTCAACATCGACGATACCGACGTTGGGGTCGATGGTGCAGAAGGGGTAATTTGCAGCGGCGGCGGCTTTACGAGTCAGTGCATTGAAGAGGGTCGATTTTCCGACATTGGGAAGGCCAACAATGCCGCAAGAGAGTCCTACCATAGAGCTTTATTCCTTATCTTTGAGCCTGCCGAGAAGGCGAAAGGCTTGTTTAAAATTGCCGAGTTCGATGAGTTCACGAATTTTCTTAGAAGAGACGACCTCGCCTTCAAAGGTGAATTTGGGAAGGTAAACGGGTTCGAAGGCGAGTTCTTGAGAGAGGCGGAAGATGTTGCTTTCATGACCTTCTCTACCTTGTCCAAATGCAGAGCCTTCACCCAAGACGAGGTAGGAAAAAGGCAGGTAGTGCCGAATTTTTTTCAGAAAGGTATCGTAAGGAAGAGCTGCCAAGGCTGAGTCGAAGGGGAGAACGATGGTAAGGGCGACATTGTTTTTTTCAAAATGGCGGAGTTTTTGCTGCAGGGTGTCGATGAGTGTAGGAGTTGCCTGAGGGCGGAGGATTTCAGTGGGATGGTTGGAAAAAGTGAGGACGACGGGTGTGGCCCGTTTCTTGAGTTCGCCAAGGAGGTGTTGATGACCGAGATGGACGCCATCAAAGGTTCCCATGGTGAGAGCGATAGGAGAGGGAAGGGAAGGAATATCTTCAAGACGCTCAACGATGATCATAGAGGAGAGCTCCATTAATGCTGTCTTTGATGTGGAAAGATCCTGAGCGGAGGCGGCGGAGTTCGCAGAGGTGAGCGCCGCATCCTAGTAGGATGCCGAGGTCATGAGCGATGGTGCGGATGTAGGTGCCTTTTGAGCAGACGATGTGTAAAGAGAGATAGGGATAGGTGTAGCTGACAAGTGTGGTTTTGAGTTGGATAGTGACGGGTTTTCGTTCAATTTCGATGCCGCGCCTTGCGAGCTCGTAGAGTTTTTTGCCTCCGACTTTTTTGGCTGAAAACATCGGAGGGGTTTGGAGAACGGTGCCTTGAAAAGAGACGAGAGCTGTTTCAATGCTGGAGAGGGTGGGGATGAGATCGGAGGTAGAGGTGATTTTTCCATCGCAGTCGTAAGAATCGGTGGCTTGGCCTAGGAGAAGTTTGCAGGTGTATTCTTTGTCCTCAGTGAGGTAGTTATTGGAGAGTTTGGTGAACTTCCCCAGTAGCATGACCATGAGTCCGGTTGCAAAGGGGTCGAGGGTTCCGGCATGTCCAATTTTAGAGATGTGCGTCAGGCGGCGGAGCGCGGTGACTAAGCTGAACGAGGTTTTGCCTGCAGGTTTATCAACGAGCAGTACACCTTCTTTAAGCGTCTGAGCTAGGAGGGCGTCGGGATTGTTCATCATGGATTTTCTCGAGAAGGTTGTGAATACGGAGTTCATCTTCCAACGTATCGTCGAGGAAAAAAGAGAGCGAGGGGAAATAACGCATCACGACTTTTTTGGAAGCTTGGGAAGAGATAAAACTGGCGGCAGATTGGAGGGCTTTGAGGGTTTGTTGTTTTTCCTGAGGGGAACCAATGAGGCTGATAAAGACTTTAGCGTAGTGGAGGTCTTTGGTGATCTCGACTTTTTTGACGGTGACAAGCGCGTTCACTTTGGGGTTGCGCACCTCTCGCATAATCACCTCGGCGATCACTTCTTTAAGAAGGGAATTGAGACGGTCGGTTCGTTTGATCATGAATCTGTCCTCAATGTCAAAGCCAGCGATTTTTAAAGGATTTTTTTGGCTTTTTTAAAGCCGCTTCGCAGGACATACTTAAGTGAGTAGGCCAAGAAGCGGCTTTAAAAAGGACGAAAAAAGACTTAAAAAGCGCTAGCTTTGCCATTGAGGATAGATTCATTATAGCTCGGGGGTGAAGTAGGTGACGTCATAGGCCTGCAGAAGATCTCCTTCTTTAAATTCGCTGAATCCCTGCAGTAGGATTCCGCATTCTTGACCTTTGCTGAGCTCACGGACATCTTCTTTAACACGTTTAAGGGAGGCGACGGGGCCTTTCCAGATGACTTCTTTATCGCGAACGACGCGGATATGGTTGGATCTACGGATAATGCCATCGGTGACTTGGCAGCCGGCGATGTTCCCCAGATGTGAAGACTTAAAAACGGCTTTGACTTGAGCCTCGCCGCAGTCGTTTTCTTGGGCAATTTTGTCGAGAAGAGCGACCATGAGCTCTTTGACATCATCAACGGCGTGGTAAATGATATCGTGGAGGCGAACTTTGACACCCAGTTGCTTAATGAGCGGCTCGGCATGGCTTTCAATCTGAGTATGAAATCCGATCAAGGTGGCTTTTGCAGCAGAGGCGAGTTGAATATCGGACTCAGAGATTTCCCCGACAGCAGAGGAGATGATATGGATCTCGGCTTTGGAGGAGGCAATTTTTTCCAAGGAGTGTTTAAGCGCTTCTAAAGAGCCTTGGACGTCGGCGCGGAGGATAAGGGTTAGGACCTTTTTTTCTTGCTTTTGCATCTGTTGCTGGAGGAGATTTTCAAGTCCGCCGCGTTTGATTTGTAGAGCGAGGTGTTTGCGCTTGAGGGCTCTTTCTTCAGAGACGTTGCTGGCCTCTTTTTCATCTTTCACGACGATGAAATCGCTGCCTGCTTCAGGAAGGCCGGAAAGACCGGTGATTTTGACAGGTGTCGAAGGGGGAGCGACAGTGAGGCTCTGATTGTGTTCGTCGTGCATGGTTTTTACACGGCCCCAATGTTCATCAAAAACGATAGCATCTCCGACATGGAGGGTGCCGTTTTGAACGAGAACGGTTGTAACGGCTCCCAATCCTTTGTGCATTTCGGATTCAATGACGGCTCCGCGTGCACGGGCATTGGGGTTGGCTTTAAGTTCTAAGACTTCGGATTGTAAGGCTAGCATTTCGAGCAGTTCTTTGATGCCGGTTCCTTTTAATGCTGAGCAATTGATGGTGATGATTTGACCGCCCCAGGCTTCTGGAAGGAGGTTAGCTTCCGCTAATTGGCGATAGACGTTTTCTGCGTTAAAGTTGGGTTTATCGCATTTGTTGATGGCGACGACGATAGGAACATTTGCGCTGCGCGCTTGCTCAATGGCTTCTAGGGATTGAGCTCTTAATCCTTCATCTCCTGCAACGACTAAGACGACAATGTCAGTGACATCTGCACCACGGGTTCGCATAGCGGAAAAGGCTTCATGGCCGGGTGTGTCAAGAATTGTAATGTTGCCATAGTCGGTGTGGGCTTTGAATGCACCAATGTGTTGTGTAATAGCTCCAGCTTCACCGGCAGCAACGTTGGATTTGCGGATGGCGTCAATTAAACTTGTTTTACCATGGTCGACATGGCCCATGAAAGCAACGACAGGGCTGCGGGGGATGATTTGATCTGCCGGTGTTTCCAGGATTTCTTGTTTAATGGTTTTGTCGGTAATTTTTAGGCGCTCTTCTTCAGTGGTATCAATGGTGATTTCGCAGTCGAAATCGTGTCCTAAGAGTTGAAGGGTCGTTTCGTCATCTAAGAAATCGTTGAGGGTGAGGACGACTCCTTTCATGAAGAGGGTAGAGATCAGCTGGGAAGCTTTGAGTTTCATTTCAGAAGCGAGATCTTTGATGGTAATGGGCACCCGAATCTTCAAAACTTTGGGACGGATGACGACTTCTTCGTACATGGACGGTATCCGTTTATGGCCGCGGCCCTTACGAGGGCGCCATCCTTCATCGTTTTCATCGCGCAGCCCTTGCTTATCACGTGAATCAAAAGCTCGGAAGACTTCTGTTTTTTTTGTACTCTTGACATCCCGCACATCTTTGAATTTTCTGGCAGCATCTTCTTCGCGCGGCGATTTTTGAGGAGCATGATCTCTAGGAGGAGATTTCAGTCCTGCTCGGGGGTCGAAAGGAGGTCTTCTTGGAGCTCCTGGACCACCTGAGCCCCCACCTGATCCAAAGGGAGGTCTTCCAAACGGGGTGCGAGGTCGGTATCCGGTAGCTCCTCCTGGAGCAGGGCGTGGGGCTCCTGGTTGGCGAGGTTTATAGTCGCTGGGCAGTCCTGTAGGTCGATTGGCATTGGAAGTTGGACTACTAGGGGGGCGGTATCCTCCAGATCCTGATTGGCGAGGTTGATAGGCGGCTTTGTTGGGATAGGATTGTGGGCTTGAAGGGGGTCGATAAGGAGGACGATCTGTAGGTTTTCTGATGGGAGGAAGATAGCTAGCTTTTTTGGGGGCGGCAGGCGGCTCTTCTGAGGCTTCAACTTTAGGTTCGACCTTGGGCTCAATTGCAGGAGGCCCAGGCGGAGGAAGGGGAGGAGGTGCTATTTTTTGTTGCGCAGCCGGTTGCGGAGTTTCTTGTACAGGTGTTTCCGCAGCGGGAACGGGCTTTTGTTCTGGCTTGGCAGGAGCAGCCGGTTTTCCTTCGGGCTTTTTCAGCTTACCGATGGCTGCTGCGAGCTGAGCATTTTTAACAGTGATCTTGAGGTTTTTAGCCAATTTTTAGCCCTTTTTTCTTGCAAATCTCATCTAGAATCTTTGTCGCTAGTTCTACGCTAATCTCAGGAATTTTTGCGAGTTCTTGCGGAGTGGCATTTAAGACTTTGCGAGGCGTATCGTAGCCTGCGGAGATAACGCTTTCGATTGCAAATTTCAAAAGAGGGCTCATCCCTTCCAGCTGAAGTTTTACATCGAGGGTCTCATCTTCTGCAAGTGCCAGCTGTTGCCTTTGGAGGTTGGCAATCTGCTGATATTCGCTCATCTTCCTGACATGGATTTCGGATCCGATCAGTTCGCCGTTTAAGAAGGCATTCATCCCTCGCTTTCCAAGGACGGCTGCATAATTTTCATCGTCGATGATGATAGTGACGACTTTATTTTCTTCATTTACATCAATCTTCCTGATCTCGATAGGAGAGAGAGCTCGAACGAGGAGCTGGACGGGATCGTCGATGTAGGAAATGATGTCGATTTTTTCATTGTTGAGCTCACGGATGATATTTTTAACCCGTGTTCCTCGGACACCTACACAGGCACCTACAGGATCGACTTTAGAGTCAGACGATTTGACAGCGACCTTAGTGCGATAACCAGGATCGCGGACAATTTTTTCAATGGTGATGGTACCATCTTGAAGTTCAGGAACTTCTTGATAAAAGAGTTGTCTGACAAATTCTGGGTGGCTCCGACTGAGAATGACTTCTGCGCCCCCATTTTCTGTGTCACGGACTTCGAATAGAAGGGCCTGAACCCGGTCTCCGACATTATATTTTTCCACTTTCGGATAGAATCTGTCGGGGAGAATTCCTTCGACTTTTCCTAAGTCTACAACGAGTGTAGATCCACGGATCAGACGTTTGACAGTTCCAGAAATAATTTCATTGACGCGGTGGCGATATTCTTCATAGATCACGTCTCGCTCAGCAGAACGTATCTTTTGTGAAATCAGCTGCCTTGCTGTTTGCGCAGCAATTCGACCAAAATCTTGAGGCGTACAAGGGATGTCAATCCATTGACCCATTTCAGCGTAAGGGTTGATGAGGCGAGCTTCTTCGAGCAGGATCTCTTCTTCTGGAATGGTGACCTTGTCAACGACTTCTTTTTGTGCCGTGACTTCAATATCGGCTGTTTTGGGATTGACATGGACACTAATATTGAGGAGTCCCTTGATACTTTTACGAGCAGCAGCGAGCAGAGCTTCTTCGACAGCTGAAATGATGATATCGCGCTTGATCCCTTTTTCACGTTCTAGATACTCGAAAATAGCAAGGAGGTCTTTATTCATTGAAATACCTTTAAAAATTTACTGAGCTAAAAAGCCTCCGCTAAACGGAGGCTTTTTCTGTTAGAGTTTATTCGACTTCTTCTTTTTCAGCGGCTTTTTCTTTCGTTTTTTTCTTTTTTGTCTTTTTCTTTTCCCCGACTAGAATATCGTCACGATTTTCTTTATTTTTCTCGATCAAATATTCTTTAATAGAAAGGGAAATTTTCTTATTTTCTGGGTCAACCTTGATCACTTTCGCAGTGACTTCTTGGCCTTTAGAAATAATTTCTTCGACTTTTCCAAAAGGTTGGTCTGAAAGCTCAGTCACATGGATTAAACCTTCTAAGCCGTTATCTAATTCAACAAAAGCTCCGAACGCAGTGATCTTTGTGACAATTCCTTTCACAAGTGCATCCATCGGCATCAAGTCCTTAGCATGTTCCCAAGGATTTTGGCTGAGTTGTTTGACTCCCAGAGCAATTTTCTTGTTCTCTTTGTCTACGGAAAGGACGACAGCATCAACCTTATCGCCTTTCTTAAATACCTCGGAAGGATGAGAGACTTTTTTGATCCAACTTAAATCAGAGATATGAATGAGTCCATCAACGCCAGGTTCGAGTTCTACGAACGCGCCGTAGTTGGTCAAGTTGCGGATTTCAGCATTTACACCACTGCCAATAGGATATTTTTTTTCGACTTCATCCCAAGGGTTTTTCTCGAGCTGTTTCATGCCTAGAGAAATCTTGCCTTCGTCTTTTTGAACAGCTAAAACAATGGCTTCAACTTCATCGCCCTTCTTGACAATTTCGCTGGGGTCATTGACGGTTTTGGTCCAAGACATTTCGGACACATGGGTGAGCCCTTCAATGCCGGGTTCAATTTCAATGAAAGCTCCGTAAGGAACTAAACTGACAACTTTCCCTTTAACGCGGGTTCCTGGGGGATACCGTTTTTCGATCTCTTCCCAAGGATTGCTGTCTTTTTGTTTCATTCCTAAGGCAACGCGGCCCTTATCTTTATCAACATGCAAGATGATCACTTCAAGATCATCGCCGAGTTGAACGATTTCGGAAGGGTGTTTAATTCTTTTCCAAGTCATGTCGGTGATGTGGAGGAGTCCATCAACACCGTCAATATCGAGGAAAACCCCAAAATCGGTAATGTTTTTAACAATACCATGACGAATTTCTCCCTCATGGAAGTTTTCAAGCATTTCGACTTTTTTCGTCATGCGCTCTTCTTCTAAAAGCTCTCGTCTTGAAATGACAATGTTTTTGCGATCTGTATTGATTTTAAGGATCTTGAAGTCGTAGGTTTTGTCGAGATATTCATCGAGATTTTTGATGCGCTTATTGTCAATTTGAGATCCCGGCAAGAAGGCCTCAATGCCGATATCGACCATCAAGCCACCCTTAACTTTTCGGATGACTTTTCCACTAACAATAGAACCTTCAGTACAATTTTCGACGATGTTTTCCCAGAGGCGGAGACGTTTAGCTTTATCGCGAGATAAGACGATTTGCCCATCTTCTCCTTCGGTCTGATCGAGGAAAACCTCGATTTCACTACCTAATGAGAGCTCTTCAGCATTATTGAATTCACCAATAGGAACTAACCCTTCGGATTTCAGACCTACATCGATAACGACGAAGTCTTTAGTAAGCTCCACAATGTGTCCTTTAAGGACGTAGCCTGAACTGAGGGAGGCAAAAGATCCTGGTCCTTCCCCTTTTTCTTTAGCGCCTAAAAGCTTCCTAAAAGCTTTTGCATCTTCTTCGTGATAATCGACATCCTCAATGATGTTGCTTGAATTCCAATCGTGTTTAAATTTGGACATTATGATCCCGTTTCTCCTTACTGTGGGAAGTTGTCACCCTTTAGTTTTTAAGGGTTGAGCATCCCAAACTTGTGTGTATTGTAAGAAATTCCTTAACTCCTAGCCTTGAACATTCGAAGTAAAGATCTTCGCTTACAAACTGTTAATCAGGGAGAGAATAACAAATCATTGAAAATAACAGCAAGGAGCAAATGAGGACTTCTCGTCTTGTATTGGGTAAAGAGAATAGGATACGCAGGATGAATCACTTATATTTTTAAAATATCTCCTATCATTAGCTTCTGGGCACGTTGCAAAAATAAGATCCTCTAGCCATACTCCGAAAAACATGAGATGCGTCGTTTTGAAGTTCGGTGGGGCGGCAGTAGCTGCTCCTGAGAGGTTTGGGCAGATTGCCGACTTGATTACCGAAAGGTCTCAAGAATACGAGCGCGTGGTTGTCGTTGTCAGTGCCATGGGTAATATGACAAACGAGCTTTTGTCTTTGGCTCGTCAAGTCCACCCCTCCCCTCCCAAGCGGGAAGAAGATATGCTGATTTCCGTAGGGGAGCGCATTAGCATGGCTTTGCTGGCGATGGCGCTCGATCTAAAGCACAAACAAGCTGTCAGTTTGACAGGAAGCCAGGCGGGCATTATCACGAATGCGGATCATACTGAAGCCCGTATTGTTGAAGTACGGCCCCATCGAGTTAAAGAGCATCTCGACCAAGGAAAGATTGTCGTTGTAGCAGGGTTCCAAGGAGTGAGTCGAGGGGGGCAAATTACAACTCTAGGGCGAGGGGGCTCTGACACGACAGCGGTTGCGTTAGCAGTTGCGCTGGGGGCAGAAAAAGTTGAGTTTTATAAAGACGTGCCCGGGGTTTTTGCAGGGGACCCTAAGCTCAACCCTCAAGCGGAATTCTTTCCCTTCTTAGATTATTCACCTGCAATAGAGCTCATGAAAAATGGAGCCAAGGTTTTACAAAGTCGCTGTGTAGAACTCGCTTGCAAAAACGGTATTCTTTTGCATGTGCTTCCTTTTCATCATCCTAAAAATAATCCAGGCACACTCATAGGGGCTGCACTTCCTTTCTCACAACCCCCGCTGTATGAGGACGAATGATCGAGACGGCGGTCTATAGGGGTAGGCTTTACCCTCAATTGATCGAAACATCGCTGCGTCAAATTTTTCCCGACCCTTTATTTTTTGAAAATTTGCTCGAGCATGACGCAAAAGAGAGATTCGAGTCTAAATTGCCGCTTTTTCGATGGTTCAGAAGGGAAGGGCATCTTTCCTTGCATCTCATTTGCCGCCACCGCTTAAATATCGGTAAATTTTTTTACGAAATGATTCAACGCTGGCTGCTCCCCGGAAGGCGCCTGGATGTCACTTCTTTTTTCTCTTCAGATTTCAAATTTTCTCAGATAGGTTCTCAACTTTACACGTTGGCGGAGATGTCTGTTCGGATCGATTCTGAAATTGAATGGGAGCTAGCAGAGCATAACTTGCGTGTCATTGATGCCGAGATACGCTTAGGGATGGTCTCAGTCTATCATGCCAGCCGTCTCCTTGAAATGCACCTTCTTTCCTCACAGGAAAAAGTCGGGGTTCTTCAGGAAAAAATTTCAAAGCTCATCCAAAGAAATCCCGATGAAATTGACTATGATATCTTTGGAGAACTGCAACACTTTATCGTGATGAGCAAAGATGAATTTAAGACTCCGCGCGAGCCTCATCACTTGAGTCGGATCATCACTTTATTTTATCTCTTTCGTAAAATGCTGGGTGCCGATCGTGAGAAAAGGCCTGGAAAACGGCATATCCGTCTAAAATTAGCCTCTGTCCAGCTCAACTTGCCTTGGGGATTAAAAAAAGTCCTCGCTGTGGGTGTGGGCCTTAATTTTCTCAGTTCGCATGAGCTATTTGAAGAGCGTCATCTTCTCCGGGCTCTTCAGAACGGCCTTTCGGGGATCAAGGCAGTTCCTGACTCTTTCTTTGCTAATGAGGGGACAGAAGATGGCATCCATACCCTCTATCTTGAAATCGAGAAAGAAAACGGCTCCGATTTTACAGCTGAAGAGATACGCCGTTTGCGCCGCTTTCTTCCGGAGGAGCTCAAAGGAGCCATCGAGGTGCCCCTCCATTCGCTTTTCATGCCTCGCAATGAAGAAGAGATCATCAGGCATATCGTGACTCTCTCAGGACAATTGCGATTTGTCAAAGACAAACCCCAACTGATTTTGATGTTTGACGAGCAGAAAGAAGGAGATCTTTTTTTCACTGTCGTTATTGTGCGGATTCTTTACCCTGAGAGTGTTCCCATTGAGACTCTTTTCCCCAAGGATAAAAGTTTTTTGACCTACATCCCTGACCGCATCAAAAGAATCGGAATGGTGCGCAAGCGGTATCCTAAAGAGGCAACCGTTTTTCGTGTGAAATTCTCATCTCAGCCTTTTTTACGAGACGATCACTCTGTTGATCTCTTTCGGGCCCGCCAAGCCGTTGTCCAAGAGCTTCATGAGCTCATCGGCGAGCTGCGAGACTATACAGGCGGGATGATTGCCAAGCAAATTGAAGTTCTGGGCGCTCTACAACACCTGATGGGAGAATCTGACCGGTCGTTAAGCCGTCTTTTAGAATCGTTCTTCCATGCGATCTATCCTATTGAAGCCCGCAGTATTGTCTCCCCTGAGGCTTTAAAAAAACTATTCCTATTATGGAAAGAGCTATTAGATGATCCTTCCCAAAAGGTGATTCAGGCTCAAGAAGAGTCGGTATTTTTTATCATGGCGCGCCCAGGGCATCTTCCCGAGATTGACCCTTCGCAGTTTAATGAAATGCAGCTGATCAGCGTCCGCCCTGAGCATGAAGAGAAATTCTTGGGCTACCTCTTTTTTTCCCAAACTGAGGAAGATAGGGCCCGGTTTCTGACCTCTACAACAGGGCCTATGGTAATCGACTGTTCAAGGTGAAGGAGTAAATTTCATCAGCGCAGAGGCGCTGCGCGCGGGAGAGACGCGGAGAGCGCAGAGAAAGAATTTTCTGGGCTGTGCCCAATTTATTACTCTCTTTTCCCCCTCAGCGTCCTCTGCGCCTCTCCCCCGCGCGCGGCTTAAGTAACCAGGTCCATAAGAAAAAATACATTTTCACCGCAGAGACACGGAGTACACAGAGAGGGAAAAGGAAGCTTTATTTCTTATTTTTCTCTTCCTTCTCGGCGTACTCCGTGTCTCTGCGGTGAAAATGTATTTTCTTGTCAGGTTACTTGTAGATGTATCTAGGGCCTTCTAGTAAGAAGCTCTGCGCTGATGAAACTCATACTCTTAGAAAAACAATTTGATAACCGAGAGAGTTTGTACATGGCGACTATCAAATTTTTCTATCAGAAGGCCCTGATTTTCGCAGCTCTTGTAAAAACTAAATTTTTCTCACTTTATTTTGTTAAAATGTGCTAGAATCGCCTTCAATAAACAAGGAGATCTTTCAGTTATGGTCCACAATCCATCCCCTGTACAGAATCGATTTTTTCCGGTGAGCAACTTTAATACTGTCGTGCCAGCCCAGTGGGTCAAAATAGGGGTAGTGCTAAGTGCTATAGTGGCTGTAGGGCTTATTTACCGTAACTGGGAATCTATTTGTTCTACCTTCTACGGGAGTAGGCCCAAGGGAGGAGCGGGGGACGGTCAAGGTGTTCCATGCAAAACTTCACCTTTGACACAGGAACAGCAGCGCAATGTACGCTCTGCACCTGGGGATGGAGAAAACTCAGACACAGATTCAGCGTCTTTGAGTCAAGAAGAGCCCGCACTGTTTAGGACTCCGGAGGCACTAGAGAGGGAATTTCAGCAACTAAAGCAGAATTATGATAATAGATGCGTAGTAAATGAAAAAGGAGGGTATGCGGGTCAAGCTAATGTCGATAATACCTATGCAAAATTAACGGAATTTGCCTGTAAACACCCTGAGTTTAACCGGAGGCTCCCTGATTCTATCGTAAGGACAAGAATAGTAAAATGGCTCTAGAAGAAGCGCAACAGGTTTTCGGTAAGTTCAAAAGAGGTCTTCCTAACATGACAATGGGTAAGTTTGTACAACACCTTGCCGACAATACCGAACGCTACAACCTAGTCTGGAACTACATTTGAACGTGTATGGTTCTTGACGCGAAGGGGGGCAAGAATTACAATAGTGCGAAATGCCAAAAAAAACCTCTCCTACTTCAAAGATTCAAGTGCTTCCCTCTATTTTAGCCGGAGATTTTGGCCATCTGGCCGATGAGGCTAAGCGAGCTGAAGAGGCAGGGGCCGATGCTCTCCATATCGATATTATGGATGGCCACTTTGTCCCTAACTTCACGTTAGGCTCTGGGGCTGTAGCGGCAATCAATCGGTCGACTTCTCTTTTTCTGGATGTCCACCTCATGGTTTACAACCCTTTTGATTACATTGAACAATTTGTCGAATCGGGAGCCGATAGAGTGACCATTCATTTTGAGGCGACAGAAGAGGTCGAAGAGACTTTAGCGTATATTCGAAAATGTAATGCTAAAGCTGGGCTGGCATTTTGCCCTGAAACCTCCCATGAAATGATGCTCAAATTTTTTGATAAATGTGACATGATTCTTTTAATGACGGTCAATCCGGGATTTGGGGGACAGAAATTTATTCCAGACGTGTTAGAAAAAATTGCCTATGCAAGAGAAATGAGCGGTCGGTATAAGCTAAATTTGGATATCGAAGTTGACGGAGGCATCGATGATAAGACAGCTCAGAAGTGTGTTCAAAATGGAGCTAACATTCTGGTCTCAGGAACTTATCTTTACAAAGCTTCCCAGATGAAAGATGCAATTGCTAAATTACGGGGGGCCGCCTCATGAAGAAGATCGTCACTTTAGGGGGAGGAACCGGTAACTTCACCGTCCTTAGGGGACTTAAAAATTACGATGTCGATATCAGCGCCATTGTCTCCATGGCAGATGATGGGGGAAGTACGGGGATCTTGCGCGATGAACTCGGTGTGCTACCTCCGGGCGATGTGCGTCAATGTTTAGTCGCCCTTTCAGATTCATCTCGTCTCATGCGTAGTCTCATGAACTACCGTTTTGAACAAGGAGGCTTAGGAGGCCATAGCTTTGGCAATCTTCTTTTGTCAGCTTTGGAAAAAGTCACAGGGAGTTTCGAAAAGGCTGTCGAAGAGGCCGGAAAAATTCTCTTTATCAAAGGCAAAGTGATCCCTGTCACCACCCACCAAGTCCGCCTTAAAATGATCTTAAAAAACTGCCAGGTTTTAGAAGGGGAAAGAGAGATCTACCTCTCTCAGGAGATCGAAAAAGGCTATAGCAGCATTTACTTAGAGCCGTATCCGAAGGCGAACCCTCAAGCGATCAACGAGATTATGAATGCCGATTTGATCATTGTGGGTCCTGGAGGGCTCCATACCTCTCTTATTCCGAACCTACTCGTGGAAGGCGTCAGCGACGCTCTGAGGCAAAGCGATGCCAAGAAAGTTTTTATCGTCAATCTCATGAATCGGCGCGGGCAGACCAGCCGTTTTAAGGTCAGCGATTATCTAGCTGAGCTCGAGAGATTCATTGGAGAAGATATTTTTGACTATATCTTGGTGAACGATCAAGAACCTCCGAAAGAGCTCATTCAAATCTATGCGGAAGAGGGAGATCTCGTCGTCAGTGATGTTAAAGATGGTCGGGTCCGCCCAGCTTCGCTCTTAGGAGAGCTAAAACCCGGTGCAAAAAAGGATTTAATTAAACGGAGCCTCATTCGGCATGATTCTAAGAAACTGGCTCAGGAGTTGATGAACATTGTTGATCATCTTTGATTTAGACGATACATTGATTGATACAACAGGGTCGATTACGCCTCTTAAGCTAGAGCAGGCTCTAGCCAAGATGATGGAGGCAGGACTTGAAGTGGGCGATCCTGAGAAAGCCCTGGAAACGTTAAAGAGGCTCGATGGAGCCACTGAAAGCGCCTCTCAAACATTATTAGAGTTTTTAGAAATCGTCGGTGCTGATCAAAAATATTTTGAAATTGGCCATCAAGAAGTTTATGGACCCCTTGCCCTGGATACCCCAGTTTTTCCTTTAGAAGGTGCTTTAGAGGTGTTAGAGGATCTAAGATCCCAGTACCTATTAGCCTTGGTGTCAATGGGCAAGCCCGAGCAGCAGCTTCTTAAGTTGAAAAATGCTGGTATTGATTCAACAATTTTTAGTAAAATCATCATCTCGGAAGATCGGGATAAAAAGCCGCACTATAAGACAATTCTTGAAGAGCTTGGCTTTTCACCTTTGCAGACTTTGGTCTGCGGAGACCGTGTGAAAAGGGACTTATCGCCAGCAAAAGAATTGGGGTGCAAAACAGTACACATGCAGTGGGGCAGAGGATTAATTTCAGGCTCATCAGAGCCACCCGTTGATGTAGATTTTCGGATTCGCAAGCTAAGTCAAATGAAGGAGATTTTAGGTGACAAACAGTAATCAAATGAGTCCTGGGATGACCATCTCCCTCAACGGAAAAATCTATCGCGTCGAATCGTGCGTTAAAGTCTCTGTTGCCAAAGGTAATCCTTTCATCAAGACGAAGCTTAAAAACTTGATGGGCGATGAAACGATCGAAAAAAACTTCAAGCTAGGGCAACCCGTTTCTGAAGTAGCCTTATCTGAGCGGAAACTCGAATATTTATATCTAGAAGGACGGGATTATCTTTTTCTCGATGTGGGAAATCTCGAGCAGGTTTTAGTTCCTGGCGTTGTGATCGGAGATCGTGTCAACTATCTCAAAGAAGGCATTGATGTTAAAGCGATGTGTTATGGCACTTCGATTTTCTCTATTGAGCTGCCGCAATTTCTCGAGCTTATGGTGGTTAAAACTGAAACAGCCGAGTCTGCCTCACCGCTTTCTAATGCTACGAAAATTGCTGTCCTAGAGACAGGCGCCAAGATCAACGTCCCGCTCTTTATTGAAACAGGAGACATTGTCAAGGTCGATACCTATACTAACGAATATATCCAACGCGTATAATGAGGCAGTTGCAAACTCGCTTTGGAGGCCAATTCGATGATTTTTGAGCAGCATCTGCATTTCGCGCAAATTGACATATTCGGGTGAGAATAGGCGATTTGCGCGGAATTCAGATGCAGCGCAAAAAGCGCGAATTTGGCCCCAAATGGAGTTTTGTAAGTGCCTCATACAA
Source organism: Parachlamydiales bacterium (assembly GCA_023265455.1). Lineage (GTDB taxonomy): Bacteria > Chlamydiota > Chlamydiia > Chlamydiales > Rhabdochlamydiaceae > PALSA-1444. The sequence goes on from JAHFTQ010000008.1 coordinate 85,332, forward strand.
GGAGTAAAATGGAACTCAAGCAAATCAAAGAACTGATGGCAGCGATGGAGAAGGCGGACATTAAACGTCTCCGCATTAAAGATAAAGAATACGAGATTGAATTGGAGCGTAAAGAGGAGAACACTCCTCATCCGATGGTCTCTTACCCTCACCCTGAAATCCATGCGAGATTTCCAGCCCATGCCACCCCTCCCTATCGAGGGCATGAGCCTGTAGAGACTCCTAAAGCAGAAGAGAAAAAAGTCGAAGGTAAGTTCATTACGGCTCCCCTGGTAGGAACCATGTACCACGCCGCTTCTCCAGAAGATTCTCCTTTTGTCAAAGTTGGAGATCGCGTAGATGAAAGCACGATCGTTTGCATCATTGAAGCCATGAAAGTCCTGAACGAAGTTAAAGCGGGGATGAGTGGCACCGTTGCCGAAATTTATGTCGACAATAGCCATCCCGTCGAATTTGGAACAAAACTCTTCAGGATCGTATGAAAAAAGTACTCATTGCCAACCGGGGTGAGATTGCGGTTCGCATCATCCGGGCCTGTCACGATTTAGGATTGCAGACAGTGGCTGTCTATTCCCAAGCTGATAGTGAAGCGCTCCATGTGCTGCAAGCCGACGAAGCGATTTGTATTGGTGAAGCCTCTGCTCAAAAATCGTACCTCAAAGTTTCTAACATTTTATCAGCTTGTGAAATCACAGGTGCTGATGCGATTCATCCCGGCTACGGTTTTTTGTCTGAAAACGCTAATTTTGCCTCCATCTGTGAAAGCTGCGGACTGAACTTCATCGGCCCCTCCCACACAGCGATTGCACTCTTAGGCGATAAAGCTAAAGCCAAAGCTACCGCAAAAAAAGCGAAATGTCCCATCATCCCAGGTTCTGATGGGATTGTTGCTAACGTCCAAGAAGGACTCAAAGAGGCTAAACGGCTTGGGTTTCCGATTTTCATTAAAGCCGTCGGAGGCGGAGGCGGAAAAGGGATTCGGATTGCCTACGATCCTGAAGAATTCAATCGGCAATTTACTGCTGCTCGCACAGAAGCCGAAGTGAACTTTAACAACCCTGAAGTCTACCTCGAAAAAATGATCGTCAACCCCCGCCATGTCGAAGTCCAAGTCATCGGGGACAAACATGGCAACTATGCGTATCTTTTTGAAAGAGACTGCACCATTCAGCGTAGGCGTCAAAAACTCATCGAAGAGGCTCCTAGCCCTATTCTCTCTGAAAGCCTTCGTCGAAAAATCTGCGAAGCGGCCGTCTCCGTAGTCAAAGCTGCTGGCTACTATTCTGCGGGGACCGTCGAGTTCCTACTGGACACCGACAAAAACTTCTATTTTATGGAAGTCAACACGCGGATCCAAGTGGAGCATACCATCACTGAAGAGCTCACAGGAATCGATCTTGTTGTCGAGCAGATCCGCATTGCAGAGGGAGCTAAGCTGAGCTTCCGTCAAAAGGATCTTGCCATTGACGGACACGTCATGCAATTTCGGATCAATGCCGAAGACCCCGCCCACAATTTTACACCATCTCCCGGCCATCTCGAATACTATATCTCTCCCGGCGGTCCCCATGTCCGCATCGACAGCGCCTGTTATGCAGGCTACCGTATTCCCCCCCATTACGACTCCATGATCGCAAAACTCATCGTTCGCGGTAAAGACAGGACCGAGGCCATCAAGATTGCAAAAAGAGCCTTAAAAGAGTTCCATATTGGTGGTGTGAAAACCACCATCCCTTTCCACCTCTATATGCTGAACGACCGCCGCTTCCTGGAAAATGACTATCCGATTACCTACATCGACCAGCTCATCAACGACGGTTGTACGTTCACGGAAAAAGAATGAAAGGTATTCTGCTAGCAGGCGGTCGAGGAACGCGTCTCTACCCCGTCACTCTTGCGACCTGCAAACAACTCCTTCCCGTCTATGACAAGCCCCTCATCTATTATCCTCTCGCTGTTCTCATGCAAGCGGGCATCCGTGAAATCCTCATCATCTCCACCCCTGAAGACAGACCCCGTTTTGAAACTCTTTTTCATGACGGCTCTCACCTCGGACTGGAACTCCATTACAGATCCCAAGCCGAGCCGCGCGGGATTGCCGAGGCTTTTCTCATTGGAGCCGATTTTATTGGCACCGACTCTGTCGCTCTCATCTTAGGTGATAATATTTTCAATGGACATCGTCTATCAGAGGTTTTGCGACCTTGTACCTCCCTTGAACAAGGAGCTATTGTTTTCGGCTATGAAGTCCAAGATCCTGAAAGGTACGGCGTCATCGCCTTCGACGATGACGGTCGCGTGAAAGATATCCTCGAAAAGCCCAAAGTTCCTCCCTCTCCTTACGCCGTCACCGGACTCTATTTTTACGACAACACCGTCGTTGATATTGCCCACCAACTGCACCCTTCTCCCCGTGGCGAGCTCGAAATCACCGATGTTAACGTTGCCTATCTCTTGCGCCAGCAACTTCAGGTACGTCTTTTAGAAAGAGGATTTGCCTGGCTCGATACCGGAACGCACGACGCACTTCAAAAAGCTGCCATCTACGTCCAAACCCTTCAAGAGCGGCAAGGCATTAAAATTGCCTGCCTTGAAGAGATCGCCTATCAACAAGGGTTTATTTCCTATGGGCAGCTTGAGGTGCTTGCAGCTGCAGCCTCTCATAGCGAATATGGCCACTATCTTCAGAGGATTTGTACTAAAAGCCTTTCTGTTTAAGTAAAATATAACTTGTTTATTTTAAATCTGTTATATTATATTTTTCATATCTCACATAAAGCCAGTGTATTAATAAATTAGTTGATAAAATTATTAGTTTATAATAAAATTAAGGCCATAATAAATAAAAACAATAAAGGAATAATAAATTTATGGCACAACCCATTTATCCTCAATCACCCATTCTCGTGGATTTTAGCCACCCCAGCCTCACGGATTTGGCTCAAACCGCTGTTTTAAAAAACATTGAAAATAAGCTATCTGGTCCCAGAGAAAAGACCATGACTGAAAAGTTCCTCGACTGGATCGGCTTTACAAGCCAATCTCAACAAGTTCCTACAATAGCTGAGTGGAAAGCCTTACAACTTTTCATGAAAACAGGGGAGAGCGTTAATCACACGATGCAAGCTATTGAAGAATCCGTCTTAGCAGACTTTGAGCCCTATGGAGGCGACCCATCCAGCTTTCTACAAACTCAAGTGACGACACTATTCCAGAAACTAAAGAAAGCCTATCCGATCCCTTTGACAGACCTTCCTTCTATCCAAGCTTGGGAAGACGATGCTCTTCAAAAGATATGGAACCATTTATCCTGGAAAAATCCCCAGCAATTTCCTGCTATGAATAACGTGAAGGAGATTAAAACTTGGTTTGAAGATCCAAAAAATGAAGTTCATCTCTTAAGCCTGACACATTTGTTCATTACTGACGATTTAGGAATAAAAGCGATTCCTTCTCAATTGAGAAAATGTCGTAATCTAATGCGTCTTGAAATAGTCGGTAATAAAATTGCTTTTATTCCAGAATGGATCGGCGATTTAACTAAATTATCTTGGATAAGGCTGGATTATAACCAGATCACGGTAATACCCGATTCCATCGCAAACTTAAAAGAACTCGAAGAACTCCATCTCACCTACAATCAGATCCGCGTCCTTCCCGATACCATGCAGCATCTAGCTTTGAGCGATCTTTTGCTGCACAATAACCAAATTGAGGTTATTCCAGATTGGTTTGTAAATATGTTTCCAAAGAAAGGATATTGTTATGTTTCGTTACATCATAACAAGATTAGATATATTCCAGAGACCCTGAAAAACTTCTCCATTACAGGTACGTTTTATATTAGTCATAATCACATCACTTATATCCCGGATTGGGCAAAAACATTACTCTGGCCCAGGTATGGTGATACCTCTCATATTTCTACCACTAACCTTGATATCTCGATCGATTTAACAAGCTATAACATCAGCAACGCAACTTAAGAACCCAAACACCCAGGTTGCAAAACCTGGGCTTTTTTTCACTTTGCCTTGTTAAGCCTGTCAATCTTATTGAAACATTCGGCTAAGAGATCCACCTGCGCAGGATCAAGCCCTAATGTCAGCCGAATCGTCGTGTTTTCCTCACCAAAAATCATCGTGAAATTGGGGTGATAAAACCCCAGACTAGGACGGTAAAAAATGGGGTGTCCGCTACTCATGCATTTCGTAGAGAGGTAACCTCCTACTAAGGCAGCCCCTCGGATTTGATGAAAGAGCCCTGAGATCTTAATGTCCACAAACGCGGCATTAGCTTGCTCTTCCATAGGGATGATCCGATAGTGGGATGTTTCGTTAAAAAGCCTAGAGGGGATTTTATTAAGAAAAGCCCGAGTATTATCAAAGATCTGTTTGCGATAGAGCTCAAGTTGAGGAGCTGCATTTTGATACGCCAGACAAAACCAGTTAAGACTTAAAGGATCGGTTTGCAAAGCAGGATCTTTCAATAGCCGGTCAAAACAGCCCCGTTTCGCATTGTGAATCATGAAGAAAGGAGCGCCGCAGTAGTTGTCCATTCCAAAAAGATCAAATTTAGTCCCGCTGCGATAGCCGATGACATTGAGTCTACCCGTCTCAATCTCTTCTTGAAATTCACCCAGCAGCTCAGCTACGCGGGGGGAATCGATATAATCGAGTGTGCAATCAAGAGCCAATGTTAACGGCTTTCCCTCTCTAGCCTTTAAAGCGCACCTCAAAGCCTCGGAGATCTTCTCAACCTTGTAGTCTGTGGCCTGAAGCTCAATTCTTCTTAAAGCTGGATTGAACTGAGCTAAAATCAGATCGACTTTTTCCCAATCCTCTAAAGTTGCATTTAGCCAGCACGTGGCATGAGAGATTTTCCGGGCTACCTTGATACATTCAAAGTAGGTGTTTTCCCCATATAAAACATGAGGAACTCTCCCTAGGCTCTTTTCTACCGATTTAAAAATCCCCGTTAGAGTTGTCATCCCCGAAGAGTGAACTCCACAATCTGTTAATTTCTTTAGCCGCGGCGGAATACAAGTCAGACACTTCCGGTAGATCGGAGGGAAATCTTTTTCAGTAAAAGGTGAAATCACTTCGAGAAGAGAAGAGAGATTTGCATGGATCTCTTCGATATGAGAAAAAGCATCACCCTTTTCTTCTGCTAAAAGATCGAGCTCCTTCTGAATCCTCGATAAAGAGAGCTTAACAACCGTATCTCGAGCTGGGCTCAAGGTCTCTTGCGGAATCGGGAGCCCTTTCAAAAGTTGCAGCGCGCCCTCGAGCATCAACTGTTTGCAAGGCTGATCGAATGAAACGTATTTGGTTTTTGTAGGACAGGGAGCCGTAGGCTGCAGATCCCTATCCAGCTCAATAAAATTGGCTGCAAGCCCAAAAGTCGAAATCCACTTCAACAGAAATTGGTGATGTTTCTCGATTAATTTTGGAGATGAATTTTTCCAAGGAAGAATACGAATACCCCCGATCGCTCCTGAATTCACTCTTTGAATACAGATGGTTTTTTTGAGATTCCGCTGCCCGCAAGCATGAGATAGTTGAGCCTGATAAGCCTCCCAAGTTTGGAGCCATATTTCTGGATCAAGATCACTAGGGATCACTTCTGTTAAATCCATGATCGCTTTATCAGATATTTTAGAAATAACCAGTTCATCTTTAGAGACAGCGATGTAGTTGGGGAGATAATCTCGAAGATCATAGGGACGCGTCAAAATGAGAGGAAAATGTTGAGGTTGAGGAAGCGATTTTTTCCATGCCTCCACGCGGTTCATATAAGTCTGAGACAATTTATTCCAAGGGTTTCTTGCATAATGGCTAGTTGTTTCAGGATGAACTTGAAGTGAGATCCCAAAACCTGGGCAAACCCAGTCAACAAAAGAAGAAAAAAATCCTGTTGCCTTAGCAAGCCAGCGTCTTTCTAAGAACTGAAGCAGTCTCTTGTCTTCATCGGAAAAGGTCGGAATCTGAGAGAGCTCTTGTTGATTGAGATACCAAGATGAGTGAGAATGAGGAATCCCTTTAAAAAGAGGAGAAGGAGACTCTTCCAGCGCATGGTTAAACATGCAAAGAGCTGCGCTACCGCAGATCTCGCTTAAAAGGAGACTTTCTTCTCCTAAAGTTGCAGCTAGAGGAGATGTTAGGCTAAGGCCCCATCCCGCTTTTGCCAAAAGAGCCGCGGCTCCCAGAGCTGTGCCCATCCCACAGTAGATGGTTTTCTCAGAAACTTTCTGAACAAGTGCGCGTGTAGTTTCAAAAGGTTGCGAAGGCGCTTCTTCTGCAGCAATAAAGGTGGGAAGTACCAGGATCAAGAGGACACGGTATAGCTTATGTTCCATCACTTTTAATGGTCATTAACAAATTTTTGTGGGATAGTCAAGTAGATGGAAAGCTGGCTGATTTTATGTTTCTTTCTTTGTGTTTTGGGAAAAGTTTTTCCTTTGACTATCTCTTTTCAAGATGCCAAACAAATCGGAGAGAAGATTTGGAAAAATGAGTGTGGAGGAACGATTGAAGGGCTGACTCACTGGCACAAAGGGGAAAGTTTTGCCTCTTTAGGAATCGGCCATTTTATTTGGTATACGGCTTTGCAAAAAGAGCGGTTTCAAGAGACGTTCCCTGCACTTCTTACCTTTATTCAAGACAAAGGAGCGACGGTGCCTGCTTGGCTGAAAGCCACTCCTGGATGTCCTTGGAATTCACGCGAAGAGTTTTATCGTGAGATCCAAAGCCCTTCTATGAAAAGTTTGCGCCAGTTTCTTTTTGAAACTCGCCATCTCCAAGCGATGTTCATTGCCAACCGTCTTGAAAATACGCTTCCCCAGCTCATTGACAAATTATCTCAGCCAGAAAAAGAAAGAATCACCGAGCTTTTCCAACGTCTGACCCAAGATGTGAAAGGGTTATATGCTCTCATTGATTATTTAAACTTCAAAGGGTCCGGAACCTCTCCTCAGGAAACCTACAAAGGGCAAGGCTGGGGCCTGCTTCAAGTACTGCAACAGATCCCCTCATCCTCTCCAGATCCCCTTATTGACTTTGTCAAAGTGGCCAAAGCGCTCCTCACAGAGCGAGTCCAAAACTCACCTCCCGAACGTCACGAAAACCAGTGGCTCAAGGGATGGCACAAACGATTAGAGACTTATTTAGACTTTCCTTGAGTCGAACTTGGCAATTTACTCTGAAGTACTCTGAAGCTAAAAACTTCAGAGTAGATATAATTCATTTATAATAAACAGGTTAAATTTGTAAAAACAGGGATGAAATGAAAGTTTACTCGGTAATCTACTCTGAAAAATTTAGGGGTTTTTCCAAAGAAATTCGCACTTTATTTAGACTTTCCGTGATCCGATTTTGGCTTGGAAGGGTACTCCACGGCCCATTTTTCAGGGACATTTGTGCTGGTTTTCCCATCACAGCGGTAAATGGTGGAAGAGGCCTCGTTACGATTCTTGATAATATTTGCCAAACCTTGTGCAATGAGTGCACCCCCTTTTTCGCTGGGCTCGATCTCATGAAGGTACAAATTTTTCTGATAGGGATTGAAAGAGTTGGGTAGGTCAAGAATGGGAAGTTTTTCTTTTTCAGCATATTTAAGGATGGGTTGATAAAGTTTTTCCATAAGAGCACCGATGACGGTGATGCCAGGATTTTGTCCCTTTAAAATTCCTAGAGTTACTTTTAGGGGAAGGGTACGTGCGCTTAAAGCGAGGACAATGGCTGCAATCGCGCAGCCAGCTATTCCAAAAACGGGACTGATTTTACCCCGGGCTAGTTGCCATCCCAAATACCCAAGTGCTGCCACACAAGTCGTATTGACAGCAGCTGCTACTCTTCCCAGTCTTCCTAAAATGGTATAAATACCATAGCCTTGATTTGCAGTAGAAATCCGATATTGGAACATCAAAATAGGCTGAACATGAGTTCCTAATTTTTTCACCTGATCTACAATTTCTAGGTATCGCTTCTGTACGTCGGCAGTAATCGTGAGTAGTTTGAGAGGATTTGCAAGGTGTTCTCTAAAATCATTTCCACCGACACTGATGACAACATAATGTTTTGCTGTGGGAGCTTCCGTTGTGTTTTTTAACAATTTTTTCAATGGATGGGCATTCAAACCTGAACTAGAGATAATTTTTTCACTTATATATCTCTCATAGGCGGTCCCGTTTTTACCTGGTAAAACCTCTCCGACAGTAGCACCTTGCAGGACAGAGGAAGTTGTGAATCCATCGTAGGCATGGCTGATGACTTCAAACCCATCGCCCAAGTGTGTTTTCAATTGCCCTTCGACAGATTTGTTTTTGGCAGTTTCTAAATTGTCGCCCTCACTGAGCATCCAATAGAGGTTATCCAAAGTTGAATCACCTAGGGTGTGAACATAGATAGTATTGCTCATAAGAATGTCTCCTATTGAAGGGAAGATTCTATCACATTGGTTCTTTTCAGAGACGCAAATAAATATTTTAGGTTTTTTTCTCTAAGTATTTGATGTACAATCGGCCACTGGATTTTTACATCGAGGTGAGGATGGCAACGATAGAAGATTTTTTAAAATTAGATATTCGGGTAGGGGTGATTGTGGCAGTGGAAGATTTTCCCGAAGCGCGTAAACCCGCTTACAAATTAACGATCGATTTTGGATCTGAAATTGGCAAAAAACGGTCGAGCGCGCAAATCACTACCTACTACAAGAAAGAAGACTTGGTGGGTAAAAAAGTGTTGGGAGTGGTCAATTTCCCCCCGAGACAGATAGGACCTTTCGTTTCAGAGGTGCTGACTTTGGGAGTTCCTGATGATAAAAATCAGACGATTCTCATTGCTCCAGATAAGCCTGAGGCTATCCTGGGTGGAAAGCTTTACTAGTTTTTGAAAAGGAGCGAATGCCATACAGGACACCTCCGAGGAGAAAAACAGTTCCTAAGCTTTCTGAAAAGTTGGGTAGCCGATATTCCCCTACGTAGACAAAGAGAAGCCCAAAGAGGGTCTCAAAAATCATGAGCTGGCCAGCTAATGAGACTGGTAAATGGAAGCTGGCCCGGTTCCAAAGAGATCCTCCTACCCAAGAACAGAGAGTTCCCAAAATCGCAGTCCCGATGAGAAAATGCTTCATTGCAGGATCAAAAGTCGTGTATTTTATTAGCAAAGAGCCGTCCGAGAATCCGATTAAATAGATCCCCAAGATAAGAACCCAAAAAAGAGTTGCAATTCCATTCAAGGTTGCCCAATCATTGGAAGAGACCCGGAGGTTGGTTTTCAAAAAACGGGAATTTGCCACGACATACCATGTCCAGGAGCCCAACGCTAGAACAGCATACATGAGACCCAGAAGATAGGTGGAGGGAGAAGTCGTCTCCATGAGTTGGGGTACATTGATGACGATCAAGCCTACTAAAATCAGGATAGAGGGAGTGATTAGATTGGTATAGGCCGTTTCTTTGCTTTTCCAGTTGCCGTAGAAAGCGATGGTGATGGGAGCAATACCCAGAATCAAGGCACAGATAGCGGGAGTTGCGTAACGGAGTGACAATACTAGAAAAATATAGTAGCCCATGGTCGGGGCCAGAGAGAAACCCAAAGCTTTCATCCAAATCTGCCTAGGATAGCGGCAGGCACCGCTGAGCCGTGATTTAAAGAAAATCAGAGAAGAGATCAACCCATAGAAAAGATAGCGCCCTAGAGCGATTTCCAAAGAGCTGTAACCTTCCATGAATTGGGGGATGATAAAAATTAACCCCCAGATAAAGCAGGCGATTAATGCGTAAAGAATCCCTTTCAACATAATTTTTACATCCGATTTGCCTAGGCAAAGAGTTTAGCATAAGAGCTTTTAGAAAAGCACTATGCAAAATTTTATTTTAATCGAATTATTGGTATAATATCCCCACCATTTCAATAAAAAAGAGGTAAAGTATGGCTATTGACGGTTCTCATTTTGATGTCGTTATCGTGGGTGCGGGTCCTGCAGGGGCTTTAACAGCAGCAATGTTGACGGCTGTCAAACCAGATTTGAAAGTTTGTGTCTTGGACCATCGTAGCGAAACTCGTCGTCATTATGGGCTTTCCATTGCAAAGGATGCGATCCAAGCCGCCACTCAGACTTTGAAAGGTTATTTGCGTCCCGATGATAAGGTGTACAATCAGAGAATTTACACATTGATCGATAAACTGCAAAGCTGGTCGGGGACTACACAAAAAGTTAGCGATTTAGAGATCGAGCTAGCCACACTTGCAAAAGCTAGTGGTGCGACGATCCTTCGAAAAGAAGAATATCGAGAGACGCTCACAAAAGATGTGTTTGATCGAGTATTGGGGACGGAAGAGAAGCCAGGATTAACTGACACTGAAAAGGAACTCAGAGGCTACTTTAAAGATGCCAGAATCATTGTTGGAGCCGAAGGGCACCACAGCGCTGTCCGTCAACGGTTCATGGAAGGTGGCGATGAGGAGAAACGTGCAGATGTCAAAATTTTTCAACATGTGATTGAGCTCAAGTTTAAGACAATTCCAGAAACTACAAAGAGGGGAATGAAAGGGTCTGTGAAGGACAGTCACTGCGAAGGAGTAGCCTTTGAGACAATGCCAAACAAAAAAGAAGGTGATCCTTTTAAACCTGTGTCAACCCACTTTTTTGTGGGAAAGAAAACGTATGAGGCTTTTCAAGGAGCGGAAGATAGAACGGCGTGGAACCTTGAGACATTGCAAGAAGAGGCATCTAAAAATCCTTCCGTTGCTAATCAGGCGTTGAAAATCGCGCATTATTTGAAAGGTCTTCTCGATCGTGGCGGTTGCTGCGTAGAACCCCAGATTAAACGGCTCCCTATCCAGATGTATAAAAGCCCGGAAGTTTACAAAGCTTATGACGGGAAAATTATTACACTGGTCGGTGATGCTCTCTCTGGTGCTGTCCTTGCGCGTGGAGTTAATAAAGCGTTCATGGAGGCGTCTCAGCTGGTCCCTGCAATTTTAGAGAACTCAGAAAAGGCGTTTAAGAATTATGAAAAGGCTGTAGGGAAGATCTACGAAAATGAGAAATGGTGGGCCGAATTCAAAGCATTTTGGATTGAAGGTGGGCGCCACGCTTTGCGATATTTTTTCAAACCCGTTAAGTTCATTCTCTGGCCTGTAACGGCGCTTTACTTCTATTGCAAATCTTTCTTTGTCAAGGAACCGAGTCTGGGAGACCTGCTCAGAAAAAACACATTAAGGGCCCTGGAAATACCCAGAGCCCCTGAAAAGACGTCTTAGAAGCGGTAAGCAAAGGCGTTGCGGAAACCAAAATAATTATGGTTTTCGCTAGAGGCCCGTAAGTAGACATTGAAGGGTTCAAATCTGAAATCCCAATGTCTCTTGCGGCCAAATCGGAACGTGAGCGGCACTCCAACATCAAATCCGTAGACGGCGCCGTCTCCCCAGTTATGATGTCTTTGATGTCCAACAACACCTCCGACGAGTCCCTTCAAGTTTATACCGAGGTTAACCACTGTGTTGAATTCATGGTCATAGAGAAAGCCCACCTCACCAAAGAGAGTCTCGCCTTCAGTGGAGAGTCTATAATGGTGGTGTGTTTTTCTGAAGTCATTGATATACCCGATTCCGGCATAAGGTGTGAAATGATCTCTTCCATTGTAGAAGTAATTATACCCCAATCGGAACTCTGATTGGAGAAAGGGATGGGTGTCTCCATCTTGATTAATGGTATTTGTGAGATAGCCCAGTAGTCCCCAATAAAATGCATCGGGTTGGGTACGCTCGTAGCTTTGGTAGTTAGGAGCAAACACAACCATCCGGTTGTTGTACTCAATGAAAGGTGTCTGAGCCTGGGTTGTTTTGGTCTCTTTTTTAACTTCTTTCACTGCAGCGATTTCTTCGCCGTGTTGAGTAAAAGCCATTAGAGCGGTTGGTAAAAACATTGCAAGGTGCTTAAATTTCATAGGGCCTCCTTAAGTAGGTATCCATATTTTAAGTATACAGTCATTTAAGTGAACAGAAAAATTCAAAAACATTGCAGATGCAGGAGAGGTCTAGGAGGAGTTAGGAAAGTAGGGCCATAGCTTGAAATGTGCATTTGTCATACACTCATGCTATGAAGACGCCAGCTGCCAGGGAGGACAAGACCCTCAATGAGTTCGTATTGGAGTCAGTCAGGATGCGATGTCCTCGGTCTCATACACCTAATGCTGTGACAGTGAAGGCGCTTCAAGATGCTGAAAAAGACGAAGGTCTTATTGAATTCGATTCGATCGAAGACTTCTTCAAAACGCTGGATAAATAAAAAAAACCTCCTCCCGGGTCGGGAGGAGGTCATTAACGATTACTTCTGGTCGTCGTCGAGAATTTCGACTTCGGCTTCTTCGACGTCAGGTTTGGATTTGGGCTCGGAAGGTCCGCCTTGGGGAGGAGCCTCGGCTTGAGGTGCTTGCTGCATCGCTTCGCCGATTTTTTGCATGTGGGTATTCAGCTCATTTGCAGCTGACTTGATCGCATCGATGTCGGTGCCTTGAAGGGCTTTTTTAACGGCATCAATGTGAGTTTGAATCTCACTTGCAACTTGAGCGGGGATCTTGTCTTTATGATCGGCAAGAGCCTTCTCAGCGCGGAAGGCAAGGGCATCAGCTTCATTGCGGGCTTCCACGTCCTCTTTCCGTTTCTTATCTTCTTCTGCATGCTCTTCAGCATCTTTGAGCATCCGTTTGACTTCGGCTTCGGAAAGACCAGATTTAGCTTCGATGCGGATTTTTTGCTCTTTACCGGTTTGGAGGTCTTTGGCAGAGACGTGCAAAATTCCATCGGCATCAATATCAAAGCTCACTTCGATCTGAGGCCTTCCACGAGGAGCAGGAGGAATATCAGAGAGATCAAAGTTTCCGATCTTTTTATTGTCATTAGCCATCTTGCGCTCTCCTTGGAGAACACTGATGGTCACAGCAGGTTGGTTGTCGGCTGCAGTTGAAAAGACTTGCTTTTTCTGGGTCGGGATCGTGGTGTTTCTCTCAACGATCGGAGTCATCACACCGCCCATGGTTTCAATACCGAGGGTGAGGGGAATGACGTCGAGGAGCAAGATATCTTTGACTTCGCCTGTTAAGACAGCGCCTTGGATACCGGCGCCAATGGCGACAACTTCGTCGGGGTTAACGCCTTTATGAGGCTCTCTACCGAAGATCTCTTTGACTTTCCGTTCAACGGCGGGCATGCGGGTCATTCCTCCCACCAAGATGACTTCATCGATTTGATCTTTGGAAAGACCAGAGTCTTTTAAGGCTTTTTGGCAAGGCTCAACGGTCCGTTCGATGAGATCATGGACGAGCGACTCGAGCTTAGCGCGAGACAGCGTCAGAGCTAAGTGTTTAGGACCTGAAGCATCAACCGTGATGAACGGTTGGTTGATCTCTGTCGACTGTGTTCCTGACAGTTCGATTTTGGATTTTTCCGCGGCATCGCGTAGGCGCTGCAGGGCCATTTTGTCTTTGCTGAGATCGATCCCGTGTTCTTTTTTGAACTCGTCGAGCATCCAGCGGAGGATCGCGTTATCGAAATCGTCACCGCCTAGGTGCGTGTCGCCGTTGGTGGCACGGACTTCGAATACGCCATCTCCCATTTCAAGGATCGAAATATCAAAGGTTCCTCCACCGAGGTCGAATACTGCAATTTTTTTGTCATGTCCTTTATCGAATCCATAAGCTAAGGCAGCGGCAGTGGGCTCAGCGATAATTCTTTTGACATCGAGGCCCGCAATGCGTCCCGCATCTTTTGTCGATTGCCGTTGGGAGTCGTTGAAGTAGGCAGGAACCGTGATCACGGCTTCTGTGACTTTTTCTCCGAGGTAGGCTTCGGCAGTCTCTTTCATTTTTATCAAGATTTGAGCGCCGACTTCTTCAGGGGAAAGGATCTTTCCATCAACTTCAAAGACAGCATCGCCGTTGGCATTTTTGGTGACTTTGTAAGGGACGTGTTTGATCTCTTCTTGAACTTCGCTGGCTTTACGGCCAATAAAGCGTTTAGAAGAGGCAATGGTTCTCTCCGGGTTCATGACGGCTTGGCGCTTAGCGGGAACACCGACAAGGCGTTCATCGCCTTTGTAGCCGACGACGGAAGGGGTTGTGCGTCCTCCTTCAGCGTTCGGGATAACGACGGGGGAGCCTCCCTCCATGATAGAGACACATGAATTAGTAGTCCCTAAATCGATCCCGATGATTTTACTTTTCTTCTTTTGAGTTGTCATGGTTTTCTCCTTCTTTAATTAAGTTAATTTTTTTTGCGACCTTGACACGGGCCGGGCGGATGATGCGGTCTTTGCAGCTGTAGCCTTTGACGAACTCCTGGAGAATGGTTCCCTCGGGAGCTGCGTCGGTCTCGCACATTTCAACAGCTTCGTGTTTTAATGCATCAAACCGCTCGCCTACCGAGACGAAGGGAGCGACGCCGTTTTGTGTCAGAATGTCTTTAAGTTGTCCTAAAATCATTTGAAATCCGAGCGCCCAGTTGCGCACTTCGCCAGACATTTGGTCAGCGAACTTCAAAGCGTTTTCAAAGTTGTCTAAAGGTCCTAAAATCTCAGAGAGAATGTTCTCAATTCCAAACCTGAGACTCTCTTGTTTTTCTTTTTGCATCCGCTTGCGCATATTTTCGACATCGGCCAGCAGCCGCAAGTATTTATCTTTGTAATCGATGACCTCTTCTGTTATTGGCGGGGGTTGGATATCGGTTGGTTCATCAGGCATTATTTATTCTCCAATAGTAAATATTCGAAACCAGCAGTTTCAGGCTGCCGGAAGGTGATTTTAAACTTGTACAAGCTCTTTGTCAGAGATTCGCTGATGGTTTCTGATGCAGTGTCTAACAAACCAAATAGCTTGCGGTAGGGGATCCGATTAGGGCCTAAGAGCGCAATGACGCCCACGATGCTTTGGTTAATGCGGTAGGGGATCGCAAGAGCAGAGCAAGCCTGGAGATGATCTCCAATCCAACATTTTAAATCGCCAGCTTTTGAGCATTCTTGAAGCAGGACTCTCAGAGCGTGTTCGTTTTCAAAGAGGCCCAGGCCCTCTGCGAGTGCCGTCGCATCGTTAAAATCGGGATAGGCTAAAAGTTTAGAAAAGCCCGTCTTATAAATATCTTCTGTGGTGAAATGAGTACTGCCGACGAGATGGCGCATCATCACCTCGCTGTAGAACCGAGCTGCTAAGGTCTCTTCTTCAAGAGGAAGAGTCGGTTTGTCAAGGCCCGTGAGCTTCCAGCGGAAAAAACTCTCAAGGCGCTTTAAGGTGAAGCTGGTCATTTTTTTGTCAGCATAAAGGAGCTCGGTATGGACTTGCCCGAAATCGGTGATCAAAACGCAGAGGCACCGGTTGGAGTTGATGCCAACAAGTTTGATGTCCATGACAAAATCGTGATCAAAGCGAGGAGCCGATAAAAAGACAGCGCAGCGCGAAGCTTCGCTGAGCACTTCTGCAACGGCTTGTAGGTAACCTGCCAGTTCTCTAGTCTCTTTCTTGAGAGCGGTTTGTAAAAACCGCTTTTCTTTGTCATCCCAAAGAGGGGATTTGAGGTAGGTCTCTGCATAGAATTTATAGGCCGCAGGGGTTGGAACCCGTCCGCCTGAGGAGTGTTGTTGTTTGAGATAGCCATCTTCTTCAAGCTTAGAGAAATAGTTGCGGATGGTCGCTGAGCTAACAGATTCAAACCCCTTCTCTTTCAAGGTGTTAGATCCGATCGGCTTGCCGGTCTCTAAATAGAGCTCGACGAGACCGAGCAGGACCCACTTTTCTCGTTGGTCTTTAGGCGGTTTACGAGGGACTAAGCTTTTCATAAGTTCCATTATAGGAAAAAGACCCTCAAAAAGGCAAGCAAAATTAGCGGTCTATATTGCAAAGTGCTAAATGTTTATTTAAACAATTAATTATAAGCAAGATATAATTGTAAAACCTAATCCTGCAAAATCCTGCAAAAAAGAGCGTTGCAGGATTTTGCAGGATTAGAGGAAAATGAAATATTATGAAATCGTTTTTAAGCCTTTCGTTTGATCAACAGCCTCTATCCGGCTCATCCAAGGAGGATTTGAAGCCCGAACTTGTGGATCGGTTTTTTAAAGGGATTAAACGCAAGGAAAGTGAAGAGAAATTACGTTTCTTGGGAGTCTTAACGATATCCGCTCGCCGGGTTGTTCTATCACTAGGAGGTTTGCTTCTATTTGGAAAAAATGATAGAAGGAATCAGCTTGTCCCTGATGCTAGAGTTCGTTGTGCTCGTTTTCTGGGAGATGATAAGACAAATATTTTAGATCGGTATGAGGTCGAGGGAACCTTGCTAGACGCTGTGGATGAAGTTCCCAAATTTATTGCGCGTAATACTCGGTTGACGGCTCAAATTCGAGAAATACGCCGAAAAGACATCCCAGAATATCCTCTCATCGCAGTTCGTGAGTCGTTAATTAATGCATTGGTGCATGCTGATTATTCCATTACGGGATCTCATATTCAAATTGCAATTTTTGATAATCGCCTTGAGATTCAAAATCCGGGGATGCTGCCCTTTGGTTTTACGATGGAGGACTTTAAATCGGGCGTGAGTCGCATCAGAAACCGGGTCATTGCACGGACATTTCACGAATTAAACCTCATGGAAGAATGGGGCAGCGGTTATCGCAGAATTATCGAAGCGTGTCGAAGCGGGGGATATCCAGAGCCCAAATGGGAAGAGCTAGGTACGATGATCCGGGTGACTTTCTTTCCCCACTCTCAATCGCTTCTGCCTGGAAAAACAGCACGAACATTAGTGACCGAGGAAGAGATGAGAGAGATAGAAAAAGCCATTCTTTCCCTGTTTAAGAAAGGAGATCTGCTGCCTTTTCGTGAAATTTTCAAAAAAATCAAACCTCCAATTTCTGAGAGGTCTTTACGTTATAGCTTAGCGCGACTAAAAGAGCAGGGGTTGCTGGTCTCTAAGGAGAAGGGGCGAGCAACGATGTGGCAGCGTTCTTGATTTATACCGAACGTAAAGAGCGTCTTCTGGATCTGGATACACGTGCGACTTTGGGAGAAATGCGTTTAATTTTTCTTCGCTTTTGGGCTGCTTCCCATAGATTGACATCGCTTTGCAATCCTATCCAAAATTCAGGTGAGGTTCCTAGGGCGTCAGCGAGATCTAGTGCGATGTCTTCAGTAATAGCTCTCGTGCCGTTGATCAGGGCGCTGAGTTTGGGCTGAGTCCATGTCCCACCTAAGTGTTTAACAAATTCAGACTGTGAGAGTCCTAAAGGGATCAAAAACTCTTCCATTAAGATTTTTCCGGGGGGTGTTGGTTTGCGATGAGTTGGTATCATATTGATCTACTGATCATATCAGGCTTTATAAAATTAGAAGATAAAAAATATTCGAAAAATCAGGGCCCTATGATTGCCTGATCATTGACGATGAGGGGCAGGACATCGACAATCGAGGGTGACCAGGAGAGGCCTTTGCGGTAGACGAGGCGCTGGGCTAAGAAACAGGCGATGATCGCCTTTTTATGGACATCGGGAACTTCTTTCAAAATACGGTCAGAGTAGGTCTTTCTCAGAATAGGTGGGCAATAATTGAGTAGGGCTTGTGTCAGTGAATCATTCAACAGTGTCTCTTTTGAAAAGTGAGCGAGAAGCTCGTCGGTATAGGCATTGATGCGCTCAGAGATCCAATCGGAGAGATCGGTGAGAAAGGCTTCTCCATGAGAGGAGAGAAGCAGCTGCGCTTCGTCTTTGGAACGGGTTTCAATGATCGTGAGGATCTCTTGAACCAGTGTAGGTTTGGCTTTTAGAAATTCTTCTTCGGAGAGTACTAGGCTAGAGAGAACTTCGAAGGAAGAACAGATCACTCCCCCTTTATTTGCAGAGCTGTCTTTGATGATGATCACGCCTAGTTTTTCTAAAGAGCGGCGAGCTTCGGGGCTTAGGTACAAGTTGCCGCCTTCAATGATGGCTTGTGAGGTGGGTTTGCCATTTTCATCGAGAAAGTCTTTGTAGTTATGCTCATTGAGGGTTCGAGGTCTTCCGCCCCCGGTGATGAAGATGTCGGCCTTCACTTGATGGATATGAGTGCGGAGGAGATGGTTCATCTCATTGCCGGAGATCCACTCTTGAATAAGCTTGCCATTTTGTTTGCGCATGAGCAGGGTCTGCTGGGCGTAGGCGCTTTCTTCACGGTGAGTCTTTGTATCTAAGAGAAATCCTCCCTCGGAGAGTTTTTCTCCGGGATAAAATCTTAACGGTTGTCCCTCTTGGAAAAGTTGGTCAATTGTCGCAAGATCGAGCCCTTGGGGATCGTAGATGGTCCCGGAGATATCGATGGTGGCCAGTAGTTTTGCGGTTTTGGGATAGAAGCTGTAAAGATTATGCATTTGGTTTCCAGCAACATCGCCGTCGGGGCCGCCGGTCATTTTGATTGTAAAGTTCTGTTTTTTGGGATCGATGCCGAGGAATTTAAGGACCTCTTCCATGTAGACGTTAACGCCGCGGGAAGTGACGCCGTATTCTTTATGATTGATGCCGGCTCCTGGCTTGCTGGACATGAAGGCGCTGCCGGGTTTGTAATTGCACGACTTGGCATAGTTACAGATCCAGATGATCATGTCATTTTGCATGTTTTCATCGGGGCCTAAGTAGATGTACTCGGGTTTTTTATAGTAATCAACGATAGAGGGAGTGCGGAGTTTTCCATCGGGGTCGCAGTTAATAAGGCTCACGAAACTTTCGATGTACGAGCGCTGGGCTTGATAGAGATATTCGACTTTGTACTCTTTTTGAAAAGTGGCGATTTTTTCATCGATGGAAGCGGCTTTTAAGCCGCTGTTTTCAAGTTCATGTCGATAAATGAGCTCTTCGCTGTGTTCATACGGCTCGAGGAGGATGACACCTTTGGCTCCTCCCTCGGGAATATCTTTGTTCTTTTTTTGCTGTGTATAGGCGAGATTGTAGCACTCAGAAAAAATGTTATTTCTTTCGACTTGGAACCTTTCAAGCTGTTCGGGATAGACAGTGCGTAGTCCGCCTCTGGCTAGATCTCGAAATCGGATGTGGAATCCGATGAAATGAAGCCCCTTTATGAAAAAGATCGCAAAGGGAAGCTCGGGAAATTTTTCAACGCGGTTGTAGGGCGTACTCTCCAAGTAAGCAGGGTCCAGACGGAAGGCATGGGCAGTTTTATTAAGTCGGTAAAAGTTGGTCTTGAGCGTGTACTCGACAAAGTTGAGGCCTTGCTTGAGAATATGTTTGCGGCGGCTATCGTTGGACTCTTGGCCGGTGTCGATCTTATCGACGAGGCTTAAGTAATGATTTTTGACTTGGTTGTATTGGTTTAAGTCATGCTTTTCTGGGTGGAATTTCCATTCGAATGCCTGGGTTAGCAAAACGGTGAGCTCGGGATGGCGGCAAAGTCCCTCTTCGATATTAGCAAAGGAGTAGAGGTAGGGGTCGGCATGGACTAGGACCTGATGGATAAAATGGACCATCGTTTTGAGGAGATTTCCGAGGTTGCCGCTCAAGAGATGGGAGTCAACGAAGGTAGTCTCAATAATTTCTTGCCCGGGGAAATATTTGAGGGTGGCGAGCTCTTGGAGGAGCTCATCGATAGGAGCTTTGCCGTGCAGGTTCAGAGACATGAGGAGGATGCTTTGAGGGGTATAGGGGTCGATAAATGTTGCCGCCATCTGTTTCAGATCGAGGCCATAGCGGTGGATCAAGCGAGTGAGTCTGTAGAGAAATCCTTGTTGGGGAACACTCCGCCACGCTAGCACGATTTGTAAAGAGGGGGGATCGGGATTTTTGATGACTTCGATTTGACAAGCATCTTGGAGCTGCGCCCTGAATAGAACATCGAAGGCAAGGGCCAGCCGGTCTTTGGCAAGTGAGCGCAAAAATCTCGCATTCATGCTGGTTAAAAGTTTTTGAAAATCACTTTCTGTGAGGCTGGGATGTTTTTTTTTGACTTGCTCGAAGATGTCTTGTTCTCTTGGTAGAGGCTCTTCTTTAGTTTCGGTGAAATACAAAGTCGCCACTCTGAGGTTGGAAGAGATACCTGGAAAGGGGGGAGGGACATTGGAAACAAAGGTACGATAGTTGCAGATTCCTCGCTTCCGGTAATAGTGTAGAACGTGGAGATCGGCCTCAGGACTGTCTAAGCAAAGAGCGATGGCTTTGTTTTTGAAGTGGAGATGCGAGGTGTAATCTTGGGTATCCAAGTCCATCAGACTATGGGCGACTAAAGTGACGGTTTCTGCATCGGCATCTTCAAAAAAACTTGGAGGCAGATGGTCTTGCATCCAAAGGTAGTACTTTTCAAATTTTTTACTTTCAGCTTGAAGAGCAGCTTGGAGGTCTTG
The DNA here is from genome assembly GCA_023265455.1 of Parachlamydiales bacterium. Lineage (GTDB taxonomy): Bacteria > Chlamydiota > Chlamydiia > Chlamydiales > Rhabdochlamydiaceae > PALSA-1444. The sequence goes on from JAHFTQ010000008.1 coordinate 105,704, forward strand.
CTTGTGAGTAGGGGCCATATCTTTTTATCTAGAGGAGTATGGCAAGGAAGTCAAAGGGTTTTTTGAGACTATTGGAGCGGATCAGAGCAGGTTTTGTGTTTGATCCGCTCCGAATAAGACTTCTATATGCAGCGGATCAGACACAATTTGACTAACCAGTTGAAAATTAACGCCATGTGCAACTTTCAAGCTCTTTTCCTAAAGGGATGAGTTTCATCTGCGCAGAGGCGCTACGCGCGGGAGAGACGCGGAGAACGCAGAGGGGATTTTAAAAAACCTCCCTCTGCGCTCTCTGCGACTCATGCTTTGCGCTTTAGCGCCTCTGCGGTGCGACTGGCATGACACGACACTAGGGGATGAGAGATCCCTATGGGCCCGATAAGGGGAACTAATTAGCTGAACGGCAAGGGTGTCCACCGCGAGGTGGAATCTGAAG
>JAHFTQ010000020.1 GCA_023265455.1 Parachlamydiales bacterium
AATTTTCCCCAGGGTTTCAAAACCCAGTGCGATTTGATTGTAGGCTTGGTGCTCGGTTTTACGATAATCGTAATAGGTATTCATGCCCCACGTACGAGAAGCGAGATACCGAAATCCTATCCCTGCATTCGCTGCAGGATTCCCATTATTGAAGACGTGTCCTCGCAGATCTAAAAAAGGAACCCAGCTGTTATTCCAAGGTTCACTAGGTGTGAAAAATCCCTCCAACGTGGTGTATCCTTGATTGTAGCCTACACCTTTACCTTCAATATGGCGCATTGTCAGCCGCATAGGATGAGGGCTGTCTCCACAAACCTCTGGTTTCTTAGGAGTGCCTGCATGGAGTTCGTGAAGAGCCATCGAAGTCGCAATCAATAAACCGACCCAGTTTTTTTTCATATGAATTCTCCGTCAATTTGTTGTGGTAAACAAAAAATATTTTTTTGTAAAGAGCCCTACTCGATAAAATTTTGAATTGCAATTCATTTCTCATATGACTAACATGCGATGAAAGATTTTTTTTCGAAACTTTCATAAAAAAATGAGGAGCGAAGCGCATGATTTTTAAACATTCCAAAATCTATTCTTGTTTTTGCCTTACCCTAATTACCTTTTCGTGTTGTGAATTATTCGCTGAGACGACGCCCCTTAACAAGGATGCTATTCTCTTCGCAAGCCTTCCTTCTCCCCAACAAATACCTTCACAAAAAACCGGATCAACCCATCCCGATGTAAAATGGCAAGATAGTCCTAGAGCTTCAGTAAAAAAGGGGTTTACAACCCATGCGTCTTTTCTCTACTGGCAAGCAAGAGAAGATAGGTTAGAGTATGCTGAAACAGTAGATTCTGGCTTTGTTCAAGACATCATTCGGTCTAAAGCAAAGATTGACAAGTTACATTTTGAATGGAATCCCGGATTTCAGGTTGGGTTGGGTTACATTTTCCCTGAAAAAGAGCAATGGGACTTTGCTCTCAATTGGACATCCTTCTATTCAAAAGCTCATGGTTCTGCAGAGAAACGCGATCCGAATTTTATAGGCCATAGTATAAGGCCTCTTTGGTTTTCCGTATTGACGGGTGCATTTGTGGATAAGGCTTCTGCGCATTGGACTGTGCATTACAATGTTCTAGATTTGTCTTTGGCCAGAAGTTATTACGTGGGCCGCTTTTTAATAATTAAACCCTTACTTGGAATCAGAGGCGCATGGATCGATCAGCACTACCTTGCAAAATATCATGCCATTTACCCAAATGACCCGCTTGTTTTCAATAATAATAAATTCAAAGCAGATAATGATTATGCTGGAGTCGGGTTAAGACTGGGTAGTGATCTACGATGGCCTATCTCTCCCCATTTCTCTCTTGTAGGAAACATTTCAGGATCAGTTCTTTATGGTGCTTTTAGAATACATGAGCGAATTAATGGATTTTTTCAAACCACCAATATACTCATCCGTGAAATTTTTAAAGAGGCTGAGCATTTACATCGCTTGAATGTCAATTTGGAAAGCAAGATCGGTCTACAGTGGCAAACGTTTTTTCATCGTAATCGATTTCGCGTTTGTATCGGTGCATTCTATGATTTCTCTTATTGGTTTAATCAAAACCAACTCGTCAATCAAATTGCTGTTCTCGATCCAGTAGCTATCACTCGTATTCTCGGTGTAGAAAGGAACGATGGAGATTTGCAACTGCAGGGAGGCCGTTTAGAAATCTGCTTTGAGTTTTAAGCAGGCACGGTTAATTCGGGACATCGTTCGGATCTTCATCATAGATCTCATCGTAGGCCGGTGGAAGCTCTTGATTATACCGCTTAGAGACGACTTGGCCATTTTTGATGACAAGCTTGTAGTTGTTTTCTTGAACCGTCTCCTCGCTAATCTTGAGCCTTTCGACATATTCGTAAACTTGGCTGCCATCTTTTTGCCGAGTAATTTTGAGAGGGTCGCCGTACTGTTTCGTCACTTCTGTGACAGGAGTGCCCAGCTCAATACTGTTAAAGTCCTGATGTGTCATGACTGAACCATGCGCACAAGCTGCTTGGATGAAAAGCAAAGCTGTTAGGACGGTTTTTCTTGCCATACTTTTCCTCTTATGACGGTTCGTAGCTGATCAGTCGTCGCATATTCTGCGTGCAACAAATAGACATCGTCCGCCTGTTTTTCGTACATTTCAAAACCCTCAAACCCAATGTCAGGAGATCGAAACTCCCATGCAATCACCTTCTCTGTGATCAATCCTCTTCCGACAATCTTACCTAAGTGAGGATTATCGAGTTCGACTGAAAAATTCCCCGGACCCATATCGAAGAAAAAAAACTGATTATGCATGATATCAGAAAGCCCTTTCACCTGAATCTCCTGAACACACTCAATTTTTCCAGTATTATCCTTCTGGGAAATATTCCATTTAGTGCAAAAAGCTAGATCCTCTTCTGCCATGTTCAGTTGAATCTTACCTTCTCCTAACCAAGTACTCGGAGTTAAAATAAAGTGGTGCATTTGAGATCCCATCAATACATAAACCTACGGCAATAAATACTTTGCAGAAGTCCTAAAGCCATCATGGCCGAAACAACTGAGGACCCTCCAAACGTGACAAGAATCAGTGGCACTCCCGTAATCGGCAAAAATCCACACATCATCCCGATATTGACGATGATATGCATGGCCAAATAGGCCGTAATCCCCGCTGATAAAAGCCGTCCAAAGGTGTCTTTAGCTCCAGCTGTAACCTGAAAACTAAAATAAATCAAACCGAAAAAGAAAAGCAGGATAAAAAAAACGCCGATCAGACCAAATTCTTCAGCATAAGCTGCAAACACTGAATCCGTATGAGCCTCTGGAAGCCACTCCCTCCCTGAAAACTCACTTTTATTCCAACCGCTCCCTGTAAGTCCCCCTAATCCAATGGCGGTCTGTGCAGCCTTTTGATGGTAGGTATGGGGATTGAGCCGCTCATATTGATAGGGCTGAATCACCTTCGTTGCGTAAGGCTTAAGACCCTCATGCGATACAACTCCTGAGAACATGAGGCCGATCAGAAGAAATCCCGCGATACCGAGCACCGTCATCGCTGCAACAACTTTCTTATGAATCCCCCCAAAATAAAACATCACTAAGGCAATCGGGTATAGGACGAGCGCTGTCCCTAAATTAGGCTGCTTCAAAATCAAGACAAAGGGGATCATCACGATCCCTAAGGCTTGAATGGCAGTTCTCCAGCTCGAGGCAGACCTGCCCCGTCCCTCTAGGAAGCAGCTCAATGCAAGCACTACTGTCAGCTTAGCATACTCCGAAGGCTGAAACTCTCGTCCCAGAAAAGGAACCCGGTACCACCGATGAACATTTTGAATAGGAGCGGTAAAAAAAAGACCGACTAATAGCACTAGCACGATAAAGTATAAAATCCAGGCCCACGACCGGAGTTTGCGGTAATCGATCCCCACACAAAAACTATAAACAACCCACCCGACCGCAAACCATCGGATCTGAATTTTTGTATTCTCCGTTAAAAATTTTTCTATTTCCCCATGGCCTGTCATGGAAGAAATCACTAAAATGCTAATGAACATCAGTGCCAAGATCAGTGGCACTGTTCGAAAATCGATTCGGCTGAGGTAGCGATAATCCCACATACAAATTGAGAGAATATCCGATTTTAGTTATAATTACTTCATTGAAAAATATCCACTACATCCATTTAGAAACGATTGACTCTACCAACACCTGGGCTAAAGCTCATGTCTCTCAGCTCACCCATCCCTTCACCTGTATTACCGCTCATGAACAGACGGCTGGTCATGGAAGGCACAACCGGCCTTGGGTTTCGCCTCCCGGGCAAAACATCTACGCCACCCTGGTGTTCCAAGTTCCAAATCCCTGCACCTATCTTTCTAATATTGGACAAGTAATGGCGCTGTCTTGCGCCCAACTTCTTCGTGAAAAGGGTCTTGCCGCTAAGCTCAAATGGCCCAATGATATTCTCATCGATGGGAAAAAAATCAGTGGCGTCTTAACTGAAACCGTCCCTTTAACAAACACCATGGCTGTGATCCTTGGCATCGGCCTAAATGTGAATATGGAATCTGCCCTTTTACAGGCAATTGATCAACCCGCGACCTCCCTTCTCCAACTCACAGGAAAAATATGGCCTCTTCCTGAGCTTCTTCAAGAACTGCTAGAAAAGTTTTTGACTCACCTAGAGCTCCTACAGACATCTGGTTTTGTTGCATTAAAAAAAACTTTTGAACTTCTGCTCGTACACCTAGGAAAAGAAATCACCTGCCGCGATGGCCTCCACTCCTATAAAGGCCTCTGCCAAGGAATTACCGACCAAGGCTACCTTCAGCTCCTCCTTCCTTCAGGAGAAGTTAAGATGATCCCCTCAGGCGAACTTAATTTGTGAGGTTTTTTTCAAACTCGGAAATAACTTTTTCAAGCTGACGATGCAAAAGAGGCAAATAATCCTTGGCTGTTTTCCAAATGATGTCATAGCTAATATCAAAATAGGCATGGATCAATCGGTTGCGAATACCCACTAGCTGTTTCCAAGGAAGCTCGGGATACAAAGCTCTAGTTCTCTCTGAAACTTTACCCGCAGCTTCTCCTAAAACTTCAAATTCCCGAAAAATAGCAGAAGCCAGCATTCGATTTGCATTTAAACTTGATCTTCTCTTTCCCTTTAAAAAAATCAAAATAGCACCCGATGAATCAAGCATGTGTCGAAGTCGAACTAAATCTTTATTTGCCATATACAATCTTTGCATGTGCTAGAACGTCATCTCGAAAGTACCGACTTAAATCTTCGGGTGTTTTTAGATCAACCTTGCGTCCTATAATAGAGCTTAACTCCTCTTCCATATCAACAAGGTCAAAGAGTGAGGGAATATGCTTTCGGTCAAACTTTACCAAAATGTCCACATCGCTTGTGGCTGAAAAATGAGAGGTTAAGATTGATCCAAATAGAGCTAAAAAAGCAATATGATGCCTTTTACAGAAAATACTTATTTTTTTCTTATCGATCGTGGGGGGCTTTTTTTTCATCCTTTTTCTGCATGGAAACCCGGTTCTTTAGGACTGGGATGAAATGCAGCTCCTTTATAAAATTTCTAAAAATGGGAGCCTTACGACTCCCAAAATCCCCTTACGGGGCTTGTAACGGAATAGAGTAGACTCTTCAACGCTTGTCAAGCTCAGAGTCTTAGTCTGGTCAACCCAGGCGTATCTCACGACAAGCCTCTCCTTTCAAGAGGGGTAGTTGACTGGCAACCTCTTAAAACAAAAATCGCGTCTACGATGTTAAGACTACTTGAAAATTACCGCATACGTCAAGATTGAAGGGATAAATATGCAAAGAAAACCTACATCCCCCGGTGAAATACTGATCGAAGAGTTTTTAATTCCTCTCAAAATGAGTCAAAAGGAACTCGCGGAACATCTTAATTGTGATTACAAAGTCATCAATCGAATTATTAACGAGCAAGCCAGTGTTACACCTGAGATGGCCATTAAACTTGCTTCAGCATTTAACACAACTCCCGACTTTTGGCTCAATGCCCAAATGGCAATGGACTTGTGGGAACCTAACCTTTAAATTTGTGGCGAATGAGCACCTTTTTTCCATCAAAAGCAAAGCCCATATACAAAATGCGATGGATGCCGCGGTCGAGCAGTTCTTGAGCATACTGCTTGTCTTCGATTTGTTTGAGAGCGGAGACAACTGTCGCTTCTAAATCACTTTTCGTAAAGTTGTCCATTTTCTTGAATTCAAGAATTAGACCAAGATCTTTGGGGTTTTTAGGAATCAGCATGACATCATATCTACCTAAGCCACTTTCTCGATTCGACTTCACCTCGTATTGATCTTTAAGTCCAATGAGCATCCCTAAAACGAATGCGTGATAAATTTTTTCGGATTCTTCAGCAGGCACGTCAAAAACACTGACGGACGATGTCATAAATTCCGTAAAGAGTCTGGCAAAGGTGTCGATATCACCGCTGATCAGACTCTTTAAAAGCATCCGATATTGCTGTTCATCAATGCTTTTTTCAAACCATTCCAGAATCATGGAGTGATATAATTCGGTGATCTCCGTATTCGGAATCTTGAGTCGGCAAGGAATGCCATAAGAGGGCGTTGCATCAATGGCTAAATAGCCGCTATAGAGCAGCAAAGACCAAATCGTATTTTGTCCTTTTTCAAGATCAGGAAATACGATGCCTTCCTCTATTTTCTTTTCAATGACTTTTCCTCTGACAAGTTCCTCAATATCGGCTTTTAGACTCCCGCCACCCCGAGTAATCAGTCGTTTCATCAGGGCATTGTCACTTGTGTTCACCCAGTAGGGGGATAGAGCCCCCTGTTTATAAATACAGTTTAAAACAGACCAGGGATTGTAAAGTCCGGCGCATGATCCAATGCGATAGCCATCATACCATTTTTTGATCTGGGGAATTTTGTCGGAAAGGTCGTAATCTTCCAAAAGTTCTTCCACCTCGGATTCTAACAACCCAAATTTATCCTGAAACTCTTCATTCAAAATTGTAAACGTGGTCACATTATTCAACCCTGAGAAAATGCTTTCTTTGGCAATGCGTAATATTCCTGTGACCACGCCACGCTCAAGGTAAGTACTGTCTTTGAGACACCCTGACAGCAGATTTCTTAAAAATTCAATCATCGTGTCATAGTACTTCCCCACATAAGCTGCATGAGCTGGGGTATCATATTCGTCAATCAGCAGAATAATTTGCTTGTTATGATAAAGATGGAGCCATTTAACTAAAAACCGGAGACTTTGCTCACACAAGGCTTGGCTCCCTTTCTGCCGAAGAATGGCGCTATAGGCTTCTTTTTCTTCCGCGCTTAAGAGGTCACCTTCTAAAAGATAGCGATGCCGCTCAAATTCTTCCGAAAGGAGGATACGAAAATGATCAAGAGCTTTCTCCCAAGAAGAGTGTTTAACATCTTTAAGTGTGATAAAAATCACAGGGAATTGCCCTTGCATTTTGCGACATTCCTTGTTCTGCCAAATCTTGAGTCCCTTAAATAGGTAGCTTGTGTCTTGTGCTGTTTTCTCAAAGAAATAGCGCAGCATCGACAAGTTCAAAGTCTTGCCAAACCGGCGTGGGCGTGGAATCAAAGCAACTTTCGTCCCTTTTTCTATAATTTCTTGAACCAAAAGAGTTTTGTCGACGTAGGAATACCCCCCATCGATGAGTTCTTTAAAGTCGCTAATACCAATAGGAAGTGGTTTTTTCATAATAAATTTAACCTTTTTGAAGTAATGAAAGATCAGGGATGACCTTAATAGCAGGATGGACACGGGTTTGAAGGATCTGCTGGATCGCGTTCAGCGTCGATCCGGTAGCGGAGTGGCACGAAGTGCAAGAGCCTTCGTATGCAATTGTTAGCTCATGCTGATCGGAGAGTTCGATGATTTGGATGCCGCCAGCGTCGAGCTCGATGTAGGGTCGGATTTCCTTTTGAATGATCTCTTCAACAACGGTGATCCTAGCAGACTTTGGAAGAGCCTCCCATCCTGGATAGAGCCCAGCTTCAGCCATCTCAGGATGAAGGGGCGATGCAGTATAGATCTCGTCAAAAGGAATGTCGCTGCACTGATCAGCGGCATTTTCAATAGCTCCTAGAACCAGATTCAAATGACCCCAGACAGAGCGAGGAAATGCCTCAACATCGCTCCGATCACGCACTTCACGATCCAGTAAATCGGCAGTAATGCGGCGGGCTTGATCATAATTTTTGCGCATGAGAAGTTGAGAGGCCGCTTCAAGAGCTCCGATGAGAGATGAGGGACCGAAGACTTGATACCGAACATCGACAAGAACGCCGTCGGTTTCGTCAACAAGCCAGTAGAGGGCGACGGCATTCGCTTCAGCCATGCTTCCCTCGCGGCCCACGACAAGCCGGACTCCTCGTCCGAGAGTATCTTCTGGATGAAAAAATCCGCCGTAGGAAGGGTGATCGATCTTCTGGGTAAGTTTCTTGCTATAGTGATTCCAGGGATAGTTCATAACGCGTGACTTAAGGTTGAAAGTTGACGAACAGAAGAAACGATGACATCAACGGCGTAAGCTAAATCGTCTTCTGTCGTTTCATGAGAAAGAACAAAGCTGAGTGCAGAGTGTTGAAACTGGGTGGCATAAACGCCGCGGCGGTGGAGTGCAAAGAGCAAAGCTTCTGACATGACACCTGGAAACGCAATCGCAGTGATGTGAGGCAAACGATCGGCTTCCTGGAATAAAATTTGGCTATCGGGAAGCGTGTATTTGAGCTCGGCCTCAAAAGCGTCTCGAAGACGGGCTGTCTCTAAAGCCGTCTGCCCCATTCGCTGGTGCTCTTCTTCCACAGCAAGAGCTAGGGCACTCACAGCTGCAACTTGCAGTGATGGATTTCTCGGTGGTGTCAGTTGAAAGAGCCCTCCCATCCCAGGAGGTGCATAAATTTTGTCTCCATCGAAGGAGAGAAAATCGACACCCATCTCTTGAAAAGAGATCGGCATTTTCCCTATCACAGAGCTAGCGTTAAGGTGGACTTTGACACCTTGCGCCTTGCAGCACCGGACAATCTCTTCGAGAGGCTGCAAGACACCTGTTAAACCGTTGGCCCATGAAAGCGAGAGGAGTGATGTTTTGGGTTTGATGGCAGCTTCGACAATTTGAGATGTCAAAATTCCTCGTTCATCCACCGGCAGTAGCTTAACACAGCAGTCAAATTCTTCTATCCGATGTAGCGAGGGCTCGATCACAGGCGTCATGAAATGATTCCGCCCCGTTTCACGCACCTCTTCGAGAAAGAAATTTAAGAGCAGCTGAAAAGCCGCTTCACTTCCACCGGGGGTGAGCTGAAAATAACCGTTTTCTCCTGCACCGCAAGATAGCGCAAGACTCTTAAGGGCAAGCTCAAGATCTTCTTCGCCTGCGCGGTATTTTTCGCAGTAAAAATAGGTCAATCTCTCTATGACACTCTTGGAAGGAGACTTCAGATGACCGAGATTAACAGTCTTAAGCATCTTTGGCCCACTTACCTTGATCAAATGTATAAATCACCGGCTCTCCGGTCGCCATTTCAAGCTTAATAATCTGCTCAGGAGAAAGATTTTCTAAAAACATCACAATCGAGCGAAGAGAATTGCCGTGAGCGGAGATCAACACATTTTTTCCCTGCTTAATGTAGGGAAAGATCATCTCCTGGAAATAGGGGATGGATCTTGCGGCTGTCATCTGGAGACTCTCTCCTTCAGGAGGGGCGACATCAAAACTTCTTCTCCAGATCTGCACCTGATCAGCTCCATATTTTTGCCGTGTTTCATCTTTATTCATCCCTTGCAGCTGGCCATACATCCTTTCATTGAGCTGCCAAGCGACATGCACAGGAATGCACCCTTTTTTTGTCTCTTCACTATGAATTTGGCCCCAAGTTCCCAGTTGACCTTGATGTTGAATGCAGGGAACTTTTCCGCTAGCATGCGCGCTCATTGCTAGCATGGCCGTCATCTGCGCACGGATGAGCGATGAGACAAAGATCGTGTCAATCGGATAAGGGATCTTCTTACCTGCCTCAATGGATTCATGGATTCCTTGAGGACTTAAAGGAATATCGACCCACCCTGTAAATAAATTTTTTTCATTCCATAGGGAGGCCCCATGCCTTAGTAAGATGAGTTTAGTCATTGTGTTTTCTTCCTGTTTAGTGCTATCATCATACCCATATGAAACGCTTGAGTAAAGCTTTAGCTGCTGCCGGGGTCGCCTCGAGACGCGCCTGTGAAGAATTAATTTTTGACGGGAAGGTCTCTGTCAATGGCTCCGTCGTGCTGGTCCCTCAAACTTTGGTCTCCTGGGAAAAGGATGAAATCGCCATTAATGGCACTCCTGTCCAGCGAGAACAAGAAAGAGTTTATTTTATTTTGAATAAACCCAGAGGCTATATTTGCAGTAATGCGAGAATTGGGTCAAAAAGACTCGTTATCGACTTGTTTCAAGATTTTCCTTACCGTGTATTCACCGTCGGCCGCCTCGACCGGGATACCACAGGCCTTCTCTTAGTCACCAATGATGGCCATTTTGCCCAGCAAGTGATCCACCCTTCTAAAGGACTGACAAAAGAATATCTTGTGAAAACGACGCAAGAAATCATGCACGAACACCTAGAACTCATTTCTAAGGGAGGGTTCATTGAAGGAACCCGTGTCAAGCCCGTTCGCGTGACAAAAATGAGAAAAGGAACCGTGAAAATTGTCGTGCGTGAAGGAAAAAAACGGGAAGTGCGCCTGTTGGTCCAAAACGCTGGCCTCTCCATTGTTTCTCTAGAAAGAATCCGGATTGGACCTCTTCTCCTGGGAAATCTCTCTGAAGGAGAGTTTCGTCCCCTGACAGAAAAGGAAAAGGAGTTGCTCCTCAATCCCGCTTCTAGTATATAACTTCCTTAAAACGATGTTGACAATCGCTCGCCTTTTTGGGAAATCGCCCTTTGCTCCTCTGCAGACGCACATGACCCGCGTCAGCCATTGCATGGAAAAACTCGAAGAGCTATTTCAGACCCTTCCTTCTTCCGACAACACTAAGTTCGATAAGCTCGTGCAAAGCCTCTGCAAATTTGAGCACGAAGCCGACCTCATGAAAAATGATATCCGCAACCACCTCCCTAAGAAACTCTTACTCCCCATTGACCGCGGCCATTTTCTAGACATTCTCTCGATCCAAGACAGCATTGCTGACCAAGCTGAAGAAATCGCCCTCTCCTTAAAACTCCGTCCCTTAGGATCGCATGTCGGACTCCTCAGCGATCTGCAAGCTCTTTTTAAAAAGAGCTATGACGCCTTCCTATCGACGCGCCAGATCATCAGCGAACTCGATCTTCTCCTCGAATCATCCTTTGGAGGCATCGAAGCCGAAAAAGTGAAGGAGATGGTTGAACTCGTTGCCCATAAAGAATCTGAAACAAAAGCCTGTCAACGCTCCCTCCTCACTCGACTTTTCACAGAAGGAGAAGGGTTCTCAACTCCTGACTTTTATCTTTTTGCAAAGTTGATCGAAGATATCGGAATGCTCTCTTTAATCTCTGAAAGATTAGCCAACCGCATCCGCATGGTGCTGGAACTGAAATAATGGTCTTGACAATTCTCATTTTGGCGATCGGGTTCTATATGGCGTGGAACATTGGAGCCAATGACGTCTCCAACGCGATGGGAACCTCCGTCGGCTCAGGCGCCCTTACACTCAGACGCGCCGTGATCCTCGCAGCCATTTTAGAATTTTGCGGCGCTTACTTTGTCGGCTCCAATGTCTCCCAGACAATGGAAAGTGGCCTCATCAACCCGCATCTTTTTGCTGATCAGCCCTTGACACTCGTCCTTGGAATGTGCGGCGCCCTCCTAGGAACAGGCATTTGGCTACAACTTGCCTCCTATCTGAAATGGCCCGTCTCTACCACCCATGCCATCGTCGGAGCCATTGTGGGGTTTGGAGCGATCATTGGAGGAGTGGGCACTATCCGCTGGGAAGAAGTCGGCTTCATCGTCATCAGCTGGGTCGTCTCTCCCTTACTGAGCGCCATCATTTCCTACACTATTTTTACATTTTTACAGAAAAAAATCTTGTTCGCTCTTGATCCTATCGAAGCCACGCGCCGCGCTATCCCCGGATTTTGTTTTATTATTTTTACCACCTTCACGCTCAGTCTGATTTTCAACGGCCTTCAAAATCTCGATTTAAATCTCCCCCTTCCTGCATCGATTGCCATTGCACTCGGCGTTGGAGGCCTTGCCGCTTTAGCTGCCTACTTGATCATGAAAAAAGTTTCCAGCCCCGTCGGATATATCACACCCGAGGGTCAGTACTCTCCTCAAACCGTCATCAGCCTTGAAAAGGCGATCAAACACTTACAAAGAGTCCGGATCTCCTCTTCCGATAAAACTCACGAGCAGATCTCCTCCATCCTTCACGATGTAAAATTGATTTCCTCTCAACTGCGTCAAGAAAGTCACTTCGGACAAAGATCTTCAGAATACCATTTTGTTGAGAAAATTTTCGTCTACCTCCAGATCCTCAGCGCCTCTTACGTCGCTTTCGCCCACGGAGCTAACGATGTCGCTAATGCCATTGGCCCCGTCTCTGCTGTTCTTGACATCTTACGGACAGGAACCATTTCAGAATCCACTCCCATTGCCCCCTGGCTACTGGCCTTAGGCGGCGTCGGTATCGTCATTGGCCTTGCCACCTGGGGGTGGCGCGTTATTGAAACAATCGGCAAGAAGATCACCGAACTGACACCGACTCGTGGATTTTGTGCGGAGTTTGGCGCTGCAACAACCATCCTCATCGCCTCCAAATGCGGCCTTCCGATTTCAACCACCCACTGCCTCATCGGAGCCGTCCTCGGCGTCGGCCTGGCCCGCGGCCTCTCCGCTCTCAATCTTGGCATGCTCCGAGAGATCGTCCTCTCCTGGATCATCACCATTCCTGCTAGCGCAGGTATTAGCGTTCTTTGTTTTTATCTTTTAAAATCAATTTTTGCTTGAAACCTACTATGGAAAATCATTCAACTGACTTTAAGAAATTATTTCTACCCTTAACGTGCTTGCTAATCCTGATCGGGGGTGCTTCAACCTTGCTCCATCAACTTGGCAGCTTCATCCTAAGCTTCTTGATCATTGAAAAAATAAATCCCATCTCTCTTAAGCCTTGGATGGAATTAGGAAGCCTTTTGTTTTTTGCTATTGTCATTTTATTTCTCAGAAATGTGAGCTTTAAAAAAATCTTTAGAGCAGCTCTTTTGATGACAATCCTACTAACAATTTCCAGCGTATTTTTATTTCCCAATACAAGCGCTTCCTACTTTATTTTGACGATATTTTGTTCAAAAGTTTTATTTTTTTTAGGGTGGGCGTATGCCAATCAAATCACAACTCAAGTTGAGGGAACCAAATATTATTTCGCCCTCAATTTTATTACTCAATGGCTTTTAATCCCGTTTGCCTTGATTCCGACAGGACTGATTTTCACATGGGGAACTGCTCATACCTCTACTCCCTTTCTCGCCGGTTTTACCCTTCTTATTTTAGGATTAGTCTGGCTCTGTGATCGCTGGGTTTCAAAACGAACAACGGACAAAATCTCACCCGAAAATATCAACCCTGTCTCCTCCTCTAGTAAATGGCTTTCCATGATCTCTTTAGCCGGGCTTGCATCAGGGATGACTCTGATTAGTAATCTTAACCAGCCGTCCATCAAAGCCTACTTTATAAAATTGGCTCCAACTGCCAATGAATTTGCGGCTCTTACCGCCCACTATTTAACCATTGTTGGAATTGGTACTTTTGCCCTCTCAATTTTAAGCCTTTTGATAGGACCTAGACTCCTTCAAAGCAAAGGTTGGAAACTCACAATGTTGATAGCTCCAGCAGTGGGAGTCGTCGCCATACTCGTTACCTTCATTAACTTCCTACCTTTTGGCTTCCCCTCACAGCGAGCCCTGCTAAGAGCGTTATCCGACTCTTGGATCTTCCCCTTGATCCATGTCGCTCTTCTCAATTATTCTCAAAAAGACCGTTTTCTCATTCAAGCTTATGTCTTTTTAGTCTTCTCTCCCTTGCTAACGAATCTCACACCCGGAATCCCTCTGGCCTGGGGAACTAAAATTCTCCAAGTCGCCTCTTTCCCAATTACGATAACTTCCTTCGCCATCCTGGGATTGATGACCGCCTGCGCTTGGATCGTAGCCAAACGTCAAAATTCAGCAATATCGATCATACGGTAAAAATAACGACTGCTCGCAAGGGCGTCTGAGATAGGGCCTAGATAGAAGAGCACCGGCGAGATCCCCATTCCTTTCGGAAGAGCTAGCAAAGCGATTTTAGATTTCATGGCCTCAATGACTTCAAGACCTAATTCACGGCGACGCATTTTGACTTCGCAGACAAAAAGAGTGTTAGAATAGGTTTGAACCAAGTAGTCAATTTGGCAACCTTTGATACGGCCTGAGGCTTTTTGAACATAGGGATTATCCATGGCAATATCTTGAGCATGAATTCCCAAAGCCTGATAAAGAAGCGGTCTATTTTTCAATAGAAGATTTTCAAGCTGGAAACCCAGCATAGGCTCCCATCCAGGCAGACTAGAAAGAGGAACTTCAAGGAAAGTCCCTTGCTCGATTTTAACAAGATTAGGCTCGATGTAGTGAGTGTAGAAACGAAGATAATTGTCAGAAAGACGATATAGAGTCGATTTGCCAGGCTTACCTGTTTTTAAAGACCAATCAGGGTGCTTACTAATAAACCCACTAATTTCAAGAGACTTAAGATATTGGCTTAGGGTACCACTTGAAGAGTAAGACAGTGCCTTTTGAAGAGCTGTTCGATTTTTCATTCCTTGGCTCAACAGCTTAACAATCTTCTTGTAAATTGCTCCTCTTGAGCTAAAAAGATCATTAAAAATTCGGTCAAACTCATGGACCAAAACTCCATTTTTCTCAAAACAGAGCCGTTTGATATTTTCATCGGCACTTTGATGAGTTTGAATTTGCTCTAGGTACCAAGGAACACCACCCGTTACGCTAAGAATCTTAAAGAAATCGAGATCCGATCCCTTGAAACCTTGAAGCTCTAAAAACTTCCTAGACTGCGGTAGAGATAATTCAGTTAGCTCTAGATAGAGAGAAATTCGCCCAAAAAAAGCTGTGCTATTGATGATATTCTTATCGATCCAAGTTGAAATTGATCCGCAAAAAATCAAGGTAAGCGAAGAACAGTTTTGCAAAACAAGATCCCACCAATTTTTCAATTTGGGAATAAACGTCGGGTCTTTTGAGGCCATCCATGAAATTTCATCTAATAAAATCACAGTGGGCTTATCTCTAAGGTATCTTGTCAGATGCGCAAAGGCATCACTCCAGTCGGTAAATGTCAAAGGTGGAAGCTGAAATAGCTTAGCTAGCTGCCGAGCAAAAGCATCGCGCTGATCTTGAGCAGTCATCTCTTTCAAGGGAGCTAATCCACTAAATGGTAAAAAATCTTTACCTTCCCCAAACTCTTCAACCAGACGACTTTTTCCTATCCGGCGACGTCCCTTGATAACAGCAATACAGGCCCGGCCCGTTTGCGCTAACTCTTCTAGTCTTTGGAGTTCACGGTCTCTACCAACGAATGATTTCATGGCTCCATCATAAATGAGCAGGATGTTTACGTCAATCTATCCTGCTCAAAATCGACAAATGTCAGTTTTGAGCAGGATGATTTTATAAGCAATTTACTATAAACAACTTATATTTCACATCCTAACCATCTCTGTGCACTTTGTGTTCTCCGTAGTAAAAAACCACCCCAGATGAGAGCTGAAAAGGCTCCTCTTGCTTTATATCAAATAAAAGTGATATAAGTTCTCCCCATATGACCCGGAAAGACGAGCTTAAGTATTTATTTTTGATCGTGGTGATCTTCATTGCGGCTTGCATTGAAACGGATATTTATTTGCCTGCATTTCCAGACATGATGGTTGCCTTTGGCGTCTCTGAAGGAGCTATTCAATCCCTCTTAACTTGGAACTTCATCGGTATTTGTCTATCGGGCCCTTTCTATGGACCTCTTTCAGATGCGTTTGGTCGAAAACGACCTCTGATGATCGCTTTAGGGATGTTTCTTCTTGGAAGTATCGTCACGCTGATCGCTCAAAATTTGGATCAAATGCTATGGGGACGCGTTCTTCAAGGACTCGGTAGCGGCGGCTGCTTCACCTTGGGAACAGCCATTCTTTTCGATGCCTTTAAAAAAGAGCGCGCCATTGCTGCCAATAACAGCTTAAGCACCATTATTCCATTAATCATGGCAGCAGCTCCTATGCTAGGTGGATACCTCAACAACGCGTACGGGTTCCGATCCAACTTTTTAGCAATCGCCGTCTGCGTTCTTTTGAGCTTGGTTGCTGCCCTCTTCTGGTTTGAAGAGACGCTGCCTGCGGAGAAAAGAACCCCCTTACAAGCTAAAAAAGTCCTGAAAGATTTTAAACTCGCTCTGAGCAGCCTCCCCTTTTGGCAATTAACAGCCGTTTCGAGCCTTTCCTTTGCTGCCTACATCGCATTTCTTTCTGGAACAGCCGTCTTATTCGTTGTCGAACTCAATATGAGTAAAGCTATTTTTCCCTTTATTCAAGCCGCCGTTTTAGGTGGATGGGTCGCAGGAAGTCTTCTTCTTTCCCGCTCCATCCGCAAGTGGGGCATCCCGAAGATCAAACGTGTAGGAACTCTTCTTTGCCTCCTGGGCGGTCTCATTCTTGCTCTTGCCACCTTTATCGCTCCTCGCGATCCCTATTTTCTGACAACTGGAATGGTGGTGTATGCCTTCGGAGCCAATTGGATCATTGGAATTTACTTTCCAGAAAGCATGGAAATCCTTCCTGATATCAAGGGAATCACGGCGAGCCTTCTCACAAGCGCTCGTCTCCTCATCTCTGCTGTTGTCGTAGGCTTTACAAGCGCTTTCTACAACTCCACCGTCTATCCACTCTCAGCTGTTGTGCTCGGCAGCATTGTGCTCATCTTACCCATCTTGCTCTCTTACGAAAAACGAAAAAGCGAAACAGTCCGTATTTAACATTCGAATTAAAATTTTTTTGGACTATAATTCAACAAAACTGACATAGTGGTATGTAAAAACAACGGTTTTGCTTAAATGGCGACAATAAAACCTCAGTCCTGGGAGCAGAAAAAAGAAGTTCTCCCTCCTGGTATTGCCTTTCCGCCACACTCCTCTTTTTATCCGGTCCAAGAGCGGCTTGTGAACTGGGTCACTAGATTTCCTCGTTACGAAGATCCTTTTTTGTTTAGAGAACTCCTTTTATTTTACTTGCTTGCAGGTGAAAAATACTTGGATTATCACCATCCGACTTCCCTTGCTAGATTGATTAAAGCCATTTACTTCATGCAAAAAAAGCTCGTCCAATCTTCGACCTTATCCACCGCTAGACATCTAGAAATCAGATGGATTCCTTCACGCTTGATTTTTCCCTTCTCCTCCAAATCAGTTCTGGGATGCTTAGTCGGCTTCAATTTGATGGAACGCTACGAGCTCTTCGATGAAGAGAACGTTTTACTCATACTTCAAAAGCACTTTCCTCAATTCCAACTCGTCACCGGAAGTTCTTATTGTCATTTTTCTACCAGTAAGGATTTTAAAATTTTTTACTTCGAAGTTGAAAAAATTGACGGATCATCTTTTGGTCTGAGTGAACAACTCATTCTTAAAAAAAACCTCGAACAAAAATTAAAAAACGGCATCCAAAGACTCGCTCCTAACATTTTCATGAAAAGAAATGACGAGGAGGTCTATAAAAACATTTTAGTTCTATGCGAACAAATTCAGTCTCTTGACGATCTACCGCAAGCTATTATCAATTTTGATCACCAAACCCTCGATGAAATCATCTTTCTAGTGACACTGGTCTATGTCGCGCCGCTTTCTCCCTTTGCTTTTCAAATACCATTTGCCGATGGACTCTTTGCATCTGAGCGCCTGATAACAGCAAGGTATTTGCACAATCATCCTGTAGAAGCCCACATCTTTAGGATCCACTTAAACCGCCATACTCCCTTTTTAAGATCCGACGGTTCTTTGGACTTTTATTCTTCCCGCAGAAAAGTCACCGAGTTCATCACTCGTGCTGTTGGAGAGTTTAGAGACTGTAATGGAGGAATTTTGCTCAAGCAACAGGAATTGTTGCACAGTCTCAAAGAGACCTATCCTCACATGGCTTCAACCGATCTTGAACTCATTGAAACGTTCTTTTACGCCATTACTCCGTTAGAAAAACAAGTCCTGCTTCAACCTAAAACGCTCTCTACGCTATTTTCATTGTTTCTCGCCCATTTAGACCGTTCCCCTACAGAAAACTACACTTTGAATATCGTGAAAGAAGAGGGATTAACCCTCCTTGCCTTGTACACGGCAAATGCCTCCCTCAAAGAACCCCTCTTGCAATTTTTAAAATCCGACCCTTTTAAAAAGCATGATATTGCTTATAATCTCATTGAGCAAAATGATCGTATCTATTTTCAATGCGCCATCTTTTCTCTCGAAGAAAATGACAAACAATCTCTACTCAAAAACCTTCAAGAAGTTTTATCCAATTGGGAAAAACGGATTCAGAATCCGCAAACTTTGCGGATTGGCTTTGAATACTCCCTTCTCTCATTAGACCCTCGGAAAGGAGGAGATGGAATATCTCAGGTTCTTTCAGGACTTTTATTTGAAGGGCTGACGTGGTTTGATGGCTCTGGCAAAATTAAAAATGGAATTGCCGCTACCATTCACCATTCGGCTGATTATAAACAATATACATTCCATCTCCGCGCTTGCAAATGGAACGACGGCTCTCCCCTCACCGCTCATGACTTTGAATACGCTTGGAAAAAAGTCCTCTCACCCGATTTTAAAACCTCTTTCGCCTATCTTTTTTATCCCATTCAAGGGGCCCAAGAAGCTAAAGAAGGCCTTCTCTCTATTGATCATGTCGGTATCAAAGCTTTAGATGAAAGAACTCTGCAAGTCGAGCTAAAAAATCCCACGCCCTATTTTTTAGAACTGACCAGCAACCCCATTTATGCCCCGATCCATCGCATCATCGATCAACGCTACCCTCAATGGCCCTACCAGTCCGGCGTCAATTTTCCTTGCAACGGAGCCTTTACACTCAAGCTCAATAATCCAGGCCAAGGGTACAAAATTGAAAAAAACCCCCTTTACTGGGATGCCGATAATATTGCCCTTGATCAAGTGATGTTCAATCAGATGACGTCTCATCAAGCCTTCGAGGCTTTTAGTAGAGGAGAAGTCGATTGGTTAGGCCATCCCCTCGGTAGTTGGCATACGTTTTATAAACCTGGAAAAGACGATCGTGTGATCTCAATTTCCAACGGTTCTGTCTGCTGGTATGTCTTCAATACATCGGAGGGCCCTTTCCGCTCGATAAAACTACGCCAGGCTGTGGCTTTGGCCATTCAACGGTCCGAGTTTTTAACAGATTCTCCTCTCCCCATTACCCCTGCTTACTCCCCTCTACCCCAGCAACATAGCAGCTCTACCGCCTTTCGTTTTCCTCAAAATATTGAACGCGCCCGCGAGCTCTGGCGCGAAGGCTGGGAAGAGTTAGGATTTCAACTGAGTGATATCCCCCCTCTGACATTGATCTTTCACCTTAAAGGAGCCAGAGAACCGGTGGCTCACCATTTGCAAAGACAATTAAAAACCTGTTTTGGAATTACCTGTGAACTAAAGCCCCTCGCTTGGGATCTCCACTTTAAAAAGATGACTCAAGGCGACTTTCAGATGGGCCTTATGCAATGGACTTCTTGGATCGACGACCCTATCTATACACTCAACGCCTTTCGCTCTTCTACCGAGGATTTGAACTTTCCAAAATGGGAACACCCTGTCTTCCAAGAGTTATTAAGCCAATGTGATCAAGAAATCAATCCTGCACAGCGCATGGCTTATTTTGCTTCTGCGGAAGAGCTCATCTGTAAAGAAATACCCGTTATCCCCCTCTTCTATCAATCATTTCAGACACTGGTAAAAAATACACTCAATGTTTCATACAACATCTCTCGTGCAACATTTAATCTTGCACGATGTTTTTATAGAAAAAAGGAGTTTTATGACAGCAAATATAGACCAAGTTCTTGAAAATGTAAGCCATCCCCAAGTGGAACAACACTTGGCGTGGCATGGAAAAATGGCAGGCCTGGAGGCGCAAGATATCTTGCAAGACCATGCTCCTCATGTCTATCTATTGAGAGCAGGAGAGCTGCCTTCTCATTATTATGTCTCTTTTGTATGTGAAGATAAAATGGTTCAACATGTACCCTTCATGATACGTGTAACACCCCATGGATGGTTCTGTCGGAACTCCTCCGGGTCAGGGCCATTTATGAGACAAACCATTGATGATGTCGTTCATGCCATCATTCACTGCGAAAAAGAAAGCCTTCGTCCTTTGCATGCAGTAGAGGTCAAGTGACGACGACCCTCTCTCGTTCTTCTGTCCCTATAAATGGAAGTTTGAGAGAGCTTTTTCGTCTCTTTTTTCCGGTTCTTTTAATAACCTTCTCCAGTTCTATGCTTTGTTTTTTGGAGAAGTTTTTTTTTTCTCACTTAGCTCCGGAAGCCATGGAAGCCGCGGTAAACGTCACGTACGTTTGCCGCATCTTTCAACTCCCTTGCGTTCTTCTAGCCATGATGGCGCAAGTCTGCGTTGGCAGATTACACGGCGCTAAGCAGTTAGAATCAGTAGGATCGGTGATCTGGCAATTCATTTGGTTTTCTCTACTCTCGATGTTGATCACGCTTCCTGTTGGATTGGTTTACGGAAAGCTCTATTTTCAAAAAACAGCCATCGCAGATATCGCTCTGCCCTATTACAATTTTCTTATCGCCCTCAACTTTCTCTACCCGTTGGGAGCTGCCCTCTCTTGTTTTTATCTGGGCCGTGGCCGCACGCGTCTCATTGTATGTGCTCGCCTGGTCTCCGAAATCGTGACCGTCTTAATTGCCTATGTGCTCATTTTCGGAAAAGCTGGAATGCCTAAGTTGGGGTTGATTGGAGGAGCCATTGGTATGTTAATCGGACAGGGAAGCCTCTGTCTCGTATTATTAGCTATCTTCTTACACCCCTGGCACGCACGCTCCTATGGCTCATGGCACTGGCGTTTTCAACCAAAGCTATTTTGGGAAAGCATCCAACCTGGCCTTCTCAGAGGCTTAAGCGCCCTTATCAATACCCTATGCTGGACATCCACTGTTTATTTAATGACAGCAAAAGGTGGCAATCACATTTTAGTCTTATCAATGGGAGGCTCCCTCTTCCTCTTCCTCTCTTGCTTAGGAGATGCTCTTTGCCAATCCATGACCACCATCATGTCTCAAATTATCGGATCCAAACAATATCAACTCCTTCGCAAAGCCTTTCGCTCAGGAATTATATTAACCTTCACCCTCACTCTATTGGTCGGAGTCTTCCTCATCACTTTTGCCTGCCCACTGTTTCATTTATTTTTTCCTGAAACCCTCCTCAATGACGCTAGCATTCGGAAAATCTTCATCGGTGTCTGGCTCTGTGCCGTCGGATACATGCTTATCTTTGTTCCGATCAGTTATATCCTCGCCGTCAAAGACATGAAATTTTCGCTTTTCATGGGACTCTTTGCCTGGTTCAATGGATTTTTACTGCTGTACATGTCTATTCAGAAAATCGGCATCGCCCCTGATCAATTTTGGGCTGTTGCTAGCATCACCCACTTTTCAAGCGTTGCCCTCTATGTCTGGCGTGTGAAAAAACTCACCTCCCGCCTGATCAGCGTCTCTGTCGATACAAAGGAAGACCCTTCTAAAATCTCGACCATCGCTTGAAGCCAATCTTCCCTATGGTTAAGAGCAGGGCACCGATAAGCCTGCAGCCCGTGGGCGCGAATCGCTGGTAAGTATTGATATTCAATTTCAAAAAGCGTCTCAATATGATCTGAAGTAAATGAGAGTGGAATAAAAACAACATGTTTTCGCCCCTGGCTCCACGTCAAGGGAGCAGCGCTCAGCTCACTGGTATAAGGCCTCAGCCATTCGCCTCTTCCAAACTTTGACTGAAAAGCTAAAAGACTATGCGCTTCTGGAAACCCTTCTCGAATCGCGTCAAATGAACTTTGGCACTCGATTTCATAAGGATCGCCCTGATCGACAAAATCTTGTGGAAGACCATGCGCTGAGAAAAACAAGACAACCTCTTTTTCACTTAAGCGCTCTTGGTGTAAATAGTCAGCAATACACCGCTGCATCGCTGCAACATATCTCGGATGAGTCGCGTAAGAACGGACCCACTGCATTTGACTCAAAGTCTCTTTCGGAAAGACAGTTTGAAAAAACCGCGCACTACTTCCCGTCGTCGCAAAACTAAATTGAGGATAGAGCGGCAAGATCGTCCATTCCCGGCAGTGGCTTTCCTGGATTTGCCGAATGAAATCGGCATGTGTTGCCGTTAAATACCGATGAAAAGCCATCACAGGGCCCCCCATCCGCAAACTTAAGTTGTGGGCCCACCTCTCCGTATCTTCGAAGATCGGCGATTTTCCCCCGATCTGACTGTAATCGTGAGCAACCATTCTAGCACGCTTCTTGGCAATCCCTGTAAAAAACCATTTCTCAAAAAAGCGAGGGAAACGCGTTCGGATCACATCGACATCCGTGAGAAGCTCCGTTAAAAAAGAGGGAACCTCTTCCAAACTCCTAGGCCCTCCAAAATTCGCTAGAATGACTCCCCTTGACATAATTTTAGCATTATATGCATGTTCACATTATGAGGGCACTACGAATTCTAATAGCCTTAATAAGCTGTCTTGTTTTTGGAAGTTGCAAAAGCAAATCAAATTCTTTCGATTATAAAATCGCTCTAGATCCTGCTTGGTATTCACTTGAGCTTCCTGGCAGAGAAACCGCTCTGACAACTTTCACTTTAGAACTCATCGAAGCCATCGGTAAAATCGAAGGAATCACAGTGGGGATCTACCAACAAAGCTGGAATGATTTGATCTATGGATTACAACAAGATAGCTATGATGCTGTCTGCTCGACGCTGCAGCCCTACCTTTTTTACGATAAACTCTATGAATTTTCCGATCTCTACCTACTAACAGGCCCTGTCCTTGTGGTCTCATCTCAAATCCCCTCACCGTCTTTAGCTCAAATGGGAGGAAAAATCATCGGAATCCAGCGCAGCTCTAATGCCGCTCTTATTTTGGAAAAATACCCCGAGATCATTCAACGGACCTACGATTCCATTCAACAGGCCCTACAAGACATCACAAAAGATACGATCGATGCCGCCATCATCGATGTATTGACAGCCGAAGCGTTCACCCAAAACCTCTTTCAACATCAGCTCAAGGTCGCTTCAGCTCCTCTGACACAAGAAGGCATCCGTCTAGTCAGCTTAAAAGGCCAAGCCTCCGATCTCATTCTCAGATTCAACCGCGGACTCAAAAAACTCAAAGCCAATGGGACCTATTCCGCTTTAGTCAGAAAATGGAACCTGGCGGACCCGGCCTCGAAGTGATTTTCTTAGCGGCTCAACCACTCTTTTTTCATACAAATAGTTAAAAAATGACAAACCGGTTAATCCCGTCACGATGACAAGCTTTGGGAACTTGAGCGATTTGGCATAGGGAGAAAGCTTGAGAAGACCATCGGCTAACTGAAAAACTCTGAAAGTGCCGCGACCCAGAGAAAGATACTTTTCCTCTTTCGCAAGAAGCTTTATCTGCCTTCGCAGCCCCGCTTCTGCCCATAAATTTAATCCAGCAGTCGTCATGCTTACAATTGTCGCAGCCTTGCTCAAGAGAGTTTTCTGTCCTAGTGGTAAATCGAATAATTTCCCATCCAAGTACTTGATAAAACCTAACGTAGTGGACGCGAAACCAAAATAGAAGGCTTGTGACCGCACTGTAGAGTTAAAATATTTAACTGGATATTCTGTCCACTTGCTCAAAGCTACTATAACATACCCTCCTTCTAACTGAGGACCTTCTCTGACAACTTGCACCATTTTCGGAAAAACTGCAGTGGCGCTCATAAATGAACTGCAAATTTTCATATCCTTAAGAATATCAATGGCTCTTGCAGGAACAGAAATATTGAAGTATTCGAGCCAGTCAAAAATTAACTTGACTGGGGATGTAAGAAAATTTTTTAAACCGCTTGGCTTTAAAAAACTAGAAAATACATCCAAAATTAATGACATAGCTGCATTTTATTACAAAATCAGCATTTTTTTCAACTTTTATAATATAAATTTATATCCACCTTTTTTCTAATCCCCTCTGTGCACTCAGGGCCTTCTGATAAAAAAGAGTTGATAGTCGCCGTGGGCAAACTCTCTCAGTTTCAAATTTATTTTTCTAAAAGTGTGAGTTTCATCAGATCGAGTAGGAGGGGGTTGTTAAGCCCCCGTCCTCTCACACCACCGTACGTACGGTTCCGTATACGGCGGTTCAAGAACCCTCTTAAAGACATAGTTTCTCCCGATGCAGTG
>JAHFTQ010000021.1 GCA_023265455.1 Parachlamydiales bacterium
CGCAGTAAAGGGGGGGAATGGAGGATTCGGAGGAGGGGGAGGAGGGGCAATCAGGGGATCTGGGGGAGTTGGAGGCTTTGGAGGAGGTGGAGGAGCTCCTGGAGTCATCACAGCCACTGGAGGTGCCGGTGGCTTTGGAGGAGGTGGAGCGACAAATGTAAATGGCGTAACATTTCGTCCTGGAGGTGTAGGTGGAGGCCATGGTGGCAGTCAAGGCCCTCCTCTCGTTGGAGGTGTTCAAGGTGGAGGCGGTGCTGGGTTCGGAGGAGCTATCTTTGTCAATAGCGGCGCATACAGTTCTGGAGCTCCAGGCTCTTTAACCATCCGAGGACAATTCAACACGACTGCGATCGGTTCTAATACAACGGTGGCTGGAATTGCCGATACAGGTGGAACAATAGGCGCCTCCCCTGGCTGGAATGCTGGCAACGATGCTTTCTTGCTGACAGATACAACAATTGCTTTTGATCCCGCTGGTAGTAGTATCATTTTTTACAATTCGATTGCCGATGACAGCGCTGCCTCATTTGTTGGAGCTCCTGCTGGAGTTACCTCGGGAACAAAAGCAGGAGCTGCTTTGACAATCGGAAATCCATTGAATCCTGCAGGAACCGCTACCTTTGTAAGTGCTAATACCTACAGCGGTGGCACCACATTGAAAAACGGCACCTTGGCAATCCAAAATAACACCTCTCTTGGAGGTGGCGCTCTCACCTACGATGGCAACAATGGTAATATTCTCAAAGCAGAAGCGGCAGGTCTTAGTGTTAGTAATCTGATCAATTTAAACGTCAACGGAACCATCGACTCTAACGGCAATACCTTTACGCTGAATGGTAATATCTCAGGCCCTGGTTCCTTTACCAAAACAGGTAGTGGGATAGCTAAACTTTTTGGAACAAACAGTTATGCGGGTGGAACAGTCATCAGCGGTGGCACACTGGAAATAGAGACCACAATGTCTCTCCCCTCAACCGGAGGCGTGGTAGACAATGGCAGTCTCGTTTTCAATTTTGCAGGATCAGGGAGCTATTCCAATGTCATTTCTGGCAGCGGTTCGTTGACTGTACAAGGAGGAGGTACAGTAGATTTGTTAGCTGCCAACATTTATGGGGGCGGTTCGATAATCAATGCAGGCACGCTCAAGGTCACGGGCAGCATTGGTGGAAATGTCACCGTCAATAACCTGGGCACTTTTGATGTTGAAAACAGCTTTACCGTTGCCGATGTAACTGGAGCTATGGGAAGTAGTATGGTCGTTCCAATGGGAAAAACCCTCACTATTGGAACCTCAAATTCAACAACCTTTGCAGGAGTGATTAACGGAAGTGGTACTTTAATCAAACAAGATAGCGGAACCTTCAATGTCAGCGGAGTCAATACCTTTACCGGCATCTTCAATGTCAATAACGGAACATTGAACATAGCTTCCACAGGTTCTTTTCCCGCTGGTTCTACAACAAATGTTGCGGCTAGCGCCACTTTATCGGGCACGGGTACTCTTGCTACTGTTAATCTTAGCGGAACTGTCTCCCCTGGCAACTCGGTCGGGACAATCAATGTCAGTAATTTTACCTTTAGTAGCGGCTCCAATTATCTTGCCGAGTTAAGCAATACAGCCTCTGATCTGATTGCATCTACGGGGATTGTGACAATCAATGCGGGATCGACATTAACACTTGCCTCTGATGGATTAACATTCCCCCTCCCTAGCTACACAATCATCACTTCGACATCCCCGATTATTAGGAATGCCGATTTTGCTGTTGTCAATCCCTTTCCCTATTTCAATTTTAGTGTCCTATACAATCCCAACAACGTCATGGTGATTTCACAACTGGCTCCTTTTGTTGCTAGTGGCAATGCAGGAGCTGTCACCAACTGCTTCAATATTCTGGTCAATAATCGCGATCCCAACCTGCTTCCAGTCATCAGTGTATTGTATTCGCAACCCAGATCTGAGTGGCAAAAATCTTTCAACCAGATGCAGCCGTCAAACTTTAATAATATTGCTTTTGCCCAAGAAAACGTCGCTGAGCGGATCCGCCAAAACTTCACATCGCATTTTTTTGAGCAACGAGTCGAGTTTTGTCCCGATCACAACCCCTGGAGAATCTGGCTTGTTCCTTTCTTTGAGCATGCCCATCAGTGCAGTAAGGGTCTCAATAAAGGCTATAAAGAGAACTTCAGAGGGTTTACTGCAGCTGCCGACTATCAGTTCAAGAAGCATTGGGCGCTCACTGGCGGCTTCTCATTTGCTGATAGTGATATTGCCATCGTCAAGGCAAGCGGTAGCAGCAACTTTAAAACCTATGCGGGCTCAGTAGGAGCGATCTGGGCAGCCTCCCATTTCTTTGCCGATGGACTCGTATCTTATCTTTATAGCTCCATCGACGCCCGGCGTAACATGCGTTTTACCGCTCCAAATGTACAATCCGTTTCTCTAACAGCCCATCACCACCAGAATTCCAATCAGGCCATGGGACACTTGGGAGGGGGCTATGACTTCAAGTTCAAGGCTGGTAGAAAAGGTACTCTCAATGTCTATCCCTTTGTTGATGTCGACTATATCTATGTCATGCAAGATGGATACCAAGAACACGGAACAAAAAGCTTGAACCTCAAAGTTGATGGCAAAAAATACAACCTCTTGCGCCCTGAAGGAGGAATTGGAATCGGCTATGCAGGATGCTTCCAGCATGTGCGCGTCAATACTGATATTTCGACAAGCTATATCAGAGAGCAGCGGTATTTAGGTAAAAAAACCAAAGCGCACTTCAAAAACAGCACTTGTAAGTTCACCGTCGTAGGCTTGAATCCCAACAACAACCTCTTTTCTCCTACCGTTAGAATTACCCTCACATCAACAAATAAAACACCCGTCTCTGTCTCACTGGGATATCACGGAGAGTTTGGCTCAGGTTTTGTAGAGAATGCAGGTGAGGGTGAATTGAAAATCGCTTTTTAATTCCTGCAGGTTCTTATCCTGGAATACAACCAGCTCGATTAGAGTTGCTTAAGAGGTTTCTGCAAAATTGCCTTGACTTGCCCCCCTATTTTCTGCAAAATTGAAGAAAATAACCCCCCTATTCTCTGCAAAGTTGTATGAAAAGAGCACTTTATCAAGAACTCGTCGCTTGGAAAGACCGTCCCGACCACAAGCCGCTCCTGATCCGAGGAGCCCGGCAAATTGGGAAAACCTACCTCATCGAAGTGTTTGGAGAGAACCACTTTGAAGACGTTGTCACGGTCAATTTCGAAGAAATGAAAGATGTTAAAAAAACTTTTGATGGCGACTTAAGCGCCGCGTTAATCGTTCGTGATTTATCTGCACGCCTCAATCGACCGATCATTCCCGGTAAAACACTCCTTTTTTTTGACGAGATTCAAGCTTGCCCGAATGCCTTGCTCAGTCTTCGGTTTTTCAAAGAACAAATGCCAGATCTTCATATCATTGGTGCAGGCTCGCTCCTGGAATTTATTCTGGGAAATGAACGATTTTCTTTTCCTGTTGGACGGATTGAATATTTGTATATGAGGCCTCTTTCTTTTATTGAATATTTAGAGGCCAAAGAAGAAAAAGAGGCTCTCGCTTGGATTAAAGAAGCTCATGTGCAAAACCCCGTTGGAGCCGCAACTCACGCAAAATTGCTTCAGATCGTACGGGAATATTTTATTGTCGGCGGGATGCCAGAAGCCATCTCTACTTTCATCAAAACTCAGCAATTTTTAGGTCTTGAAGCTCTTCACCAACACCTCCTCAATACCTATGAAAGCGATCTGGGAAAATATCCCCGTACTTCTCAGCAAAAATTCATGCGTCTTCTTTTTGAAGCGGCCCCTCGTCTTGTTGGAGAACATTTTAAATACGCCAAAATTCACCCTCATGCCCAGTCGCGCGATTATATGGAATCCCTGGAAGTCCTCACAAGAACGGGGATCTTACATCAAGTCTTTGCAAATTCAGCTTTGGGCATTCCTCTTGCGGTTCAAAAAAATGAGAAAAAATTTAAACTGCTCTTCTTGGATATTGGCCTGCTCCCTCAGGCCTCCGCCACCGCCTTGATCGACTCTGACGATCTCATCTTGTACAATCGGGGGATCCTTGCCGAACAATTTGTGGGACAAGAACTCGTTGCCTATTCAAAACCGTATACTCCTTCCCAGCTCTATTATTGGGAGCGGGAAAAACAAGGAACCCAAGCCGAAATCGATTATATCATCGAAGTCGGCTCTCAGATCGTCCCTATCGAAGTGAAAGCGGGAGCTCAAGGCCGCTTGAGATCCCTCAAATACTTTATGACAGAGCAAAAATGTCCCCTCGGCCTTCGCATTTCCGAAGCTCCTCTTTCTCTG
This sequence comes from Parachlamydiales bacterium, assembly GCA_023265455.1. Classification (GTDB taxonomy): domain Bacteria; phylum Chlamydiota; class Chlamydiia; order Chlamydiales; family Rhabdochlamydiaceae; genus PALSA-1444. Next base: position 4,357 of record JAHFTQ010000021.1, read on the forward strand.
GAAGACCACATTCTCTCAGTCCCCTTCTATATGATCCAAGAAATCCCCCGTCTCATTTCAAATTTATATCCTCTTTAACTTTTGCCGAGCTTTTTCTACGTTTTGATCTGCAGCTTTTTGATACCAAATAGCTGCTATTTTTTTATCTTTTTCAACCCCTCTACCCAGGTGGTAGCATTTACCTGTTAGATATTGCGACCAGGGATCGCCCTGATCTGCAGCTTTTTGATACCAAAAAGCTGCCTTAACTTCGTCTTTTTTTTGATAATAAGCAGCTAGGTTGCATTGTGCTACTAGGTAGCCTTGCTGTGCTGCGTTTTTATAATAAATAACAGCATTAGCAATGTTTCTATTCACTCCTGTAGCACTCGTATAGCAATCCCCTACATTGCACTGCGCCCTAGCGTCATTTTGACCTGCAGCTTTTTGAAACCAAAAAAATGCCTTATCTTCGTCTTGTTCAACTCCTAGCTCTTTCAAAAAACAATAGCCTAAATAGTATTGTGCTTGTGCATAATCTAGGTAAGCAGCTTGTTCATACCAACTGGCTGCTACTTTTAAGTCTTTCAGAACTCCTAATCCATAGGTATGACAAGATCCTAATAGGGTTTGAGCCAAAGGATGATTTTGCTTTGCCTGTTGAAAAATGGAGTCTAATAGAGTGAGCATGATGTTTTTTGCCTGATCTGGATCTGTTTTGCGTAAATAATGCAGAGCTAGATTAGCTCCGCCAAACAGATCTCCTAAATTGTGAGATAATTCGAAAAAATGCTGCGCCTTTCCGCTACCTTGAATCCATTTATCTTCTTCAAAATACCCCTTCTCAAAAAGAATTCCCAAGAGACAAAATACCTGACCCTTTTGCTGAGGCGTCAAATTTTGAGATAAAGCTCCATTTGCAAGTTTTGCACTGCGAGATAAATCGATCTTTGTTCCCATTCCATGACAAAGACAAGCCGCAGTATCTACTAATGCAGGAATATGCCCAACTTGGGCAAGCGTTTCGTAGAGTGTAAAGGCCAAAGCAAGATCTCTAGGTCTTCCATTCCCTAGTTCACAGCTTTTGGCCTCTTGGTATTTTTGTTCTAATGCCTCAGGTGTGTATTGACAAGAGTGGGTTGGTTCAGCCTCATTAAGCGATTCTTCTAATCGTGCATAGCTATAAAGTGCAGCGGAGTGACGTAGTGTGGGATTTACATAATCCATATCAAGCCTCCTTGGGTTGAAATCTGTGTGGATTATAATTTTATTTTTAAATTTTTTAAATAAAAAAATTTTCAGTTGCTTGCATCTATCACATCATTCAAGTATGTGAAAAATATGGCAGAGCTCGTTTGGATCATGATTGCCCTGATTGGGTTAGTAGCGGGATTTATCGGAGGGCTTTTAGGAATCAGTGGGGGCCTTGTGACAGTTCCCTGTCTTTTTCTGGTCTTTAGCTTGCAGCACTTTCCGACAGGTGATTTGATGCAGCTAGCGATAGGGACATCATTGGCCGCCATGGTCTTCAATGCGATTTCAGCGACTTACTCTCATCACCGTCAGAAAACTGTTAAATGGAATCTGGTCAAAGCGATGTTTCCTGGCTTGATCTTGGGCTGCATTGCTGGAGCTTTTCTTAGTTATCTGCTTTCGACAACCATCTTACAGCTGATCTTTGGAATTTTCGCTGTTTTATTAGGCCTTTATCTCTACCGTCACCGCCGTTTACCTCAAATCGATCCTCACCGATTTTCTAATGGTAAAACTCTTAATCCTATCGGTTTTGGTGTCAGCATGGTCTCCAATATTTTGGGAATTGGTGGTGGAACCATGTTTGTTCCTATTTTTATAGGACTAAAAGTTCCAATGAAAAATGCGATTGGAACCTCGGCCGCAACCGGGTTTATTGTCTCTTTAGCTGGAGCTATTTCCTATTTGGTATTTGGGTGGGGAGAGACGCACTATGAACATACTCTAGGGTATATCTATCTTCCTGCTTTTGTAATCTTAGCCGTGACGACCTTTATGACGGCTCCCTTTGGAGCCAGGATGGCAGAGCACATTAAGTCTGTAAAACTCAAACGGCTATTTTCGATAGCGCTCTTAGCGCTCGGCATCCTCATGCTCATTCGTTAGAGTTTTGTAAAAACAAGGCAAGCTCTTTATTGCCATTTCTATTGGCTATATCCAAGGCTGTACGCTCAGACGAGTCCTTGGCGTGAATATCAGCTCCATTTTCTACAAGGAGTTTAGCGATTTCAAGATCTCCTGAAAGCGCCGCATAATGTAAAGCCGTACCATGGGTTCTTTTCTGATTAATATTAGCTCCTTTTTTCAGAAGTAGCTCGACGATCGCTTTTCCTTCATTTTTAACAGCAAAAATGAATGCTTTATCAAGTGCATTAAGACCCATTTTACTACCCTTCACTGCCATGAGTTTCATTAATTTTTGAAATGATTTTGAATATAATCTACGATTCATAATCATGGCAAAAAGTTCGTCGCTCGTTAAATCATTAAGATTTTGCAAGGTTTTTTCAATGCTTCTGCGATCTTTTAACATGATAGAGCCGTTTTTGGAGCCTTCTATCTTTTGAGTTACGATGTATTTTTCAGGTAGGAATCCTGCCTCTTTCCGTGCTTCATCGATTTCATCGAGGAGCTCTTGTAAATAGACTTTCGCGTCAGCCGCGTTATTTCCCTCATACCCCAGCTCTTGAACAGACTCAATAATGCACCTTTCTGCATGCGCCTTTCCATGAAGGCTCACCTGTTCAAGCGTTAAGGCAGACATTCCCAAAAATTGAGTGACAGAGTAAATAGCATCGTTATTTAAAGGGAAAACAGGAGCGGGGGAAATATAGTTTTCAATGCGCGTATAGATGGCATTGACTTGCTTTTCCTTACTGAAGATGGTTCTTGAAATCCAATTAACTTCTTCTTGTTTTTTGATATAGCTATTACGGAGGTCCGAAGATGTTTTTTTAAGAACTTCCAATAATTGTGATTTTGTTAAACTTGAGTATTTGTCCTGCGTTGTAGAACAATAGTTCAACCTGTTTTTTACAACATACTCAATTTTACTTAATGTATTTATAGCATATTCATCCGATTTTACATCGGAAGGCGCCTCAACTATACAAAAGCTATTGCCTCTAATATCTATATCAAAACTATTATCATTTATTGACATTTTTACACCATATTATATAAATTATTTTAACATTAAAATAATTTATTATCAATACAATATAATGAATTAAGGGCGACGAGTCAGTCGCACAACAGTCTCAACATGAACGGTTTGTGGAAACATATCGAAAGGAACGGCGGTATCGACCTGATACCCCTTCCCTTGAAGGGTCGCAAGGTCCCGGGCTAGAGTCGCCGGGTCACAAGAAACATAGACAATCCTATGAGGTTTAATAGCTGCCAGTTGATCTAGAAAAGCCGGATCACACCCCTTACGAGGAGGGTTTAAAACCGCTACATCAAGGTCCGAAAGAGATGATATAAACTCCTCAGCCTGAGCACAATGAAACTTTGTATTGGAGATCCCGTTACGCTTAGCATTGTCTTGAGCATCCGTGATCGCCTCCCCTACCTGCTCGACACCGATCACCTCTTTTGCATGAGGCGCTAAAATGAGCGCTAGGGTCCCTACACCGCAATAGGCATCGAGCACCTTTTCAGTGCCTGTCAGTTCACAAAATTCGAGTGTTTTTAGGTAGAGGTTCTCAGCTTGGGGAGGATTCACCTGAAAAAATGAGGCGGGTGAAACCTTAAAAGTGAGACCACACAGCTCATCTTCGATAAAGGGCTGGCCTGCCAAGGTCTGATAATTTTTACTTAGAATGACATTTCCCGGTGAAGAATTCAAGTTTTGGACAACCCCTTTAATCTCTGGAAGGCCTTGTAGAATCTCTTGAGCTAAAAAGGCAATCTCAGGATCTCCCTTCCCCTCTGTCACTAAAACCACAAGAACTTGACCCTTCTTCACAGAAGTTTTGATGAGCACATGACGTAGATGGACTTTAGGAAACTGACCCAACAGCCGTTTGACTAAACGAAAAGCCTTTTCCCCGAGTCCACAATGGATATAGCATTGGTTAATTTCTACAAGATCATGAGAACGGAATGCATAGAGCCCCATTTGATTGTCAATGACAGGCAACTGGATTTTATTGCGATAGGCCAGCTCTTGGGGTGAGGGCACGCAGGGCTCTACTGATACATTAATCTTCCCAATCCTTTCCAGTGCATCAATCACACGTTGCTGTTTAGTCTTGAGCTGCTCTTCATAGCTCAAATGCATCAGTTGACATCCTCCGCATCTTCCAAAGACTGGGCAAGGAGGTTTTACACGATGCGGCGATGTTTGATGAGAAGTGATCAGACGAGCTCTTAGGAAATTTTTTCTGACTTCGGAAATTGCAGCAGTCACCTCTTCACCAGGCAGTACACCATCAACAAAAACGGTCCATCCTTCCCACTCCCCTATCCCCTCTCCGTAAATGCCGAGGCGGAGAATGACTAGACGGATCTGTTGATTCAAAATAGGATGTTTCATTTTGAGTGGATGAGGGTTCCCAATTTTCCAGAAGACAAAAGCTCTTCAAAGACAGCTTCTGTGAACCCTGAGGCAATATAAACCTCAACCCGGGGGTTATGTTTGACAATCTCGATCATCTGATCGACTTTTTCTCGCATTCCTCCGGTGACCGCATACCCACTCTCTCTTTCGATGCTAGAAACAATTTTTGTCCACATTTTAGGTGTCAGCTCAGTCATAGGGGAAAATGTCGCAGGATGATAGACACCTTTGACCTCGCCTAATAACACAATTTTTGAGGGTCTAAAATAATCAGCTAAAAATGAAAAGACTTTTTCAGTCGAGACAATCCCAGTTCCCTTCCCATCTGTGAAAGGAATTACATCCCCATAGACAACGGGCACTCCTCCAATATCGAGCACCTTCTGAATCTGTTTGATGTCCATTTCGATTAAGCGTTGGCTTTTGCGTTCGAGACGACCCGTTGCCGAAGGAGGAATTGAGAAAGCAGGAACTCCCGCTTTTAATAAAGCCGTAATGACAATCGCATGCAATTCACGGGCCGTCTTAGCAACAGTTGCCCCCTCCTTTGGAGTTGAAAAACCCAGCTCCCGATCATAGTTATTCTCGATGGCTGCCCGATGACCAAAAGAGCCGCTTCCATGTCCAATAATCATCTTCAGATCGGGCTTAGCTTTAATCAGCTTGGCTAACTCTTTTGCGAGTTTTTCAAGCATTTCAGGCCGCTCGGTATAGGGCATCATTTTATGAGTGATTAAAGATCCACCCAGCTTGATGAAAATGATTTCCTCTCCCTCAAAATTTTTATGAACAAGCGATGAAGCCTCTGTCTTTAAAGACCCCCATAATAGAATCACGACTAGAATGAATCTTCGCATACACCCACCTCCCCATCAACTATATACAACAGACAGGGAAAGGCTCAAGAGACTTCTTCCGAAACTTGCTTATCGAAATATTCTCTACCGAAGGTGTCGATACACTTCTCTGCGATGACCTATCTTGATAACTAGAACGATCAATTTCTCTTCATGTACGGTATATAAAATACGATAATCCCCTTGCCGAACACGGTAGGTTGCAATAGGAACTCCCTTGACATGTTCATATCCAACTGGAAATGGATCAGAGCCTAATTTCTCCGCTCTTTTGATGATTTTTTTTACATCCGATTTTGGAATGGGTTCCAATTGATCTTCAGCAGTCTTACTAAAATCGACTTTGTATTTCACAGGTTAAACTTGTAACTTTATAAATTGTGTTTGCGTTTGATGGCGTCTAGGGAAATGGTTCCGCGTTTTTTGACGTCCACAAGAGCTTTCTTTACATCATCCAAATCAATTTGATCCTCAAGCGCATTTAATGCTTCTAGGTCTTCCATGGAAACAATTGCTACAACTTGTTTTCCTTTTCTTGTTAGAATGGCTCTTTTACCAGCATAGATGACCTCATTGGCAATATCTGCTAAATGGCTTCTGGCCTCGGAAAAGGAAAACTCCTCAGCAAATGGAAATGTTGTCATAATAACTCCTTCATATGTACATATGGTACATCATGTCCATTAGGCATTCAAGTCAAAACATCAACTTGCTTACCTTCAATAGGTTGCGATTTTAGCGAACAAGTGAAATTTCGGATAAAGGCTCAAGGAAGAAAGAGTTCTTTCAGAAATGACTTTGTTGTTTTCGTGCTTTTCTTCGAAAAAGGCTTCTGACCGTCTAACAACTTGCGGTAGAGATTAAATAGAACATAAGCAGGAACGAATAAGAACAACAAAAGAATAAGAAATAAGAAAGGAAATGCTCTTTGGAAACTGTGCATGGCTTTTGTAGACCGTTGAATTTCCTGGGTATTTTCCTGAATGGCCCTACTCGTTTTTTCCATCTGGTGAGTATTTTCATCAACTGAGCGCTGAACCCCGCAACCTGCGAGTAGTAAAACAAATGCCAGTATTACCCTTACTCTCATACGGCCTCCCCTCTTAAGCCATATATTCTTTTTTTTAATTTTATCAGCAAGAGAAAAAAGAGTTCAGCGCAATTATTAATAAGCCCCTAAAATACAACACATTATTACATAACAAGATACAAACGATTTCCTAGTTGCAAAAATACCAATTTTTTGTTAAAATCTTTACTGAAACTAAAATAATTTATCAGAAAAATTAGGAAATGAAATGGCGTGTCAAGCATTAGGCTCTCATCTAACTGCAAAAATTCGATCCACTTTAGGACAAAGTGCAACTGGGATTATTTTTAACAATGAAACAGGAAAAAGTTTCTCATTCCGAGTTGAAGATAAATCTTATTTGGATCTTCAAGTCCTAGAAAAGATCGTTGCACAGGTTGCAACGGCTTCTCATGCTCTGATGACATCAAGAACATTTGAATATCATCTCATAGACGATCAAAAAGAGCACTCCTATATCCTTGTCAGTGATGTGAGTTATGGACAAGCTTGTTTAAAAATTGAAAAGATTTATCAGAAAAATTTTAAAGAAATGCAAAAATTGATCAGACGTCTAACTCCGGAGAAATTTTTAAATGATCTTGAAGATTACCCCTTAATCAAAGTTAATTCAAATGAAGGCTTGACCAGTACCCCAATTCAGAAAAAACCCACTCACAAAGAAATTGAAATAGACAAATCTATTGAGTACAATTCAGCAATTTTCATTCTATCTGATGAACTGATTCGAGGAATGAAGGGACAACGAGGAAGTGACCACAAATTGAGCCCAGAAGTTTTGGACGCCTGTCTTAGGAACAAATTAAATCACCTCATCAGAAATACCACTAAAGAGACAGAAAATCGATACGTTTTTGACCTTAAAGCCTCAGAGATAAATACCGACCGCCCTCTCAGATTAGTGATTGACCATTATGCTCAAAGGTCAACCGATCAAAAACTCCGTTTTAATATCATCACAGCTTATTACACACACCAATAGATATGTGCACATCATTAAGCCATCAAGACATCTCTCGTTATATTGACCTTGTAGCAAATCATCCTGAAAAATACTCGTGGCAAGTGAGAAAAAATGTCTATTTAGACAGGATGCCACTTTGGTCTATACTATACCCTTTAGAAAAACTCACTGGAATCCCAGGAAGAGTGCATGATTTTTTTATGACAGCAAGGTATTTTATCCGTTATAAGCGATTTTATACCGTGCCTCACAACAACCTACATTCCTGCGGGTACACAAACCGCGCTTTATTACTCCAAAACATGTTTAATCAAAAATATATCCAGGATTTTAAATACTATTATGAATTTCTCAATAATTTACAAAATGCAGAACCAGGGTTATTTAAAGTAACTTTAACTTTCTTAGATCACAGTATAATGATCATTAAAAATATTGAAAACAGCTCTACAACATACAGAATTGTTCAAAGCTATGTTCATCAATATTCTTTGAAGGATTTTCTTCAAAATCATGGAAAAGAATTTCAACACCAAAACTTTGAGGAACTATCAGAAAAGTTTCTACAGCCTCTAAAGACAATTCTTGATAAAACAGGACAATTAGAAGAAAATGAGATTGTCGCTTTTGAACACCTTACAAAAATCCGAGAAAATCGCTACCTCGGCAGGAAAATTCCAGTGGAAGGAATCCATTTTTCTACTAGTCGTACAACAAATGTACCCCAAGATAATTTCTACTTAAGAAAAGTTGCTGGTCTTGCACTGCTAATTCATGTAGTCTCTACCATTGCCTCAGGATTTTTCGGAGCAATCATAATTAGACGCCTTGTTTTAAGGCTGACCCGTATGAATCTCTCGCTTTTTAAAACCTAAAGTTCAATGAGGCGTTGCCGGAATTTGATTGATACCGGCTACCAAAAAGCCCCTCATAAGTTAGGACGAGATGAACGGTTCCGTCGTAAAGGTCGGCTATGACAGAGGCGCCAGCGATAAGCATGCTGCGATCAGGATAGAGCCCCTCCACGGTGTAGGCGTTCGGAACATCGATGAGGCGTGCATGGATCTTTTTCCCTTTGAAACGGGTTTCTCTCACCCAGCCCAGCTTAGCGCTGGGGATGATCGTACTGTTTTTAATGGGACTGCAGAAACGGCCTTGCAGTCCTGCCTCGCTACGGAGCATCGCAGTACTTCTTGCGGAAACGACATTATCCAGACTCTGCGCATGGGTCTCTGTATACCGCTTCTCATGTTGCCAGACGTAGTCGAGCTGTCCATACGGATAGCATTGAACCGCACGCTCTTTAGGAAAAGAAGCGCCAAAATCTAGATGAGCAATCCATCCATGCCCGCGGTGGTGACCTTGAGGACGGCGGTTGATGCTGCCGAATTCAACCACCCGTTTTGAATGATAATCACTGAAGTTTGCAGTCACAGAAGCGTTTGCAAAAAGATAGGGAGCCAGCCAGCTGCTATAGAGTCCCGTATAATAAGAGTTAATACGACCTTTAGCAAGGTGACTACCACAATCGACCGAAGTATGGGTATAAGCTCCTAAAATTCCTAGGTAAAACTCTTTTGAGATCCGGTAGTCCACGCCGCCAGCTCCTAGCTCTGTTTTTGAACGAAACCCGACATTTTGATGATCACCGTGCTGCCGAGCTCTGTCAAGACTTCCATCTCCCCACACTTGCCATCTCTTATCGCCTCCCTTCGCGCAAGGCGAACGGGTTTGGCGTAAATCGGTGGTGTGTTTATTGAAAGCCGAAGAGACGAATAAACTGCTATTTTGCTGGGCTAGCGACAGGTTATTTAAGAGCGAAGGCTGCATTTGATTAAAGGCATTTTCTAAGGCCTCCTCGGTCGTTAAAAAATAAAGCTGCTGAAAAACAAAAGCCATATCAGAACCAGGTACTGGGGTAAACCCGTTTAAGCTTTTAGCGATAGCTCCAGGATTTCCTGATGTAATCGCGCTTGAAAAAGCCAGATAATTTAAAAGCAGGCTGATCTGATTGACAGGTCCTGCTCCTAAAGCCGTTAGAACAATGGGAGTGCCTTGCGTATATTGAATCTGTGCTTGAATCAGCGGATAGGTGTTCACAACGTTATCAAATGTCCCAATCACAACTCCTCCGCTTTCTCCTGCAGAGGCAATTTGGTACACGATGTTGGTCCCATAAGTCGCAGGAGTCGGGACAATTTGGAGAGTAGCCCCTGACTGGATGGTAATGTTGCCAGAGCTATCGACATCTAATAAATCGGCTTGTGAAGGATCGGCTTGAACTTGGAATGTCGAGCCTGTTTGAAAAGTCACATTACCGACAACTTGAATGGTTCCAATGTCATCTCCAGGACCTAATGTACCTCCAATGACAACATCGCCTGTAATCGATCCACTTCCATTTAAGGTGCCATTTGGCAAAACCGTTAAAGGAGAGGCGATTGAACAGTCGATGGTGAGGGTTCCTGCTGTGACAGTTGTAGAACCGATAGAAGAGGAACTTCCCGAAAGAATCAACCGTCCACCGCCGATCTTGTTCATCCCTCCAAGCCCTAAGAGGGTCCCCGATAATGTCACCGTCATGTCGTTGGTATCGATGACTCCATTTTTTGCTAAGCTGATCGGATTTGAAAGTGTGAGGTCAGAGGCGGCTTGTAAAATATTGCCGTCAACACTACCAAAAGTTAAGGTTCCAGTTCCTAGAGCATTATTACCTACAACAGCCAGCGTTCCTAGGTTAAGCTGTGTTCCTCCAATATAAGTATTAGTTCCGGAAAGCGTCATCGTTCCACTGCCTTGCTTGATGACTCCTCCGGTTCCGTCAATATCACCTGAAAAAGAGGTTGTACTGCTGGTTCCAAAGCTGAGGCTACGACTCCCCAGATGGACTAGGCTCCCCATCGCTCCGCTCAAGTTTCCAATGCTGACATTGCCTCCGGCTCCGCTGATATCAAACGCTGCTCCTGACGCAGCGATATTCACCGAACCTGTGGCACTGATGCTGCTCGTTGATCCTAGAGCTAATGTCCCCGTATTGATGACTGAGCCGCCACTATAATTATTGACCCCAGACAGTGTCAAAGTCCCCAATCCTGTCTTAGTCAACGAACCGGTATTGGAAATCGCTCCTGAGAGGGTCAAATTTTGACCATTTGTATCCACTGTACCATTGACTGCAAGCGAGATTGCATTGGTGAGTGTCAGGCCAGCAGCTCCTGCCTGCAAGATGTTTCCGTTATTGGTGCTAAACGTTAATGTGCCTGTTCCGAGCGCGCTATTGTGTCCGACGGCCAGCGTTCCTAAGGTGAATTGAGTGCCTCCGCCATAATTATTTGTTCCAGAAAGTGTGACCGTTCCACTACCTTGCTTGATGAGCCCTCCAGTTCCGTCGATATTTCCTAGAAAAGAGGCTGGATTACTGGTTCCAAAGGTGAGACTGCGAGTCCCTAGGTGGGTCAAACTTCCAGACACACCGCTAAAGTCGCCAATGGTAATATTGCCTCCAGCTCCGCTGATATCAAACGCTGCGCCTGACGCATTAACATTCACCAAACCAGTGGCACTGATACTGCTCGTCGATCCTAGAGCTAGTGTCCCCGCATTGATAACCGAGCCGCCACTATAATTATTGGTGCCGGAAAGCGTCACCGTTCCACTTCCTTGCTTAGTGAGTCCTCCGGTTCCGTCGATATTTCCTAGAAAAGAGGTTGTATTGCCGGTTCCAAAAGTGAGACTACGAGTCCCCAGATGGGTCAAACCTCCAGACACGCCGCTAAAGTCACCAATGGTAATATTGCCTCCGGCCCCGCTGATATCAAACGCAGCTCCCAATGCATTCACATTCACCAAACCTGTAGTACTGATACTGTTCGTCGATCCTAGAGCTAGTGTCCCCGCATTAATGATCGAGCCGCCGCTATAATTATTGGAGCCAGAAAGCGTCAAAGTCCCCGATCCCGTCTTGGTCAATGAACCGATGTTAGAAATCGCTCCTGAGAGGGCCAAGTTTTGACCATTTGTATCCACGGCGCCATTAGCTGCAAGCGAGATTGCATTAGTGAGAGTAAGGCCAGCAGCTCCTGCCTGCAAGATATTTCCGTTGTTGGTGCTAAACGTTAACGTCCCTGTTCCGAGGGCGCTATTGTGTCCGACGGCCAGCGTTCCTAAGACGAGCTGGGTTCCTCCACTATAATTACTGGTGGTGCCAGATAAGGTTAAAGTCCCGGCTCCTGTCTTGGTTAACACACCGGTGTTGGAAATAGCCCCTGAGAGGGTCAAATTTTGACTAGTTGTATCAATTGTGCCATCCGTAGCTAGGGAGATCAAATTGCTGAGGCTTAGGCCAGCAGCGCCTGCCTGCAAGATATTTCCGCTGTTGGTGCTAAACGTTAACGTCCCGGTTCCCAGTGCGCTATTATTCGCAACGGCCAGTGTTCCCAAGACGAACTGAGTGCCGTTGTTATAATTACTCGCTCCAGACAAGGTCAAAGTTCCAGCTCCTGCCTTGGTCAAAATACCTGTGCTGGAAATGGCTCCCGAAAGGGTCAGGTTTTGACTATTTGTATCGACTGTGCCATTAACTGCAAGTGAGATCCCATTGCTGAGACTCAGACCACCGGCTCCTGCTTGCAAAATGTTTCCACTGTTAGTCATAAAGGTTAGCGCCCCGGTTCCCAGTGCGCTATTATTCGCAACGGCCAGTGTTCCCAAGACGAACTGAGTGCCGTTGTTATAATTACTCGCTCCAGACAAGGTTAAAGTCCCTGATCCTATTTTGGTCAACACACCGCTGCCAGAAATAGCTCCCGAAAGGGTCAGGTTTTGACTGTTGGTGTCCACCGTTCCATCGATTGCAAGCGAAATTGCGTTGCTGAGGCTTAAGGCCGCAGCTCCGGCTTGCAAGATATTTCCGCTGTTGGTGCTAAATGTTAATGTCCCTGTTCCGAGGGCACTACTTGTTCCGACGGCCAGCGTTCCTAGATTGAGGCTGGTTCCTCCACTATAATTACTGGTGGTGCCAGATAAGGTTAAAGTCCCGGCTCCTGTCTTGGTTAACACGCCTGTGTTGGAAATGGCTCCCGAAAGGGTCAGGTTTTGGCTGTTGGTGTCCACTGTTCCGCTGACCGCAAGCGAAATTGCATTGGTGAGGCTTAAGGCCGCAGCCCCTGCCTGCAAGATATTTCCGCTGTTGGTGCTAAACGTTAATGTCCCTGTTCCAAGCGCACTACTTGTTCCAACGGCCAGCGTTCCTAGATTGAGGCTGGTTCCTCCATTATAATTACTGGTGGTGCCAGACAAGGTTAAAGTCCCGGCTCCTGTCTTAGTCAGCACGCCTGTGTTGGAAATGGCTCCTGAGAGGGTCAGATTTTGACCATTTGTATTCACTGTTCCATTCGTTGATAAAGAGATCGCGTTAGTGAGACTTAAGGCAGCAGCTCCTGCTTGCAAGATATTTCCGCTGTTGGTGCTAAATGTTAGTGTCCCTGTTCCTAGCGCACTACTTGTTCCAACGGCAAGCGTCCCTAAATTAAGACTAGTTCCTCCACTATAATTACTGGTGCTACCTGACAACGTCAAAGTCCCCGATCCTGTCTTAGTCAGCGCCCCGGTTCCTCCAGTGTTGCCGCTGAGAGTGGCACTGAATGCATTAGTATTGACCGTGCCTCCTCCAGCGTTCAATGTCGTTGTACGAGATGCCGTAAAGCCCGCTGTAAATTCGAGAGTTCCTCCATTAAAACTCATCGAATTGGTCGTGTTCCCAAGATTTAAATTAGCTGAGACCTTCGTTATTCCCGCATTGAAAGCTGTGTTTCCTGTATAGGGAAGCGCCACGCCTGTATTTCCTGTGAGGTCTAAAGTCCCACTCCCACTCATGATAATACCGCCCGTGGTTGTGCTGCCTCCTCCAGCGCCGTTATCACTTTGGATTGTATTTCCAATCGCGACAGTATTCGTATGACTAAAATTGATAGTCCCAGAAGACGTCAGAAAAACGTTTTGACCTAGAGCCTGTCCTGAGCTTCCTCCCACTCCAGCTGTAATCGTGTTTGGCGATGCGGCAAGATTAAGACTACCACCTGAAAGGGTGAGGGTTGCTCCACTACCTACAAAAATTGCACCGCCAAGAGCTGCTCCCCCTCCTCCTGTAAGGGTCGATAAATCTCCTCCTGTTCCTCCACCAAATACACTGGTTCCTCCGGGGTCTCCAAATCCTCCGCCGCCTCCGAAGCCCCCAGCTCCCCCAGTTGGAAAGGTGCCCATCCCAGGTGCGCCTCCACCACCTCCAAAGCCTCCGGCTCCCCCAAAGCTAGTTGCATCGTTTAGAGCGCCACCACCACCGCCTGCAAATCCCCCGGCCCCACCCGTTACAGTAGTAGTAGAAGCTCCTGCTCCTCCTCCTCCGATACCACCACCTCCGCCACTAGTGCCAACGCCACCTCCACCTCCAAGGCTAGATCCCGCATTTCCACCATTTGCACCACCGCCGCCTCCTCCTCCGCCACTATTCCCACTACCACTTGTCCCACTCACTCCAACTAACCCACCTGTACCAGCAGTTCCCGTCGTTCCTGTTCCCCCATTGCCCCCTATTGTGAGAGAACCAGTGCTCCCAGCTCCTGCATCGCCTCCTCCTCCTCCACTTCCACCATTAGCTACTGGAGCCCCATTTCCACCCGCAAAAAGAAGCCCGCCGCCACCTCCCGAGCCACCTAAATCAGCAATTCCTGTTTGTGCTCCTCCAGAGGCCCCAAATCCTCCGCCGCCTCCTCCTGCCTTGAATCTACCATTGCCCCCTGTCCCCCCGTTCATCCCGCCACCACCACCACCACCGATGCCAGCACTACCGGCTCCGTTACCTCCCTGAGCTTTGCAGCCTGAAAAAATGGCATTCGTGAGTTGTACAGTTGCATTGGACCCCACAAAAATCCCTCCGCCAGCTCCCAAAGCCCCTCCACCTCCCCTAGCGCCGTTTCCACCTACGGAAGCTGTACTTGCAGTTAGAGTAGCTCCTGTGTTTGTGCCGTCAATGATGGAGCACGAAGCATTGGGAAAAGCAAAAAGACCAGAAGCGGTAGTACTGGAGAGCGTAATGCTATTTCCATTGAGGTCGATGGATGTCAGGTTACCCCGAATGGGTGGCAGAGGTCCTGAAATAGTAAAAGTGCCTCCCACTGAAAAACTGATGGTATTAGGTCCGGTATTTGCATTCGCATTGAGAAGAGCTTCACGGAAAGATCCTGCCGTCGGAGTTGTGTTATTTCCGTTGTCAGTGGTTGTTGTTACTGTGTAAGTGGTAGCAAAAAGTGAAGTGGAGCCGATGAGCATCGAAAAGCAGATCAAATTTTGAAAATACTTTTTTGACAAAACAGATCGCATGCTTTTTCTCCAAATGATAAAGGGCCTTTTATCATAGCGATGCATCATTTGCTAAATATTTTCAATTTATACTTCCGCGCTATAGAGAGTCACAGCGCCTCCCGTCAAAGGATGCGCTTTTGCAGAATGAAAACCCGCCCCTGTAAGAAGGTTACAAAAGGCTTCCCCTGCAGGAAATGTCTCAATAGTTTGATTGAGATAGCGGTAAGCATCTTTGTCTTTGGAAATCCATCCCCCAATCCGGGGCAGGACATGGCGAAGATAAAAAAGATGCAAGCTTCTCAAAGCTCTATTTTGGGGAACCGTCCCTTCTAAAATGATCAGACGTCCCGAAGGTTTTAAGACCCGGTGAAATTCGGCAAGCGCCTGCTTGACATCCGTCACATTGCGAATGCCAAATGAAATGGTCACCACATCAAAACTCTGATCTGGAAAAGGCAACTCTAGCGCACTGGCAATCTGAAATGAAACAGCCTTTGCATACGGTTTGTCTTGGATTTTTTTTCTCCCAATGGCCACCATCTCTTCTGCTAAATCAATGCCAATACCTTGCCTGATCCGAGAGCACCCCTCCATCAAACAGATCAGCTGATCGCCAGTTCCTGTCGCGCAATCTAAAACAGTGAGAGCCTCTCCCGGAGGCAGCAGCGGAATCATTTTCTTTCGCCAGTACTGATCGAGACAAAACGTCATCACACGATTGACTCGGTCGTAAGTTGAGGCGATGTTATCAAACATCTTAGAAATTCCAACACGCGAGGGTTCTTGCATAATCCAATAATAGTATACTATGTCACAAATGAACACTACCCTTAGTGATTTTCAAGTGATTAGGCCAGAGTTCGAACTCGATCAGGAAGAGAACTTACATTGGCTGGCGGCCATTCACACAAAAGCTTCCCAAGATCCCGCCACTCATGCCTCTTTTCTGGAGCAGTTCTTAAAAATTGGAACGGGAGAGCATAAAATTCGAAAACGGGGCGCTTCCTTGACCGATTTTTCCCATCAAGACTGGGACAAGATGGAGGTCTATCCCGAGGCTGGTTTTGGTAAACGCGGAGAAGTGTTCGACCGTGTTGCAACTGATATATTAACCCAGTTTTATCCAGAAGAGCGCCCTCTTCCAGCACATCTGATCCATGTCACCTGTACAGGCTACGCCGCGCCTAGCCCTGCTCAAAAAATCGTCTCCCAAAGACAAGCCGGAGCCACCACCACGGTCACCCATGCCTATCATATGGGATGCTACGCCTCGATCCCTGCGATCCGCATGGCTGTAGGTTTTGGGGGTGGTGATATTGTCCACACAGAAATCTGTTCTCTCCACCTCAACCCTTACCTGCATAGAACTGAGCAGCTGGTCGTCCAAACCCTTTTTGCCGATGGCTTCATCAAATATACAGCTCACTCTCAGGAAAGACCCGGGTTCAAAGTCGTTGCTCTCAAAGAAGAAATCATCCCCAACTCCCTAGATGAAATGCACTGGGTTTGCAAAGACTGGGGCCTACAAATGAAACTCTCAAGAGATGTCCCTGTGTTGATCACAAGGGCGCTTCCCTCCTTTGTTGCCAAGCTCATGACCTCTATCAAACCGGGAAATGATATTTACTTTGCAATCCATCCCGGCGGCCCCCGCATCATTAACCAAGTAGCTAAAATCTTAGAGCTGAAATCCTCTCAGTTCGAGCACAGCTTGAAGGTGCTGCAAAATTATGGCAACATGTCCTCCGCTACACTGCCCCATGTTTGGCAGCAGTTATGGGATGATCCCCGTGTTAAAAACGGCTCATTTATTATCAGCCTGGCCTTTGGCCCAGGGCTGACCTTGGCAGGAGGACTCTTTCAATGTCACCGCTGATTTTTTTACCTTTTATCATTCAAGCTATTGTCATCTTCCTTGATGAATGGCTCTACCATCTCAAACGGGGCCTTCCAAAATGGGAACGCATCGGTCATCCTCTCGACACATTAAGTATTATCGCCTGCATGGTTTTTGTCTTAGTCATCCCCTACGAAGCCAGCTGGATCAAGTTCTATGTCGCTTTAGGGATTTTTTCCTGTCTCTTGGTGACCAAAGATGAATTCGTCCACAAACACCACTGCCCTGCGGGTGAACATTGGCTTCATGCCATCTTGTTTATCAACCATTCAATCTTAATCACAGCCATGGGGTTCATGTGGCCCCATCTCAGCGAACCTGGCGAATTTTTAAGACCTTTTTTATGGAGCCAAGCAGCTCTGGCCACCCTCTTTTTTCTCTATCAAGTCATTTACTGGAATTTTGTGTATGAAAAGCGCCATCAATAACACGTTCTACGACGAACTCGGAGATCAGTGGCATGCCTCCTGCAGCCACCCCGTCGCTCTTTTACGAGCTGAAAACCGCCTCAGAAATCCTTGGATAGCAGCCCGCCTCTCTCCTTCTTCCAAAGTCCTAGACATGGGATGCGGAGCAGGATTTTTATCCCACGCTCTTGCTCAAGAGGGACATACCGTCACTGGTATTGATCTCTCAGAGCGTAGTTTAGATGTCGCTCGCAAGCTCGATACGACACAGCGCGTGCACTACCAGATCGGCAATGCAACGGCGCTTCCCTTTTCATCGGAGAGTTTTGATGTCGTCTCTGCAATGGATCTTTTAGAGCATGTTGAAGACCCTGCAGCCGTTGTGCAAGAAGCCGCGCGGCTGCTCAAGCCGGGAGGGCTCTTTTTTTTTCATACGTTTAACCGAAACTTCTTGAGCTGGCTCATCGTCGTTAAAGGAGTCGAATGGTGCGTCAAAAACACTCCTCCCCGGATGCACCTCTACCGCCTTTTTATTAAGCCTCAAGAGCTCACCCACATGTGCGAATCGCAAGGGATGACCGTTCAAGACATCCAGGGCGTTAACCCGAAGATCTCAAAACCCTTTTGGCAAATGGTGCGGCAAAGAGAGGTGCCTGACGATCTCGAGTTTGTCTTCTCCAAGTCTCTCAAGATGGGCTACTGCGGCGTTGCAGAGAAAAGCTCTGCTTTCAAATCAGAGAGGTTTTTAAAAAGTTGAGCACCTGACAAGACACCAAGACCAGGCCCCAGCCAAGCATGGCGATGCAATGCTGTGACCTCGTTTTTGACCAAAAAATAAAAAGAAATAAAAAGAGAAAATTCCTGACTGGGCGAAGCCCAGCAAAATGTCCTCTCTGCGAACTCTGTGCCTCATGCTTTGCGCGGAGCGCCTCTGCGGTGCGACTGGCATGACACGACACTAGGGGATGAGAGATCCCTATGGGCCCGATAAGGGGAACTAATTAGCTGAACGGCAAGGGTGTCCACCGCGAGGTGGAATCTGAAG
>JAHFTQ010000009.1 GCA_023265455.1 Parachlamydiales bacterium
AGCGGTCTGCTTCTTTCAAAGTCATGGTCAGCTCCGTTTTCATATCCCTCTACCTTTCTTGGTTCAAAAGGGGACATTTTAACTTTGCTGAAAGGTGACATTACAACTTTGCCCTTACATTACAGTGCTTTTTGTTGACATCCAAATCATGAATAATCCAACCTCTTTTCTTGAAAACCTCACCGGTTTTCTTCTAGAAAGGATGAGTTTCATCAGCGCGGAGGCGCTGCGCGCGGGAGAGACGCTGAGGCGCAGAGAAAATAAATAAAAAGGAAAGCTTGTGATTCGCTATCAAGACGAAGAACTTACTCATAACATTATCGCTGCAGCGATCGAAGTCCACAAAACTCTAGGTCCTGGCCTATTGGAATCAGCCTATAAAACCTGTTTATTGATGGAATTCGAGGAGATGGGGCTGAATTACAAACAAGAACTGATGACACCTATTGTCTATAGAAATAAACGTATCGACTGTGGTTTTCGTATCGATGTCCTAGTGGAAGATAAAATTGTACTCGAACTGAAATCTGTCGAACATATTCTCCCTGTTCATGAGGCCCAAATACTCACTTACTTACGTCTTCTTGGAAGGCAAGTCGGCTTACTGATCAATTTTAATGTATCGGTACTAAAAAAAGGAATTCGTCGCTGTGTGCTTGATGCACATGAAGTAGCATTGGGTGAAATCCCAGACTGGGCGAAGCCCTAAATATCTCCTCTGCGCTCTCCGCGTCTCTCCCGCGCGCAGCGCCTCTGCGCTGATGAAACTCATCCTTTCTAGAGAAAAACCGGTGAAGTTTTCCATGCAAAAAGATCAGATTGTTTTTAGACGTCAGCAAAAATCTGATGAAAAAGCCCTGCTAAAGTTAGGAAAATATATGGAATTTCAAAGATCTGTAATAGTGTCGTGCAAAGCGCTGCCTAAATATCGTGTTTGGATTCGTTTCGACGATGGGCTAGAAGGCGAGGTGGATTTAAGCAACTTAGTTGGCAAAGGTGTTTTTAAAGACTGGGAATCTGTTAATTTTTTCAATCAAGTCCGGATAGATCCGAAAACCGACACACTTACTTGGGGAAATGATATTGACCTAGATCCCTACGTTCTTAGAGACAAAATCTCTTAGAAAGCCCTCTGACTTTCTGCCCATATAGGATACGACTCTTCAGTTAACTGCTTTCGAAACAGTATATATTTTTGGAAAAGAGTGAATCGGAAATCACCAAAATCACGATCTTGAGGATCCGTTTTAGCCGGGATTTGAAGTTTTGCAAGAAGCCGCTGCTCTTCAGGTGTGTAAACTATCTGAGTTGTTAAATCATCTCGCGCATCGAACAGTCGGTTATACAGTTCCTCTAAGACCTTATATTCGTTTATCGAAATTTTCGCAGGGGGTAAAACAGTCGGTAATGAGCTTTTTAAAGACTGAATAAATCTAGTCCATATCGCAGGATCCGAATGTGAAATGACTGTGTCAGACTGCTCAAAACGACGCCCTTGCTCACTCATCTCAATAATCGAACCCCTCTGAGGGGATAGTGATAAGGGTTGATCTAACATTTCCTGAATAGTCTGGCGATAAATCTCATTGACCCTTCTTGCAGCTGAAAAAGCTGCTGGTAATTTGCCACTAAGGCCCTTATAGACAACGACAGCCTCGTACTCCTGCCCTTGGAAACGGACCAGACCGACACTGAATTCTCTCTGAATAGTATTTGTCATAATTCCTCTATAATTCTTTAACTTATTATAACAAAATCTTTAATATAATACAAGAAAGCTTGCACGATTAATCCTCAATCAGTTATGATGGGAATTTATCTAAAATATGAAAAACGAGCTTGATATCCAATCACTTATATCCGGAACTAGCCGACCCTACCGATCTATCTTAATTTTTGGCCCCCCCGGCTCAGGAAAAGGCACCCTTGGCAAATTCCTCAGCAGCGCGGGGAACCATTTTCATCTCTCCTCTGGAGAGATCTTTCGAGGGCTCTCCCCTGAATCTCCCGCCGGAAAGCTCTATCACTCCTACGCTGGCAAGGGACACCTCTTGCCCGATGACGTCACCTTAGGGATCTGGCACCATTATGTAGAAGGCCTCATTGCGACTAACCGGTATTTCCCCCACCAACAGCTCTTACTTCTCGATGGCATCCCTCGTACAGTCCCCCAAGCTCAGCTATTAGAAAAATACATCCAGATTATGCATATTATTGTCCTAGATCCTCCTCCGACCGAAGATCTGATCAAACGGATGAAAAGACGAGCACTGATTGAAAGACGAGTCGATGATATGGACGATGATGTCCTCAGAACACGGATGCAAGTCTACGCTCAAGATACCCACAAGCTTTTAGAACACTACCCCGCCAGCCTTATCAGCCGGTTCAATGCGGGCCAGCGCCCCTTAGAAGTCCTACGCGACGTCTTAAGTAAACTCTCGCACCTTCTCAGCCACAGCGAAGAGTCTTACGTTTGATGTAAAACGTACAATTTTTGTGCTTTTTCTTGTGTAATGACCCCTGGCAACTCAATGAGATCCATTTTAGAATCAATTAATTTTAAGTTATCTTCAACTAACACAATATACTGTTCCAATATTTTCGTTTGAGGATCTAGCTTCTCTTTAATCATCTCACCTTGCAAGGCTCGGATGTCCCGATTGATGCCATCCACAATAGCTTTCTGTTCAACGAGCTTAGATTTGTTCGTCTTATCTTGAGCAAGAGCTTGCCGAAGAATTTCCAGGTCATTAGCTAAACCGTTCAATCCCTTATCATTTGCATCGAAGAATTCCCTTAAAAAAATGGGGCGATCTTTCAATTTGCCTTCTTGATAAGATAGAGTACTTAAGGCACCTTCTGTGATCTTCTCACGACCTTCGATCAGCTGCACGATTTTAGTACTGAAATGATCTTGCATGTCTTGGTCAATATTAAGAGGCGCATCTACACGCCCTTCCAAGAGACTTGTTTGGCTCTTATTTTCCGTAGAAACTCCACCAAAAAAATATTCGTAGTAAGTTCCCATGTTATTTTTCATCTTTGAAAAAACACCTTGAGTTCGGCCTTGTACCGGAGAATCATTTGTGGTTTTATGCGGCGCTTCTACTGAGTCATATTCCTTAAAAACCATTGAAGCCATAGCTCTATCAAGAGTAGCCATAATTACACCTTTTTTATTATTTATATTACAGTTGCCGGTTCACTACAGGCGGTGCTTCTCAGCCCTAGCGAAAAGTCTTACAAATTCGCATTTAACCCCGAAAAAAATCCGGCACTCAAATCTGTATTCGTAAAATTTGTGTTTAGTTCTTCTTCAGAACCTGAGCCTGTATCCTCATCAGATTCGTACGAGTAAAAAACACCATCCGATTTATCATCTGACAAAGCCGAATCCATATCCGTTACTTTTTCAGAATCTGGACCAGAGTCTGTGTTCTTATCAGTCTTGTACGAGTTCAGTAAAGGAGCAACATACACTTCTTCATCATCACCATCAGGGTTTACGCTGTAATGGTTCATAGACCCCTGGCGAATAGATGATTTTGCGCTCGAAGTCGGGAGAAAATATAAGCTTGAGTTGCTAGTCGTATTCAAGGCACCCCCTTCCTTCAATTTTCTACGTTCGAGATACTTCGAGGCATGAATTGCTCGGAGCTGCAATTCAAGACCATCATGCTCAATCTTAGACAGGAGCTTCTTCAACTCTGCTTCAACCTTTTTCTCTAGAATTGTCGGACTGCGTGTTAATCCAAGCTGCCTTTTTTGCCCCCAAAACTCAATGGTTTCAAGGTCTTTCTTCTTAGATTGATTAGATGCTTCAGTCAAAATATCACTCACAGCGGATACCCTATCTTTATAGAGAGCTAGCTGATGTAATGTGTACAAGTTTTCCAACTTGGTCTGGAAAACTTTTTTAATAGATTCATCGACATCCAAGGATGCTTTATCAGAAATCTTCTTGGATTCTTGATGGGCTTGAGAGAGAGTTTTCATTTCTTGTTGTTTTGTCTCCCATGCCTCAACCTGCTCTACTAGGATTATGGATTGGATCATTGCTGCCTGGGTTGCAGGCATAATACTACTGTTTGCTTTCAACTTATCTTCTTTAACAAATTCAGCGAGCTCTAAAAGTCGGTTGAGCGATATATTGAAGAAGGGTTGATCGACAAAATCTATCCCTTTTTCTTTGTAGAAATCATTACGGATTTCAGCCTCTCTGGTTTTGATATCGCGATCAATTTCAAACATAAGTCTTTCGGCGTTCTTTATCTTTGGTGTAATTTCCTCAACAAGCACTTTATTTTCATTTATTGCCGTACTATTTGCTGCGATTTCACTCTCGAGACTCTCAATCTGAGTTTTTAATGTAACTGATGTTGATACATTATTCCTGCGAGTTTGTTCATCTTTGGCCAAGAACAACACATTGAACTCATTTTTTTTAGCTTGAAGCTGTTTCTCAATTTCTGCTTGCTGACTTTGTAAGTCAGAAAGTTTCTGACGAGCAGTCAATAACGCAGAATTCTGTTCACCAAATGGTTTTTTTAACTTTTCAATTTTATTATTCAAATTAATGCAAATCTTATCAGATTTAATAGCATCTTTAATTTCATTCAATAAATTGCGTTGGTCAATAACTTTTTGAGCTTCAGCAACTCCTAATGCTTGCTTTAATTGATCATCCGATAGATCTTTAGAAGAAATCGAACTCAGCTCTCTAGCATCAATTCTGATATTAGAGATATCCATCAACTCTTGTAATTTGTTGAGCTCAGCTTCTACATAAGCAACTTCTGTTTCGCTTTTCTTAAGTTTATCGGCTATATCTTCTGAATTCGCATATGAAACACGAGCTTGTTCCGCCTGATTTGCAAAAACCTTGAAATCTTCTGGATTTCCAAAGAATTCCCGTAAAAAGATAGGGAGATGTTTCAGCCCATCGCCTATGTAAGACATCTTATTAAGAACTTCAACTGTAATAGTTTCAGGACCTTTCATCAATTCGGCGAGTTCTGAATTAAAATGAGATTTTGCATGCTGGGCACCAGCTTTAGATCTATTTTTATAGGTCTCCTGGAGATTATTGAAATACGTTTCTACTTCTTTTTTGAGTTCAGAAGACGCGGGACCATTGATGGCATAGGCGGCAACTTGAATAAAGTCTTTTCTAACCTTTTCTTTTTCACCAAATCCCTTGGCCACTGCCTCGTCGACATGGCTTTCAAAATTATTAATAAAATTGGTAACGTCTGTTTTTAAAAGCCCATAGGCATATCCCATCCGTATTTTCCCTAAAATAACTTCTGGATCTCCTCCGTCGGCAACCTCCTCAAGTAAGTTCTGATGAGCCACGAGGAGCGCTTCAGCTTTAACACAGGGGTGATCTTTTTCTTTTGATAAACCTTTCTTAATCAGAGTTGACCATTCGTTAAACGCTGTGAACATTTGAAGTCTGGATTGATTAGCGCTTGGGTCATTTTCAAGGCGGCCTTGAAATTCTTGTAATTGATCAAGTTTACGAATACCGATCTCACGGAAGTATTTGATTTGGTGTTGGCCTTGATCGAGGTTAGTTTTAGAGTCGAGTTTACCACCCGCGATCTTGTCTTTCCGATACTCATAAGCGACTTCTTCTGCACGAGCAAAATACGCCTCTGATGCACCTTTCAATTTAGATGCAGTGTCGTAAAGCCCTTTTTGGAGTCGATCTTCATCAGTAAGTGCAATAAAAAGAGATTTGAGGTGAATTCCTAAGTTAAAATAGATATGATCACGTAGCCCATATTCGGCATTCTCACCTGTTGCATTCTTCATCTTTGCAAAAGCGAGTTGAGCTGGGGTTGCCACCCTCTGTCCCCCTAGTGCGCTTGTGAACAAGGGGCGTGTGTTTTTATCCTGTGATCTTAATTTTTCACCTTGTGTACATACAGATACAAGTAAAGGAACCATGGAAGCCATAAAATTATTACCTCTTTTTATATTTATTATTAACTTATTATAATCTAAATAATTCTTTATTATAAACTAAATAATTTTAAATTTCATTTACCTAACAATCAATGGGTTGCACACCCAGTAATTAAAATTATTTATTTCAGTCATTCCAGAAATCGCTATCTTCTTCGCTATCAGACTCTTGCGTATCATCTAAGCTATCGCATTCATTATCAACTACCCTATCCAGAACCTTACAGTTTTTTATACTATTCATTTGTTCTTTGACTTGTTGGGTGAGCTTAGCAAGAAACATCTCGCTATTCATACGACTTCCAAGAGAAGGGGTTAATCCTTTTATCATCTCTAATTCATCATCTAACAATATAGAAAGCGCGTCAGGCATGTTCAGCTTCAAGTAAAGATCAAGGCGCTCTTGGACCCCTGCCGCCATCATAATATCTGCCGCAACCTGAGCTTTTTCTTGGAGTGATTTGACCATCGCTGGTTCGGTTAAACATTTCAGTTTTTCCGACGTGATGGCTTGAGTCAGCTCCGAACGATATTCTTTGGACTCTTGGATTTTCTGAGTCAATTGGTCCTCAAATTCAGCAAGTTGATTTTGGTAATTCTTCCCATTTGTTCCAAACGCCAAGAGTTTTAAAGACTGTTCTGTTAATGTTGTAAAATTAGAAAAATCAAGAACCAAATTAGGTCTTTCCATCTCTAGTATCTCAGATTTTTTTCCTTGGATATTGCGCTTAAGCGTCAGTAATTCACCACGATTTGTCTGAATCTTTGACGCTAATTGAGATAAGGCCTCTTCGTCAAAAAATTGCCCTAACGTCACCCGAAGACCCTTAACATCAAATTGAAGTTGTCCTAGGCTACCTGCGGTAATAGGCCGACTATTTTTCATCAACTCATCTACCTGTTTGTTAAAATGAGCCTGGATTTCAGTCGTCTTGCTACTGTAATCGTAAGATGTGGATAAGGAGCCAATGTAAGCTCTCAGCTCATCTCCGTGAATGTGCGCCGCTGCTTGAATCAAATCGTTCCTAATGGTGGCTGCATCGCCTAAACCTAATCGAGCAGCTTCTTCAACTAAGGAGCCTAAGCGGTCTACAAAATCGGGCAACTTTAAAAGGTTAACTGAATGATCAGCATACTCAGCCCGCGCCTGCTCTAACATCCACTGACCGAGTTTTGGATTATCAAATTTAGTAAGTAAATTGTTCAGAGATTGCTGAGTGAAAGCCGCTTTTAACTCCGGGCTGATAGAAATGGGGTCATCAAATTTACCCTTCGGGATTTGCAAACGTGTGAATGTCTCTGGAGTAGCCTTACCCCAAGACTTTGTCCATAAACTTTGCGTCTCAAACTCCCATGCTTGACTTAAAGTCGTCATCCACGCCTTGTACCCTGTTAACAGCTCATCACGGCTTTGTTGACAGATGGGGTCCCGCTTGATTCGACCACCTGAATGCTTTTTGAGCTGATCCATCGTGCGACTGGACCAATAAGCTATTTTCTCTTCTTTTAGCGATTCGTATTGAGCTGCCTTAAGTTGTATTTTTTGGGTGTCCCGTGCAATTTCATGAATCCTAGAAAAGTAGTCTGCGGCTGCCCGGGTTACTTTAGACGCGCTGTCGTAGAGCTGTTTCTGGTGCTGTTCTTCGGCGGTAGCTAACCTAAAAAATGACTTCAAAGGAATGAGAACCTGAAATCGGAAATGGTCCCGGTGAGTATAAGCGCCTGGTACAGGGAATACCTCTGAGGCAGCCTTGTCGTGATTGGTCTGAACTAATTCATCAAAAGTCACTCTAGTAGTCATATTATTAACCCATTTATTATGTATGTTAAAAACTATTTTATATAAATAATGATTAAAATTAAACAAATATTTAACCATTCTTTATTAAACAGTTATGCTAACACGCTAAACATCAATAGTATATAAAATAATTGATAATTAAAATTTAATTTGATAACATGGTGGTGTAGTTTAATAAGAGGATAATAAAATGAATAAAGAACTATATCGCCAAATTGCTGGTTTAGAAAGTAAAGTCGATCACCTAGAATCGGAATTGTACTACGTTAATGAGCAGCTTCAGAAATGTGGCTTCCCTGAGGGGATCCAAACTCTTAAAAAAACCATTGAAGAGCTTTTGGTCGAAAGCCCCGTTGAGCTCTCAGAAGACGACTTAGAATCGATGTAGATTCTAAGTGTGAGAAGTTTAACCAGTTTAAAATGTGAGGCTTAAAAAAGCTCTTTGCCCAATTCTTGATAAATGATACCATAACGGTATTAGTGGGAGGTATCATATGTCTGCAGCTAATTTTAACTTAAGGGGGATCCCTTCCGAAGTGATGGATCTCTTAAAACGGGAAGCCAAAAGATTACGTACGAGTGTTAATGCATTAATTCTGATCATGGTCGAACGGGGACTTGGGTTTGCCCGTGCAAGACCCACTTTTCATGATCTAGATCATTTAGCAGGTGGATGGTCAGATGACGATCTTAAAGTGTTCGAAAAAAATACAAAATTCTTCGAACAAATCGATGAGGATCTTTGGTCATGAGACCTATTTTATTTGATACCAACGCTTACGCAGCCTACAGGCATGAAGAAAGATCGATTATCGAAGTTGTCCAACATTCAGAAACAATTGGTATCAGCCCTATCGTACTTGGAGAATTGCTGAGCGGCTTTGAAGGAGGAAATAGGCCTAAAAAGAATCGAGAGGAGTTGCAACTATTCCTCCAGTCATCTCGAATTCAAATATTTTCAATTACTTCGGATACTGCCAAATTTTATGCTCAAGTTTATTCTTCTTTGAGAAACAAGGGCAAGCCCATCCCTACCAATGACATGTGGATTGCAGCCCAAGCCTTGGAAAATGGCTGTGTCCTCTGCACTTATGATAAACATTTTAAAGCCGTCGAAGGTCTGGTCACAGGAACAACTCTAGCTGAATTGCTCTGATCTTCTTGCATTTTAGGAGAAAATCAGGTGTAATCAATCCATATCTTTATGGGTAAGCTGATTTTTGAACATAGTGGTGAGGAACAAGAGATCCCCGAAGGGGATCCTATTGCTTCGGCCTGCGAAGAAGCGGGGGTTCCTTTTGCCTGCACGGAAGGGGTTTGTGGAACCTGTGTGATTGAAGTCGTTGAAGGGATGGAAAATCTAACCCCTTTTACTCAAGAAGAAAAAGACTTTCTCGGAGATCAAGGAACAGAGCGTTTAGCTTGTCAATGCAAGCTCAAACAAGGGCGCGTCAAAATTAAATTCTAGGGGATCTATGACTATTACGAAAGACATGACAATTGATGAGATTTTAACTAACTTTCCCCAGAAGGGACAGAAACTGGCTCAGGAAATGAAGAGCTCAGGATTGAACTGCGTGGGCTGCGGAGCCTCTGTCAATGAGACACTGGAAGCTGGAGTACTAGGACATGGCTATCAAGAAGAAGAGCTAGAAAAGCTGCTCAAAAAACTCAATGCGATTTTGGAAGAGCCTCTTGATATGTCAACCATTACAATGACAAAAAAAGCTTCTGAAAAATACCGCGAAATCCTCGCAGATGAAGGAAAAGAAGGCTGGGGGCTTAAATTTGGAGTCCAAGCAGGTGGCTGCAGCGGATTTGAATATATCCTCGATTACTCTAAAAGCGCCGAAGCTGATGATGAGGTGTTCCTTTCAGAAGGGGTTGAAATTTATGTCAATAAAATGGATGTTCCTCGCCTTCTCGGCTCCGTGATCGACTTTGCCGATAAGCTCCAAGGCTCAGGCTTTAGCATCTCCAATCCTAATGCGAAAGGTGGATGTGGCTGCGGCAAATCGCAGAGCTATTGAAGTAGCTGCTCCAGAATCAACTAGTAAGGATTGCTTACTAGTTCAAAATGAGTGAAAAAGAGCCGTTATAGAACGTCTTCTTGACAACTGCGCGGATGGGAAACGTTATAAAACCAAGTCATCCAATCTCAGCATGATACTAGCAATTGGGCACAGAGTCGAATCCCATTGCGGAATCCAATTCCCCAAAAAAGACAATCACTTGCGCTGTTAGCTATGAGTTTGATAAAATCAATGTAAATGACTTACAATCCCGTCATATTTGAGAAAAATTTGCATGGAAACAAAAAGAGTGAAAAAATTCATCTATGAGGGTCTGGGATTTCCAGTTGCTTTGGTTAACGTCCCTCTAGTGAAAAAAAGAGAAATCTGGACCCCAGCTATTGATTATAACAAATTGCAAAAACAGGTTCTTTTAGCATTAACGCACAAGCCTGTTTCTCTGACTGGAAATGAGGTCCATTTTATTCGCACTTACTTTGAATTGACGCTTGAGAATTTTGGAAAGCATTTTGGCGTCACGCATGTCGCTGTTTTGACCTGGGAAAAAATGGGTGATAAGCCAGCAAAGATTAACCCAACAACTGAACTATGCCTTCGCCTATTTATCTTGGAGAAGCTAGGAATGAATAATCAGGTTTTTCGCGAAGCTTTTCGAGAATTTGATATCGAAGGCATCGCAAAGACTTTCAAGACCTCCTATTTCAAAGCCATGAGACCTGTCACTCTTTCAGGTGCACATATTGCAAAACGTTCCTATGCTCGTACCTAACGGTGAATAGCCCTGCCATGAAGAGCTAGAGCTGCCTCTTTGAGGGCTTCAGAGAGGGTCGGATGGGCATAGGGAGCATGAGCTAGATCAAGGACGGTGAGCTGATTTTGTAGGGCAACGGCTCCGATGGCGATGAGCTCGGAGGCGTGGGCTCCGATGATGTGCATGCCTAAAAGACGATCATTTGCGCTGTTAGCGATGAGCTTGACAAATCCTTCTGTCTCCCCTGTGCACTGAGCACGAGAATTAATTTTAAAAGGAAATGTTCCGGTTTTGGTGTTAAGTCCCAAAGCTTTGGCATCGGCCTCTGTCAGACCCACAGCTGCCACTTCTGGCGAAGTATAGATCACATTGGGGATAGCAAGATAGTTCACAACCGGATTTTGCCCGGCGAGGATTTCAGCCACGGCAATGCCTTCTTCGGAGGCTTTATGCGCTAACATAGGGCCATCGACAAGATCGCCAATGGCATAGATGTGGGGAACTGAAGTCCTAAACCGTGAATCGATCGAGATGAAGCCCTGAGGTGTAAGCTGGATGCCAAGAGCCTCAAGACCGAGCCCCTGTGTGCAGGGGCGGCGGCCCACGGAAATGAGCACGGCATCACCTGCCAGCTGCTGATTTTCTAATCGCAAAACAATTTGCTGAGAAGTGATGTCAGCTCCTAAGACTTTGGAAGAGAGATGAAATGTCATTCCTTGGAGGGTTAAGATTTTCTGAAGCTCTTGAGAAAGGGCGGGATCTAAGGTGGGACAGATCCGATCTTGAAACTCCACAAACTCAACTTGGCTGCCTAGGCGGCTATAGACAGAGCCTAGCTCAACGCCGATGACTCCTGCTCCAATGATGAGCAGTTTGGAGGGGATTTGACTCAAGGCGAGGGCGCCCGTTGAAGAGAGGATCCTCTGCTCATCAAAGGGAAGGAAAGGAAGCGCGGTGGGCTCTGAACCGGTAGCAAGGATGAAATTTTTTGCAGTGAGGGGCTCTCCCGCGACTTGAACTGTAGTAGGAGAAAGAAATTTAGCGAGGCCTGGAAAAAATGTGATCTGATGTTTTGCAAAGAGCTGGGCAATGCCTGTATTGAAAGAGGAGATGATTTTGTCTTTTTGTTTTCTCATCTCAGGAAGGGAGTAGGTGGCTTGGCATTGGATGCCGTATCCACCCGCATGCTTCATTGTCCAGTAGAGCTCTGTCGCATGGAGAAGTGCTTTGGAGGGAATGCAACCGACATTGAGACACGTGCCGCCGAGTTCTTTGCGTTTATCAACGCAAGCGACTTTCATCCCGAGCTGAGCTGCTCGGATCGCAGCGACGTATCCCCCAGGTCCAGAACCAATGACAATCAGATCGAAGTTTTTCATAAATCTAAAAGTAATCTCGCGGGATCTTCAAGGTTTTCTTTCAGATGGACGAGGAACTGAACAGCTTCACGCCCGTCAATTAAGCGGTGGTCATAGGAAAGCGCTAGATACATCATCGGACGGATGACGACTTCATCATTGAAGACAACAGGCCGCTTTTGGATGGTATGCATGCCTAAGATCGCGCTCTGAGGAGGATTTAGAATGGGGGTCGAAAGCAGGGAGCCAAAAACACCTCCATTGGTGATTGTAAAACATCCGCCCTTGAGCTCATCGACAGAAATGGTGCCTTCACGAGCTTTTTTACCATAGGTTTCAATTTGTTTTTCAATCTCCCCAAATGAAGCGGTGTCACAGCTCCGGACAACAGGAACCATCAGCCCTTTGTCTGTCGAGACCGCAACTCCAATGTCGTAGTTGGGGAAAGCAACAATATCGTCTCCTTCAATGTAAGAGCGGACATCGGGATAGGCTTTGAGGGCAACAACCGTGGCTTTGACAAAAAATGACATAAAACCGAGGCGAACACTGTATCTGGTTTGAAAAGCCTCTTTCTCCCGAGCTCTGATCTCGATGATTTTACTCATATCCGCTTCGTTGAATGTCGTCAGCATGGCCGTTGAATTTTTCACCTCGACAAGTCGCTTGGCAATCGTACGGCGAAGTGTGCTCATCCGCTTCCTGTCTTTGGATATCTCGGGTTGTGGCGAAGGAGCTTTGATCTCAGTGACCGCCTCAGCGGGAGTTTTACGAGCTGAAGGGCCCACTGTAGAAATCACAGGCGCAGCCTTGACGGGAGCAGGAGCTTGCACACTCGTATCCACAAATCCCAGCACTTGACCCATCTTGACTGTATCGCCAACTTTAACAGAAAGCGTCAGCTGCCCTCCTTGAGGAGCATACAGAACCTGGTTCACTTTATCTGTTTCCAGTTCGATAATTTCTTCATCTTGACTCACAGGGCTGCCAGAAGGCTTCAGAATGCGACTCACGGTCGCTTCGACAATCGATTCTCCCATCGTCGGAACTTTAATCTCGATCTTCATTTAAAGGCCTCCTGCATCCATTGACTCTGTTGCTGTGTGTGAAGAGCGTAAGAGCCCGCAGCTGTCGATGCGCTGGGACCTCTTCCGCAGTACCGGATCTCTTTTCCAACTGCTGCTTGCAACAGGGGACGGATATAGCTATACGCTCCCATGTTACTGTGTTCTTCTTGCACCCAAACCCACTCTGAGACATCTCGGTACTTTTCGACAAGTTTTTGGAACTTTTCAAGATGAAAAGGATACAGCTGATCGATCCGTAAGATCGCAATATCGTCTTTTTTTCTCTCGGCTATCAGATCGTAGTAAACCTTGCCGCTGCAAATGAGGATCCGACGAGGATGCAAGACTTTAGGATCATCGAAAAACTCCTGAAAAGTCCCCGTTGTAAACTCTTGAAGAGGACTGAGAAAAGCAGGATGGCGTAGCAGCGCTTTGGGAGTAAAAACAACTAGGGGTTTAGGCCGTTTTAAAAGAGGCTGCCGTCTTAAAAGATGAAAAAACTGTGCAGGCGTTGAACAATTGACAATTTGCCAATTGTCATCAGCAGAGAGTTGAAGATATCTCTCTAAGCGAGCCGATGAATGTTCAGGCCCTTGCCCTTCGTAGCCGTGAGGAAGCAAGAGTGTGATGCCAGAGCGGTGGCCCCATTTTTGCTCAGAGCTAGCAATATATTGATCGATGATCACCTGGGCGCCATTGCCAAAATCGCCGAATTGCGCCTCCCATACCACTAGAGCTCGGGGATAAAAAAGACTATAGCCAAAGTCAAATCCTAAGACGGCAAATTCCGAAAGAGGAGAATTATAAATATCGAAGGGAGCTTGAGGGCGCTTTAAATGAGACAGAGGTGAGTATCTTTTTCCTTCGTTATCTTGATCGACCCAAACAGCATGCCGATGAGAAAATGTGCCTCTTCTCACATCTTGCCCTGAAATACGAATATGAATCTTATCCACTAAAAGAGAGGCATACGCTAAATGCTCTGCCATTCCCCAGTCAATTCCTCCTTCCATCATTGCCAGCCGCTCTTTCAAAAGACGACGAATTTTTGGATGGAGATTAAACCCTTCCGGAATCGAGCAGAAATCTTCGGCCAGCTCTTTGAGAAGCGCGCCGCTCACAGCTGTGGAAAAAACCTCAAAGGGCTGATCTAAAGAGGGCTGAGCCTGAACAACTGCTCCTGATTTATCTAAAGAGGCCTGAAGCTTGGCATGAAATTCTTTTTCGATGGCCTCTGCGGCTTGTGGATCGATCACTCCTTCTTGAACAAGCTTTTCAAGATAAAGTTTTCGAATCGTTTTTTTATCACGGATCAAATGATATTCTAGCGGCTGTGTAAATGACGGCTCATCGCTTTCGTTATGGCCCCATTTGCGGTAGCCGTTAAGATCAATAAAAACATCACAGTGAAACTTCTGCCGAATCCTCAGTGCGAGTAAAGCTGCCCAAACACACTCTTCGGGCTTTTCTGCATTCACATGAAAAACCGGCGCTCCAAAAGTATAAGCGATATCGGTACAATACCTGGTTGATCTGCCGTCTTTGGGAAGTGTCGTAAACCCGATTTGGTTATTGATGACGATATGGATCGTGCCCCCCGTCTCATACCCTTTCAGCTTGGCTAGTTGCAGTGTCTCATAAACGACGCCTTGCCCTGCAACCGACGCGTCGCCGTGGATGAGGAGAGGCAAAACACTGCCAGGGCCATGCAGTTCTTGCTTGGCCCTGGCTTGGCCTTCAACCACAGGATCGACCGACTCAAGATGACTGGGATTTGCCGATAAGGTGATCGCAATGGGATCTCCTTTTTTCGTCTGCAAAGCTCCAATGAATCCTTTGTGGTATTTAACATCGCCAGTCCCTTCAAACAAGTCAGGCGTATAGTGAGCCTCAAACTCATGAAACAAGGTCTCATACGATTTATTGAGAATGTTGGCGAGCACATTGAGCCTTCCGCGATGAGCCATGCCTAGAACAACATCTTTGACTCCATCTGCAGCGGCCTCTTCAATCAAAAACGCCATCATCGGAATAAGAGTCTCTCCCCCTTCCAGAGAAAACCGCTTTTGTCCGACGTATTTCGTATGTAAAAAATGTTCAAAGAGCTCAGCTTTATTTAAATCGTGAAAAATCTCGAGTTTTTCGCTTGCTGAAAACGGAATGGGAAACCCAGGCTCGATAATTTTTTGGAGCCACGTCTCAAGCTCTGGCACCCTGAGTCCCATGAACTCGATTCCGATGGAATCAGAGTACGTCTTTTCAAGAGCGGCGACCAGCTCCTTCAACGGAGCCTCCGGGCTAGCTAAAAATCCACAGGTAGGAAAAGTTTTTTCAAGATCTCCCTCTTGAAATCCCAGCTCTGACAGCGATAGCTCCTGGATATCTTCAGAGTTCCCCTCTGCCAAAGGATTCACGGAGGCTTTCAGATGACCATAGGTCCGGTAGGCATGGATCAGACGAGCCACCTGCAGATCCAGGCTCACCGTCCCGGTCCCCTGCCGTCCCATCTCCCATCCTTCAAAAAAATAACGCCATGACCCTTCAACCCCCAAAGGATTTTCTTTGAAGCGGCGATATTGATCGTCGATATAAGCGAGATTGGAAAACGAAACCTCTTCCATAATTTTTTCTTATCACTAGAAAAGGTATATGTCTAGACTTGAGTTTCCCAAATCTACAGAAAGAACTTGTGAATAATCACCCGGATGGAAATAATTTTGGTCCTTGCCTAAAAAATATTTTTAGATTTATTAGGAGGCAGTTGAAGGAGGCCCCATGATTAAAAGCGAACGCCTGAGAAAATTAGAAACCGAGCTTCAAGACTTGGACCAGTGGCTCAAATTAGGACTTGTGCCAAAAAAAGACATTGATAAGCATAAGACTGAAATTCTGGCACTCAAAGATAAGATCCAAGAAGAAAAAGAACGCCTCCGTTTCTTAAAAGAGAGCGGCGCCATGGAAGAGTACGCTCCTCCCAAAAAATCGGCTCACGCACGGCAAGCCTTTCCCGATACTGCCAGCATGCCCGATATCGAAGTGCCCGATGAAGGCTTAACCGATTTTGGATTAGAAGCTGAAAACGAGACGTTCTTTGAAACGACGAGCGCAGAAGAGACGGAAAGCGGCGCGGAAGCAGCTGCCGGAGCCGGTGAAGAAGAGAGCGCTGATGAAGATGCTGACGAAGACCCTTTCAGCGATCGCAATCGCTGGAAACGCGGCGTCCTCGAAGATCCTGATGCCGACAACTGGTAAAATTTCCCTTTACTTCCACCTGCCATTTTGCAGGCGTAAGTGTCCCTACTGCCACTTTTACGTTGTCCCTCAAAATGAAGAGTCACAAAAAACGCTCTTAGAAGCGCTTGAGCTAGAATGGCAACTCTACCGTCACAGGACCCATGGCCAACGCATCGTCTCCATCTACTTTGGCGGAGGAACCCCTTTTCTCATGGGCCCCTCTGGCATCCGCCAGATCTTGTCGTGGATCAATCCTCCCCCCGGCACTGAAATCACCTTGGAAGCCAATCCCGAAGATGTAACCTTAGAAGCGATGCAAGCCTTTGCAGAAGCTGGCATCAACCGGGTCAGCCTTGGAGTTCAGTCTCTCGATGATGCCCTTCTCAAAACTCTCGGTCGCCACCACACTGCAGAAGCCGCCCGCAAAGCCATCCAAACCACCGCAGAAGCTGGCATTCAAAACATCACCATCGATCTCATGTATGAGATCCCTTCTCAAACCCTCTCCAGCTGGCAACAGACTCTCGATCAACTCTCTTCTCTTCCCATCACGCATCTTTCACTTTACAACCTCACCATTGAGCCTCAAACCGTCTTCTACAAAAAACGCGCAGCCCTCACTCCCCTCCTTCCCTCTTCCGACGAGAGCTTAAAAATGCTCGAGACGGCCGTCCAAACACTCGAAGCCATCGGCCTTCACCGCTATGAAATCTCTGCCTTTGCACATCCTGGTTTTGAGTCCCGTCACAACACGGGCTACTGGACAGGCCGCCCCTTCCTAGGCTTTGGACCCTCTGCGTTTAGTTACTTCGAAGGAGAGCGGTACCGCAACATCTGCGACCTGAAAAAATACGCCACCGCCCTTAAAAATGGCTCCAGCCCTATCGATTTCCGAGAGCTGCTCTCCCCTACGGCCAGTCTTCATGAGCGGCTCGCCGTTCAGCTCCGCCTCCTCACCGGCGTCGACCTCAGAGACTTCCCCGTTGACCCCGCTCTTCTCCAAAACCTCGTCTCTAAAGGTTGGCTAGAAATCGACGACCACAGAGCCCGTCTCTCCCCTCAAGGGCTTCTGTTCTATGATTCGGTGGCTGAGGAGATTATCCTCATTTGACAAATGATATCGTTTTTGATACCATCTCACACATGAGCAAATTGGAAAAACTAATCCAAAAAGTGCTGGAAGGCAGAGATATTTCTTACGAAGATGCGGAGAATATTTTGTTAAAATTGGGATTTCACCTGGATACTAGGGGATCACACCACATCTTTAGAAAAAATGGCTACCCCAAAAATATAGCGATTAAACGCCGTTCCCAGCTTTTGCCTTATCAGATAAGAGAACTTAAGGAGGTTTTAAGAGATTATGGGTACTAAAAAGAATTTGAAATATTATCTAAACCTTAATTGGTCGTACACCTTGGAACAAGAAACACACAAGGGAAAACAGTATTATATCATCCGGGTAAATGAGCTCCCTGGGATTTGTACCGATGCTGAAACCATAGAAGAGGGAATGGAAAACATTAAAGAAGCCATCGAAGGAGCGATCCGTCTTTATCTGAAAAATGGTGAAGTCGTACCAGAGCCGATCAACAAAGATGCGTTTAAGGGAAACATCGCTTATCGGACTACAAGCGAACGTCACTATTACATTGCTAAAATAGCCAGACAGATGCATAAATCCATTAGCAAAACTCTTGATGAAGTCATCGATGCAGGTATAGATAGGTTGCGTACTATTCCTCATTGATTTTTTCGTTATAAAAAGGTTAGAGACTTCCCCGTTGATCCCTCTCTTCTCCAAAACCTCGTCTCTAAAGGTTGGCTAGAAATCGACGACCACAGAGCCCGCCTCTCCTCTCAAGGGCTCCTGTTCTATGATTCGGTGGCTGAGGAGATTATTCTTTTACCGCATTGAGTTGATAAAATCACAAAAGTTCTCTATAATTCTGCAATAAAATAAACCCTTTAAGGATATCGTGGCAGCCCCAGTAACAGATGCAGCTCGTCTCTCAACGACTCCCCCTCTAAATCCTACTTCTTCAAGCACGGCTCAAAATATTTTTAATATTACGGTGAAGAATGGAGGAAGCAGTCATGCGCCACCTCTTACAGGCAATCCACCACCTTCCATTAAGGATCTTCAATCCCAGATTGAAGAAGCAGCTGCCAAGATTACAGAAGCTTCCAATTGCACCGACACAACAATAGCATCCCCTCTGGCAGATGAGGCAAAAACGCTTTTGTTAAATGCTTTTATTCTCATAGATAGCATCAAACCGACCCAATCTAAGATTATGCTACTTAACATCCTATACCCTCAATTGGGGAACCTTAAAAGATTTTATCAGAATTTCCCAAATCAAAATGATCCAGTTATAAGAGACAAAGAAGTCGCTTGTTTTTTTAAAATAGAAAGATTAGAAAAGCTAATTTTTCCTTCAAGCTCCCCCCAAAAATATCATGTCATCTTTAGCCTAATTGCTGATGTGGAATATGACCTGTGTCTGGCCATAGCAAACCCGGATTCTAAGGAAAGGGTAACCGCATTTATCGCTCGATCTCATGAAGCCCTCGAAGATGTTTCCATCTTTATGGACTCCGATGAATGCTCGGTCTCTTCTGAAGATAGAAATAAGTTAGTTGATAGCTACCAAAAAATCGTCAACAAATTGAAGACTACAGCTCAATCTCTTCAGGTTGGTAACCAAATACAAGAAACCCGGCTAGAGCCTCCAACCCGAATAGTAACCCCGAATCCAAAAAAACCTGAATCCCCGCGCATGAAAACCGTTTTCAAACTTGCAATACTGGCTTTTGTTGGCTATCTAGTTGTCTCATTTTGTCGACGAGTCTATGTCAGATTAACTCGATAAAGATTGATGCATTTGCAAAAACTCGGCTATACTGCTGTATCAAAATAACCCACTATGAGGATTTCATGACCGATCCCGTAACACTGAATTCCCCCAAAGTCCCTTCTACTCAAACTCCTCCTCAGTCAACTGTAGTTCAAAATGTTTTTAATGCTACGGTGAAGAATGAAGCAGGTGGTACTGTAAGACCTCTTTCGGGTGGTGGACCTCCTTCCATTGAAAATCTTCATACAAGGATCGAAGAAGCCGCTGGCAAGATTGCTGAAGCAGGGGCGTACGAAAAATCAAACGATTCAGCTCTCTCAAAAGCAATGTTCGCTCTATTAGCTGATGCACAAACACTGCTGCTAAACACTTATACTCTCATTGATGCCGTTAAATCAACCCAATCGAAGCTTGATCTATTTGAAAAGATCCGCGTTCAGTTATTAAAATATAATGAGGTTTATTGTTCATGGCATTTTCTCTTTCAGGATAATTCAGTCATAACTGAAAAACGAAAAGATTGCTGGGAAAAAATAAAAAGATTACATGTATTAGTTCGCCCAAACAATATAGAAAAATATTTCAAAATTCGCCAACTAATTTCGGATACATTTTTTTTAGAAATACCTGACCCTAATAATCAAAAAATCCGCGTCAATACGTCTCTTGAAAGCCTTGAAGACATCTTCACCTTCGTGGACTCCACTGAATGCACCCTCGTCCCAGAGCTAAAATGTGCATTATTTGCTAGATTACTTGAGGCATTCCTGTCTCAGAAAAAAAATGCCTCATCCTGTGGAATAACTCTCGATGAACTAACCCTTCAACACATTGAGATTTGCAAGCAAAAACAAGCAATCCAACCGGAGACTTCACCCCGAATAGTAACACCTAGAAAAAATGATCCGGACCGCCCTGGATTGAGAACCGCTGTTCGGCTTGCAATACTGGCCTTTATTGGCTATCTAGCCTTCTCATTTTGTCGACGAGTCTATGTCAGGTTAACTCGATAACTTTGGAGATAAGACTACTCCAGCCGGTCTGGTGCGAAGCACCTAAGCCTCTTCCGAGATCTCCGTGATAGTGTTCATAGAACAGGAGCAGATCTTTCCAATGGGGGTCTTCTTGGAAAAGCCAGGCATCTCCATGGACAGGACGCTTGCCATCGGAGCCCCTTTCAAAGAGGGCGATCAGCCGATGCGTGAGACTTTCGATCAACACTTGAAGAGGTTGACCTCGGATTTTTAAGGTGTCTCCGACGGCTTCTCGGAGCCGAATTAACGCACAAAGAAAAAGGTAATTCGTCGGAAACCAAATAGGACCTCGCCAGTTTGAGTTTCCTCCCTTAATTTTTTCTAAAGATTCTCCGGGCTCGTAGCCCACGGTTCTATCTTCAAAAATCAAAGGATTTTTCTCATGAAACTTAGAAAGTGATCTCAGTCCAAAATCAGAGAAAAATTCTGCAGGATCAAAGATTCTTTCGAGAACTCTTTTCATCTGATCGATGTTCATTAAAGAAAATAGATACCGTTTTTCCCCGTTCTCTATGAGAGAAGTTACACACTTATTAAAAACCTGAGAATATTTCCCCATACAAAATTGAAAATGAGGGTAAAAATGAGGAAAGCGTTGAAGGTCTTTTTCTTCAAAAAAATCTAAAGAGTAAAACGGAATGATCCCCACAAAAGAACGGATCTTGAGTCTTTGACAATCTCCCTTAGGATAAAGAACAAGGTCGTAGAAAAAACCGTCTTTATCATCCCACATATCGACGGCTCTTTCATCGAGGGGCTCCATCGCAGCTGCAATCAGCAAAAAATGCTCAAGATAATTTGCAGCAGGCTCTTCAAAAGCGGGATCTTTTTGAGCCAGCTCCAAAGCCATCTTCAACATCATCAGAGCAAAAAATGCCATCCAGCCCGTCCCATCCGATTGCTCGATCATCCCCCCATTAGAGAGCGGTTTGCTCCGGTCAATCACAGAAATATTATCGAGGCCTAAAAAGCCTCCCTCGAAAAAATTATTCCCCAACCGGTCAACTTTATTAACCCACCAGCCAAAATTGCGATTCAGCTTTAAAAAGCAGACTTCTAAAAATTCCCGATCTTGTTTCCCGCCTCTTTCATAAAGAGTCCATAGAGCCCAAGCCTGCACGGGAGGGTTTAGATCGGAAAAGGCCCACTCATACGCGGGAATTTGCCCATTGGGATGAAGGTACTCGATTTTCAGTAACATCTTGAGCTGCTCTTTGGCGGCTTCATGATCGACTAAATCCAGTGCAACGGCTTGAAACGCCAAATCCCACGCTGCAAACCACGGATACTCCCATTTATCGGGCATAGAGATCACATCCTTGGCCTCGAGATGCCTCCAGTGAGAGTTCCTTCCCTCTAAGCGCGGTGCCGGTGGCGGCAGATGAGGATTATCTCCCTTCAGCCAAGTTTCAACATCATACATGTAAAACTGCTCACTCCAGAGCAAACCACTGAGCGCTTGCCGCTGAATCGCTTTACGATCCGCTGTTGCTTTAGAAGGATGAATCATTTCATAGAATTGATCCGCCTCTTTTTTTCTCTTGGTGATGATGGTATCGACCTCTCCCAAAGGATTGTCCAACCGCTCGGGGGTTAACCGCAGCCGAAAAGTCTGGCATCCGCCAGAAGGGATTTCTCCCTTGAAATGAAAGCAAGCCTTGGTCCCCTCCTCTTTCGGATTGACTGCAGCCTCTTTCTGAATGAGTTGCCGATGAAACGCATCTTTAACATACGGAGTGCGGTTAGGTGATTTCCAAAGCCGCTCATTGTTAGTCTCATTGTGAGTAAATAGTAGCTGAGAGGGGCTGTCACCATAGAGATAGATCTGATCAGCCACCAGCGATTGAAAGCCCTTTCCCTCGGGCCCCTTTTGTATCTTCGGCCGAATCTCTGGAACTGGTCCTAACTGCGGCCCCCAACTCCACGTGTTACGAAAAACTAGCTGTGGAAGCAGATCAAGCTCTGCGGCTTCAGGACCTCGGTTGTGAACATCAATCCGGATACAGATATCTTCAGGCCCAGCTTTTGCATAGGTGACGAAGACATCAAAATACCGGTTGTCTTGAAAAACTCCTGTATCTAAGAGCTCGAATTCTCGCTCTTGAGTGGTCCGCCTCTCATTTTCAGCGATGAGCTGTTCGTAGGGAAATTCTTTCTGCGGATATTTATAGAGAAAGTGAAGATATGAATGGGTCGGCGTTGCATCTAGATAAAAATAGTATTCTTTGACGTCCTCGCCATGATTTCCCTCGGTGCTTGTCAGCCCAAAGAGCCGCTCTTTTAGAATCCGATCTTTGCCATTCCAAAGAGCCAGTGAAAAAACTAAGGTTTGATCTCGATCACAGAATCCTGCAAGGCCATCCTCTCCCCAACGGTACGCTCGAGACCTGGCCATCTCATGAGGAAAATAGTCCCACGCTTTTCCATCAGGGCTGTAATCTTCTCTCACCGATCCCCAAGATCTCTCGGAGACATACGCTCCCCACTTCTTCCACTGAGGATCTTGAAGCCTCTGGTGTTCGGGTGAATTTTTTGCCATAATTTAGAAATAGCACAAAGGACATAATTGAATAGAATGCATTTTCAATTTACAATGGAGCATATGCCACTTATCAAAGGGAAAAAAGCAGCAACGCGCAAAGGGATCTCTGAGAACATCCGCAGAGAAAAGCACGCCCATCCTGAAATGCCGCAGAAACAAGCGGTAGCTATTGCTCTGAGCCAAGCGCGCCGGACGGAAGCCAAGACTCCTAAAAAAAGAGCACGTCGTAAAAGCCGAAAATCTTCTTAGAAGAATTGCAGAGAATGCATTTTCAAGTTATAATTGTTAGAAATGTTCCTAGAGAAAATTAAAGACTTAGCCTTAAACGGCGAATCGGAAACTTTAGAATTCAAAAAAACAACAGGGCAAAGAACTGAAGCTGCAAAAACTGTTTGCGCTTTACTCAATGGCCTTGGTGGGTTTGTCGTTTTTGGAGCCTCCGATCAGGGTGAGCTCATTGGGCAGCAGGTAACAAATAAAACCCTTGAAGACCTAGCTGTTGAACTCCGTCGCATTGAACCACCAGCGTTTCCAGAAATCCAGACAATCGCTATTGAGGAAGATAGAAAAATCATCCTTGTACGTGTCAATGGAGAAAAAGGAACCTATACTTACGACGGCAGGCCGTATCTAAGACATGGGGCTACCACCCAGATCATGCCAAGAGGCGAGTACGAACGCAGACTGCTTGAAAGGCTTCATAA
Source organism: Parachlamydiales bacterium (assembly GCA_023265455.1). Lineage (GTDB taxonomy): Bacteria > Chlamydiota > Chlamydiia > Chlamydiales > Rhabdochlamydiaceae > PALSA-1444. Next base: position 23,359 of record JAHFTQ010000009.1, read on the forward strand.
CACTCAGCGATGGGAAAATCAGCCTGTTCCTGAAGGAATTACGATTCATGATCTGGACGAAGAAGAGATTCATAACACGCTTGTTAATGCAATTCAAAAAGGACGAATGGATAAGCCTCCCAACGTGAATACTGAATCCATTCTAATGGGGTTGAAGTTGATCCATGAGGGAAAATTACTCAATGCCGCTATAGCTCTCTACGGAAAAAGCGAAAAACTCTATCCCCTCTATCCTCAATTTTCAATCAGATTAGCCAGATTCAGAGGAAAAGATCGATTGGCCGATTTTTTAGATAGTCGCAACTACTGGGGACATGCCTTTGCTCTTCTTAGAAGAGGAGAGACGTTTTTACGAGATTACGTGCCTATCGCTGGTCGAGTCGTTCCAGGAAAAATCTTTCGTGAAGATTATCCCATGTATCCTCCTCGGGCTTCCAGAGAAGCCATTGCTAACGCCATTTGCCATAGAGACTACAGTTCTGCTAGCGGAGCTGTTGCAATAGCGATGTACGATGATCATTTAGAGATCATCAATCCTGGAGCTTTTCATTTTGGCTTTACACCTGACAATTTAATAAGGCCCCATACCTCTAGACCTTGGAATCCTATCATTGCTGAGGTTTTCTATCGGGCTGGTGTTATTGAACAATGGGGAACGGGGACTTTAAATATCCTCGACTGGTGCCAAGAGAATCAAAATCCACGTCCTTTATGGGAAGAGCAGCCCGGCTCCGTCATCATCACATTTCTCCCCAGTTTGTTCTTCTCCAAAGAAGCAGAACCACCGTTTATTGGGAGGGAAGAACCCCTGACCGGACAAGTCACCGGACAAGTCACCGGACAAGTTAAAATTCTTGAATTCTGTCAGCAACCCAGAACTGCAAAAGAAATCATGCAGTTATTGGGACTCAAACATCGAGAATCTTTTTATGCAATGCACTTGAAGCCGCTTATACAGAACGAGTTACTGCTGATGACAGTCCCAGACAAACCCAATAGCAGAAATCAGCAATACTTGACTAATCCTAACCATAACCCTACCTAATTTTTGTTTCGACATTTTTTCTTTCTTGCTTTATGCACTAAAGAATGAAAGCTTTAGTCTTGCAACCTCACACCACACACCTTCAGGTAAAAGAGTGGCCCGAGCCCCAGATCAAGCGGCCTGATGAGATCAAAGTCAAAGTGCTCCATGTCGGCATCTGCGGCACCGACCGAGAAGAGGCCTCCGGCGGAAGAGCCGATGCTCCTGCAGGAGAAATAGAACTTGTGATCGGCCATGAAATGATCAGCCGTGTTGTTGAGGTGGGAAAAGAGGTTCGCTCAGTCCAGGTAGGTGATCTAGTTGTGATCACAGTGAGACGAGGCTGTGGAGCATGCGCTGCTTGTCAAGAGGGGCGCTCTGACATGTGCCAGACAGGCAACTATACCGAGCGGGGCATCAAAGGACGGCACGGTTTTCAATGTGAATATGTCGTTGACCAAGAGGCATTCGCTGTCAAAGTCGATCCGAGTATCGCTGCAATCGGCGTATTAGCTGAGCCGATGTCGGTGGTTCAAAAAGCCATCGAAGAGGCTGGAATCGTTCAAATGAGCCGCCTCCCCTACTTAAAAAATCCCCAGACTTGGCTGGAAGGGAAATCTGTTCTTGTCGCAGGCCTAGGACCTATTGGGCTTCTTGCAGCTCTCGTTCTTCGGCTGAGAAAAGCCAATGTTTTTGGTCTTGATATCGTCGATCCTAAAAGCCCCCGCGCTCAGATTTTAACTGCAATGGGAGGCAAGTATATCACGAAGGCAGGGCAAAACGATTCTTTTGATCTGATTCTTGATGCAGCGGGCATTGCTAAACTCGATTTCGACCTCACATCTCTACTTGCCATCAATGGGATTTTTGTCTTGACCGGAGTGCCAGGAGACCAACGACTCCTCAATGTGGATGGCGCTAAATTGATGCGTCAGATGGTTCTTAAAAATCAAGTCATGGTCGGCAGTGTAAATGAAAGCCTTCATCACTTCAAAAATGGCCTAAAAGATCTTAAAGCCGCGGATCAAGAGTGGCCCGGCGTTGTCTCCAAGCTAATCACTAAACATGTCCCTTACACCTCGTTTTCAGACGTGATGAGTCATCACACTCCCGATGAAATCAAAGTCGTCATCGATTGGAGTCCATGAAGTACGATATTGTGATTATTGGATCGGGAGCTGGTGGGGGCACGATGGCGTATGCCCTGGCCTCAACCGGAAAGAAAATTCTTCTGATTGAAAGGGGCGATTTTCTTCCCAGGGAAAAAGAGAACTGGGAGCCTAAAGAGGTTTTCCTAAACAACCGGTACCATACGAAGGAAGCTTGGCTCGACAAAGAGGGAAAACCGTTCATTCCCGGGATGAACTACTACGTGGGTGGCAATACCAAAGTCTATGGAGCTGCGCTGCTGCGCCTTCGAGAAAAAGACTTCCAAGAAGTGAAGCATTACGGGGGAATCTCCCCTGCTTGGCCACTGAGCTACCAAGATTTTCAGCCGTATTATCTTCAAGCTGAAAAACTCTACTTCGTTCACGGAAAGCGCGGAGAAGACCCGCTAGAGCCGCCTGACAGTAATCCCTATTTTTATCCACCGATCAGTCATGAGCCGTACATCCAAACGATTCACGATCGGCTGCAAGACAAAGGGCTTCACCCTTTTCATCTTCCACTCGGACTGATGCTCAATGAAAAAAATCCTCAAGAGAGCCGCTGCATCCGCTGCGACACCTGTGATGGATTTCCGTGTCTTGTCCAAGCTAAAGCCGATGCCCACGTCACATGTGTCGAACCCGCTCTTAAAAGCAGCAACGTCACTTTGATGACAAAGACGTTGGCAAATAGACTCATCCCCGATAGTTCAGGAAAATCGATTGTGGCTGTTGAAATCAGTCACGAGGGAAAGACCGAGCTCATCGAAGCCGATCTCTTCATCTGTAGCTGCGGCACGATCAATTCGGCTGCACTCATGCTCCGTTCAAAACATCCCTCCCATCCACAAGGGCTTGGAAATGCGCACGACCTTGTGGGGCGTCACTACATGTTTCATAATAATTCGGTGATGATTGCGGTCTCGAAGACCAAAAATCCAACAAAGTATGAAAAGACACTAGCCATCAACGATTTTTACTACGGAGCCGACGACTCCTCTTTGCCTTTGGGTCATATCCAACTCCTAGGGAATGTCAAACCCGACATGCTAGCTGCTGAATCGCCGATCTACGCTCCGGGATTTGCTCTCGATTTTTTGGCAGAGCATGCCGTCGGCTGGTGGCTAACGTCTGAAGATCTTCCCGATCCTAACAACCGGGTTCGACTCACGCCAGACGGTCAAATTGTTCTCGACTACACTCCCAACAATCAAGAAGCGCATGAGCGCCTTTTGAAAAAGCTCAAGGAGCTCTTAAATCACCTCGGCCCTCACACGCATCTCTTCCCAAATTCCGTCTATCTCTCCCAACAGATCCCCATTGCCGGATGCGCTCATCAAACTGGCACTCTTCGTTTTGGTAAAGATCCTCGCTCTTCCGTACTGGATCTCGACTGCAGGATGCATGGGATAGATAACCTCTATGTTGTCGATGGCAGCTTCTTTCCTTCTATCGGAGCGGTCAATCCCACCCTCACGATCATTGCCAATGCTCTTCGCGTTGCTGACCAGTTGACATAATGTAACTTAATTGGTTACAATGTTTCTCAATAGAGAAGGTATATTTATGGGAAAAAAAAGAAAGCCTACTCATCCTGGGGAAATCCTTGATGAACATTATATCAAACCGCTTCAGCTCAATTTACAAAGGCTTGCTGACAGGCTTGGTATTGCAAGAAACACTCTGTTTAAGATCAGGGCTGGTGAAGCAAGCGTTACTCCTTCTCTCGCTCTTTCTCTGGCTGAAGCCTTCGATACAACTCCGCAGCTCTGGTTAAACTTGCAGATCAATTACGATCTTTGGGTTGGAGAACATGGGCATGTTCCCGTTAAACCAATTCTTAAAAACGGGGAGATTCTCCAAACTAAACAGAATCGGGGAATAGCTAGAATGGCAGCTGCCTAATAGAAGATACTCCTATTTTAACTCGAGGTTAAGTCATCTCACATTCTGTTACAGGTTATATCCAAAAAGGTCTCATTTTGGCGGGCTGTTCCTATGTGACTAGCCGTTACCTGGTCAAATCATCAAAACCTCTGACGATGACTGCTCTACTCACTATTGCTGGGTTGGTTGATGAATTTGCATTTCAACTTCTGGAAAATGCCTGTCAGCAGAAGATAGCCGAAATAAAAGCTCGTCCCTCACAAAAAGCTTTAAAAGACAAAAAAATAGCCCTCTTGAAAGAGTATCGGAAAATCGCCTGGGGATGTCTCAGCTTGGCTTGTACCCAAGCTGTACACAGCTTAAGTCAAAGGTTGAAACTGAACCCGCCCTCTTTTTTTGTGACCTGGGGAATATTGGGAACAACTCTTTACTTAAATAGTATTTTTGAAAGCCTCTTTACCCTCATCAAGCCGGAAACATCTTTGCCAACCTGATCAAAAAAATCTTCTTGAAAACCAGCAAGTCTGCCATACTGCCTTCAACTTTAACACCGAGGTTTTATTATGAAAGATTACTTAAGGCCTGCTCTAGAATTAAGTGTGGCAGGTGTTTCATCGTATTACGCAGCCCAACGTTGGGCCAAATCATCAAATCCTTTTGCGACAGTTGCTCTTATCACCATTGCTAAGCTGGCTTTTGAGATAATAGACAAACAGTATGGAAGCGAATATTTTGACCATTTCCGTAATTGGAAAAATCCCAGTGATTGGGGAAACTTATTATTTTATTGTCATACCTGTGTACCCCTTTTTGGGTTACAGTCCTTGGGGCAACGGTTATCTTGGAATATCCCCTCTTTAGAGAAGACTTTAGCAATATTTACCCTCTCTCATTGGAGCTCAAGGGTTATTACCAGCGGGGGCGCAATTCTAGTAGGCAAAATCGAGCATTGGTTGACATTCGGTGTTAGTTACAAAAAGCCTCTTTAAAAACGGCCGTTTCTTCAATACCGAAGCTCATAAGGGAGGCCCCGTCAGCCTCTTGAAAGTGCTCCGATGGAAACTTACAACCCAGGCTAAGGTTTGGCCAAAACAGGTTGCTAACACCTATCAGCCGGAGCTTCCCTCTCAAGTTGAACCTAATGAGGCCTTCTTCACATTCGTTAACCATGCAACGGTTTTGATTCAGCTTGAGAGGGGTAACATTCTGACCGATCCGGTCTTTTCGGATATTGCAGGCCCTTACGGATGGCTGGGACCTAAACGGGTCAGGCCTCCTGGTCTCGCGCTGAATAAACTGCCAAAAATTCATACTGTCTTAATCAGCCATAATCACTATGATCATTTAGATCTTCCCTCTTTGCAAGCCTTGGAAGATAAAGACCAGCCTCTTTTTGTGGTCCCTTTAGGAAACGGCTCTTTTCTACGTAGGAAAGGTCTTACGCAGGTTGTCGAGCTTGACTGGTGGGAGCAGCATCACTTGGAAACAGGACTATCGTTAAGCCTTACACCGGCTCAGCATTGGTCGCGAAGAGGCCTTCGTGATTTTTGTAAAATGCTCTGGGGAGGTTTTCTGATCCAAAGCCCTAAGATGAACATCTTCTTTGCAGGAGACACCGGCTATAGTGATCATTTCAAGGAAATTCGGGAAAAATACGGAGAAATGGATGTCAGCTTGCTCCCGATCGGAGCGTATGAGCCCAGGTGGCTGATGAAGGATATCCATATGAACCCTGCAGAAGCGATTCAAGCGCATGGAGATCTGGGATCGGCTTTGAGCATCGGGATTCATTTTGGGACATTTCGTCTGACTGATGAAGGGATTGATGATCCTGTGATTTTTTTGAAAGAGCGCCTACCAACAGAAGTAAATTTTGTGGCTCCTGAACAGGGTCAGACAATTTCTTACCGAACAGCGTCGCGGAAAATTTCTTCGAATCTCGCTTCGGAAAAAACCTGCGCTGCATCGCTGGCTAAATAGTCACGGATGTGAGCTAAGTACCCTTCGTAGGTCTCTTTCGTCATACTCTTCAAGAAGAGATAGAGATCGTCGAGGGTTGCAAAATCCCTACGGTCGATGAAACAATCCTTGGGAATGTAGTCGGTTACATTACTAGCTCCCCAATAGACGGGAACATTGCCTGCTGCAAAACAATCGAAAATCTTTTCAGAAATATACCCCTTCTCACCCTGGCAGTTTTCATAGCAGATGCTGAAGCGGTAGTTTTTAATCACTTGGATTTTATCTCTGCAAGCTCCCCGAAAAGATTTAGTGGCGGGCGCTTTTTCCCAACCGCGGCCATAGACTTCAAATCCCTCTTCTCCTACTTTTTCGAAAAACTCTTGGGCTTTAAGCCGCTCAGAGTAGAGTTCATTAGGATATTCGCCGGGGTATTTATCAGGATCATTGACATAGCCCGTGACAAGCGTGCAGAACTTTTTTTCCTCAAAAGGGACAAGCTCTGAAATCATCGGCCTTAAGACGGGGTAATAAAACTTAAAATATTTGACCCCATCCACAAGACCGTCATCCCAGGTGTAAATCTTAGAAAAGCAATCACGGAGATTTTGATTATACATCTTACGAAGACGGATATACGGCTCCCACATGAAGAGAACCATTTTTTCTTTGGGAAGGCAGCGGGGGCGATAATCGCGATAGAAGTGGTTGGGGATGTTCATGCAGACGATTTTGCGAACGTCAGGAGAAAGAGGGATAGCAGCGTCGTTTTTCTTTAAAAGCTTTCCCCACCAACTTTTATCTTTTTTGAAAGACTCCCCCAGATCTTTGAGACCAATCACAACGGCTTTAGACTCCTCACCTAAAATCTGTTGATAATAGTTGGGGTCTGAAGAGGGTCCGCTGGGAAGAACGTGCACCTGATCTGCGAATGCTAGTGTAAGAGAGAAAACTGCAAAAAATTTTAGACCACACGTCGGTGAAAAATAGCCTTTTTGGCTAGCGTGAAATCTCCCGCGGTTGAGATATCGCAAGAGGGTCAGTATTAAGTCAATACAAACCCTCTTGCGATATCTCAACCCCGGGGATTTGACGCAGCCAAAAAGGCTATTTTTCACCGACGTGTGGTCTAACATTCAACAGATCCTTTGTAGACGACTTTTTTCTCGGGATCCAATGTGACGACTTGACCGTCACGTAGAGCCGCTAGCGCTCCATCAGCGCGCACAACAATGGGTATATCGAGGGTTTTAGCAACTTTTAATGCCTCTTTTTCTGAGGCTTTGTCTTCCGGATGGTTCTGCAAAACAATTCCTATGGCATGATTGAGAAGCGGTAAATAAGCCGCATCGCAATGGGAGAGCACGACAATTTTACCACGGACTTCTTCAATCGTGTGGCGCTGAGGCGTATGAAGAATGAGGACCTTGCCGTGGATCTGCTTTCCCATTCCTTTTTTGGCACGGACGACCACATCGCCGATGCTTTCGACCATCATGGTATTCGTGGTCCCTTTGATCCAAAAGGGTGAGCCTGTGGTGATCACAACAAGATCTCCATACTGAACTAGTTTATCTTGAAGAGCTAATTGAGACAGTGTCGTCATCGCCTCTTGGACAGTCGGAAGCTCCTCTGTCTTGAAGGGAACGACTCCCCAATAAAGAGCCATCTGGTGGTAAGCCTTTTCTGAGGGTGTTAAAGCTAAAATGGGCATTTCAGGTCTAAATCTTGAGATCAGCCGTGCGGTAGATCCGCTATTGGTGAAGACAAAGATCGCCTTGGCATCGGCACTGTAGGCTGTTTGAACAGCAGCTCCCGCCACCGATGTTGAGACATCAGAAAATCCCAGCTCCGTACTAAATCCATAAAAATCGCGGTAGGAAAAATCTTGCTCAGCCTCACGGATGATCCGCTTCATCATTTGGACAGTGAGGGCCGGGTAGTTGCCCATGGCGGTTTCTCCTGAGAGCATGACGCAAGACGAACTATCGTAGATCGCGTTAGCTACGTCAGAGACCTCTGCTCTTGTGGGGCGAGGATTTTTGATCATCGATTCGAGCATTTGCGTTGCCGTAACAACGGGTTTAGCCACTTGGCAACACTTGCGGATCATCATCTTTTGCAAACGGGGCACTTCTTCTAAGGGAAGCTCGACTCCGAGATCTCCCCGCGCAACCATGATCCCATCAGCGACCTGAAGGATCGCATCAAAATTTTGCACGCCCAGGCTATTTTCAATTTTGGCAATGACTAAAATATCGGACTTGCCCTCTGCAGCTAAGAGCTTTTGAATTTCGAAGACGTGATCGGCTGATCGGATAAATGAGGCAGCGATCCAATCGACATCATTTTTACAAGCGAAGGCGATATCACTTGCATCTTGGGGAGTCATCGCAGGCAGATTCATATCGCAATTGGGGACGCTAACGCTTTTTTGACTTTTGAGTGCGCCACTATTTTGAACTTCGATAAGAGCGCTCTCTGCTTTTGTTTCAATCACCTTAGCGATGATGTAGCCATCATCGAATAACAGCGTCATCCCAGGCTGCAAAGCATCCAACACCTCAGGAGGCGTCAAAGAGACCTGCTCGCTATCCCCTTCCAAGGTCGCTTTGACAAGACGAATTTTTTGACCCTCTTCCAAAGCAACAGAGCCTCCCTTGACGAGCCCTAAGCGGATCTCGGGTCCCTTGGTATCGGCCATGATCGCTAGAGGAACTTTCTTAGCTTCCCTAGCTTTTTTTAAGGTCTGAATCACCTTGCGGTGGTCGTCGTGAGTTCCATGGCTAAAGTTGATCCGGGCAACATTCATCCCCGCATCCATGAGCTCAAGAATCTTCTCATACGATGAAACCGCGGGCCCCATCGTACAAATAATTTTGGTTCTAGTCATAACAGAGCGATGATACTCACTTTGACCACCAATTTCAACAATGAACTTGTAAAGACCTGCTAAAACCACTATGCTGAGGCAATGGAACTCGAAAGAAATGAAATCTTTACTTGGTGTAAAGAGAGACTGAAGTTTGTCGAGGGGCTCGGTGAGTATGCGAACCTCTTTGTCAACGTCATCAAAGCCATCGGAAAACGGCCTCCAGCTTTTCGACTTCTCTTACAACAATTATATGATATTGGAGTCGCCTCCCTGCCTGTCGTGGCCATCACAGGACTTTTCACGGGGCTCGTCCTTTCTGCTCAATCGTTTTATCAACTCGCTGATAAGGGGCTGACGGGCATTACGGGACTACTCGTCGCTAAAGCCATGATTACTGAGCTAGGCCCTGTTCTGACGGCTTTCATGGTCACAGGACGCGTAGGGGCTGCTATCTGTGCTGAGCTAGGAACCATGCGAGTGACCGAGCAGATTGATGCGTTGGAGACCATGGCGGTTAATCCTCTCAGGTACTTGGTAGCGCCGCGATTTTTAGCAGGAGCTCTGATTATGCCGCTGCTCACTATCTTCAGCATGGTCATGGGAATTTTCGGAGGATACTTAATCGCTGTCTATTATTTTGGAATGTCTCCTTCCGCTTATTTCGATCCCATGCCGCTTCATATCTCGATGTTTGATCTTTTAACAGGCATTGTGAAGGGGTTTGTCTTTGGGGTCCTCATTATGACGATTGCCTGCTATAAAGGCATGAAAACCTCCGGTGGAGCCGCAGGAGTGGGCAAGTCAACGACTAATAGCGTTGTGATCTCTTACTGCTGCATCTTATTTACCAACTTTTTCTTAACGCTGGCCCTGAACATCGTCAGGAGCCATTTACAAAAATTGCTATGATTAAAATTCGTAACCTGACGAAAAGTTTTAAAAAATTGAAGGTCTTAGATGGACTCGATCTTGATGTGATCCCGGGGGAAACTCTCGTTATTTTGGGAAGATCGGGTGGTGGTAAAAGCGTCTTGCTCAAACACATGATTGGGATTATGAAACCCGATGAGGGAACCATTGATATCAATGATGCACGCATTTCTGAACTCGAAGGGCCCGATCTTTATAAAGCCGTTCTCAATATGGGGATGTTATTTCAAGGTGCAGCGCTCTTCGATTCGATGACAGTTGAGGATAATATTGCCTTTTTTCTCCATGAACACAGCTCTCTTACCGAAGACGAAATCCGGGACAGAGTCTCTCATGCCCTTGAAATTGTCGGGCTTGCAGGTACGGAAAAAAAGATGCCCTCCGAATTATCCGGTGGTATGCGCAAAAGAGCCGCTCTTGCTAGGCTGATCGTCTACAGACCCTCACTGATCCTTTACGATGAACCGACAACAGGGCTCGATCCCATGACATCCATGCAGATCAATGAGCTGATTGTAAAAACTCAAAAAGAGCTCAAAGCGACCAGTATTGTTGTAACCCACGATATTTTGTCGGCCCTCTATATTGGAGATCGACTGGCCCTGATCGATAAAGGAAAAATTGCCCATATTGATCAACCAGACACTTTCATGAAAATCGATAATCCTATAATTGAATTCTTAAGGAAGACTATTTCCCAAGACCCTGCTAAAGTAAGAGAACTGCGATGAAACCTTCTATAAAAAATTTTTTGATTGGCCTTTTTTTAACGAGTGCTTTTGGAGCGCTCTTCGGCCTTGTCATGTTCTTGCGCCCTTCTGTGGGCGATGAGAAACAGGTTCTCCTTGTCAGGTTTTCCAACATCAACAAAGTTGGCGTGGGAACTCGCGTCCTCTTTGCCGGAAAAGCCGTCGGAGCAGTGACTGCCATCCAAGAGATTCACCATGCCCGCGATACTCAGCCCTCCGATACACTCGGCCGCCTTTATTTTTACCAATTGACCCTGAAGATTGATTCCAAGGTTCACGTCTATAGCACAGATGAGATCAGCATCCAAACCTCCGGACTCTTAGGTGAAAAATCGATTGCCATTGTTCCTAGAGCTCCACCTAAAGATGTCACCTCTGAACTGATCACTGACAAATCGCCCATTTACGCAGGTTCAGTCGATCCCCTTGAAAACACCATCAATCAACTTTCTGACGTCGGAGAAAAACTCAACGCCACCGTCGACCTCGTCAAAACTTGGTTCGAGCAAAATGAGAGCGCTATCTCTCATTCGATCTCTTCGTTCGGATCTGCGATGGCACAAATCGACACGGCGATTGCAACTGCCAATGAACAGCAGTTAATTCCTCAGATGCAACAGGGAGCTGCAGCCTTAACCTCTTCGATGGAAAAAGTCGATGCAGCCTTACAAAATCTTTCGGAAGGAGCTGTCTTTGAAAACTTTGGCCCTGTGGTCGAAAATCTCAAAAGTATCACCACATCATTTGAAAAGATTAGCCAAGACATTGCAACAGGGCAAGGCACTGTCGGCAAGCTGATTCAAGGAGAAGATCTTTACCTTCGCATGACCGCAATCTTAAATAAAGCCGATACGTTGATGAATGACGTCAACCACTATGGCGTCCTCTTTCACTTGAATAAAGGGTGGCAACGGACGCGAACAAAACGGTTGAATGCGATGAATGCCCTAGAAGATCCTGTCTCTTTCAAAACCTATTTCCAGACGGAGATGGACCAAATTAACACCTCGATGGCTCGCATCTCGCTGCTGATTGATAAGGCCCACCAAGAAGAAGACTCCGCCGTCATTGAAAATGCTAAGTTTAAAGAAAATTTCGCCGATCTCATGCGAAGAGTCCAAGAGATGTCCGATACTCTCCATCTCTACAATGAACAACTTCAGGAGGCCTCGAAGTCTTGAATACCCCCTACGCTAAGCTCACCAAAGGCACACTGCTCATCGCAAGCCCTGATCTCGATACGGGCATGTATTTTAGGGGTGTGATTTTACTTTGTGAACATGGCCCCACAGGCTCGTTTGGGATTCTTGTGAATAAACTGCTCGATATCGAGATCCCCGATGAAGTGATTAACCTCAAGGACATCTCAAACCCCCACGTTCAGGTCTACGCTGGAGGAGCTCTTCAGCCGAATCAAATGATGATGCTTCACTCTTTTGAGCAGCTGCCTGATCAAACCCTTCAAGTCTGCCCCGGAGTCTTTTTAGGAGGCGACCTTCAGTTTCTCCAACAAGCGGTTGCAGAAGAAGAAGGCCCCTCTATCCGTCTCTGCTTTGGATACTGCGGCTGGGGCCCTGGGCAACTCGAAAAAGAGTTTCTCAGCGGTCTTTGGTTCGTCCACCCCGGCACCGCTCAATATATTTTTAATACCCCTCCTAACAAGCTCTGGAGGACTCTCCTCCGTGATATGGGGGGCAAGTACGCCGTCCTCTCTACCATCCCTGATGATCTTAGTCTAAATTAATTATTATATATTCCTTTTTATTTTAATTGAATCTTAATTAAATCTTAATTAAAATAGTGCTCGAAAATTTTAACAAAAGGAAAAATATGGCCTTCCCAACAGCCCAAATTAGGTTCCCAACTTACACCCCATCTCCACCACCCAATTTGCATGATTGCATTATTTCTTCCAACAGCCCCTTCCCTCCACCATCGCTGAAAAATTGCATTATTTCTTCCAATGTCAAAGGCGACCCTGAAAAATGTTTGAGAGCTTGCCAAAACTTAAGCAATAATATGCATCACAGTTTTGAAGACTTGCTCGAGAACCTCCCTAAGTTAATGGATGAGCCCAAAATAGAAATACGCAATCCCGACTCTCCAACAGTCTCTATATCCTTAAAAGGTCAGTTTCTGCCTTTGACACACTACCTTGATCAATTTGAACAGAACGAGGCCAGTTTGAAATGGGAACTGTATTCTGATGTACAAGAAGGGTTCCGCGACTGCTATCGCGTTGGAAAGACAGACCAAAATGAATCCATTCAACTCTCACATATAACATCTATTTTTAGAAATAACAATCCCGAAGGATCCTATCCTGCTACCATTGCTCACCCTACTGGCGATAATTACAGAAAAGCTTTGGGGCACTGCAAGCATCTGTTTGTGACAATTTGCAATAGTCAACTCAGTGAGTTTGATACCAATCGACAGATCTATCGGCTTCACTGGTGGCTGGCTCAGACCTCCCCTTACATAGCGCCTAAGCCTTATCCTAAATCACCTGTGGTGCTTGATAACAAAAATGATCTTTTCATAGAAATTTTCATTGCAGCTGTAAAATTCCATAAGTTTGGAATCCTCACTCCTTACGTAGAGAATTCTTATCCCCATCAACTTGCACTGGTGACATCGGAAGACAATTTTCTAGATCTAGCTCGAGCTCTACGCAACTGACGATGCGGTGATTATCAGCAGATCTTTGCGAAGGGCTGTTAAGAATAGCGGACCTCTTTCGAAATGAGGTCCAGTGTTTGAAAATTTTAACAAAAGGAAAAATATATGGCAGTATCATCCACAAGGTTTGCAGCCTATGCCTCTACGGTTCCCCCTGCACCTACCGCTGGCGATTTCAGCCAATGCATTGTTTCTTCCAATGAACATACCACTCTCTGCTGGCAGATTTGCCAAGAGATGATGATATCTTTAAACACCTCCCACACCGATTTACAAGATTTACAAAACATTTTTTGCAAGTTCATAAATGATAGAGGGGAAAAGATACGTTCTGCCTTTCCGAGTGGCATAGATTCTCTTCCCGGTCAGTGTTCGCGCCCTTTAAAAGGCTCCTATCTACCGATGGTGCAAGCTCTTGAGAAATTCGAAGAAACAAACCCCAGCTTGGTATGGGAACTCTACTCAGATGCGCAAGAAGGGTTTTGTGAGTGCTACCGAATGGGAAGAACTCACAAAAATGAAGTGATTCAACTTGTCCATTATACATTTATGAGAAACAATCCAGTCCCTGAGGGAGGCCTACCAGCTACCATCGGGTACCCCGTTGGCGCTAATTTAGGCAAGGCTTTAGAACAATGCGAATATCTTTACAATTCGATTCTTCATCCTCAAGCTCCACTCCAAGGCACTTCACAAAAAATCCTTGAACTTCATTGGTGGCTTTCTCAAGCCTCTCCCATTATGAAAAACAACGACCGGTTCGTAGAAATTCTTACTTCGGCATTAACCCTGCATAGATTTGGAACCATTGCCCCCTACAAACAAGGTGTTAAACCCTGTCAGATCGCACTCGTGACTTCTCTTAACGAGTTTGTCGCAGGAGGCGTTTCTCTACGCGAATGACGATTCTTTGATAATTCGTAGATCCTTGCGGATACTTGTAAGCTGTAGAAGCTGATCTTGAGATAAAGAACTATCCAAGAGATCCAAAACTCGAAGTTGTTTGAGGCTATTGATCAAATACTGCAAGCTTTCAAATGAGACCTGAGGGTTACCCCTCAGGTTCATTTTTTTCATGTTGGGGCACTTCTCTGCTAATAGTCGGCAAGTCTCATCGCTAAGACGGCAATTTCCTATAGAGAGCTCGATGAGCCGAGAAAAAAGGTTAGAGCAATTTTTTACATCATCGGAAGTTAACTCAATTTCGCTCATGTGAAGCTGCTGAATACTCAACCCATCCAAATGGACCAAAGAGGCGCCGGAAAGATAGGGACACCCACTGATATTTAAACTCATTAGAAAAGGCGAGCTCGTACTTAGACATTTTAGAACATTTTCTGTCACGTTAAGGCAACGGTACAGTGATAGTGTTTTGAGCTGACCGCCCGCTTCTTTGAGCCAAGAGATCAGCCCCTGTTCAATAGGAGCGCTACATTGACCTAGAGAAAGCTTGGAACACCGGGTGCAATTTTGCAAAAGGGTCAGATCCAACTGAGTAATCCCCGGCAATTCAGGAAGAGACAGTTCAGAAAGCTGCAAACAATACTTTCCCACCTCTTTGAGCACAGCTGCCAACTCTATCGAAGATAACCTCTCCAAGTGCAGTCGCTGGAGTTGCGGTGATTTTTTCAACAGCAAACCCATCCGTTCCACTCCAAGAAAAGGCACCGTTACCACCAATGATGTTAAAGCCAGCGGAGTTGATAAATATGACAGCGCGATAGAGAAGACCAACCAATCAAACCCGGAAAAATCGTCTTGTGTAAAACCTTTGGCCACCCCCGGGGGATCTGTCTGCCATTGGATCAAATTCATGCCAGGAAATTTTTTACTCTCAAGCCTTTTCACGTGGGGAATCTCTTGCAATAATAACGAAATGGGTGTTGTCATGGGAAACGAGATTTCCACGATTATCACATTTATTGCAAGATCAAATCTGGGATTGGCCACGCCTCTGGATCCGTCAGAAGACGGATGATAACAGGCTTTGGAGCGTAAGCGCGCGGCACTAAATAAAAATTGCCTGGAGGTGAAGGAAGCCAGTTGGATTCCTTGTCCTTTCCAGGACTCTTGTGCTGAATGTAAATGGTAAACGAGCCGTCGGCATTCTTTTTTAAATCACGTGTGTCACTACCTAACATGTAGCGATTGATCGGATTCGTGACAGTGTAGTTGTTATCAGAGCCGTAAAGCGTCAAAGACCAAAACCCGGGTTCATCAAAAGGAATAGCTTCTTTGAATGTCACCCTGTAATTCTTAGAACCCGTCAAAGGATTCCCCTCATGATCTAAACTATACATCCAGTAAACCGATTCCTCTGGCGTATTGGCAGTGAGGCCCACGCGAGCCACCACAGCTCTTGTCTTATAATCTGTTCCAGGGTTTCCAATCGTTGGGGGAGGGATGAATGCTCCATGATAAGTGTGACCAAAGTTAAGATGCGCTAGAAGAGTTCCGATTTTTTGCGCTGCCTCTTGCATGGCCTCAATAACTTCTGGTCTTAATTCACTCTTCTGCCACAGCTTTCCAAGTTTGAGACCCAAAGGCTCAAAAAGAGGAAGCAAAGCGGCAATCTGATCTGCAGGAGGAGGATTTTCCTGCATCGCTAGGGATAAAATCTCCCAAAATTGAAGAGGATCTTTAAAATCCAAAGCGCTGACGGGCAGATCACGATTCACTAATTCCGGCATCGGATAATTATCTGCCTGAAGACTGACTCCTTTCACTTGAATCCCCTCGAGAATTTTTCTTGCCCCTGCAAGATCAACCTGGCCTTCTTTGTAAATATGAACACGCGGCTGAAGCAACACCCAGGGCGTAGGACAGGCAATCTGAATCATCCCCGCGGGAATATCTCCCTTCCAAGCAGGACCTACCAGTACGAACTTCCCTCCCTTGTATCCGGTAGCTTTCCCGCCCACATAGGCAAAAGCATTTGTCCACATATCGACAATTTCAACCATATAATACCGATTGTTGGAATCGGGCACTTCCAATAAGACAGGCCCTTGGCGAAGATCCATGAACCCAAACCCATAAATCACATTGACATTAGGGGTGACATATCCGGCCTCTTTTGAAAGAGTCGGCGTCGAAATATCTTCCATCTTCCAGATCGTATTAGGAGCAGATTTTGCCTTAGGACCCACGGCATCGTGGTACCGAAGCAAATACATCGTCACCAGCGGACTTCCCCATGTTGCCGCCTGAAGAGCCAAAGAATAGGCCCATTCTTTATTTTCTTCTTGCCGACTCTCTTGTGCAAGCACAGGAGAATGTTGTAATCCCACCACCAAGACAAGAAAAAATAACCACTTCATAAACCCGTTATCGATGTTATTGCTAATTTTTTCAAGCATAGAGGAGAACAGGATAAGCAGGATCGCAAGCGGCAGGATGAGCATGATGGAGAGAAAAGGATTATTCCCAAAAAATTTATCCTGCATATCCTGTTCTCCTCTGTGTTCTATACAAAGAAAACGTCAGGCGACTTCAGTGATGTTGATTTTTCCGATAGGAAGATCGGGGAAAAGACGAGCATAAGATTTTAGAATCTGATCCCGCCTGTCTTGCATGACAGCTTCGAAATACTCCAAAGCTGAGAGTGCACGCTGGAATGCCCATGGCGCAATGAGACGATGGCGCACTAAAAGCGCAGGAGAGAAAAAAGCAAAAATGAAGAAGTTTTTGTCCTCTTTTGTCCAAGGACGTGATGTACTTAACAGGCGAGAAAATCCGTAAAACTCTGCAGCTGCTGCTGCACCCGTATCAACACCATCTTTACAACTCAAACTCATCACATCGGCTTTCACAGTTTCTAAAATCCTGAGTGTCAGAAAAAAATAGAGAATTTCAATAAAATCAAGCCGCTCTTTACGATTTAAACTAGCCTTAGCTCCGAAAATATCTTGATGAACAAATGTCACCAAATCATGAACTAGGCTGGAGCTAATCATGTTAGGAGGAAAATAAAATCCACTTTCAACACCACTTAAAATCTGCTCAGCACAAAGACGCGTAAAATCGGCAGCTTTGGTGATCTCGGCATAACTCTCTAACTGATGATAAAAGTCAGTGCCCTTTGCAAGGGTCACAAGGGTGAGAGTTTCGGAAAACTCCCCTTCTTTTGCAAGAGATTCAATGGCACTACATCGCGCATGCTCTTTCCATGACGTGCGATCTTGTAAATTGAAGTAAAGATGCTTGCGGCCCGTCAGCGAACGTAAATAGCCTTTGAATTCAGGAGCAATCCTAGCTTTTTCGATAAAATTTTGATGAATGGGGCAAGGTAAATGGAGAATCGTCGTATGAGTTCTCTCAGAAGCTAAAGTAAAAATTTGGCTCGGCAAATTCTTTTGAAGTAAAGGATCAAACCCTATTTTTTCTCCTTCATGGCGAAAAAGCTCCAAAATCTTCATCAGCGGGCCATTGGGACACCGCCGTAGTTCATCACGGAGGGTATTTTCAATCGAAGCGAGAGTTCCCCACACAGACGGCCTGTCTAAATCCTTGCTAGCTTTAATGAATCTTAAAATGTCATGACGAGCGCCACTCCGTAGAAAAAGGGCGTTGCAAAGAGAATGTGTCAGTTTTAAACAAAGAGATTTAAACGGCGCTGCCTTATCTGATTGTTTTCTCCAATGAGTATACTCTTCTGAATCTGTCAGCCCTCGTAAGTAGACTTCAAAATCTTTAAAATAATCGACTGCGGACTTCCCTACTGTGTTATGGAGCAGATTTTTGGGATTGGCCGCAAGCATAAGTGCCATCACCGCCTTTGTGAGTAAGTTAGCCCCCAATTGTTCTTTGTGATGCAAGGCCTCTTTAAAAAATCGGTCAATTAAGTCACTGCCCTCACGAAGAATCTCCTGAGCGGAGACATGCATATCTCGATCGAGAACAACTTCCATCTGCTTTAAGAAATTCTCTCTCCCAGAGACGTCAAGACCCTCGTCAAAGTTTCCAACCATGCGAATATGACGCAAAAGATGAGATGAAACAAAAGGAGTTCCATCCTCTTTCGAAAGATAGAAAAACTCATACTCTCGATCTTGCTGGACCGCTTCAAGATCTTTCAGAGCCTGCCGCTCGGCTAGAAGTTCAGGCTCGGCGCCTTCTGCTTCCCAGGGTTCCTCACCCTTATCCTTTTTGATTTTTGAAAAGACTTTCGAGAGATAAAAATGTTGAAGCTGCTTATACTCAGAGATCGGCTCTTCCTGAACATGAGCCCCTTTAAAAAGCTCTGTATACTTTTCTACTTTATCGACGGCCTCTCCCGCCAGCTGCATCATGGCCTGAAGCCCTTTCTGCATCTGGGAATTATTCAACTCAGCCCGCTCTTTTTGATAAAGATGTTGGAGATAGAAGTTCAGCGTCCGAAACGTCTCGCGAATCGTCTCTTGATTTTCCTCGATTTTTGCAGGATCTAACCATTTAGCCTCTTCAATATCGAGCTCTGCTAAATGGGATAGATTATCTACAGCTTCTAAAACTGTAATTTTAGATTTTTTCATAATTAAATACTTTTATTTTCATTATAATTATAATTTAATTAAAAATATTTAATAAAGTTAACTATCTCAGGAAAAGATAGTTAAAACCAAGGCAGAAACTAAGGCTGACCCCGGAAGAGTAAAAACCCATGCCCAGCCCAATCGACGAGCCGTCCCCCATTTGACGCCTTTCCACCCTTTAGCAGAGCCCACTCCTGCAATGCTGCCCGTGATCATATGAGTGGAGCTCAGGGGCATTCCCCAGAAGCTTGCCAGTAAAATGACAAGAGAAGAAGAGGCCTCCGCGGCAAACCCTTGGATCGGTTTCAGCTCAGTGATTTCATAGGCCATCGTTCGAATGATCCGTACACCCCCCGAGGCTGTTCCAAGAGCCATCATGATGGCGCACGCTGCAATCACCCAAAGCGGAATCACTGGCGAGACAAGCTTTCCTGCGGCAAAAAGCCCGAGCGTGATAATTGCCATGCTCTTTTGGGCATCATTGAGACCATGCGACAGCGCTAACAAACCCGCAGAAAAAAGCTGTAAATAACGAAAAATTTTCTGATTGCCCGGCTTAAGACGAAGGAGCAGCTTCATCCCCATCAGGGCTATCAAAAAACCTGCAAAAGGAGAGATCACCATCGGAATAATGACTTTAAATATCAGATTTTTCCATACAACCACATCTGCTCCTCCTTGAACCGCTGCAGCACCAACTAATCCTCCTACAAGCGCATAAGAAGAACTGCTGGGGATTCCCCAGTACCAAGTCAAAAAGTTCCAGACAATAGCCCCTAGGACAGCCGCTAAGACCACGATTTGAGAATTCGTCTGAACAAGACCCGATGTTATCGTTTCTGCAACCCCACTGATTTGAGTCGCTCCCAAAAAATTAAAAACAGTAGCCATGATAATGGCAACTGCGGGTCTGACAATTTTCGTCGCAATCGGTGTCGCTACGACATTTGCTGCATCATGAAACCCATTCGTATAGTCGAAAAGCAGCCCTAAAATAATGATCCATATCACCATTCCTGACTCATACAAGTAGTAGACATTTAAAGAAAGGTGAGTTAGATAAAAGTAAAGAGGGTTTCTTATGAAATTGCTAGCTATTGCATTATCACTGTCTGCTTCTCTTTTTGGAGCTGTTGTCGAAGGTGAGCATTCCGGAGAAATCCAAGTTGTTCCCGTTCAACGGACACCTGAGCCTAATGAAGTCGAAACGAGATTTTCTTTTCCTAGCAAAGGCGAGTTAAAAACCGAGGCCCCTGTTAAACTTCAACTCCGATTAGAAGCCTATCCCCTCGGGTTTAACAGCGATTTTCTCAGAGCCCGTGAAGTCCGCGACAGCGACGAGGGACAAGCGATGCGTATCATCGTGGATGACAAAGAGTTCTTCAGCATTAACGAAGCGATCGATGACATCTCAGAAAATGAAGAGATTGACTTTGACCAGACCCTGGAAGCTACCATCCCCTATAAACTCTCACCCGGCGTCCATATCCTGCGCGCTTTTCCTGTCCGCTCTTTCGGAGAAAGCCTCAAAGGACCTAACTGTTTTGCTGCGACCTATTTCTATTTTGGAACCAAAGAGGGCGGCCCCACCATCGATCTCTCAAAACCCTACCTTACCTACAACGAACCCGACGGGCAGTACAAGTTTGGGAAACCCATCTTGGTGGACTTTCTGCTGAAAAACACTCAACTCTCCAGTGATGGTTACAAAGTACGACTCATCATCGATAATAATGACAAACGCATTCTAACCGACTGGGTTCCCTATTACATCTACGGGCTAAAAAAAGGATCTCACACTATTAAACTCGAGCTTCTCAATCCCCAAGGGCACGTAATTCAACCTCTATTTAACGATCTCCAACGCACCATTGTGATCAAGTGAACAATCCTATCAACTGCCCAATCATGGGCTTGAAAAACTGTCCAACTCATAAGAGGCGGATGGTCTCTATGTGACTGACCCCATAGATTCTCTTCAATATACTTAATATAGAGCACATCTAATCCTACAGAACAGATGATATTAAAAATTCCATAATAGAAAAGCACTTTTGTGCCTATCTCCTGAGATCGACTGTAGTCTTTGATCTGCATGACTCCCTGCACTACCACGTAGATAGCCAAAGCGGGACAGTTCTCAGGGATTAAGGAACTAAGACAAACAAGCATTCTAAACTTCAGCATGTCCATACGATCCCGGAGAGCACCTAACATGAGATACCCTACGGCTGCTATAAAGATCCTCTCAATCGAACAGAGCCCTCGATTCACCTGTGATCTAATTTGTTCATGATCAGAACTATAGATCACAACCTTGCAACAATGCCCGATGTCTAACGCAAAACTTAAAGGTGTCATCAAGCCCTCGACTTGCCAAACGATTGTAATGAAAAAAAATTTAAAGAAAAAGGATTATTTGACTAGAATTTGTCAGGAGCTTCAAGTACCATTTTCCCAACATGAAACATCTTCTAAAAATAGCTCTTTTTGTCCTGGGATTCTTTGCTGTGGCACGCTTTTGCAAAATTCAGACGGACTCCTTCACCATTGCACGCATCTCCTCTTCTCTAACTTACAACCCCACTTGGGATGTCCCACCTCTTTCTCCTGAAGAGACCGCCGACCTAAAAAAAACTCTCGACCAACCCTATTTTTATCTCTCCAAAGGAGCTCAAGCTTTTGTTTTTGCCTCTCAAGATGGTCAGTATGTGATTAAATTTTTCCGTCATCATCATATGAGCGCTCCTTTTTGGCTTAAACACCTACCCTTTAAGTGGGCACGCCAAAGCGCCCTCAAAAAAAAATCCAAGCTTGCAAAAGATTTCAGCAGCTATAAAATCGCCTACGATCGATTTAAAAATCAGACCGGCCTTCTCTTCCTTCACCTGAACAAAACCTCCGATCATTACCCCACCTTGGATCTTGTCGACAAACTCGGGATCCACCACCCTATCCCCTTGGATCAATATGAATTTCTTATCCAAAAAAGAGCCTCTCTTGTCTATCCCGCACTTGAAACCATGATCCAAAATAAAGACATCGCTCAGGCCAAAGAAGCTCTTTCAGGCCTTGTCCATCTGCTTGCCGATCGTATGCACCAAGGGATCTTTGACAAAGACCCCGACCTGAACACCAACTTTGGCCTCATTGGCACCCAGCCCATCCAAATCGATTTTGGTAGATACAAAACCAGAGCTCCTGGCTTCGACAGACAAGAAATCATCCGCATCACCGACCATTTGCACCAATGGCTCATGGTACGCTCCCCCGAACTCGACGAACACCTCCGCCACACAATCAACTCTTTATAAGCACCTAGTTTCATCTGCGCAGAGGCACTGCGCGCAAAGCATGAGGCGCAGAGTACGCAGAGAAAGAAATTAAAAAAAAGGAAACTTCTGACTGGGCGAAGCCCAGCAAAATGCCATCTCTGCGTACTCTGCGCCTCGGACCTTGCGCGCAGCGCCTCTGCGCAGATGAAACTCTCACTCTTAATTAGGAAAGGCCATTGCTTGAGTCCCCAGCTGCAATTAAAGGCGTTTCTACCACGGAGATCACAGAGTACACGGAGAAAGCTAGGAAAAACGAGAAACAATCCTTCGGGTCCCCCTCTGTGTACTCTGTGATCTCCGTGGTAAAAATGTATTTTTTGATAAACATCGTTTTAGAATCCGCACTATCACGCGGTTTTTTTGTAGCACATAACACATTATAAACCAATAGGATATATATCCAATGTATACTAAAATGGCATTTTAGTATACATTGGATGGAAGATGTATACTGAATTTACAACCCCGTGATTTTTAAATGCTTATAGGACATTATCAGCAGCAACCGGCCAACTATAAGGCCTTCATTCCCCTCCCTTTTCCTCCTCAAGAAGGAATGACCATCTCCCCTGCAATCGCTGCAAAACATGCAGAAGCGTTGTATTCACTGGGGAAACTGGATGGAATCGCTCAACTATTGCCAGACAAAAACTTTTTCCTGCTCATGTTTTTAAGAAAAGAGGCCGCTAGCTCCAGTCAGATAGAGGGCACTCAAGCAACAATGGAAGATGCTATTGAAGCAGAAGTATCCCCGCGCTCAGCTCTCCCTGCAGATGTCGATGACATCATCCATTATGTTAAAGCATTAAACCATGGCCTTGAACTTTTTAAAACAATCCCTCTTTCTGTGCGCCTGATGACCGAGATGCACAGAATTTTAATGGAGGGAAGTCGGTCAACCCAAAATCCGTATCCCGGCGAGTTTCGAAGGTCACAAAACTGGATCTCTGGAACAACACCCAGTAATGCCCTTTTTGTTCCCCCGCCTCCCCATGAGATCTCCCGTTGCTTGGGGGATCTAGAAAAATTCATCCACTCAAAAAATGACGGCTATCTCCCCCTCATCAAAGCTGGGTTAATCCATGCTCAATTTGAGACCATTCACCCTTTTACCGACGGCAATGGTCGTACAGGACGGCTTCTCATTACCATGTTCCTCTGGCAAGAAAAACTGTTGGAATCTCCGATTCTTTATCTATCCGATTTTTTTAAAAAACATCAAAACCTCTATTACACCCGTCTTCAAAAATACCATTCAGAGCCCGCAGACATTGAGGGTTGGTTAGATTTTTTTCTCGAGGGAATCAGAGCAACCGCCACTTCAGCTATCGAAGTCGCCAAAGAAATCAACCAGCTACGTGAGCAAGATATGGCCAAACTACAAAAATTAGGAAAAGCATCGGCTGAAACCGGTATAGACCTCCTGCGAAATTTATATCAGCAACCGATTGTCGATGTTGCCAAAATTCAAGAGTGGACAGGGTTTACACGTGCAGGAGCTCAAAAAGTGATCGATCGTTTTATTCAAATGGAAATCCTCAAAGAGCACAACCCTGATAAAACCTACTCCAAGACCTACGAATACAATTCCTACCTGAAACTTTTTTATGCTAGTTAATTGGTTAAAACGCTCCTTCTACATCATTCTCTTTCTCGCTGTATTCAACACCCTCGAACACGTTTGCCATAAGATCACCGACGGCTTTACGCTCTCCCGCATCCAATTCGATGCCAAAGATACACGCCCTGCTAACCCCGACCCTGCAACCTTCGCAATGCTCGATCAGCCCTATCACTACTTCAACTGCGGTCACCAATGCTTCGCTTTCATTTCTAACGATGGCCATTACATTCTTAAATTCTTTAAATATACCCGTCACACACCTCCTGCTTGGACAGCTCACATCCCCCTTCTTAACCGATTCAAATCCTTAAGACCTGAACGCATCAAGAAAATCACTTGGAAAAAAAATCGCGATTTTCAAGGGTATCAACTCGCCTTTGACCGCTTCCGAGAGCAAACCGGCATCCTCTCCCTTCACCTGAATCCCACTTCTTCCGGATATCCTACCATTACCCTCTATGATAAACTTAAGATCCGCCACACTCTAGATCTCAACACCGCCCCTTTCGTTCTTCAAATCAAAGCCTCTCCAACTTACCCCACATTTTCTTCTTGGCTAGAGGCCGGTGATTACGACAAAGTCCGTAGTGGAATTTCTCGCATCATCGCTCTTTGCGCAGAGCGCCTCCACCTCCAAATCCTTGACGAAGACGTTCACCTCTATTGTAATTTCGGCTTCGTCGGAGAAACCCCCATCCAAATAGATCCCGGCCGTTTTTCTATGAGTCCTTCTCCAATCTCTCCTGAAAAACTTACACCATTTGTTAAAGAACTCCAAGAATGGTTTGCTCAACATTACCCACCTTTAGCCCCCTATGTCGAAGCCTGTGCGAACTCTTATTAAAACATCTCTCTTCCTCCTCATCTTCGCCCTCACCTACCACTTCTGTGATAAAGCCACCTGGGGATTTACCACAGCACGTCTTCACACGACCCAAGATCTGGGACTTTCCAACCACACCGATCCCACTCCCTATCTCCAACAAAAATTCTACCTCCGCGATCAAGGCGGGCAATCGTACATCTTTTTTTCTGAAGATGGCACCATCGTCCTCAAGCTCTTCAAAGACATGCCCCGCCCTTGGCTGATCCTTCCCCACTATCAACAAAAAAAAATCGGCAAGCTCCGTCGCACCCTCACGGGCTACGCTCTGGCCTTCGAGCGCATCCCCCATGATACCGCTCTTCTTTCCCTTCACTTAAAACCCAGCTCTACACCCCTTCCTGCCACTCTCATCGACCGCCTTCACATCGCCCATACCATCGATCTTTCTTCCACCTACTTCATCCTCCAAAAACGCGCTGAGCCCCTCTCCTCCCGTCCTCTTCCCCTATCTCAACTTCATCAGCTCATGAGTCGCCTCTGCCTAGCCCATATTTCCGACCACGACCCTCGCCTCCACCTCAATCTCGGTTGGGTCGGTCAAGAGCTTATTTTTGTTGATCCCGGCAGATTTGTGGATGATCCTAACCCCTCCTCGGACCTGCCTGACAAATTTTTACAACTCGTCAGCCCATGCGACGCCTCTTAGTCCTTTGCTTGATTTTTGTTCTTGCAAAATTCTGCCTTTGGCAGACTAGAGGGTTTTTCCTTGCTAAAATGCTCTCCTCTTCACACACACCCAAAGATCCTCCTGAAATAACTCTGACCTTTCTCGGCTCCGGTCACCAATTTTATGTCTTTGAAACCCCTGACCCTGCTTACGTCATTAAGTTTGTCAAATTCAGCCGCCGCACCCCCCTACCTTGGCTTGAAAAACTTCCCCTTCCTTCTCCACTCAGCACTTGGCGAAATATCTATCTTGCAAAACGAGCTAACCGCTTAGCTCACCTACAACAAAGCGCTGCCCTTGCACTCCAACGCATCCCTCTTCAAACCGGCCTCCTTCCGACCCCTTCTCTTCCCCCTTCCATCACCCTCATCGACAAATTGGGCATCCTTCACAACATCAACCCTTCCCATACCCTCTTCTTTCTTCAACAGAAAGCCACTCCGTTCACCGACTATTTCAATGCACATCCCTCCGAATCCCTCATCGACTCCTATATTCAAACCATCGTCTCCCAATGCCGCAAAGGCCTTTGCAATCTCGATCCCCTCACCGAGCGTAATTACGGCGTTGTTAATGAACGTGTGATCATTCTCGATATCGGCTCCTTTCTTCCCCATTCCAAGCTCAACACCCCCATCGGCCTTAAGCGCCAAATTTTCTTAGAGCTCCTTCCCCTTCGCGAATGGCTCCAAAAGCACCATCCCCAACACCTTCCCTACTTCGATGCTTGTCTAAAAAAAACAATAGAGAATATGCTGTAGTCATCTTAAGAAGAAGGTTATTATGCCCCGCAAAATGCCACCCCGCTCTCTCTGGTCCTTTCCGATGGTTCGGTTTCCGTTCTCGCTTTTAGAAGAAGACGAAGAGGGCTGGATGGAAAATTTTAGCGAACCTTCAGGCCTATCTGTTTCCGAAGATGAAAATCAGGTCTACATTGAAGCCGCTGTTCCCGGTCTTAAACCCGAAGAAATAGAAATGACTTTCGACAAAGGAATCGTCTGGATCAAAGGCGAAAAAAAAGAAGAAGCTGGCGACAAAAACAAAAAGTTCTACCGCAAAGCTCTCAGCACCTTTTCCTATCGGATCGCCGTTCCTGGCAACATCGATGAATCAAAGCATCCTGAAGCCGTTTGTAAAAACGGCATTCTCCGCGTCATCTTTTCCAAAACCACCAAAACTCAACCCAAAAAAATCGCCATCAAAGAACTATAAATTTCTTGCTTTTTTAAACATCTCACTTTAAAATCGCTTACTATATTTTACCCCTGGAGGCTTCTCATGTCCGACCTATCATCTCCCACAGTTAAACCACCTATCCTTCCGCCTAGCTATGCTCAATATCTAGAAAGCAACTCTGACATTGCCAGGCTGTTGAAACAAGCTTATGACTGCAGTACAAGTACGAACTCCCTTGGATGTCGGCTTTATTCCATTTGCAACTGCAATACCGCACTTATTGCCGTCTCTTTCAACTTGTTAGGACGTATCGGTTACACATTTCAGACGTGCGTCTTGTTCCTCAACCCGGGTGAAAACTTTGCAGTTGGAGTAGAAAGAATTTCTAATGCCGTTAAAAATTGTAGAGGCCCCTGGGACCTCTTTTGGACACTTTCAGGCAAGTCCTGGGGCGCTCTCTCTGATCCTAAACGCATGTTCAAAGAGTTTGAAAATCTCACCAGTAACTTGAAAGAACAAGAAGCTAAGGCTCAAAAAAAGCTGATTCTTTTAACGGCAGAGGTAGAAGAAAAACGGACAACTCTTAAAACGTTACAGGATCAAGCGATGGAGCTAGATTCAAAGAAGGAATTAACCGAAAAAGCCCTTGAAGCACTCACTGCTAATGTATCAACTACCACGAAGCAGGTAGAGGCCCTTAAAACAACTCAAAACTCTCTGCAAAAAAATATAAATAGTCTTGAAAATGAAGAGCGCAATTTAGAAACCCGCATTGGGACCCTAAATAAACAAACAAGTGAATTAACCACACAGCAAGAGAAAAAAATTGCTGTATTAGGGACGACTAGTAATGAGCTTACAGTGTTAGTAAAATCTAAAGAAACTGAGCAAGCTAACCTGGATAGAATCCTTAAAGACTTACAAGCTTCTAGAGAAAGTCAAGTCACTCTTGGAAAAGAAGAATCACGGCTTAGAGACATCCAAACTCGCCTAAGCTCGGAGCAAGGACAGAAAGAAAAAGAAATCAATGAGCTCACAACAAAAATTAAACAACTGACAGAGCAATCCGAAAAGAGTCAGCAAACGATTCAAGAACAGAAACTTGCAAATCAAAAACTGGCTATAGATATCAAAACTAATACAGATGAAATTAAACATCTCTCTACTGATAAAACTAGCCTCTCTAAGGAAGTAGAGACTCTTAAGGTTGAGAAAGATAAAATTCAAAACCTTATCACTCAAAAGAGCGCACTCGAAAATCAAGTCAAAGATCTGAAAAATCAGCTAGGAGACTTGCAGAAAAACCATCAAGGTACAACCCAAATCTATACTGAACTTGGAACTAAAAAAACAAAGCTGGAACAAGAGCTCCAAAGTCTTTCTACGCAACTCTCACAACGTTCGACCGAAAAATCTACGCTCGAACAAGAGGTCAGTAAACTTATCAGTCAAGAAACAAAATGTAAAAAAGAGCTAGCTTCTCTTCAAGCCGAACTTGAAGTAGCAAAAAAAGCCCGGACAGAACATGAGCAGCTCAAATCAGAAATTCTTGCGCTCACAACACAAAAAGAGGGGATTGAAAAATCTATCGAAGGACTTAAAGCCCAATCCGAGGCTCAAGAAAAAGCGACAACCCGGATTGCCGAACAATATAAAGCTGTTTCAGATTCTCTAACCTCATCGGAGGGAAAATTAACCCAGCTAAATACAAAAATTCAAGAAAAAGAAGAGAGCCTCGCTACTCTAGAAACTAAAATCACTTCTCGAACGCAAGACCTTGCAACATTAAGAACTGGCATTCTAGAACAGCAACAAAAAGCAGCAGCCCTGAAACAGCAAGTAGCAGGACAGTCCCAGGGAAAAATGCGCCGCTCTGGCTCTGCCACCTCTCTATCAGGAAGTGCTGTAAGACCAACCAGTTCTTCACCCATACCGGAAGCCGCCTCCACTGGAAATTCCGGTGCTAACACCGAAAAAAATTAATCAATTTCAACAAGAGTTCGTACAATCCAACTTATACCATTTTCAGAAAATAAAGTCATATTTTAGCTGCGTGAAAGCTGCCGCAATTCCACGATCGTAAGTGGGTTAGTATTAACTCAATACAAACCCACTTACGATCGTGAAATTGCGGCGCTTTGACGCGCTAAAATGTGGCTTTATTTTCTGGAAACGGTATTAGCCCATTCGAGCGTGGTATAGGTTGGATTGTGTTTGTTTTTAATTTAGGAAATCTTGTAAGCTCCCTCTCAAGATTTATTATTTAGGACAAGATTATGATAAAAACAACACCGGACAGACAGCCCCTATCAACTATTGCTTATCCAAATCCCTCTTTCACAGAACAAATCATCAATGGCACTTTGTCTTTTGTAGGACTTCTCGGGACAGGCATTATTGTCTGCAGTCTCATTAAGTCTTCTAGGCATTCCAATACCACGACTTTGACAGCGCAAATTTTCGGAGCACTGGGATGTCTTTGCCTGACGTGTCTGGCAGGAAAAAACCTCGTTAAGCCAAAAACAATCCAAGCTGTGCCTCCGCCTATGGATCCTACAACACAAAAAACTAACCTTTTAAATCCTGCCTACCTCCAGCAACTACAACCCATTAAAATTCGATTAGATACTCTATTGAAAATCTTGTCTAAAGAGGGACCTAAAAATGAGAAGCCACTAGAAGCACCCACACTCAAAACTGTGATTGCAGAACTAGAATACTCTCTTGAAAAACTAGAATCAAAAATTCATAATCCAGATAAAGAGTATATCTTCATGTTGCTCAGGAAAGCACAAAGATCCCGATCTAATCAAAATTCTGCAGAAAGCACCCCTTACGTTAGCCCAAGCCGCCTTCAGAAATTACAATCTCCAGAAGTACACCCAGAAGGTTCTGAGATCATAGATAATCTGGATGATCTCCTTGCCAGCATAGCGCCACTCACTCCTACTGATTCCCTTCCTGGATCTCCCGATCAAGAACAACCACCTATACCGCATTTTTCACTTGAGGGAGCAGACAAGGAAGACTAAGGATTGGTTTGATAGAAGAGCCAAAGGCCGTGAATGCCGTTGGCAATCGACTGAACAGCCATCGAGGCCAAAATCAGTCCCCCAATGCGGGTGATGAGATGAACGCCGGTTTGCTTGAGCACCCGTTCTAAGGTACTGGCAAAGTACAAGACAGAGCCAGTAGAGAACGCCACTAGAATCGCGCCGATCGAGAGAAAAACATGGTTGGTAAATCCGGTCCAAATGGAAGCGCCGACAACCACAGTGGTGATTGCGCCGGGGCCTGCCATGATGGGCATGGCCAAAGGAACCACAGCAATCGAGGTTTTATACATCGCCTCCTCGTGGCCTTCGGTAGAAGGCTGAATCCGGCTCGGTTCGGCTTTTAGCATCGAGAGGGCGACGAGGGCCAGCACAAATCCCCCTGCAATTTGAAAGGCAGGGATTTTAATCCCAAAGAGATTGAGAAGAGGAAGACCGATCCAGGTCACAACTACAAGAATAATGGCCACCGCAAAGCTGGCAGTAACGGCAATTTTTTTCTTTTCAGCGACCGATTTCCCATAAGAAAGGTTCAAAAGCGCTGGCAAAGCTGACAAGGGACTACAGACAACCAAAAGTGATAGAAAATAGTTGATAACATCCGAGAAGCCCATTGCTTTTAACCCCTTCTGTCTTTAATATTATTTAAAACATTATTAAATTTGCAATTTTTTATTTGCCATGAATATCATAATTTTTTTCTTACAGATGGGAATCATCATTGGAGCCCTCTATGGAGCCTACAGACTGGGCAAAGAGGCTTTGATCACGCTTTGCTCCATTATGTCGGTGCTGGCAAACTTTTTTGTTCTCCAGCAAATCGAATTCTTCGGATGGAATGCGACGAGTAGTGACGCATTTGCAATCGGGACTCTTTTCGGGCTCAACCTTCTCCAGCAGACGTATGGCCGTGAAACCGCTAAAAAAGCACTTTGGATCTCATTTTTTGCGATGGTGTTTTTCGTAGCAGTTTCTCAAGTTCACTTGCTTTATATCCCAGGAGATGCCGACACGAGCCGCAATCACTTTCAAGCGCTGCTCTCTTCAACTCCTCGGCTTTTATTAGCCTCGCTGGGAACATTTTTGTTAGTTCAGTGGCTCGATCTTCGGATGTACGGATTTGCCTTAAAACGGTGGAGCGCAATCTCTTGGCGGCTCAGAAGCACAGGATGTCTTATCATCTCCCAAGCCATCGATACGGCGCTATTTAGCGCCTTAGGCCTTTGGGGAGTCCTATCAGATCTCGGATCGATCATGGCTGTGAGCTATGGAATCAAGTGTGCTGCGATCCTAATCACTACGATAGGAGCTTATTTTTTTAATCCACGATTATCCCTGTCAGGCCATGAAATTTGAAATTCTTCACACCTCTTCGAAATCCAGAGCCCGTGTGGGAAGAATTTATACTCCCCATGGCGTGATCGACACCCCGAATTTTGTAGCGGTGGGAACAAACGGGACGTTAAAAGCGATCGATAATCAGACAGTCCATGAGATCGGGCTGCAACTGATGTTTTGCAACACCTATCACCTGATGTTACAACCTGGAACCGAAACGATCCGTGATGCAGGAGGCCTTCATAAGTTTATGAACCGGACTCTACCGGTGATTACCGATTCAGGGGGGTTTCAGGTCTTTAGTCTGGCTTATGGCTCTGTCGCCAACGAGCTGAAGAGTAAGGGGACTAAAAAAACCGATGGATCAGTCCTGAAAATCTCGGAAGAGGGTGTTCTTTTCCGGTCGTACCGCGATGGGAAAAAAATCCTTTTGACGCCGGAAAGCTCGATTGAGGCGCAGAAGAACCTAGGGGCCGATATCATCATCCCCTTTGATGAGCTGCCGCCTTACCATATCGAGAAAGAGGCGCTTGTTCAGTCGCTAGAAAGAACACACCGCTGGGAAAAAAGATCTCTGGAGGCCCATCTCAAAAACCCGCAAGACCAAGCGATGTACGCAGTGATCCATGGAGGGATCGATGAGGGCCTACGCAAAATCAGCTGCGACTTTTTGGGACATCTGCCCTTTGATGGATTTGCTATTGGGGGAAGTCTTGGGAAAAACAAACCCGAGATGATCGGAATGTTGACCGACATGATGCCCCTTTTACCCCCCGAAAAACCGAACCATTTACTAGGAATTGGAGATTTGGAGTCGATTACAGCCTGCATTCCCTTGGGAATTGATACCTTTGACAGTTCTTATCCGACAAGGGCTGCGCGGCACGGAATGGCGCTCACTAAAAACGGCCCTCTTAATCTCACTCAAGGCCAGCAAGCGAAACGTTTAGAGCCGATTGAAAGAGACTGCCTTTGCCACACCTGCCGCCATTTTACGGTGGCCTATCTCAACCACCTGTTCAAAGCACGGGAAATGACCGCCCTCACTTTGACTTCTATTCACAACCTTCACTTCATGGTCGAACTGATGCGGGACTACCGAGAAAGGGTCGCCTCTGATCTTATTTGATTGATTTAGGACTCTTGCGTTCTTCAATTGCAACTAGCCTTCCATGGAAGTCTTTGGTCTCTAGCATCCATTTTTCATTAAGATCTTTGATCAGAGCCGCCGTTTCACTATGAACAGCTAAGATGAGATTTCTTTGAGCCTCTAGTTTATTGTCCATATGACGGTTATCTGCACGAGCTTCAGCCCGGTTCCAAATAAATAAACCAAAAACTCCTATAAAAAATATTACAAATTGAACCCATTCCATAACATCCTTATCCTCTTAAGTTCATTCTAGCACAAAAGACGTCTCAAAGCAATAGCTACTGAGAAAGGGTCGCCTCTGATCTTGTATGACTCGTCTCTTCCAATTGCTGGCGGTAGCACCGGTAGCAAACGGGAAGGTACTTTTCTTCTCCTCCGAGCTGAACCGTAGGGCCGTCGATGCTTGCCTTTCCATCTACATGCTTAAGGTTCATGATGGACTTGCGGCTACAGTAAAAACAGGTGGATTTGATCTCTTCGATGGAATCGGCCAGCTCCATCAGCCTAAGAGAGCCAGGGAAAAGCTTAGTTCTAAAATCGGTTCTAAGGCCATAGCAGATCACCGGAATTTCTCGATCCAGTGAAATATTGCGAAGTTGTTCGATATGCTCCATGGTGAAAAATTGCGCTTCATCCACGAGAATGCAGCTGACCCCTTCAAAGTTAAGCTGTGTTAAATCTGTCCCAAAGCCTACCAAAACATCGGCCTCCATTTGAAGCCCTGCACGGGATTTGATGTGCTCTTTTCCAAAACGTGTATCAAAATCAGGCTTCAGCAAAAGCACCTGCTTGCCCTGCTGACGGTAATTATGAGCAACGGCGAGCAAGTTCAAAGTTTTTGCACTTCCCATTGTTCCATGTCGAAAATAAAGCTTGGCCATTTTTAGACTCCCAGTTAAGGTTGGATCTTGAGATTAGACTAATGGAACATTTTTGAGGAGCCCTACCTGTGCCTTCTGACATAAAAATTCGCTCATTGATCGGCGCAGGGATTCGCACTTATATCCCCAGTATTGTCCAAGTCCGCAGTGAAGTTCTCAGAGATCTGCCTTATTTACGCAGTGGCAGTGTTGAAGAAGATACATTCTACCTCCAGCGGCTCAGCCAAATCAAAGACGCTATCGCTGTTTTAGTTTTTGATGGAACTCAGGTGATTGGAGTCGCCATGGGACTGCCTTTAGAAAATGAACGACCTCTCCTGAAGAAGCCGCTTTTCGATCAAGGAGAAAACCTTGCTGACTATTATCTTTTTGGGATTTGTGTACTACTGCCTTCCTATCGAGGCCGTGGCATTGCTCACCACTTCTTTGACATTCGAGAAACTCACGTGCAGCACCTTAAACGTTTTAAAAAAGTTTGCCTAACAGAGCTTGTTTCTCCCAAAACCACTCAGGAACAATCCAGCGCCTACATTTCACTTGACTCTCTTTGGAAAAAAAGAGGCTATGTCCAGCATCAAAATCTTCTGTGCAAGTATACGTGGCGCTTAGAGCCCATCTCTTTAGTCTACTGGATTAAAGAGCTCTCTTCTTCCCCCGTTGAGGAATCGGTTGCCCGTGGATACTCTTATGTAGAAGCGATCAGATCCTTTAATTCAAAAGAGTGAACGAACGTATTGTGCTGCTGATCACGAGGGGTATCTGGATAGTAGACCACCATTAACCGGTAAAGAGTATTGCCTACGAGAATCAGACGTCCCTCGATCTCATTTTCCCCTTCTTTCAATCTAAAATCCATCGCGGGGTAATTTTTATGTTTGACGAGCTTTTTCTCAAGAAGCTCTGTCCCTGGCATATGTTCGAGCACCACATTCATCGCTCCTTTTAGAAGCGTTGGAGCGCTGAAAATCCTCCACTTTTTGGGCACATCAAGATAACTGACAGAAAATGACGCCTCTTTTTCAGCTTTGTACTCATTCAGGCTCAAAGCCTCGCCTGAGGGCGAGTCGTAGGTTTTAGATTCGACTTGGGGTTTTTTAGGAAACTGAACCGCAAACCGGCCATCATCGGAAACATATTGCACCCAGTTACTGCCCGTCACATGCTGTTCATAGTGAATTGCCACCTGCAAAATGTCGCTACCGGTAAATAGGGCGCTTGCGGCACCACAGGTAAAGATCAGTGCGATCACGTAGCGCCATAAAGAAATCGGACGCTCTGTAGCTTTTTTACGGGATCTAAAGAAAAAGGCCTGTTTAAAGCACTCTTTCCATGACAGGTTTGGCAAAGAGAGTCCAAAAAGTTTTTTGCCTGGTGTAGTCCCCGTTTTTTTCAAAAAAAGAGCTTCTAAAGGAGCCCAGCACAAAGGTACCGCTAGAGCGAAAAAGAAGTAAAATTTATCTTCAATTTCTACGGGAGCCATGAGGGAGAGTAAGATAGAACAAAAATAGAAGAGTCCGTAGTCGAAAAATCGGGCTAAAATTCTTTTTAGATAAAAAAGCATGTTACTCCTAATCAATTACGTATATTATACCTAAAAAGTTGTTATTTTTCCATTTCAATATTTAACTTGCTTATTATTAATAAATTATCCCAGAGGCAAAACTCAGAAAATGACTAAAAAAGCTTGTTTTTCTTAACATCTTCTCTCTCTGCGCTTTGTGATCTCCGTGGTCGAAATGCACTTTTTTATTGCGCGATTGGGCTTATCGCGCAAGAAAAAGGTGTTATTGTTGCGCAATAGCCGCGAATCGCGCAACATTTAGGGGTTTTTCTTGCGCGATAGCCCCATTCGCGCAACAATAACACTTTTTTGTTGCGCGCAAGAGGCTACCGCGCAAGAATAAATAATTATTTGTCAGAAGCTAAGCCCTGGGTAAAGTGATGTGGGTTTGGCCCATGTACTTGCCAGCCCGGTCTGCATAAGAGACCTCGCAGACTTCAGCCGCTTGGTAAAAAAGAACCTGGGCAAGGCCCTCATTCGCATAGACTTTAGCGGGCAAGGGGGTTGTATTAGAGATCTCGAGAGTCACGTGGCCATGCCACTCTGGCTCAAAAGGGGTGACATTAACAATAATGCCACACCGCGCATAGGTCGACTTACCCAAACAAATCGTTAAGACATCTCGCGGGATGCGAAAATACTCCACACTACGAGCCAGCGCAAATGAGTTAGGAGGAACGATACAATATTTACCTTCGACGTGAACAAAAGCGTCATCGCTGAAATTTTTGGGATCGATGAGTGAGTTGTTAATGTTCGTAAAGATCTTAAACTCTTCTGCAACTCTTAAATCATAGCCGTAACTCGAAAGTCCATAGCTGATGACTTTCTCCCCTTCAGAGTAACGCAC
Organism: Parachlamydiales bacterium; assembly: GCA_023265455.1. Taxonomy (GTDB): domain Bacteria; phylum Chlamydiota; class Chlamydiia; order Chlamydiales; family Rhabdochlamydiaceae; genus PALSA-1444. The sequence continues at coordinate 58,650 of JAHFTQ010000009.1, forward strand.
CTGTCTATCAGCAAACGGCTCGATCATGCCGTGTTTTTGAGCCATCTCACGAATCCATCGATCAGATTTTATTGACACTGGTTTCTTCCTTTTCTAAAAGATATAGCTGGAGAATTCGTTTTTTGCTACAGTTTTCATTACCGTGGCAGATATATCTGAAGACAAATTTATTCAATCCTCTTGGGAAAAGCCCGATGAGAAACTCGAGACGACGCTCCGTCCTCAATCTCTGGACGAGTTCGTAGGACAAGAAGCGGTCCGTGAACGGCTCGATATTCTCATGCAAGCTGCTAAGCAGCGCGGTGAGCCCATCGGACATTGCCTCTTTCATGGACCTCCAGGCGTTGGAAAAACGACACTGGCTCATGTGATTTCTAAAACCATGGGGAGCCATCTTACTGTCACATCTGGACCGGTCATTTCCAAAGCCGGTGACTTAGCAGGCCTTCTCACAAATCTTAAAGAGGGCGATGTTCTCTTCATCGATGAAATCCATCGTCTCTCTAAAACCATTGAAGAATACCTTTATCCCGCGATGGAAGACTTTTCATTGGATCTGCTCATCGATAGTGGACCTTCTGCTAGATCTGTTAAAGTCGATCTTTGCAGATTCACACTGGTCGGAGCTACTACGCGGATTGGACTTCTCAGCAGCCCGCTTCGTTCTCGCTTTGGTTTCACAACAAGGCTCGATTATTATGAGCCCGTTGTGCTAGAAAAAATCATCCTCCGCTCAGCTCAGCTCTTAGGGGTCCGTATCCATCATGAAGCCGCCTCTGAAATTGCTCTTAGATCCCGCGGGACTCCCCGCATCGCTAATAATCTACTCCGCTGGGTCAGAGACTTTGCTCAAACCAGACAAGTTGCCGTTGTCGACCGCCAGACGGCTCGCGATGCTCTTGAAATGCTGGCCATCGACCATCGCGGCCTCGATGAAACAGACAAAAAAATTCTCACGGTGATCATCGACCATTATCAGGGAGGTCCCGTTGGCATCAACACCATCGCTGTGGCAATTGCTGAAGAGCAAGAGACCGTCGCTGAGGTCTATGAACCCTACCTCATTATGCAAGGATTTTTAAAACGCACTCACCGCGGGCGCATGGCAACCCCGCTGGCATACACCCATTTAGGCAAATCGCCTCCTCATCAACTTTTTCAAGGAGATTTTTATGAAAAGCATCACTAAATTAATAACTCTTGGGAGCTTTGTTTTGATCGCACTGACCGCATCAGCAACTCCTCAATCCACCGACTCGTCGCAAAAATTAAAACCAGCTACCGTCAAAGTACTTTTAGAGCGCCAGGTTCCAAATCTGACTCTCGAAGTAAAAGGGCGCCATGAAGTGTATGACCCGTTCAATGGAACCCTCATCTCTTCAAGTAAATTTAGTAAAAAACACACGGTCACAATCGACCAGTACGGTGTCGATGGCCCTCCCTGCATTAAATGGGATGATCGCTATCCCTCCCACCAGCTCCGCTTTGTTCCGGGGGATTCTCAAAGCTCAATTTTGGTCAACGGCATCCAATATAGAGGGTGTGTTGAGATTTATATGAACAATGAAAAGTTCAATGTGATCAATGAAGTCGATGTTGAAACTTACCTTAAATCGACTCTCTCTGTTGCTTTCCCACAACCCCTTCATGACGAGATGTTGAATGCGATTGCAATTGTAGCGCGTACCCATGCCTATTTTTTAAGCCAAAGGCAAAAACAGGCATTTTGGCATGTGACAGCCCATGATGTCGGCTACCAAGGGGCGACTTTTCTTGCTAAGCAACACATCGCCCGCGCCGTTGAATCGACTCGGCAAGCAATCTTGACCTATCAAGGAGCTCCTTTTGCGGCCACATGGACACAAAACAGTGCTGGAAAAACAGTGGATTTCGCTGCTGTTTTCCGTAAATCCCTAGCAACACCTCCTGGTGTAAACGCTCCCATCGCAGCCAAAGATAGAACCCAAAACAAATGGACCTGTTCTCTTCCCAAATCTCTTCTTGCTCATGCGACAGATCTTCCCCGTGTGACAGGAATTGATCTCTACGTGACTGCCCAAGCAGAGAAAGTCTATGCGGTGAAAGTGACAGGAGAGGCCCAAGTCAAAGACTTCGATTTTGTCACCTTCCAAAAAATCGTCGGTTCTAACAAGCTCCGCAGTAATGATTTCACCGTGCAGACAGAGGGCGATGAGCTCATCTTCACAGGTTATGGCGAAGGCCCTGGAGTCGGCCTCTGCCTATACAGTGCAAAAGCCCTGGCTGAAAAAGGAGAAAAAGCCCCTCAAATCCTAGAGGCTTTCTTCCCTCAGACCCAGCTGGAAAAAGTAAAAACTTTAAATTGAGCTTTATCGGATAGTTCAATATAATGCTCTTTGCTGGGGACCCTGTGGAATAGGGCTGTTCGAACCAGGTCAGGACCGGAAGGTAGCAGCCTTAAGAGCGCCGCTCTATGTTACAGGTCATCTCCAGTTTTTTTTCTTAAAAGCTAAAAGTCACTCCCCCAAGCCATCCATGGAAAAGAGCGTAGCCATCTGATTTGATCTCATGAGAAGGGTTTCTGCTTTTGTTAATTTGGACCGGAGCCGTTGCGACTCCATTGAGATAGATCAGTTCATAAGACATATGGAGATTAAAAAATTTCCAAGGCTGATAGGTCAAAGTCAGCCCTCCTGCCACAACCAAAGGTGTTGAAAACTCCGACCTTGTGTAATTGCGTAGGGTAACCGTGTTATTTTGATTTCCCATAAAGGTATGTTGCTTGCACCAATTAAATCCCAATCCTACCTTCGCTAATAAATCCCAGCTGAGCGTACGAGTAGGATTCCAACCAAGGGTTGCCCCCACTTGGGCCGCTGGAATATGATTCTCAGTATCGATTTCATAGGTGCTCCTATTTGCGCCTTTAACAAAGGCAATATCGAGATGCTCTGGAAAATCCATATACCGCAGTCCTACAAGCCATGCTGCTGAAAAATAATTTCCCCGCCGGGGAGTGACATAAAAAAAGTAATTAATTTCCCCATTTCTAAACTGCGAATTGTAATGGGTGGACCCTCGATCAGCATTCGCATAATCTCCTGCCACATTTTGGGTGTTTTCTGAAAAATTAATCCGTCTGGGATCTCTGCGATGACAGGAGCTATCCCAATCTGCAACCCACAGATAAGTGGCCTCCAAAAAAGTATGACGTGTCATATACGCCATTCCGACTCGAAATCCCGGTTCATAGTTAAAGTGGCTGATCAAGGTTCTCAAATTGCAAGCACTCTGGGCCTGAGCTCCTTGTCCTTCAAAAAAGATATGCTGCTCATGCCCTTCTGCTCTCCGAATGAAAGCGACATCTCCCCAAATGGCAAAGGCGTTATTCAAGACCCAATCGTCTTCTGCCGCACTGACCAAAACCGTCAGCAAAGAACTTAAAACTAGCAGCCGTTTTTTCATAACGTTCCAAACATATCATCGGAGAGAATATGCGTCTATCCGAAAAACTATATTAAAAAATCGAGCTATGATTATAATGGATGTGCCAGTCACAACCGACTTGGCACTGGAAAGATAAGTGACGGATTCAGCAAACAGCTCAAGTTCCTCTAACAGTGGTTTGATGACAACGACTAAGAACTGGATAGGGCAACTCAGACAGCTGTCCCCTATGGAACTGATGAAGGCACTTACCATGAAGACTTTCTTACAAAAAGTCGTCTTTCCCTCCCCCCACCTCGCGTTAACTCTGGCCGATCGCAAGATCCACAAATTAACTAATATTTTGTATGAAGGCAAACTTCCCAGTAATCAACTACGTGATGAAATCTCTAAAGTACTACTAGCTTATCTCGCTACACCTGAGGCTTCAAAAGAGGCAAAAGAAAATCAGGATTTACAAAAATTTATCAAACTCCTTTCAGATAACAATGCTTCGCTAACAGATGAAATTGCCAGACCTCTGCTGGGATCATCTGTCCGCTTTATCGAAAAAGAATATAGTGATAAGGCAGGTGCTATCGCCATTGTAAGCCGAATTTTTTTCGATCTGATGAATAGCAGCTTAGGATTAACCGGGATGGATGCCTACGAGCCCGGCCCCAGAGCTTTTCTGTTATCCGACCCCGCATTGGATACAGCCTATCAAGCTATTACTCAATTGCTCACAAGCTCTGAACTAGAACTCGCTTCTCCTATTCGTCAGCAAATGTCCAAAGATTTGCGTGAGTTAGCACCCAACTTATCAAAGGATTTAAATAAACTTTCAGTCCTTGAATTTTGCAATCTTCTCGACAAAGAAGAAAAGCTAAACAAAAATCAAATCATATCTATAAGTCAGATTCTTAAAGAAGAAACTGCGGCTAGAGAAAAATTCAAGAAATTAGACGCTGTCTATCGTACCATTCGTCATGTGCGTGAAGAAATAAAGACCAAAAACTATCAAGAGCCCACGTTAAACGAGCGAAAAGATTTATCCGAGACTTTACGCGAGTTTGCTGACGTATCGACATTAGAAACCAAAGCATTAACTCATCAACTGTGTCAAGTTCTTGAAAATAAAGACGAAAAACTCAACATACCACATAACAGAACGCTTATCAAATCTGTCTATAGTCTTCTCAAACAAGAACATGATCTTCAAACGGGACTTTTAGAAAAAGCCGCTGAAGTCCTCATCCCAAAAATCAATCGCTGGTTTGTGGGTATGAGCGCTCAATTTCATCCTTCGGAATCAAAATCCAAAACTGAGTATTATCGGACCCTCTTTGAAAGCAAAGAAGCCCCTCCCCTACAAGAAGCCCCTGTTATCGATCTATTTTATGAAACAGCGCACCAAATCTCACTTTTAAAGACGAATATCTCTCGGGCGGCCCTTGGATATATGGTCTGTTATCTTGGCAAAATCTCTCCAAAAGATAAAGAGGGCGATTGGATTATTCGTCACATCAGCACTCCCCATGAATCGTTTAAAAATGCACTCGACCGCCAAATTGAAGAAGCTGATATCTCTTGGCTCAGAAAACAAATCGTCAAACTTTCCTGCAGAATTTTGGAGCCCACGCTATCTTACTATGTTGACCAGTTCATCACGAATTTCACAAAAGACATCAAACATTGGATCGATCTCCCCCCTACTCAACAACTCGAAATCCTCGTTCAAGCCTTGATTGATCCCCTTGGAGACTATTTAACCACACTTATAAAAATCTACGCTGACCATCTTGGATCTCAAGAAAACACACCGCCAACTTTCCAACTCATCGGAGGCTCTCCCGAAGAAAAAATTGTTACACATCAAACCCTGGCAGATATTGAAGAAGCTGTATCCAAACTGCAGAAAAATGACAAGTTAGATATTTCTCTCCCACGACTCACCGACAAACTTATTAATAATATCCTCAAATACACTCCTCGTTTCAACTGGGCTGTAGAGGCCAGTCAACACTTTCAAGAAAAAGCCCAACAAGAGCCCCTCCACTTTAACAAACTCTGGTGGTCGGGCTGGTCGAGATTTTTTCATAATCTCAGTTACCTGACTTCTTTGACCCAGTGGGTTGTAGATAGAACTCTTCATTTTTTTATAAAAAATTCTCTGAAAAAAGTTTTTCATTCGCTGTTTAGTTCTTCTGAAAAAAACACAAATTATATCCATTGGATTAACAGCTTTTTACGCGAAAATTTAGAGAAAATAAATAAAGAGTCGGCTTCATCAAAAACTGCCCCTCTTACGGATGATGAATCCATCAATGACATTCCCAAAAAAGTCGAAGACAAAATTTTTAATGTCTTAGAACTCACCCGGCAAGTGGTTGCCCTGCACACCGACTGTGGCAATGCCACTGCAGTTTTTAAAGGGCAAGAATCTTTTCTTGCTAAACTTAAAGGTGATGTCCTACAAGAAATTCTCTCATTAGCAAAACCTTTTATTCTAGGTCAAGTAACCCCCCTTTTAGAAACCATTACAAACCCCAAGCTATTACAAAATGGTTGGCTAAACACCTTAAAAAAAATCAATGAGATAGGATTTAACCCTACTCCAGCCAAGCCCCCGGGAGATCCTGGTCAAGTCGAACGCGCCATGCTAAATGAACTTGAAACTTTCCTTCGTAAAAAAATCGGAAAAGCTCTTGATGACCTGCACAATCCCAAAGAGAGCCTACAAAGAATCGTCACAAGCTATTTTGAAACGTCTAAAAAGAAGCTCGCTAAAATGGACGTTAAAAATCTTCCTGTTGCCGAGATCCTGAGTAACTGGCTGAACCTGGTCTCTTGGAGAGAAAATAGAACGGCTCATTTAGAAACAGTGCTCAGCCGCGATATCATAGATCTAATTTACGATTTTAATAAGGAATTTATCTTAAAATCCAAAGCTTTCGATCTTGCTATTAACACGCTCAGCGCTACCACCCACGCAATGTCAAAAAATGAGGCTATTTTAAAGGAGCACGAAAACATTAAAAAGAATCTGAGCCCAGATTCATCTAAGATGCCCTACAACAAAAAATCAATCCAAGAATTACCAGTCAATGATAATATTAAAAAGTACATGAATTTGTTGATAAAGTCGAAAGATCAACTCCACAATGAAGCTACGGTATCCTACATCAAAAAATGCATCGACTCTTCTATCAAAGAGTATTTTAAAAAAGAGCAAGAAAAATTAACTCAACAAATCAACACTCTAAAAGACCAAGTTCAGACCGAATTTTTAACTCTATCAAAATGGGTCACCGAACAAAAACCCCCGGAGATTCAGTTACAGCCTTCTCTCATCTTACGATTATTGAGCCCCCTACTGGCAAATCCAACGACTAATGCTTTCCTCATCACGATTGCCAAAGCTAACAGCGCCGAAATCCTAAAGTTCCTTAACCAGGAGTACCACTACCCTCTTATTTTTCAATTCATTCTCCGGGGCTATCTAAAACGAGCTTAACCATCTAACCTTCAGTTGCTTACAACGAATTCCCGTGATTTTCTGCCAAACTCCTGATATAAACTAAAAAAATTAATATGCATTTATAGCAGCAAAAATATAGTAATATTAATTTTAATCGATGGATTTATTTACATATACTTAACTTTTTACTATAATTAATAGTAATAATACTAATAAGGCAGTAATATATGATAAGTTCACTCTTCACAAATATTTTGCACTATGTGGTTCCTACACGTTTTAAAGAAGCCTGTAAAGAGCAGTTTGCAAAAGCGTTCCCCAATGTTTCGCAATTCCAAAAAGGGACCGTCGTTCAGGCAGCTCAAACAGAAGTTAAGGAGTTCGCGAAAGGCTTTTTTGCTCAAACGGTTGGGTTTCAGCTAGGAACTTATTTTCCTCAGGGAGCTATTGCCGCCAGAATAGTTCTTGGAGCTGGGCAGGTAGCTCACAAATTTTTTGGGAACCCACCTCCCTCATCTAACGCTTCCCGCGCAGGGGAGTTTGATGAAGCTGTTACTGAGATGTCTGCTGAAATTAAAGGACAGATTGCGGGATTAACCGCGGCAACGGTAACCGCCCTCCTATTAGCTTACAGCTATCTCTCAGGTGATGGAGCGGCACTCAGTTCAGGGGTCCTACAACCGCTGATCGCCATCTTAGGAACCTGTTCAGGAGGTTTTGTCGCACTCTGGATGGAGGGTAAAGATCCCACAGATCACAAAAGCCCCTGGTATGACAACTATATCAGCAGGAATGTGCGTTTTACCGTAGGGCAAAATGCCGTTCAAATGCTAGAAGGCTTACCTATGGCTACTTCTATCACCACACTAGCCACCGGTGCAGGATACATGCTTCCTGCGCCTTTAGATTCGTGTTTGACCCTGCCTGCAAAAGTTGCAGATGGGATTTTCTCATTCTTCCGAGGGCAGGTCGGTGGCCATTTAGGCTATTTCGCAATACCCGCTTCAAAAGCCCTTTATAGGTTCATCTACTTTAAACCGATTCCTTCGAATTATAAAAACCTCGACCCCAACTTGCTCATCAAGACGGTGATTAACACGCTATACGGAAATTCAGCTGCACTCGCCCATGAGCTCATGACCGAATTACCCATTGCAGCTGCTTTGAAAGACCTCATTGCACAGCTGATCGCCAAAGGCGTGACTGAAGACCGGGTTGTCAACCTGATCGTGAGATCTGTCAATGAATATGCCACACTCATTCAAGACGAGTATATTCAAGCAGGGATAAAGAAATTATCCGATGCTGTGAAGGTTCATGAACAATCGAAAGCCGAATTGGCTAAGAAGCCCCAGCTTCAAGCTGTGCTAAAACAATTATCTGATTCTTTACCTGCTGAAAACGTTTCCCAAACAGTGAAGGATTTACAGCAATACCACGATCTCCTCACGACAGATGCTAAATTTAAAAAGAAATTTACCGATCTTGTCGCTCAAAAAAAAGAGCTCCATCAACTCTTACCAGGAAATAGCTGCAACCGTCTGATTCTCGACATTTACAAAGCGACCTCCTCTTCGCTTGAAACCTGTCAAATGATCCAACATCTCCTGGCTCTCCTCCATGTGACCCTCAAAAAACATGAGCTCAACGTGCATTTATACTCTAAAATGATGGACAAAGTGCCAGATAATCTCTCTTTACCTCCCTGCGCTCAGTCGATGATCCAAGAGGCTCTTACCGAAGTCGAAAAACAGGAAGAGATCCTCTTAGGAAAACCCATTTCTAACAAAGCTCAAAATCAGGCTATGATTGAAGTGTTTGGGCAGGGCTTCCAGGCATTGATCGTGAAAAAAGCGAACCTGGCGCTAAAGGATCCTGCAAGTCCTCAGTTAACAGAGGATGAACTCGAAAAATTTTATTTAAATCTCCATCAGCTGGCATGGGCACCCTTGCCTTACACCCTACCTCAACGGCTTCATTGTTTTTTTGAGGGGGCTATCCTCTGTGCCTTGACTTTCGGTGAAGGCGTGCCAAGATTCATAGAGAGTGTTCTGAAGGATCCTGGTAAAGATGACCTCATCGCAAAAAACCCTCCCCTTGTCCCGGAGCTCACCGTTATCAGATCATCGGAGACCTCACAGGGATTGATCAGTCCGGCAACGATCACGCACATTGCGATCAATAACATGTATGGAAGTCCTCTTGCGCTCGTTCAAGCTATTGCGCACATTGCGATCACTAACATCTACGGAGACCCTCTTGCGCTCCAATCTATCGTTGAAGCTCCTCTATTTCAAGCCCTTTCTCATCAGCTTATTGCAAAGCCCCTCCTCCAATCTAACCTCTTGGTGAACACCTTTGTACGCAGTGTCAACCGATTTACAGAGATCTTTGATGATCCAGCAATTCAAAAAGGGATCAAAGAGCTTGCCGCTGCTTCTACAGACACTAAAGAGATCAAGAAAAAAGCCTTAAATAAGTTGATTTATAAAAAAATCTTTGAAAGTTTCACGATGAGCACATTTGAAAGGTTGTTCGCTTACACGACAAAAAGTGCGATTGCAAAGCGCCTTAAACCGAACATTCAAAAAATTATCACAGGCTTGAAAGAGAACAAAATTGATCTTTTTGTATCCCCTCTTTTGAGCAAAGACCACGATGAAACAACGCTTGAGGTTTGTCTGCGCGGCTTTATCATTCTGAATGTCCTGATGACTAGAAAAGGGATGACTTATGAAAGAAAAAATCTTCCTCTGCAACCCGCTGAAAATGAGAAATTCTATTCCAACCTCATTAACCTAACTTTCGCTCCTTTGTCTCACCCGGTCACCGACCTGTTGAAGCCCACCTCAAAAACGGCGTTGCCTTTGGTACTGAATGAAGTCAGTCGCAATCTCCCTTTAATCCTGCGCATTCTCAATGAAGCGTCGGGCCCAGCGGTGATCGAGGAGATCAGTGAGGATGAGTTTAAAGCCTCGCTTCCCACTGTGACTCCTCTTGAGCCCCTCAAAGATACATCCGTTAGCCTCTTCAGCAGAATCCAAAAAACTTGGGTTAAATTTGTAGCTGCGTTGAATGAGTTGGTGGACCGTTTCAAAAGATCCATCTCGACTCTTGCTCCTGAAAATAAAAAAACGCATACTCATTTGAAAAAGGTAGAAACCCGTGTTTTTAGAAAGAGAACTTACAGCTACAGCGTATATACTGGACCAAAGAAAAGTCCTGCTTTTAAAGCATCCCAAACTCAAAAAGTGGCTGCCTCCTGGCGGACACGTCGAGGCAGGCGAAACGCCTCCCGAGTGCGCTAGGCGAGAAGCCCTGGAAGAGACCGGTCTTGAAATCGAGCTGATCCGGCAAGAAAACATTTGGGTCGATTTTTGGAACGCCTCCAGCATTGAAAGACCCTACCTTTGTCTTTTGGAAAACATCCCTGCCCATGGAGATAGGCCCGCTCATCAACACATCGACATGATCTTTCTAGCTAAGCCTCTCAGAGGATCTTTGCTCCCTGGTGTACGGTGGTTTACTTGGGAAGAGATTGAGCCCCTCACTGATGATGAAGAGATCTTCAAAGAGACCAAGCTTACCTTGAGCCATCTGTTGAGAGAGTGCTCCTCAGTTAAATCAGGTCCATAAGAAAAATACATTTTCTGCCAAAAGATCAACTAAAATTTAATTGAGGAGCGCTCTCTAAGAATTTCTTGAGCGTTGGCTTGCTTTAGGCAGGCACCTGTCTTACAGGTTCTGAGTCGGGGGCATCTTGTATCAAAACTAAGCCCGTAAGGACAGCTCCCTTGCCATCCCCTATGCTGTTTGCCAAGGGGTTGATAGACACGCGCTAGTGAAGGTCCAAAAAAGCTCAGTGATGGGGTACTTGTCGTTCCACAGAGCGCAAGAGCTGCTGAATCGGCAGCAATCACAAGATCCATCTCTCTCATGAGCGCTTGCCAAAGAGGAAAGGAAAGAGCTGTCACCACCTGGCTATGATGAGGGACAAGAGCTTGTAGCTTTTGAGCTACAATGGTTTCCTCAGCACTTCCACTGATGAAATAAAAGTAAGGATTTTGTTGTTGAACGAGCGTAAGGATCATGTCTTCAAGGGTTTTTTGAGAAAGCTGTTTGTTGGACCAGCGAGATCCTGAAGCGATCATGATACACGGACGGTGAGTCACTCTGAGAGAGGCCAGACGATTTTTGTCTTCCTCTGAAAGTTTGAGAATAACCTCGGGTGGAATAAACGGCTCTAAATCACTAAAAAAACTTTGAACCACTTGCAAATATCTCTGCTGAATCTGGAGCTGGGGGTCGATTTCGATATGACGGTTAGTCGCAAAAAAACTCGGAAATTCAGAGACGGATTTCCAACTGAATCCGACTTTTTCAAGAGCTTTGGCAAGTAGCGTAATGAACGCCGATTTTGTATTTCCTTGAAGATCGAAGACCACATCATACCTTTCCCGTTTAATCCTTCTGATAAAGCGAGGGATTTCTCGGAAAGCAGAAGAGCCATTTTTGCGCCAATGGCGCGAGTGAAACGTGATGACTTGAAAGACATCGGGATGAGCCTGGACAACTCCTAGATATTCATCTTCAACCACCCAATCAATCTGGGCAGTTGGATACCGCTTCTTCAGGTATGCGATGACAGGGAAAGTCTGAATAATATCGCCAATGGAAGACGTCTTAACGATTAAGAATTTCATTAGAAATCCCCACACTTTCTAAGACAGCGATAAAATCTGGCGGCACAGGCGCAGTGATGTCAACATCTCCAGTGCCGAGCGGATGAGGAAAAGCAATCCGATAAGCGTGGAGCATGTGGCGACGCACTTCGACAGGACAATAAAAACGTTTGGCATATTGATAATCGCCTAAAATCGGATGACCCGCCTCTTTGAGATGAACCCGCAGTTGATGAGTCCTTCCTGTCACGGGAAGGCACAGCAAAAGCGAGGCTTTATCTCCAGAGCCGAGGAGCTCCCATGACGTGATGGCCTCTTGTCCTTGAGGTGCCGATGCATAAATCACCTGGCCTTGGTAGCGGTGGCGAGGAGCTAGTTTAGAGGTGATGGTTTTTTTCTTTTCGTGAACGAGTCCATCGACGATGGCCAGGTATTCTTTATGGACCTGTTTTTTTCGGAAGAGCTCGATCATTTTCTCCAAAACGAGACTGCTTTTGGCAACTAAGATCACTCCCGAAGTCTCTTTATCCAGGCGGTGTACAAGCTCACCTGGAAAGTTCCCCTTTTCACTAACGACTCCTGCCGGTTTATCGTAAGCTGCTAACGCCTCATCTTCCCACAGAAGAAGTGGCTCGAACTGCTTAAGTTGATCCCCACCGACATCAATCTCGATGGTGTCGCCTGCCGCTAAAATATGCGTTGAAAACGTCTCCACACGGCCATTAATAGTACACCGTTTCTGCTCAACGCACCTCTTGAGCGCTTTAACGGAAAGTGCTCCTCCGGCCAAGTGAGTTCTTAAAAAGGCCAGCAGACGCTGGCCCTTTTCCTGAGAAGAGACCTTAAATCGCTTTTTCACAGTGAACTAGGTAATCGATCAGGAGGCGTACGCCAACGCCTGTCGCCTCTGTCGTGTGGTAATGGCGGGGAGAGCGATAGGCTGTCCCAGCAATGTCAAGATGAGCCCAAGCGGTTTTTTTATGCACAAACTCTTGGATAAAGATCGCACCTGTGATGGGAGACGCTTTCCTATCAGCAGCATTTTTAATGTCTGCAATAGAAGATTTGAGCGCCTCGCGGTACTCTGTAAAAAGCGGAAGACGCCAAAGCCTTTCATAGGTCCGCTCGCCAGCCTCTTTTAAAGCTGCGCTGAGCTTGTCGTCATTAGAAAAAAGTCCTGTCGCCTCTTCTCCTAATGCGACCACAACACCGCCCGTCAATGTAGCAAGATCGATCAAACGGCTCGGCTTGTAATGCGTCTGAACATAACTGATCGCATCTGCCAGCACGAGACGGCCTTCGGCATCTGTGTCTGAAATTTCAACGGTCTTACCGCTATAGCTGACATAGACATCCCCCGGTTTATAACTATTAGAACCGATAGAATTTTCTGTCGAAGGAATCACTCCAATCAGGTTCACCTTCAGCTTCAACGCAGCAGCGGTCTTGATGACTCCGAGCACAGCAGCTCCACCTGACATATCGTCTTTCATCGTCTCCATCCCCCCTTTTGGCTTGAGGATGAGTCCACCCGTATCGTAGGTGATCCCTTTACCAACGAGGGCTGTGAGATCCGATGAACTCGGATTGCCACGGTATTGAATGAGAATCAAAGCAGGCTCTCGCACCGAAGCGCGATTGACAGCGAGCAGAAGACCCATTCCGAGCTTTTCCAATGCTTTTTTGTCCAAAACCGTTGTCTTGATTGATTTTGAGCCTTTCTCCAGTTCTTGAGCTGTTTTTGCAAGCATTTGGGGGGTAACATCATCGGCATTGCCGTTGATCAGATCACGGGCAAAATTAACCCCAGTAACGACAACTTTCGCCCGGTGACACTCTTGCAAAGTCTTAGCATCGATCCCAACCAGACAGATCTTACTGACCAACACAGCAGAATCCTCTTTATCTGACCTCAGCTGATCAAAACTGTAGTTAGCCAAAAGCAGACCCTCCGTAACTGCGTAAGCCGCAGGAAAATCGGTTTGCGGAAGAGCCACGCTCAAGTGTGACAATTTTTTATGACGGCACTCTTTCAAGGCAGCTGCATAGGATTTTCGAAGAGTTTCTGCAGTGCAGCTCTCTTTTTTTCCTAATCCCAGCAAGAGAAGACGACTTTCTTTCTTTTGCTTTCCGTAGAGGACAAGCGTCTCTGCCTCTTTTCCCTTAAAGTCAGCCTTATCTACAGGGAGTGCATAGAGAGCGTGAAACTCCTTTGTAGGACAAGCAGGCTCTGCTTTTTTTCCCTCTTGCCAAAATGGCAAAATCAAAATATCCGAAACCGGTCTGTCATTGAACGAGGCGGCGTGATTCAGCTGCATTAGAAGGGAACCTCCTCATCGGAAAATGACACTCCTTTCCCTTGACCTTGTGCGACAGACTCTGGATGACTCTCTGAGTGAGCAGCGTGAGAGGCCTCTGGAGCTGCGGCTTTGTGATCTGATCCTCCTGCACTATCAGGGCGTCCAAAAGGACTAAAGGAGATGTTATAAGCTGTCAGGCTCATGGAGATTTGAGGATTTCCAGCGCGGTCTGTAAAAATCTCTGGCTTGTTGAGCTCTCCCATGACGAAAATCGGACTCCCTTTTTTAAAGTAGGGCATCATTTTGTCGAATTGCTCACGCCAAACAGTGACTTTCCACCAGATGGTCGTCTCTTCTTTGCCAGAACGACGAGAGCGAGCAGCTACCCGCAAAGTCGTAACTTTTTCCCCTGACGATGTAAAACGGACCTCAGGATCGGCACCCAAGTGTCCAGCGATAATAACATGATTCATCTCATCCTCCTGATAAATTTTTTGTCTGCCCGCATCATACCAAGAAACCGCTGCAGGATCAAGTTGATCTTTAAACATCTATGCTGGTAAGAGATATTTTAATGGAAAACAAGATTGCCCATCCTGTCTACACCCACCTATCTGAATCTTCTCCCCCACCTTCCATTGACGAGTCCCCTGAACTCCACGACCCCTATTCCGACCTTAACATCTTCTTAGCGCAAAAAGTCAAAGAGGAGATCACGGCTGGAGGAGTAGAAAAAAAGTGGTCGGTTCACACCCAAGAAAAATTGATTGAAAAAATTTCTCCAGAATTTAAACGCCGCTTCCCCTACTACCGGTTAGGCGTTGCAGCCCTCAAGAAAATCTGGGAAAAAGTCGCCTATTTTGCGGCAGTCTTTGAAAACCAAAAAGAGGCGCTGACAGAAGAAGGAAAGGTCAATATCCGTTTTCTCATCCGAGAAAATCTCAAACAGCTCCTCGGTAGCAAAAAAAACTTTCTTTTTCATCCCTATCTGCTCGCTCAGCAGCTCGCGTTAAAAATTACCGAGTGTATCGCCACTTACGACGGCATCCGGCCTGTCTTGAAACATATCACAACCCTCATCTGGGCCGCCCAGCGTCATCTCATCCCACCCCAACAAGTCAGCCTCCATGACGACTTTGACCCCTGGGATAAACTCATCCTCAAATGCATGCTAGAAGCCCTGGGAAAAAATCCCCAGCTCTCTCAAAACGACCTGCAGACCCAGGTCCGCAACGCACTCCGCACCCTTCAGCAACTGCCAGAAGAGCTATGCCTAAAGGAAGAAATCTCCTACCTTCTCATTGATAATCCCGATCAATCTCCTTCTGAGGCTGCACGGACTGCCCTTCAGTTCCTTACCAAAGCCCGTTCATTAACAGCTTCTGCAGACTGGGTTGAAATCGAACATAAAATCACTCTCTGGACCATCCAAGGAGCCCTCGCCCTTCGACTCGTGCGGATTGAAGATAGCCCCCTTCTTCAGCTGCTTCAAGATAAAGAAGGTGCCCCTTTGCGAGACATCTTGCAAACCTACCTCAGGCGCTATCCCCACCTCAAACACCTGGCCCCCCAAATTGCCGCACGCACGCGCATCTTGTCGCGCTATATTTGGTATACTCTCCGTTCAACCCCCTCGCAATCGACGGTCTCACGGTTCTTTCAATGGCATTTAAACAGACTCTCAGGCCCTGATAAAATCGATCAGCTCGAAGAGATTTGCAGGCAGCAGCTTCCCCTACTTCCCTTTGACCGCAAAAGCCTTGAATAAAACAAGACCCAGCGCAATACAGGGAAGGGTGAGCCATTGACCCATTGTTAAATCAGATCCCATGAGATGAGCGCTTTGCTCTTCCTTGAAAAACTCCACGAAAAACCGAAACCCAAAAATCAATAAAAGAAAAACCCCACACGCCCTTCCCTCTTTCCATCTCTTCCACCGCTTGCGGAGTAAGGCCATTGAAATAAAGACGGCCAAATAAAAAAACGCTTCGTACAGCTGAACAGGATGACGAGGCGCTGGAAAACTCCTGTCACTAGGATGACCGAAAACAACAGCCCACGGAACTGAGGTCAGCTTCCCTAAGATTTCTTGGTTAATAAAATTCCCTATCCGAATGAAAAACGCAGCAAGACTTGCCGGAAGAATCAATAAATCGAGCAAATGTAAAAAAGAGCAAAACTTATGGCGCCACTGAAAAAAAGCGAGGCCCACTAAAACCCCTGCGACTCCTCCGTGGCTAGCAAGCCCTCCTTCCCACACTTTAAAAACAGCCCAAGGATGCCTGGCAATCTCATTCCAGTTTTCATAGAACACCACATCAAAAAGACGAGCGCCCACGACAACAGCTATAACGACATAGAAAGTAAGCGTATCGGCAACCTTCCGAGGATGCGCCGTCTCTTTTTTGAGCAAATGGAGTAATACTCCATAGGCCAATAAAAACCCCAGCGCAAAAAGAAACCCGTACCACAAAATCGGCCTACCCAGGAAAGGCAAATCCCAGGGAAACATCTCAGGAGAAGGATCCCAATAAAAATAACTCAACATTAGACCTTTTTGGGAGCATAAAGCCGCCGGAAATACAGCATGCCGCCATTGATCAGTGCAGCGCCAATAGCCACATCGATTCCTCCATGGATATCATGGGGAAGATTTAAGGCTCTCATGGTGAACCCTAGCCCGACCATGATTAACAAAATGAGATAGTACCGCTTGTCATAGACTTGATTCAGAGTTAAAGGGCCCTCCTGAAGCTCAATCCTATCCGCGATTCGATTCACCGCTTTGGCTAAAACAGTTCTCCCCTTGATAAAACCTACCAAAAGCGCCAAAGAGACAATCAAAAGAGCGGCCTGCTCGCGAGAGCCTACCATGGAGACCATCCACTGAAGCAAAGGCGCAGGTGCCTCTAACTGTTCAGCCAGGGGCACGAGAAAGCGTAGCCCCTTCACAAGCAACATCACCCCTATTGCTAGCCACTGAATCCCTGAAATCACCAACCAAGCCCGTTTAGATAGGTTCATACTACTTTTTCACAATGTGGTTTTCTTCGCTCATTCCAAACCTGGTACGCCTGATGGAAACGAACAACAGTCATGATCGCTTTCACACCTACATCTAGACCCAACTGAATTGTTTGGTAGTTAATGCCCCTCTCTTGCTGGAGAAATTTCAAGCCTTGGCTTCTTAATTGGAAGGCCTGATAAAGTCCCTGCACAACTAATAAAACACTGGTAAGGGTTGTAGTGTTTTTTCCCAGACGCGAGTAGGCTAGCCCACCTAGATATAAAAGATTACCAGACATTTTCAGGCTGTGGCCAACACCCTCCATTGTCAATGTCTGCTGCCAGGTCGTTGGTACACTGGATTTGTGTTCCCAAATGTTGCATAAAGTATGGATTCCAAGAGCCAAGGAACGACTTTTAACACAACAAGCAAGCTCAGAAATATTACGCGCCAGCACCCATTTTCTTCCCTCAAGAGAGCGCTCCATCACAGAAACAATAGTCATATGGACAATATTAGTCATCGGCAACCATTCCATAATACCTGCTGCAAAACCATGGTCATGTTCCCCGATAAAACGATTTCTTGACGTATTAGGATAAAGAGCTGCCAATGGCAGTACGGTTTTTATGAGCTCCATCGCCTTACTCAATTTTGTATTACCCTGGGGGATAATCAGATTGAATCCATGCAGAAAACCGTTATAGATTGGAATGGCTGACATACAAACTCCTCAACTTTAATTTTTGAGACTCTAGTTTGCCAGATGTAAAAAGTGAATGCAAGGTCAAAAATCCCCAAAAATAAACGGTAGGATAAAATACTGGGGAGTTTTAAAATCTGAGAGCGTGGGGCTTGCAAAGTCCGCATAAGTAAAAAATCTACGTAAAGGGGGGTCTACCCCCAACGTAGGTTTAGAAACCAAAATAGGCAATAACATTAGAGGTGTTTATGAAACTCAATATTTTCAAAGACTCTAAGAAATCGATGATCTTTCTGGTGACTGTATTATCCGTTATGTCTTCCAATTTGGCATGGGCAACAACAGCGGACGTTAAAGAGAAAATTAATGAAGCTGCTGATGCTCTAAAAAAAGGGGTCGACAAATGTGGAGATAAAATGGAAGACATCCAACAATATCTTCATAACCATGACTTCAAAGGAGTCATCAAAGACTATGTCTCCTCAGGACCTGCAACGGTGTTTGGAGTGACCTTGAATGGTCATAAGCGGGCTATTGTTGTAAAACCCGGTGAAAGGATCGAAGGAACGCTGAAATACAAGCTCGATACAGATCGATGCAAAGATATTAAATACCATCGACTATTGCTGGGTTTCAAGGACGTAGGTCCTCAAACAACCGTGGGTGTAGGCATTGGCTTCTTAGCCGATAAAGAAAATGAGGGTAACTTCACCCTTATCGCTCCTCAAAAACCCGGTGTCTATCAAATCCGTTTCCGTTCTGTTGAAAATTACACAGAAACTGAAGCTGTCAAACATTGGAAAGATGAACATGGCAATGAACCTTCCCTCAGAAAAACTGTGGGGATCGTTGTCGTTAAATCCTAAACCCTGCTTTGGGATTTGAAAATACCCCCTCTCCTCAAGAGAGGGGGTTTTATTTTAAAAAAGATTTTTGAATCCCTGGAAATAGGGATATTCCTGTATACTGTTTCTTAATAAAAGAGGAAAACATGGCTATACCATCTGTAAAATGGCAAATTAATAGTTTTATTCAAAACAATAAAACTCTCTGCGTTTGTGCGTTAGGGCTAGTCATTGTCGGGTATTTCTTTTTAGACAAACGGATGGTCGTCTGGATTAAAGAGTGCTTAGGAACGACAAAAAAAACAAAAGATGTCACCGATAAAGCACTTCCAACAACATCCGAAAACACGACCCCCACAAAACCCGCTCTTTTAGATGTGATTGAAGGCGGATTTCGGCGCACGGCCCAAGTGCCCTCGATTCCCTTCGATGCGACCCTTTTAGAAAATGTTAGTGTCTTTGAAGACTACAAAATCCAATTGCCTAATGGATATCAAGACAAAGAGGTTAGATTAACGGGGCTTTTCCATAGACCCGCTACATTATTTTTTGAAACCTTACTTAAAGGAACAGATTTTGCGTTTACCCGACCAGGCGAAGGAGATGAATTTTGTTTTTATAGTGTTACGGAATGGAATAAAATCAAAAATATAAAAGAAAAATGGGTAGAGACGATAATTCAAGAGGATGGGTCAACAAGAACCCTGGAATGTAGTGGGGTTAAACAACCAGCTACACACCTTTCCGCGCCGCATCAAAAGATACGAGAGTTTCTCAGCCAAAAAGCAAAAGACACCCCGGATGAGTTTGTTGAGTTTTGCGCTAAAGGAGTGGAATCTAAAATAAATACCGGGGAGAAAATCATTCCAATTAAAGACTTAGGTGAGATATTAGGAAATAACACTTATAGGATAAGTTACAAAGAGATTTGGGAAACCGTAGAAAGCCAGAAGATTTATACTTCTGCTCTACTTCCAAAAGTATTTTACCAGGGCTTGAAACAAGCTCTTTTAGATGATCAAGTCACAGAACTGCCGGAAGATAATCCCACCCTTCAAAGCATCAAAGAAGGGAAAAACAAATCTCCTACTAAGACAAAGCGTTGTCAGATTTTTCTTAATGAAGTAGCTACCCGACCTCTGGAATATGGCTTCAAAAGCGTTACGGGGTTCAGGCTATTTATGTCTCTTACCTTATATCAAATAGGGTCGATGGTGGTGAAAACAGAAATTTATCACGTCTTCTCGGATCGTGATGGAAAAATCCTTGAAAGACATCCAGGCCAACAAGATCGAATCCGTCTGGTTAATTTATGTGGACTAAGACCCCAGGGCACAACACATCATTTCTCAGAAATCAATCGGCAGAACATGACAGAACTCTATAAGACCGCTTTAATTGCTGTAGAAAGCGGAGTCGTTATAGTGCCTGCTGTTGCACTAGGGGCTTGGAAAGGAGATCCGGAGCTCTACTGGAAAGCATTTTTAGATGCTGTATTGGAACGTAGCGATCATTTGGAACATATTTTGGTTAATCCAAGTCATAAGGAAGCTCCGGACTCGAGCAAATACAAAGGCAAAAAAGGAGAGGAATTTGCAGAAATTCTCACGGAATATCGACATAACCTTTCTGACAAGCCAGAAAAACTCAAAAAATTAGATAAGATTTTTAATCTGCTTCCTTATAAATGCGATGGATTTCAACTTGCTAGAAAATTGACGGGGCCCGATAAAATTCCCTCACTCATCAACGCCGGCGACCCTGATGGGACATTAGGTCATCTTGTAGGCCAATATACAAATAATTGGCCTCATACGAAAGCGACAACGGATGAACACGGCGCCGCCCTAGGTAGTACCTGCCTTTGCTTTGAGGGGATCACGGGAGTTCATCAGGACCCTACAAGGGTCATTCAAACCTAAATCCAAGCTAAGGTTCCGTTCTTGTACTAAAAACACCCTGGCGGTAGACTTCGCTAAAAAGGGTTAATTAATATGAATATTTCTCTGGTGTTTTTAAGGACTTTCTTCGTCATTTTGAGTGTACTGTTCATGACGATCTACATGCACTCAATTCCTAGCGGCAACCCTGTCACAAATACTCTTCTGGGAATCGTTTTAGGAGCGGTGTTTGGAATGATGCTGATAGGATTTGATCGGCTGTTCAAACGTTTTAACCTTCGATCTTTCAATATCGCTACTGTAGGAATTTTTCTCGGCTACTTGATGGGTCAGGCACTTGTCATTGTCTTTAATGCGATCCTCGATTTTAGCTCGATCTCGATCGTCTTGCAGCCCCAGACCTTGGAAGTCATCAAGATCGCTCTTTTCCTATTTGGAACTTACCTAGGGACGATTTTCACACTCCGCTCGAGTGATGAGCTCTACATCAGCATTCCTTTCGTCCGTTTCACCCAAGCCTCTGAAAAGAAGAAAGATCTCGTCGTTGATATTTCGGTTTTGGCTGATCCTCGCATCATTGACCTAGCTTCGACAGGCCTATTGAATCACCAGCTTGTGATTCCCCGTTTTGTGATCAAAGAGCTCTATGCTCAAGCTGAGATGGGAGACGAGCTGACAAAAGGCAAAGCCAAAAGGTGTCTAGAAGTCGCAAAAAAACTCGAAGCGATTCCGCACTTAGAGCTCCGCTATAACGATACCGATTTTCCTGAAGTCAAAGACATGATGGGTAAAGTCGTTAGACTAGCTCGCCTACTCGATGCGAATATCTTAAGCTCTGACATCAGCCGTGTCCAAATGGCCACCATTGAAGGCATCTCTGTCGTCAACTTGCATGCGCTTTCTAATGCTCTTAAGCCTCTCATGCAAGGAGGAGAGCTTATTCGGATTAAGATCCAAAGATATGGCAAAGAGCCACGTCAAGGGGTCGGCTACCTTGAAGACGGCACCATGGTCGTTGTCAATGGAGGCGGAGATTATATCAATGAAACCATCGAAGCGATTGTTCTCTCTGTCAAACATACGACTTCTGGCAGGATGATTTTCTGTAACGTCGCTGACGAAGAGGGCTTAAGTAAAGAGGAGCCTTCCGAAGAAGATGAAGACGAAGAAGATCTATGATTTTAGGTTTGGGTAACGATATTTTGGAAATCGAGCGCGTACGGGAAGCCATCTCTACGCACGGAGATCGGTTCCTGAATCGTCTTTTTACCCCTAAAGAACAAGCCTATTGCTCAGAGCATGCGGATACAGCCCCTCACTATACAGCTAGATTTTCTGCAAAAGAATCGGTTGTCAAAGCCCTCGGATCGGGCTTTGGGGAGCAAGCCGCATTTCTAGATATTGAGATCGTAAACAACCCTCAAGGTAAACCCGAAGTCTTACTCTCCAATAAACTCAAAGCGCAGTTTAACAATCCGCAGATTCTGCTCTCCATCAGCCACTGCAAAGCCTATGTCTCGACTGTTGCAATCTGGATTAGCTAAGCTCTATCCAAGCGCAAGACATGGCATCGGAAACTTGTTGCTGAGCTGCATCCACAAGAGCGTTTACGGCCTCTTGCCCAGTTTTTTCACCCAGAGTTTCTTTAATTTTCGTTGTCAGATATTGATTTCGAATTTCTCTTCCTGCACCGGTCCTCCATCGGGAAATCCCCAGCGCTCCTTCGTATAGCTCTTGATAAGCTTCATCAGGTTTTAAACCAAGTTGCTTAGGATCAAAGTTATCGTACATCCCATCTGTCATGGGGATTAATACTGTGCCTATAGGAAGGATAACACCGCCTACAGTCATATTTCTAAGATCAGGAATTTCGTGAATATCACTGCCATTTTTGGGATATACCCTACCTAATTTTCCTCCCGCATCAACAAACATATCGTCGTACTCTAGATGATCAATATCTTGGGTTAGATCTACTAGGGTTCCATCCGGGAATTTAGCTAATAATTTACAATTTCCAACGGAAGTAAATTGGCAATAAACAGCTTTTTTTTCGCAGTCGATATAAGCTATAAGCCCCAAGTGTGTAGGATTTCCACTATTGACCTCTCCATCCGCCCTTTTTACCAGCAAGGCCTTTTCTTGGGCTGCACCGACAGCTAATACAAGCTGCCGGGTAAGCTCAGAAGCAGACATTGATAAGTCAGATTTTTCAAACATCGCATTAAAATACCCAACAAAACCTTGGTTGACTGCACGCCCTACCAAGCAAGATTCTTCTGCATATTCAAATTCATCAGCCATTGAGAAGATCTTAAATTTGTCAGAACCCGCCTCAAAGCAGCTTCCCAGCATGTCATCCGTGTTAACAGCCCCATTTTGACCAACACTTTGTTTAATGAAGGCTTCTGGCATGCGCTTACACGGTTGTTTTAGACTGAATAACCGATGAAACGAAAAGTGCCGACTAAATAGTTCTGCCAGTCCCTGCAAAGAAAATTCGCCTTCTGCTTTTTTCCATTTTAAAGAATCAAATGAGATTTGCTCCTGATCAGCTTCGAGATAGATATTATGTTCGGGCTTCAATGACAAACGCTTACAAATTTTGGGAAAGGGGATTTCATCACACTTGATAGGGTCCTCTTTGGGAACCCGGGACATAAAATAAGATAGCGCGGCCAATCCGACCATCGCAAGAACTGGAAAGTTGATTTTTTTTGCACCACACACAACAATCATTCCTGCTACTCCCAAGGAATAACAGACAAAAGAGGGTCCAGACTTGATCTCGCCTCGATATTTTTGATAAAGACCCTCACATACGGTTGCAATCAGATGGATTCCAACTAAAACTTTCCCTCCTGTGGTTGCGTCAAATGGCACAAAGCGATTCAGCCACTGCTTTCCAGGAATATAAGGCGCTGCGTAAGAAATTAATGAATAAGCGCCGACACTTTTAACCAAAGCCTCAGTTAATCTGATTACCATCACTTACTCCTTATTTAAGATCTATCCAAGCGCAAGAGGTATCGTCGGGTTTGCCTACTTTTTCCATTGCAGCTTTCATAATAGTCTCCACAGCCTCCTTCCCAGTTTCTTGACCTATGAATGACGAAATTTTCTCAACGGGAACATTGTCATAAACTCCATCTGTCATGGGGATCAAAGCTGCGCCTTCGGGAAGCTGAACATAGCCTACTGTCAAATTTCTAAGATCGGGAATCTCACCGTAGGGGCTTATACCTGAATCTGGAACTTTCTTCACATACTTCGGACCCAACTGTCCTCCGGGATCTGTGACATCTTCACGATTGGCATGAGAGGTTAGGTCCACTATCTTCCCATCGGGATACCTTGCCAATAATTTACAATCTCCCACGGAGGAAAAACAGCAATGCGCAAGTTTACGCGTATTATCCCAATAAACGACTAATCCCAAATGTGTCGTGCAGGCATTGGCGGGATTTCCATCCTTATTTTTTTCCCTTAACGTATTTTCCTGTGCCGCATTCACAGCTAAAACAGTCGCCCGAACCAGTTTTGAAGGAGTTAATGACCCCTTTGAAAAACATGATTTTATATAGTTCCCAAAGCCTTCGTTGGCTGCCCCTGCAATTAACCCAGGCTCCAACCCAGGCCCCGATCCGTCAGCAGTTGAAAAGAAAATGATCTTATCATCAGTATCAAGATGATAAGAAATACACCCCCACATATGATCAGCAATCTCCTCCTGAGATTTGTCTTTAACTGATGTATCGATTTTTTTAAAAAAATTGCAACCTGACCACTCTGGCTTTGAACTCAATGTCCCTACCCGCTCACTTGAACATTGCTCTGCAAATCGATCTGCAATGTTCTTTAAAGAGAACCTGCCTGTGGCTTCTTTCACAAATGCCTTCCATTCAGGTGAATTCGTATCACGGCCAGGTTTTTTTCCTTTTCTCATGTCTGCAGCATCGTGATAGACATTGCTCTGAGGCAATGAAAAATAAATGGCTTTAATGTCTTCTCTAACGACCTTTGTTATAGGAAATGAGAGATCAAATTTCCTTCGCAACACTTGGAGAGCTGTTGTAGTCACATAAGAAAGTGCTGTAAAAGCTGCAATTGCAGACATTGGAATGTTGGTTTTTGTTGCAAAACAACCTAAAGCCACCACTGCCCCTGCTGCGCAATAAGTCAGAAGTTTCTTAGCGGGTGTTAAATCACCTAAGTCTTTGCGTGATTTTTGGTAGAGCTTCTCGCATGCAGTTGCGATGAGAGTGATCCCTACTGCAACACCTCCACCAACTTTTGCATCCCAAGTGACAGATCGGACACCTAAACCTTTGGCAAGACCATAAGTTACTCCAGCAGCAACCAAAAAATTAACACTCACATTTTGCATCACAGCTTTAGCACATTGCATTCCCATAAACACTTCTCCTAATTCAATTTGTGAAAGACTATATCACAAAATCGAAAAGTGTTCAAAGTTTTTTATAATCCTGAAAATTAATGTGTTAAGACTTTTATAAGACTGAAAATGGCAAGGTATACCGCAGTGTGAAGAAGTTCACATTCTCGGGAAATGACCTGGCATAAAGACGCCGTGTATAGCCCAGCGAAATCCGTCCCCAAATTTCAAAAACATAGGTGTATTGGAGACCCACATCTAGACTGCGATGGTGAATAAACGCATACCCATGAAAATGATCTGTCATAACACGAGAGCGGCTTCCAAACCCAAAATATCCCTCACCAAATAATCCTAACCGGTGAGCCTCATGCCAGCTGCCTTCCAACATCATTAAGGCACGCGTCCATGGATAGCCACGATTGGCGATGCCAACAGCTCCAAAACCGTAGACTCGAAAAAACCAATCAAATCCTCGATCCCATTCGCGGCCAATGGAGGCATTCAGTTCGTAGTTAGCATAAAAATGATAGGGACAGCTCACATCCTTCAGACTGTGGCTTCCCACAGCACGAAAGCTCACGCCAGTGGTCAGTGAGACAGGGTCTCCCACAACGTCGTTGAGCCAGAGATACCGGGCCTGCAAGGCAGTACTACGAAACCCCATCGATTGACGAGGAGTTTGGGCAAATTCCATGTCCGCAGCAATCTCCCATTCGGGTGAGGGAGGAACTGAAAGGTTGAAAGCGATCAGCTGATCGTTGGAAGCGCTGCTCAGCTGAGGATGTCCATCTTGCACATCGCGGTAGCGGCTGTAAGTGTAAGAGGGGGTAAAATTAAATTCCCAGACGTTGGAAAACCAAGGCTCAATCTCTAAAGCGAAGAGAGATAAAGGAAGAAGCAACAAAGCCAACTTACGCATGAACATGCTCGCGGGCGGCCAGCCACCGCTCGGCATCTAAGGCTGCCATGCAGCCGCTTCCGGCAGCTGTTACGGCCTGGCGGTAGACGTGGTCTTGAACATCACCCGCTGCAAAGACTCCTTCAATACTGGTGCGGCTTGTCCCCTTAATCACTTTGAGGTAGCCATTGGTCTCGGTGGGAAGTTGACCTTTGAGGAATCCTGTGTTGGGCTCGTGGCCAATGGCAAAAAATAGACCGGCAGCTTCATGGGAAGTTTCTTGATTGGTTAGAACATTTTGAAGTGTCACAGA
Organism: Parachlamydiales bacterium; assembly: GCA_023265455.1. Lineage (GTDB taxonomy): Bacteria > Chlamydiota > Chlamydiia > Chlamydiales > Rhabdochlamydiaceae > PALSA-1444. The sequence continues at coordinate 84,584 of JAHFTQ010000009.1, forward strand.
CCGAACCACAGAATCTCCTTCGACTTTGACTAAGACATGGTTCCAAAGAACCTGGATTTTGGGGTGAGAAAGAGCGCGCTCAGCCATGATTTTGGAAGCTCTGAGCTCATCGCGGCGGTGCACAATAAAAACCTTGCTCCCAAACCGTGTCAGGAAGATGGCCTCTTCAACAGCCGTATCTCCCCCGCCAACCACATAGAGAGGTTTATCCCTGAAGATAGGCATCGCCCCATCACAGACAGCGCAAGCGGTAACCCCTTTCTGCCAGAACTCTCCATCACGAGTCCCTGGGACGGGTAAACGGCGGGCTGTAGCGCCGGTTGCAATGATCAGTGCTTCAGTTTCAACAGCTCCTGATGCAGCGGTGACTTTAAAGGGGTGAGTTTGCAAGTCAACGTGCGTCACATCTTCGGTTAAAAGAGAGGTCCCGAATCGTTCAGCCTGACGGCGAAAAAGGTCCATCAGCTCAGGACCGTTAATCCCGTCTGGAAAGCCGGGATAGTTTTCCACGTCGGTGGTGGTCATTAGCTGACCACCGGCAGGGCCCGAATAGAATCCTTCATAGACAAGAGGAAAGAGGCCAGCCCTCGCAGCATAAATAGCCGCGGTATAGGCTGCAGGACCAGATCCGATGATGATGAGTTTGTGTTTTTTCATAATTTAAGCTCCTTTGTAACAATTTAGCTGGTTAAAAATCCAGTCTGTATTACAATTCCTCTATGCGAAGTATACGACTCGAAAAGCTCAAAAAATCGATTAGCGGCGGGATGATTATCAGTGATATCAGCCTGACGATCCCCGCAGGAAAGTTCTTTGCCTTGTTAGGACCCAGCGGCTGCGGTAAGACCACCTTACTGCGTCTCATTGCGGGGCTAGAGAAGGCCGATGCGGGGAAAATTCACCTGGGCGATGAAGATATCACCCATGTTCCTATCCATGAAAGACCCATCAATATTGTTTTTCAAAACTACGCCCTTTTTCCTCACTTGGATGTCTTTGACAATATCGCCTATAGCCTGCGCCTGAAGGGGCTGCCCAAGATCGTCATCGAGCAAAAAGTCTTTAAGATCCTTGAAGCTTTCCACCTAGAAAACCACATTTATAAATCTCCTAGCCAGCTTTCCGGAGGACAACAGCAACGTGTGGCTTTAGCCCGCGCCATTGTGAATGAACCCGACGTCCTCCTCCTTGATGAGCCGCTAGCGGCCCTCGACTTTAAGCTGAGGGAGAGAATGCTCATTGAACTCATTGAACTCCAAGATAAGCTCAAAACCACGTTCGTCTATGTCACCCATGACCAGTTTGAAGCTCTCACCGTAGCTGATCAAATGGCGATTATGAACCATAAAGGTCAAATCGAACAAATCGGAACTCCTAAAGAAATCTACGAGTTTCCGCACACCTCGTTTGTTGCAAAATTCGTGGGAACGACAAATATTCTCAGTGGCACTCTCCGTCATCTCGATTCTCCTGAGCCTGAAATTGAAATTCCCGACCTGGGCCATTTCAAGCTGTATATGGCTCAAAAAAAACCTTGGATGAGCGAAGGATGCGATATCTTGATCAGCATCCGGCCCGAAAAGATTTTTATCTCAAAAAAAGAGGTTCCTAACTTCTCTAATACCGTCAAAGGAGTGGTTCAGTCGATCGTTTACCACGGCCGGTCCACTCAATATAATATCGTGCTTAAAAACCACATCAAGCTTCAGGTGTTCGAACAAAACGAAGAGCATTTCCCTCAACAGGTGATTGACTATGACAACGAAGTCAATCTTTACTGGCAAAAAGAAAACGTCGTGATCTTAGAAAAATGAAAATCATCTTGCGACCCCCAGCCTCGGATTATCCCTTTTCTATTGGGATTCCCGCTCTCATCTGGCAGCTTCTGTTTTTTTATATCCCTCTTCTCATCATCGTTGTCACAAGCTTTTTAAGAACCTCGTCTGGAGGCGCTCAAGAACTCACGTTCGAAAAAATCGCCCATTTTCTCAACCCCCTCTATCTACGCGTGATTGCCTTTTCCTTGATCTTAGCGCTGGCGAATGTCATCCTCTGTTTTTTGATTGCCTACCCCCTCGCTTACTTTCTGGCATTTAAAGGAAAAAAGATCAAAAATTTCTTACTTTTCCTTTTACTCATTCCTTTTTGGACCAACTTTCTTCTCCATGTCTACGCTTGGTTTTATGTCCTTGAAAAGCACGGATTTCTTAATAACTTGCTTCAGCAAGTAGGTCTCATTAAAGAACCCATCATCCTCTTAAATTCCACCTTTGCCATTATGATCATGATGGTCTACTACTACCTGCCTTTCATGGTGCTGCCCATTTACACTTCCCTTGAGCGGTTCAACATGAGCCTCATTGAAGCCTCCTTTGATCTCGGCGCCAGCTGGATACAAACTTTTCGGCGGATCATTCTCCCTCTTACCATGCGCGGTGTCCGAGCAGGTTTTTTCCTAGTCTTCATTCCTTCATTTGGTGAGTTTGCCATTCCCTCTCTCATGGGAGGAGATAAACTCATGTTCGTGGGCAATGTTGTTTCAGAGTATATCCTGGCTGAAGGGACGGGATCTTTAGGGGCTGCCTTCATGGTAGTCAGCTGTATCATTCTTCTGGCGTTTGCCATTTTTTTCTATTGGCTCTTAGGCCGTTTTGCTGAAAATGTGAGGGACCGTGGCTGACCATCCTAAAAAACGTTTTCTTCACAGTTCCAGCCGGTCGTTTCTAGGACGTTCCGGCCATGGCCTCCTCATCGCACTCACCTACTTGTTTCTGTGGGTTCCGATCATTGTCTTGTTAGTGTTCTCGTTCAACACTGAAGGATTTCCCTCTCCGTGGAAAGGATTTACCTGGCATTGGTATAAAGAACTGATTCATTCTGTCTATCTCTGGAAAGCGTTTAGCAACTCTCTCATCGTGGCCCTCTCTTCAACTCTGATCTCCGTCTTGATGAGTATCTTTTTGATCTTTTTTGCAACCCAAGGTGGTAAAGTCGGAAGATACCTCAGCTTGTTCTATGGGAGTATTATCATCCCCGAGACCGTTCTCGCTGTCAGTTTGCTAGGGTTTTTTAGCCTCGTATCGATCTCGCTAGGACTGACAACCTTGATCGTAGGACATACCGTTCTAGGACTCGGCTACGTCATCCCCATTGTCTACGCCCGTTTTCTAGAACTCGATTACCGCCTGACAGAGGCCTCGCTCGTGCTAGGAGCCACCCCTATCCAAACCTTTTTTAAAGTGACCCTACCACTACTGCGCCCCTCCCTTATTACCAGCGCACTCCTCATCTTCATTATCTCCTTTGACGATTTCATTTTAACCTACTTCTGCGCAGGCAGCTCCGTGCAAACCCTCTCCCTCTACATTCTCTCGATGATCCGCTCTGGTGTCTCCCCCGTCGTCAATGCCCTTTCAGCATTACTTCTCTTCATCAGCAGCTTGATGGCCCTGATCTATTTCAATCTGAATAGCAGGAGCAAAATTTCACTATGAAACTCAAAAGTGTGATGATCCGCTCGTTTCTCACAGCCTTATGGGTCGTTTTGATCTTTGGCATTCTCTACTTCCCTAAAATCACATTTTTCCAAGCAAAAAAAAGTATTAATGTCTTCGCCTGGGGAGATATTTTAGACCCTACCGTCGTTGCAGAATTTGAAAAAACCTCCGGCATCAAAGTCAATTTGAATTTCTATGCTTCTAATGAAGAGATGATCGTCAAGATCAAAGCGACAGGAGGAGAAGGGTATGATCTCATCGTTCCTTCTGATTATTCCGTTGAAATTCTAGGAAAAGAAGGCCTTCTCAAAGACATCGATAAAAGTCAGCTGACATTTTACTCCAACCTCAACCCCCTCCTCCTGAACCACGATTTTGACCCCGGCAATCGCTACTCCATTCCCTTTGAATGGGAAGTTTTTCTTCTAGGCATCGACAAAGAGTATTTCAAAGACCACCCCCTCAATCCCAGCTGGAAAATGCTATTTGATGACGAGACGATCCGCTACCGGATCACCATGTCAAATGACCCTATCCAGACCCTCTTCATGGCCTCTTACTACCTTTTTGGTCCCCTCAAGCCTCCCCAGCAGCTCACGTCTGATCAACTAGGGCGCATCACAAAGCTCCTCATCTCACAAAAAAAATGGGTCAACGCCTATGCCGACTTCCGGGCCGACTACTTTCTTGCCACTAAAAATAGCGCTGTTGCGGTCTCTTCCAGCTCCTACCTTTGGAGAACCATGAAAAAGTTCCCCTTCGTCGGTTATGTCATCCCCAAAGAGGGAACCTTTCTGACGATTGAAAACTTTTGCATCCCTCAGACAAGTGAAAAAGAGCACCTCACCTATCAGCTCATCAATTTCCTTTACACCCGTAAATCGATGAAGGCTCACTTTGACAGCTATGGTATTTTCCCCGCCACCCTCGATGTTCTTGATGATCTGGATATCGATGGCCCCACCCGGGATCTCATCTCTCTGGCCTCCCCAGAGCTGCGCACGACCCACTTCATTCGCCTCCTCAGCTCCCAAGAAAACATCCGCGATGCCTGGGTCCAAATCAAGACGGATTAGGATAATGCGTTTACTCGTTCAACACGTCAAAGAAGCTGAAGTCAGAGTTGGCTCAGAGGTCATAGGCAAAATTGGGAAAGGACTTCTCGTTTTCCTAGGTGTGCATCAAGAAGATACCCTTGACGACTGCCTTTGGCTGAAGGATAAGCTCATCCATCTTCGTATTTTTATGGATGGCCATGAAAAAATGAACCTCTCCATTCAAGATGTCGCCGGTGAACTGCTCATTGTATCACAATTTACCCTGTATGCTGATTGCATCAAAGGACGGCGCCCCTCGTTTGATCAAGCTGCTCCTTCCGAGATCGCACAAAAACTCTACGATCGGTTTATCGAAGAGGTCAAGCAAAACATCAAAACAGTTCAAACAGGACGATTCGGAGCTCAGATGCAGGTGCATCTGATCAATGACGGTCCGTTAACGTTTTTGATCGATTCAAGAGAAAAGTAAGCTCTAATGCTTTTTGATCGATTCCACATCCTACAACACCCTTAGAATAAAACTATTAGAACATTATCGACTTAAAATAACAAAAAATATTAAAATGTTCTCACGAAATTAATAATTTAAAGAAACCACTTAACAAATAGGACAACAAAAATGGCTATTCGACCTATAGTCGGTTCTGAAAAAATATACATGATAGCGAGATTTCAAACCCCCAAGGAAATTGTCTCCAAGATCCTGAACTTGACACATAGGCTCGCGCCTATAGTTGAGTGGCCATCTCTCCTATTAGTCTGTAAGGATTGGCGGCAGATCATCAAGACCGACATGCCTTTTAAAGCCACGGAAAATTACTATATCCAAAATCTAGGTATCAATCTCGATCTTCCTGGTTTTGGGGAAAAAATCATTTATTTATCATTATATATTTATAAAGGCCTTTACTTCCTAAAAAACTGCGAAAACAAAACTGATCGTAAACTAACAATATTGGAAAATTTTCTTGAGAAGGTGCTCAAGTATGGGAATGTTTTGAGCGCTTTAGAAATATTTAACAACCTAAACAAATTGAACTTGAAGCAAGAAAATGAAGATTCGCTTTTTGGCATAGAGTTTTCTCTTTCAATAAAAATGGTTCAGACTTGTGTCAAGAATAAAAAAATTAATGAAGCTTTCACGGTAGTAAATCATGTACCGGAACACCTCAAAAGCACATTAAAATCAACCCTTGTTCAGACCTTAGTCTTGCAAGGAGACCTAAAAGAAGCTTTGGCAATAATGAACAAGCTTCCATTGTCAGCTGAGTGTTTTGTAATGCTTTTTAGCATAATCGATCAACTGTGCAAACAAAATCAACCGGAGCAGGCTGAAGAAATTGCAAACCAGTTTACCACCGAAAGAAACTACAAGGATCCCATGGCTGAGCTGACTATTGCTAAAAAGCTTTTCTTTGCTTATCTATCTCTAGGAAAGAGCGAGAAAGCCTTGGAGTGCATAAAAACAAGAGGACCCCAGCTCCATCCGTTAATTATGCATGACTTCTTGGAAAAACTTTTGGAAGCCTGCTCATCCCAAAATCAACAAGACCTGGTCGATAAAATTAAGCTCGAATTAGATGCTTCTGAGCAACGCGTGGCAACCATTAATGATGATGAGGTAGACGTTGTGACGCAGACAGTTCTCCAAGACCTTAAAAACAAGGATTATTTAGGACAGCCGCTCATAAAAATCTAAGAAAATATATGCAAATAGCATTATTCTCATAGAGACGTCAGCCGAGCAGTGCTGCCAACGATTCGCATGTCGGAGTCGCACCGACAAAGCCCGGGAAGGTTTCTGTCACAGGAGCAGCTTTGAGGGTGCTCGAGGATCTTTTGGCCCGGAAATGCGCTGCAAGCG
>JAHFTQ010000022.1:0-10277 GCA_023265455.1 Parachlamydiales bacterium
TTTTGCCTTGCATCATGGCTGCAAATACTGAGGAGCTTTTGAGGAGCCAGTAAGCATAATGCTGCTCTATTTCTGTGAGGTCTTTGCGACGGGCAATCTTTGGACGGACTTTAACAAAAATGGCTTGCCAGTATTTGTCCCATGTTTCGGCTGCGTCTTCAAGGGCAAGTTTCCAATGACGGGCTTGCAGCCCTTGGGAAGATTTATATGCTTGCTTAATCATCTTGTCGCGGATGGTTCGTGATCTGCCTAAATGAGCTTGGAAGCTCCAGGCTTGAAATTGACGCAGCCAGTACTGTTTTTCATTGGAATAGGCCTGGCAGATGTCTCTCAGAGAAATTTGTTTTTTAGTATTGAGTGGTAAAGTATCACGCTTAAGGGTTCTCATTGTCTCTTGCCATCTCGATTATCTTTTTTTTGTATTTTCTCAGTCCATCTAAACGGCTGGAAAAACAATGTATAATTGATAGGAGGTCTTTCGTCATTATTTACCAGGAGAATATGTGTTCTTCATGGGCATGAATTTTCACATATACGTATATTTTTATACTACTATTAATTGCTCTCATGGGAAAACTTGTATTTTAATAGATCTTTGATTTAAATTAACACCCCGTAAATTAAATTTTTCATGGAGGTTTTTAATGTCCGTTAATCCGTTTTTCCAAATGACAGAGAGTTTTGTTGTCTGCAATCTTCAAAATAGGGCGGATCATTTAAGCAATGAGGCTGAGCAGTTTTATGATCTGGGTCGGTATGAAGAAGCGCTGCAGTGCTATAGCGAGGCGGCTACGATTTTTCAAGACCTTTATGGAGAGAATCACCCTGATGTTGCGCTGACCCTATATGGTCGGGGAAGAGCTCTCCGCCAGCTCAGTAGATTCCAGGAGGCACTAGAGTGCCTTACCAAGGTAGAGCAGCTTACGCGAGAGATCAGCGGCGATCATAACCCATTCTTGGCTTTTATCTTACGCAGTCGGGCGGCGGCGTTGCTCACTTTAGGGCGGCCGAAAGAAGCCCTATCGGATCTTCGAGAGGCTTTGAATATATTTGTTCAGCATTATGGTTCTAATCATGCTCAAGTTGTAGAAACACAACAAATCATTTTGACAATCAATGTTTTAATGTCGTTTTGATTTTCTACGGCTATTGTAAAATGTTGTTTCCTGATCCCCGGGAGTGACAATTTTGAGTGGTTTATAAATTAAAAAAAGATACAATTAATCCCATGACAAACAAAACGACTAACGAAAAATTGGCTTACCCTGTGCGTGCTTGGATGATTTGGCTTTTGAGCGCGATGTTTATGTTTTACAAATATGCGATCGAAGTCTCTCCGAGCGTGATGACATCAACCCTCATGAAAACATTTGATATTAGCGGGATTGAACTGGGGAACTTAGCCGCGAGTTATTTCTATGCTTATCTTCTTCTTCAAATTCCAGCAGGACTTCTTTTAGATCGATTTGGACCTAGAAAAACCACCACGCTGGCCATTATTCTCTGTGCTGTAGGAAGCCTTATTTTTGCTAGAGCAGATACATTGTTTATCGCAAGCGTAGGTCGCATTATAACGGGTGCTGGAGCGGCATTTGCAGCGGTCAACTGCTTAAAGCTCATTGCCAACTGGTTTCCTTTTAAACAGTTCGCTTTGATGGCGGGTCTAATGATGACCATGGCGATGCTGGGAGCGGTTGGAGGACAGGCGCCACTGGCTGCATTCATTCACAAGATGGAGTGGAGACATGCGATCGAAGTGCTGGGAATCGCAGGGCTCGTGTTAGCGTTTCTATTTTGGTTGGTTGTCCGGAACAAGGCGCCTGATCATGCCAGAGAGCGTCATATCGTCCCTACGAAGATTCCCTTTTTAGAAAGCATAAAGCAAATTTTTAAAAATCCGCAGTCATGGTGGCTGTCGATTTATAGCGGCTTTGCCTTTGCTCCTGTCATGGTTTTTGGAGGATTGTGGGGTGTCACTTTTATTGCAGAGGCGTTTACGCTCTCTCATAATCTTTCAGCGCAAATGGTCTCGCTGATTTTTATCGGGTTTGCCGTGGGAGCTCCTGTGTTTGGATGGCTTTCTGATTATCTAGGTCGTCGGCGTATCGTCATGCTGTGGGGAACGATCGTGGCCATGATTGCGATTACAAGCGTTGTTTATCTGCCGGGTATTTCAGTTTATATGCTGGGCTGCTTGCTTTTGATTTTTGGATTTTCCATCAGTAGCTTTTTGCTCTGCTTCACCATGATCCGTGAAATTAATGTGCCTCTTCTGGCCGCCACAGCCATTGGATTTATGAATGCGTTTGATGCCCTTTTAGGAGCACTTTCGGATCCCTTAACGGGGAAGTTTCTTGATTTAGGCTGGGATGGAAGAGTCGTTGAAGGGGCCAGGGTCTTTTCAGTGAGCTCTTATAAGGCAGCTTTTATAACGCTACCTGCTTATTTGATCATTTCCATTCTTACGCTGTTAAAAATTAAAGAGACGCATTGTAAACCTACCTACCCGAACTCGTTGCCATAGAGGGTGTATGAAAAAAGTATTAGTCACGGGAGGCGCTGGGTTTTTAGGCTCCCACTTATGTGAGAAGTTGCTGAGCCAGGGATGCGAAGTCGTTTGTCTCGATAATTTTTTCACGGGATCTGAAAACAATATCGCTCCCTTCTTGAAGAACCCTTCATTTAAGCTCGTTCGTCATGACATCTGTGATCCTTTCCATGCTGAAGTTGATGAAATTTACAATTTAGCTTGTCCGGCTTCTCCGATTCATTACCAATCGGATCCTGTAAAAACCACACGGACAGGTATCTTAGGCGCTATGAATATGTTGTCGCTGGCTCGCGATCTTTCGGCAAAGGTGCTGCAAGCCTCAACGAGTGAGGTGTACGGAGATCCCGAAGTCCATCCTCAGCATGAGGGGTATTGGGGTCATGTCAATCCGATTGGCCCCAGATCGTGTTACGACGAGAGCAAAAGATGTGCGGAGACTCTTTTTTTTGATTATCACAGACAGTTTCAGCTTCCCATTAAAGTCGTGAGAATTTTCAATACCTATGGACCTCGGATGCATCCTCAAGATGGACGAGTTGTCTCGAATTTCATCGTGCAGGCCTTGCGTGGGGAGCCGATTACGATTTATGGAGAGGGGAGCCAGACCCGTTCGTTTTGCTATGTTGATGATTTGATCGAGGGGCTTATGCTCATGATGGCGTCTTCTAACTTGACAGGTCCTGTCAACCTAGGCAATCCCGTTGAATTTACCATCTTAGACTTGGCAAAACTTGTCATTCAGATGACAAGATCTTCTTCACGGCTCATTTTTAAGCCTCTTCCTCAGGATGATCCTCAGCAGAGAAAACCTGATATTACACTCGCAAAAAAAGAGCTCGGGTGGTCCCCAAAGATTTCATTGGAAGAGGGACTCCATCTTACGATCAGTTATTTTCAGAAGCTTTTAAATCTCTCCACTTCTTGATGATCTGAGCAGCGATCGTTCCGCCTTCGCGTCCTGACTGCCGAAATCTAAGATAGACGATGACGATGAGTTCAGGATCTTTAGGGATCTGGGCTGAGAGAAGATAATTTTTGGGATAGGCGATCGCAGCAAACCAGACGTGATCTCGCATGACGGGTTTTGCAGATTTAGAAAGGGTTTGCCTATAGAGTTCTTGAGCAGTTCCCGTTTTGACCAAAATATCTCCATGGATTTCGCGGTAGCTACTCAAAATATCGGGGTGATCGTAAAAATGGCGCATGATAGAAGGACGAGCCGTTCCTCTGGAGCCCATCACCGCGCGTCGCATACCCGCGGTCAAGCGCTCAAAAATTTCCGTCGGCAAAGGGATGGTTCTTCGGATCTCTGTAGGAAATTCATACACAGTATGATCTATAGCCCTTTCAGGACCTTCCATCCGCTTAAGAATATGAGGTCTGACAATCCGCCCTTCATTGGCTAAAGCCCCGACCATCACAGCGGTTTGCAGAGGAGTCACTGTCAGCGTGTGTTGCCCGATGGCAAATGAGTAGAGTCCGGTCAAGTTCTGATTAAGATCGTTGGGAAGAGTTCCTTTGGCTTCTCCAGGAAGGTCGATACCGGTTTTTTCTCCTAAGTTAAAAGCTTGAGCTGCCCTTGCAAGACTAGACGGGTCTAGTAGATGCTCTGCTGCAGCAATCGAGAAGTAAATATTGCTCGATTGCTCTAAGGCCCCGATGAGATCGAGCCGCCCCATTCCTCCGTGGGAGCTGCGAGGTAGACGCCCTCCTTTATAATCTCGGTAGATGGGCGGCCCATTCAACTCGTATCCTAAGATTTGTTTGCTGGAGGTAGAGCTGTGGTCACCTTTTAAGTCGTCGATGAGAGTGAGAGGATTGAGATCCTTGTGCTGTTGGAGGCGATCCAAAAGCACTTGGTAGACAGTGATGAGTTTAAAAACAGATCCTTGAGCGCTGGTTTGGCGAAAGGCTTGTGAGCGAGAAAAACCATAGCCGTAAAGGGGATAAAAAGCTGAGGCAAGATGCTTTTCAACCTGCTGGCCTTTGTAGGATCTAAGATTGGAGTATTTTCCTTGGAGTGGCCCTCTGAGCTCTTCGAAAGAGCGAAAGGTTTTCAAAAATGCCACTCCCAGAGAAGGGGGAAGGGGCGCTATTTTTTGCTGAAGAGTCGAGGCGGTGATGGTCTGATAAAAATTTTTTAAGTAAAGAACGTAGGGATGGAGATGGTTTTGTTGCTCTAAGGAAATCGGTGCCCTTCCTGTCAAAGCTGTATAGAGAAAGATCGATTTGTAGGTATCCCAGAATGCCTGAAAAAGTTTACGCTCACACCTGTCCAAATAATCGGTGTAAGGCCTAGCATACCGCTTCTCTTTTTTTTCGAGGGCTCTTTTCCGTTTGAGATAATCTTTAAAATAAGCCTCACGCCAGCTTTTAAAATCATGGTCGTAATAGAGCTCTTGGACCTCTTCTTTGATCCGATCTAATAACTGCATGGCATATTGCTGCGCTGCATGGTGTTGCCCGATCTCCCAGTTACCCGAGGCCAAGATCAGTTCTTCTGAAAAGAGTTCTTTGGGAGCCACGAGATGACAGAGATCTATCACTAAAAGACGGTCATCTTCTGAAGAAATCCCTCGTAGCAGGGGATGATAAATCCCATGCTCTTGGATTTGGAGAGCCGTTTTCAGATCATTGATCTGATGAAAGAGCTGGTAGAGAGGTCCTTGATGTTGCAAGAGTGCCCTGAGATAGACATCCCACGTCAAGAGGAGTTTTTCCTCAATGTATTTTCCCTTGGTAAAAGAGAAGTATTCTCGCTCTGCCGGGCGTCTTCCTTCCCAAATGGCTCCGAGATAGCCTTCACTTTCTAGCCATTTGCGCACAGCAATCTCCTTCTCTTTTTTGAGATCGGGATCGCGCGTGGGGATGAAGTCATTCGGATCAAACCGAGGATAAGAGGCCAGAGCCACAACCTCTCCTGTTTTTGGCAATGTAGCTACGACAGCGCCTCCTCTCATCCAGGCTTCATCGAGGCCCCCTTCATTCTCTAGCCGGGACCCTTCTATAGAAGCGAGCAATTTTTCCGCAAAATCTTGTAGTTCAGCTGAAATCGTTAATCTCAATTTTTTCCCAGGGAGGTAAGGGCGTGAGCCTGGTAGTTTTTGAAGAAGGTGCCCCTTGCGATTGATCTCGTAGATTTGCTTTCCAGAGTAGCCTCGAAGCGCCTCTTCGTAAAAAGCCTCGACACCCGATTTTCCGATGAGATCGTTCATGGTATAGGCCTTTTCTCGGAGCTGGGCCCACCTTTCATAAGCTTGTTCTGGAGAGTCAAAGCCTTCAGGTAAAAAAGGATTATCACCCCGCTCACGCGCTGTCAAATAATCTTCAAGGGTATTGAGCTCGTGAGCTAGTCTCAAATATTTTGTATGATCCATAGGGCCCAGATAGCCGAGGACATCGCAGGCGACCTTCCCCTGAGGGTAATGGCGCCGACTCACTCTTTCAGCTTGCAAGCCCAGCCACTCTTTTTCCAGCATGCGCAAGCGGTAATACTGCTCTTCTGAAATATCTTCTTTAATCACAAAAGGGGTGTGAGGTAAGAGGGCAGCTCTTCCGTAAATAGAGTCCTCGATGCGGGTGGCATCTAGGCCTAGTTCGGTGCCCAGAAGGTGGGAAAGCTTTGCAACATGCTCCCTTCTAGCAGCCACTCGGACCCGCTTGCCATCTGCTGTCTTTTGCCAGATTACACTGGGGATCTGACGGATATTGGCATAGTAGACCGTGGCATTGTATTGAATTTTATTGACAGCTAGTGGGATGCCGAATCGATCTTCAATGGTAGCTCGAGGTGCTTTTTCAATGACAATCCGTTGCTGGGGTTTTTTGGACTGCTCAACATGATAATCGTGCTGGACCACCCCTAAATACCAAATCCGAATCAAAAAAAGAATTAAACAAAGAGAGATGAAATGGAGCACACGATTCGTCTTTTGGGAGATGTCCATATATCCACTATAGTTGATAGACCCAATTTTTCTACTTGGAAAAAAGGGGGCGGCCCGTTAAACTACACCCTTATTTGCGCCTGTAGTTCAACGGTAGAACCGTAGCCTTCCAAGCTACTTGTGTCAGTTCGATTCTGATCAGGCGCTCATTTGAATGAAACTAAATTAACCAAGACCGAAATCCATTCACTTGAATGGATGCCGTGTCGAATGTAACCTACGAGGGACAAGGCTTGGCAACAGCACAAGAGAACTTACAAGAAAGCGCCGTTAGCGTTAAAGAACTATTAGAATGTGGCGCTCATTTCGGGCACCAAAAGCACCGTTGGAATCCGAAGATGAAACGTTATATCTTCGAAGAGCGCAACGGAATTTATATCATCGACCTAGCAAAAACCGTTCAACAGATCCGCAAGGCGATCGACGTTGTTAAAGATGTCATCTCCAAAAGAAAATCGATCCTGTTCGTCGGTACCAAAAAACAGGCGAAAATTGTCATCCGCGAATGTGCCGAAGCGTGCAATGAGTTTTACGTTTGTGAACGTTGGCTGGGCGGCACTTTAACCAATCTTCAGACGATTCGCCAATCTGTTAAAACACTTGAGCGCATTGAAAAAAGGATTGCTTCTGGAGGTGAAGGATTCACCAAAAAAGAAATGGTCGTCATGTCTAAAGATCAGACTAAACTCGATCGTAACTTGTCGGGCATTCGCGCGATGCGCAAACCTCCTGGCCTCTTAATTGTCGTAGATCCTGGTCGCGAGCACATTGCTGTTGCTGAAGCGAATAAATTGGGGATCCCCATCATGGCGCTCGTCGATACAAATTGCGATCCCGATCCTATCGATTACGTCATTCCTTGTAACGATGATGCCTTGAAGGTCATCAAGGGAATCCTAAAGCCGCTGATGCAAGCCATCATCGACAAGAAAGGCGAGATGAATATCTCGAAAACTAAAGGTGACGAAGAAGCGGTTTCTGCTGATGAAATCACGCTCGGTGAAGAGACAAGCGAAGAGGAGTCAAAATGACTGCCGTAAAAGTCACACCCGAAATGGTCAAAGAGCTCCGGGAAAGAACCGGCGTTGGCATGGGTAAATGCAAAGAGGCCCTTGATCAATCTCAAGGCGATATGGAAAAAGCCATCGACTTTTTGCGTAAATCAGGGATGGCCTCTGCTGTAAAAAAAGAGGGACGTGAGACCAAAGAAGGGACTATTGCAACAGCTGAAAGCTCAGATGTGATTGTCCTCGTGGAGATCAACGCTGAGACCGATTTCGTTGTACAAAACGACCGCTTTAAGCAGTTTGCTCAAGCCATCGCTCTTGAAATTGCGGAAACCAAACCGGCCTCTCTTGAAAGTTTTCTCGAGCAAAAGTATCGCAAAGACCCCACGGTAACGATTGACCAATACCGCGCTCTTGTCGTTCAAAGCTTAGGAGAGCATATCAAAATCCGTCGTCTACAACTTTTCCCTAAATCTTCTCAGTTATCCATAGGAGTTTACTCCCATATGGCTGGTAAGATCGTCACGCTTGTAGAAATGGAAGGCGGAGCCGGACAAGAGATGTTAGCGCGCGATATTGCAATGCACATCGCTGCTGAATCTCCCGACTATCTGAAGCCGGAAGAAGTTCCCGCCGATGTTAAAGCCCGTGAAGAAGAGATCGCCCGCGGCCAAGTCACTGGCAAACCTCAGCAGATCATGGATAAAATCATCGAAGGGAAAATCAAAGCCTTCTATGATCAAGTCTGTCTGATCTGCCAAAAGTTTGTGAAGGAAAATACCATCTCGGTTGCCGATCTCCTCGTCAGAGAAGGCAAGCGGCTGGGTAAACCCCTTGCGATTCGCCGTTTCGTCCGTTGGAAAGTTGGAGAATAAATAATGGCAAAGCGCTCCCTCTACAAAAGAATTCTTCTTAAACTTTCCGGCGAAGCCTTCATGGGCTCCGGCAAGTTTGGCATCGAGCAAAAAGCCACTCATGGGATTGCTGCCGCGATTAAAGAGATTCATGCATTGGGAGTTCAGATCGGGATTGTGGTGGGAGGAGGCAACATTTTTCGAGGATCACAAGCCTCCGATTTTGGCTTTTCACGCACCCCTGCCGATCACGTCGGCATGCTTGCGACCACTATCAACGGCCTCATCTTGCAGCAAGCACTTGCCAGCCAAGGCTGCGAAAGCCACGTCATGAGCGCCTTTGATACCGACTCCATTATCGAAAAATACAACTGGCAAGCAGCCCTTTCCCATTTGGAAAGAGGCGCTCTTGTGATTTTTGTCGGAGGAACGGGTAACCCCTACTTTACCACAGATACAGCTGCTGCCCTGAGGGCCAGCGAAATCAACGCAGAAGTCTTATTAAAGGCCACTAAAGTTGATGGAATCTATGATAAAGATCCCCTCCGCTACCCCAAAGCCAAGAAATTTCCACGGCTATCGTATGCAGACGTTCTCAATCAAAAGCTCAACGTCATGGATGCGACAGCTATTGCTCTTTGCCAAGAGAATGAAATTCCCATCCATGTTTTTAACCTTTTCAAGCCAGGAGCCCTTCTAGCTGCTGTAAAAGAAGGCAAAGGCGGCTCCATAGTCACAGGAGATGCATGAACCTATCCACTCATTTAAAAAGTATGCTTTTCGAGTCTTTTTTCGTCCTTTTTAAAGCCGCTTCTTGGCTTACTTATTCAAGTATGTCCTGCGAAGCGGCTTTAAAAATGCCAAAAAAATCCTTCAAAAATCATTATTTTTAAATGAGTGGATAGGTTCATATGACTACAGAAAAACAAGTCGAAGCAAAAATGCAAGCGACACTAGATCACTTCAAACAAGAGCTCAAGAATCTACGTTCTAACCGGGCCAATCCTGGCATGGTTGAAGGCGTCACCGTTGAAGTCTACGGCGCTCAGATGAAAATCAAAGAGCTTGCCAATATTACGGCTCCTGAGCCTCGTCAAATTTTGATTTCACCCTTTGACCCTCAAACTGCAGGGGCCATTGCCAAAGGAATTGAAAAAGCGAATTTAAATTTACAGCCTATTTTAGAAGGCCACGCCGTTCGCATTAATGTCCCCCCGATGGACCAAGCGATGCGTCAAGAGATCGTCAAACAAGGGAAAAAGAAGGCCGAAGACGCCAAGATTGCTCTTCGTGATATCCGCCGCAAAAGCAACGAAGCGATCCGCAAACAAAAAGCCGACAGCGAGATCACCGAAGACGCTTTGAAAAAACTAGAAAAGGCTATCCAGGAACTCACCGATAAATTTTGCAAGACAGTCGATGATTTACTGGCTGCCAAAGAGAAGGAAATCCTAGCAGTTTAATCCCTGGTAGTGTAACATCCTTCTCTCACGGACTTTAGAGAGTAAGGCCCCATCGTCTAGCCCGGTCTAGGACACCAGATTTTCATTCTGTGAACAGGGGTTCGAATCCCCTTGGGGTCAATAACGAACCTTGGGTAACCAAGGATCACGAGACATTAGCTCAGTGGTAGAGCACCTCACTTTTAATGAGGGGGTCGATGGTTCGAAACCATCATGTCTCAAATTTTTTTCTTTTTCCCAAAAAAATTTCAAGACATGAGCAAGCCACAGCGTGGCTTGAGTATGGTTTCGAAGTGAAGCCCGCTTGCGGGCGAACCGGCTTCTCGCGCCAGACGAGAAGGAAACCATCATGTCTCAAATTTTTTACCAAAAATTGAACATGAGGAAGCCACTAAACGTGGCTTCCGTATGTGTTTCGAAGTGAAGCCCGCTTGCGGGCGAACCGGCTTCTCGCG
>JAHFTQ010000022.1:10377-18959 GCA_023265455.1 Parachlamydiales bacterium
GAGAAGGAAACCATCATGTCTCAAATTTTTTACCAAAAATTGAACATGAGGAAGCCACTAAACGTGGCTTCCGTATGTGTTTCGAAGTGAAGCCCGCTTGCGGGCGAACCGGCTTCTCGCGTCAGACGAGAAGGAAACCATCATGTCTCACTTCTTTATTCTGAACCTGCTTGTCATAGAGTCAATTTCCATGGCCGAATTTTATTTGCTAATTAAGACTAAATTTTTATAATCCGGGACCGCGATTCAAACCCTTGGAGATCTCATGAAATTGACGACGTTCCTTATGGCAGTATGTTTAGGTTTATTTTCAACAGCCAATCTGCTGGCTGTAAAAGTAGAAAAATTGACCCCTCCCATCATTACCGAGGAAACGATCGATCAAAAGATCTCCTGCACCAGACCGATGCGGGAAGGGAAATTTAATATTTCTACAGAAGAAACTGATGGAAAAATTATCGTTAATTGCTACGGCCACGGGGGATCGGGATGCACAACCGTGTTTGGCTCTGTTGCGAAAGCGATTCAGTTATATGAGCAGAAATACGGTAAAAACGACAAAGCACCTGTACGTGTTATTGGAACAGGTATTATTGGATTGACGGCAGCTATAGAGCTCGCACGCAGAGGCTATGAAGTCACAGGTATTACAGCTAAGGAATTATTCGACATTCCCTCTTGGAAAAATGCCGGTTATTTTGCTTTAGTCTCTGTTCAAACAGATCCTGAAGAACAGGCAAACCTAAATCAAATCGGAATGTCGACTTTCCTGGAATATAAAAAAATCTACGAAGGAAAACACCCTTACATCTCATCCGAATGCGCACGGTTTATCCCTGTTTATTGCAGCAAAGATACCGATGCTGGGGTTGAAGATCTGGAAGCAGAAGGGCTCATTCCTCCTCGCGAATATGTAACCATCGATTTTGGTAACGGCCTTATTCATGAAAATTTTATCAAATTCATGACCTATTTCATGGATACGACAAGAATCATGGTTCAGCTGCGCCAAGAGGTGGATCGCTTGGGCATTAAAGTTCAACATAAGGAATTGAAGTCATTTGGTGAACTTCAGGAGGCGGTCGTCTTTAATTGTTCTGGCTTGGGGGCAAAGCAGCTAAATAAAGACGATAAAATGGTTGCAGTTCGAGGTCATCTTTTAAATTTAAATGAACAGGCTGGTCTGGAACACATGGACTATATGATCTATACCAAAGTTAAGGGCGATGACGGCAAAGATGCTTACATCTATATGTTTCCCAAATGCTTGCAAGTAACAGAAGATTATCCTGAAGGGCGTAAAGTGTTCGGAACACTGGGCGGCACTTTTATCAGAGATACAGATCTTCTAACGGATGATCAACTCAAAATTCTCGATAAAGTTGAATTCAAAAAAATGGCCGATAGGAATATGCAATTTTTCTATGGTAAGCCCTTTGAAGAAGCTCAATCAAAACAGTAAAAGCTTAAGAACGGTGCGCTAGCAAACACTCTGATATAATATGCAAGAGATTATGCTTAACAAGAAACTGTTAACAGCTGTGCTTAGCACAGCCCTGATCGGTAGCGGTGTGGGACCCACCTTTGTCAACGCCGATGCGAATATTGAAAATACGATGGATGCCAACATGGACATACAAGCACTTGCTCAATCACATCAAGGTCGCTCGATTATAGGCGATTGGTCAGGAGTGCTTGAGACCGGAATGATGAAAGTGACTTTAGTTCTTCATATTCATCAAGATTCTCGTGGGGCATTGAGTGCAAGTTTTGACACTTTAGAGCACAGTGGTACCCCAATCGATGAGATTACATTTGATGGCAGGGTGCTGAAATTCGAGATCAAACGGGCTTTTGCAACATTTGAAGGGTTGCTAAACAATGAATCTACAATTTTCGGCCAATTTGTCCAAGCAGGCCAATCGTCTTCGCTTGCATTTGAGCGCGGCATAAAATCTGTAGAAGTAACAAACCGTCCACAAGAACCGAAGCCCCCTTTCCCTTACACTGAGGAGGCTGTATTTTATGACAACCTGGAAGCTGGGATGACTTTGTCTGGAACTTTGACATTGCCCTTCTCAAAAAACCCATCCCCCGTTGTTTTATTGATTTCTGGTTCAGGGCCACTTGATCGCGATGAGGCGCTATGTCCATACCGACAATTGCGACACACAAACATAGGTCATAAACCTTTTTTAGTATTAGCAGATTATTTGACTCGCCAGGGTATTGCCGTGCTTCGATGGGATAAGCGCGGGTGTGGAAAATCAACAGGCAACTACGATAAAGCAACCACTCAAGATTTTGCTTCTGATGTGTTTGCAGGTATTGCCTATCTCAAATCACGAAAAGAGGTGAATCCAAATCAAATTGGCTTGATTGGTCATAGCGAAGGGGGGATTATTGCTCCGATGGTGACAGCAGCATCAAAAGACGTTGCTTTCATCGTACTGATGGCAGGACCTGCTGTGAATGGAGAAGAGATTCTGTATGAACAGAGCAGATTGGCCGAGCAAGCCAATGGAAAATCTGAAGAGACGATGACTCAAGATCACAACTTTCAAAAACAGTTAGTCACGATCTTGAAAAAAGAGCCAGATCCTCAGATCGCTGCTGGACAACTCTGCGAAATGGCCAAAAATCACATGGCTGCGCTACAGGGAACCCGGGGAAAAGTCAATCTCGCTATGTTAGAGAGATGCGGGCAAAATACGCAGTGGTGGCGCTACTTTCTTCTTTTTGATCCAAGCACAGCTTTAAAGCAGGTGAAGATTCCCGTATTAGCGCTCAACGGGGAACTCGATGTACAGGTATCCCCTAGCCAAAATTTGCCTATCATGTCTAAAGCCCTGGAAGAAGCAGGGAATAAGGATGTTACGATTGCCCTGCTGCCAAAACTTAATCATTTTTTCCAAACTTGTCAGGATGGATCTTATGCTGAGTACGCCAAAATTGAAGAAACGATTGCCCCATCGGCTCTGAATTTGATTGCTGAATGGATCTTGGAAAGAACGATCCAAAAGTAAAAATCTGATGCCACACTTGAGTCTAATCGTGGTATAGTCGCATAAACATCAATAAGGCCCAGAAGGGATTTCATGGACGATTTGCAATTTCAAAATCTTGTAAAGCAACTTGCCTCTCTGTCAACTGAAACGGAGTGGGTCGAAAGGAAGTTAAATCAAGCAGATCCACATGAGATAGGAGAATACATATCAGCTCTATCAAATGCATCAGCTTTGATTGGAAAACAGAAGGCCTACCTGCTATGGGGGATTGAAGATGCCAATCAGCAGATTCGCGGTACTGCATTTCGTCCTAGAAACAAGAAGGTGGGAAATCAAGATCTTGAAATCTGGCTTTTAACGCAGCTTGATCCTCAAGTAGAATTTCGCATCCATGAAGGAGTAATTGATGGCAATCATATGGTTTTGTTTGAAATAACCCCAGCAACCAATCGCCCCATTCGTTTTAGAGGCGTGGCCCACATTAGAGTTGGCGGCTCAAAACGAAAATTGCAGGATTGCCCTGAAAAAGAGAGGATCTTATGGCGTATTTTTGATAAGATTCCCTTTGAAAAAGGCATGGCAATGGAGGGCGTTTTAGAGACTGATCTTCTGTCTCTCATTGATTATCCTGCTTATTTTCAGATCATGCACCAACCTTTGCCGGAAAATCGATCGGGCATCCTTCAAAAATTGATGTCAGAGAAAGTCGTTGTGCAAAGAGACGATGGGGCTTATAACATCACCAATATAGGAGCCATTTTATTTGCTAAAAATATTGAAGATTTTGATCATCTTATCTCAAAAGTCCCTCGTGTAATTTTTTACAAAAACGATAGTCGCATCGAAGCGATCAAGGAGCATCGGATCAACAAGGGTTATGCCATCGGGTTCAATGAAATGGTCGATTATATCAATGATCAACTGCCTCAAAACGAGGAAATAGGACAGGCGTTTAGAAGGGTAGTGCGAATGTATCCCGTGATTGCAATCCGGGAATTAGTCGCAAATGCTCTCATTCACCAGAATTTTACCATTACGGGCGCAGGGCCCATGGTAGAAATTTTCAATCAACGGATAGAAATTTCCAATCCGGGTATTCCTTTGATCGACACTTTACGATTTATTGATGAACCTCCGCAATCAAGAAACGAAATGCTGGCTTCGTTCATGCGCAGACTCGATATTTGTGAGCAGCGAGGTAGCGGGGTAGACAAGGCCATTCGTGAAATCGAGCTATATCAGCTTCCTCCACCCGACTTTCGTGTCGCTGGCCAGAGTGTCATTACAACCCTTTATGGTCCTCGAAAATGTGCACAAATGGATCCCAAGGAGCGCATGCGCGCTTGTTATCAACACGCGAGTCTTCAATACATTGTGGAAAAAAGGATGACCAACGAATCGTTGCGTAACCGTCTGGGGATTAAAAAATCATCCTACACGATGGCCTCGAAAATTATCAAGGAATCCATTGAAAGCAATCTGATCAAGCCTTATAGCGCAGAGACTTCTGCTGGTAAAGGGGCGAGTTACCTTCCCTTCTGGGCTTGATCAATTGTCATCCGTTCATCCCAAACATGCAGGGAAATATACTTAAGTTGCTTATTTTAAGATACATTGAATTGTATACCAATTGTCATTCACCGGGCTTGGAGTGCCGCTCATTGGATCAGAGGGCCAATGGTGCAATGGCGGTGCACCGAGCGTCCTATTGCACCGTCAATAACCCATAAAATCCAGTTGCATCCATCAGGCAAGTGCTTTATGATCATGTGCATAATGATTGGATGGAGCTGGTTGTAGGAGGTTTCACTCTCCCTTTTAATGAGGGAGTCGATGGTTTCGAAACCATCATACTTCAAATTTTTTCTCAAAAATCAAGGCTTGAATAAACCAAAAATGATATTCACTTTAACAAAAAATAAAAATAATATTATCAAAAAATTAACATTTGATAAACCGCTTCACAATTATTGGCTGCCAAACAATTGGGAAGTAACACATGCAGATATGGCGAAGCAGTTTGCCAAAATGCCATGGAACTATACGACAGTCATAGTGCAGACTGAGCCGTTGGCACAGAAGTTATGGGACGATCCTAGACATGCTCATATTTCTTATTCAACCTTATGCAGTGAAGTGGAAGAAATGGCAAGAGAACGAGCGAGAGATCTTTTTTTTAACGATTCACAAATCGAAAACATTTTTAAAAAAAATCGATTTCCTAAAAATAGATATAATTGGGAAGAAGAAGGGGAAGTTGATGATGAAGAGCCTATTGAAATCGAACTTAAGGATGCCATTTATGATGCACAAGTGAAAATGTTGTACCCGGCAGTTGTTGAGGAATTCAAAGAAGAGTGTCGATGTGAATACGATGAAAAATCCGAAGAAGAGGTCAAGCTTGCTCCTAGAGCGTTTGCTAAAAAATGGAAAAAACGGCAGTTAGAAATATTTCTTCCACGCATTCACGAACAGTCACAGAGAGCTTTTCCAAATACCCCCGAACCCTTTGGTCACTCTACCTCATTTGCTCAGTATTTTTTTATTGAAAAAGAAGACAAAGTGGAGTGGATTTTGGGATCAAGTATAGGATCTCAAACTCGCTATGCTCATGGTCTCATGGGTCATATTTTTGCAACGTTGACAAAGGAAAATAACAAGATTATTCCAACCTATTTTTTCAAGCATACAAAACACAACGATTTCAAATATATCCAAGAGTGGGAAACATTTAAGGTCGATCGGTCTGATTTAACGGGAAATTATCCAGCTCGCTGGGAAACATCAGAATCTCTGTTTGAGGGACTACTTTTTTCTGAATTTAATTGCTGAATGGATCTTAGAAAGAACGATCCAAAAGTAAAAGTCTAAAAAACCGACTTCTTGACCTTTGAGGAATCGTGTGAACCACTCCCAAACTGCCTGACATTGAGAAACCACTTACCCCTACCTGGCCCGAATAGTCAATCGTTTTTGGGCCAGGTAGGGTAAAAAAATAGCCTACCTGGCCCAAATAAAGTTTTGATAATGCCTGTTTTAGCCTGAGATCTCTGCAGCTGAGTGTACTGTTTGCGAAGCAAACAGCCGAACCGGCTTCTCGCGCCAGACGAGAAGGAACCACCGTGATTCTTTTTTTCTTATGTAGTGGCTTTTGAAGGCATCTTTGACACAAAGTCATTGGCCTGCAGTCGCCAGTTGTATCGTTTGGGTTGAAAGGTCGTCTTGGTTTGGTTTTTCCTTGCTGCCCAATAAGCATCCCAATCAGGCGCTTCCCAAGGAGCTTTTAGGGCTTTCAGTTGAATTTCTGTATTATTGATCTTTTCAACCTTAACAAAGTGAAAAGATTTTTTTGCAACTTCCCGAAGTGCAGGATGAATATAGGGGTCATAACAGAGTTTGTAAGCTCTTCTTAATTCTGTATGTGTGACCAGTTTGTATGATTTTTGGTTCTTATCCAAAATATTTTTTGCTGTTATAGAAAATTTATTATTTGAGGTGTCAATGCAAAATATAATAGGGATTATAGGTTTTTCATTAAGCAGCGATGCGTGATTTTCAAGAATTGTATTTACAAGCATGGATTTACATGAGTCAGAGTCTTTGATTTCATAAATTTTTCTGTCCTTTAAACCGCAGTGGTTGCCTGCTTTAACCCCTTTATTTTCAAGCAAATCTCTAACAATCCCGTAAGAACAGTGATAGAATCCGTAAATCACGGCTTCATTATTCGGGCAAAATTGTTTTATAGATTCATTGTCAATTTCCATAAAATTACATATATTGTATATAAAACCATGTTTTATTGAAATGTTTATAAATAAACTAAACTGTATAAGTAAATGCGGGTCCATTTGCATTTTTTCTCCCTCTATTTTTCTTGCTCAAGATCAACAAACTCTATTAAAATTGGTCTCAATTTCTGCAAAATAAGAGGAAATTACATGGCAACCATTCTCTCGACTTCTCTACAAGCCAAAGCGGAAACTTTCAAAGCCCTGCATCAAAAACAGGACCTTTTTATTCTTCCCAATGCATGGGATGCGGCATCGGCTCGTGTTTTTGAGAAAGCAGGTTTTTCTGCGATAGGAACAACCAGCGCTGGTATTGCTGCATCTTTAGGTTATCCTGACGGACAACAGATTCCTGTTCGAGAAATGATGGATGCCATTAAACGCATTGTCTCTGCTGTCAATCTTCCTGTAACAGCAGATATTGAAGCGGGATATAGTCAGGAGATCGAAAAAGTTCTCGAAGTCGTGAGAGAAGCGATGGCAATGGGAGTTGTCGGGCTCAATATCGAAGACTCCACGGGAATCAAAGAGAGCCCTATTCTGGATATTCCTTCGCAAGTTGCTAAAATTCGAGCGATTCGTAACATGGTATCTTCGGCCAAAAAAACTCTCGTGATTAATGCCAGAATCGACCTCTTTTACCTAGGACTCTATGATACTGAGCGCGCAACTCAAGAGACTATCGAAAGAGCCCATGCCTATCTTCAAGCAGGAGCCGATTGTATCTTCATCTTTGGCGTGACAGATAAGGCCGTACTCAGTCGGTTTGTTAAAGCGATTCCAGGACCTGTCAATCTCTTAGCTGGCCCAGGAATGCCCTCCGTTTCTGAGTTAAGGCTGATGGGAGTGAGAAGATTAAGCTTAGGTTCTGGAGCGATGCGAGCGACCTTGGGAACTCTAGAACAAATTTCAACAGAGCTTCTTCAAGAGGGGACTTACAACAAACTCACTGAAAAGGCTGTGCCTTACGGTGAGTTGCAAAAATTTTTTACATAGAAAATCCTCTGATGAATAGACACACTGCTTTCTTAAATTTACTTGAAGAGTCATTCCCGGGCATTAAGGCCAACATTGATAGACAGGTGTAATGATACGTAAAGTTTTTTGGGATAATCCTTACCAGCAGACCTTAATGACGAAGGTCGCCGAAGTGAGTGGCCATGAGGTGGTATTTGAAGAGACCATTGCCTATTCTTTCACGGGTGGACAAGAAAGTGACAAAGCCTTTGTCAATAACATTCCCATTCTCAATTCGAGAATGGAGGGAAATTTAATCTATTACACACTGCCTGCTGGGCATGGATTATCTGTAGGTGATGCTGTGACAATGACAATTGATTGGCCACGCAGGTATCGGCTGATGCGGCTTCACTTTGCCGCTGAGCTGGTCCTGGAGATTGTGACTCAGAAATTTCACTTAGATAAAGTGGGGGCCCATATTGCTGAACATAAAGCCCGCATCGATTTTGTCTTTGGCCAGCAGATCTCTTGTCTTTTTGACGAGATCTTGGAAGCGTATAACAAAATCATTGCAGCAGACAGGCCTATTGAGACGGGATTTTCAGATATTCCCAATCAAAGACGGTATTGGAGAATTGAAGGATTTGCCGAGGTTCCCTGCGGCGGGACTCATGTACGCTCAACGAAAGAAGTGGGCTATGTTACTGTTCCTAAAAACGTGTTTAAACGTATTCATTTTGTTTCGCTCTCTGATTGACCGTCCGGTTTTTACGAGATTTCTCTCTCCCGGCTGTGACATTTTCAGTCTCGATAGGAACAGTGG
>JAHFTQ010000010.1 GCA_023265455.1 Parachlamydiales bacterium
TAACGGCGGTGTCCCCTTGGTGTTCGCTCTGCAATAATTTTGCCTTTGGCTTCCCACCGACGCAGTGTATCCCTGCACACGCCTAATTCCTTCGCGATTTTTCCAATGCTGGCTTTCATGAGAATAAAATATATGCATTTTATATATATTAGTAAATATTTTCGTAGATTTTATGTTGCAGCTGACAGCCCCTACCGCGATCGGGTGAAAAAGGGCCTTTCTAAGAACCGAAAGACCCCTCATTAAAGCGCTTTAAGCGCTTTTTCTTTTTTTGATGTATTCGACGACATCACCGACAGTTTTGAGCTTCTCAGCATCTTCTTCGGAGATTTCAAAACCAAATCGCTCTTCGAACGTCATAATGAGTTCTGTAAGGTCAAGTGAATCGGCATTGAGATCTTCGATGAACGATTTTTCAAGCGTCACATCGGCAGTATCGACACCGAGCTGTTCGACGACGATATCGATGACATCTTTTTCTAGAGTTGACATAAGCATAATTTCCTTAAAGTTCAGAGTTCAAAATCACATGACCATTCCACCGTCGACAGTCAAGACTTGACCTGTCACATAGTCCGATAAAGAGCTTGCTAAGTAAACCGCAGCGTTTGCGATTTCTTCAGACTGGCCCAATCGACCCATGGGGATTTGCTTCAATAGCATCTCTTTTTGCGCTTCTGTCAGAACGTCTGTCATCGACGTCTGAATAAAGCCAGGAGCGATGCAATTCACACAAATGCCACGGCTCGCCACCTCTTTTGCAAGCGACTTGGAAAACCCAATCATTCCTGCTTTGGAGGCCGCGTAGTTCGTCTGCCCTGCATTTCCTATGAGACCGACAACTGAGGAGACATTGATAATCTTCCCGCTACGGGCCTTCAACATAGGTCTTACAAGCGCTTGGCAAGTATTATAGACGGATTTAAGATTGACCGCAATCACTCGGTCCCAATCGTCTTCACCCATCTTCATCAGCAAGCCATCGTGCGTGATCCCCGCATTATTGACAAGAATATCGACACGCCCTTGCTGAGATAACATCTCTTGGATGGCTAGATCGACCGCTTTTTTATCAGAAACATCGACCAGCTTTGAAAAAAAATTTTGCTCGGCAGAAATACGACAGCTTTCGAGTAGCTGTAAGACCAGCTGGGCTCTTTGCTCATGTGTTCCGAAGATTGTGACATGGGCTCCCTGACGTGCAAAAGCTAAGGCAATCTCACGTCCAATCCCTGCAGTTCCACCGGTCACTAGGGCTATTTTATCTTTAAGAAGTTGCATAAAGTGTCTCGAGTTGTGTTAAATCGGTGGTTTTTTCAATGTTCAAAGTCGCGCCGCGCACTCCGATTTTTTTATTCATGCCCGCTAGCGATTTTCCAGGGCCTATTTCAAGATAGAGATCGGCGCCCAGTTCATCTAATTTCCGGATTCCTTTCTCCCACTGTGTAGGGCTCGCAACTTGCAAGATGAGATTATCTCGCATTGCCGAAGTGTCACGGATAACATCTCCTGGAACGTTCATCACAAAAATCACGGGGCTTTCTTTCAAGGGTATAGAGGTCAACAAAGGGCGGAGTTTTTCCTGAGCCGATTTCATCAGCGGCGTATGAAAAGCTCCCGAGACCTCCAGGGGAAGTATCCGTTTAGCCCCTTGAGCTTTTAAAACTTCTTCGGCCTTGGACATCATAGACTCAGAGCCGGCGATCACTACTTGACCTGGGCAGTTGAGATTAGCGATCCAAACATCCGAGGGAAGATGCGCTGCAATCATTTCAGGAGCCAGCCCTAGCACCACACGCATGACCCCTTTTTGCTCCAAGCACGCCTCTTGCATTGCAAGTCCCCTTGCTGCCACCATTTTTAACCCATCGGCAAAGGTGATGCGCCCTGAGGCGCAAAGCGCTGTATATTCTCCCAGACTGAGACCAGCTGCCCCCCAAGGCTTTAGCCCAGCAAACCGCTGCTCTAAGCACCGTAGAATCGCAAGGCTGGCAATAAAGATCGCAGGCTGACTGTTCTTCGTCAGAGAAAGCTCTTGCTGCGGCCCCTCAAAAATGAGACGCGCGAAGTCATAGGAAAGAAGGGCACTGGCTTCTTCAAAAGTCTCACGCGCGATGGGAAAAGTGTCATAAAAATCTTTCGCCATCCCGACATATTGAGCCCCTTGTCCGGGAAAAATAAAGACTGTGTTACTCATAAGATAAAACCGAAGCTCCCCAAGTTAATCCGGCCCCAAAGGCAGCCAGTAAAATATTTTCACCAGAACTAGGAGGATGCTCATGCACCAGTTCATCCAAGGCTATCCCCAACGAAGAGGCTGATGTGTTGCCATATTTATGAATTGTCACGTAAACTTTTTCGAAAGGAACTTGGAACCGCTTTGCAAGCGCCTCGATAATTCTCATATTCGCCTGATGAGGGACTAACCAAGTGATCTCCTCCTCTTTTAATCCCGATCGATCGATCGACTCTTTTGAGGCCGATTCCATCCGACGCACTGCATGCTTGAAGACTTCTTTTCCCTCCATGCGAAGATAATGCAGGTTACCCTCCACCGTTTCTTGACTCGCAGGACTCCTTGATCCTCCCGCAGGAAGAACCAAAAGCTCAGCTTGCTCACCATCAGCGCCTAATGTCACATCGCGGATACGCAGCCCTCGGCCCGAACCAGAAATCACTGCTGCTGAGGCGCCATCTCCAAAAAGAACGCATGTATTACGATCTTCATAATTGACAATGCAGGAAAGTTTTTCGGAAGCTATCAGTAAAATATTTTTATAAACCCCAGACTCGATAAAGGCTTTGGCCATTGCCAGCCCATAAAGATAGCCTGTACAAGCTGCCTGAATATCGACGGCAGCTGCATTGACAGCTTTAAGCCGCGCCTGAATTAAAGAGGCTGTATTAGGAAAGATATAGTCAGGGGTGATCGTTGCAAATAAAATCAGATCGATCTGATCGGGAGAAAGCTTGGCTGCTTCCAAAGCTTTTTGGGCAGCTGCAAGACCCATATCAGATGTATACTCATCAGGCCGGGCAATCCGACGCTCTTTCATCCCCGTGCGGCTAACGATCCATTCATCGGTCGTTTCGACCATTTTCTCAAGATCTTGATTAGTTAAAATTCTCTCGGGAAGATAGCTTCCCGTTCCAATAATTTTTGCTAAGGGTCTGTCAAATTTTTCCATGGTATAACCATTCTATCCTAATTTCCCAAAAAAAGAGAACCTTTCCTTGTTTTTTGCAAAAATTAAACTTTAATTTATCCGTTCCGAAAAAATTTCTCACCAGAAAAATCGGTTTTTTGAGATAAAGTAAGGCACGTATGAAGAACTGGGTTAAAGTTATTCTTGTCATTTCCCTCACCTGCTTCTCGTCTGTCCATGGCGAAAAGGGAGAAGATTTGCAAGATACTGCTAAAAATACAGATGAGCTCTGGCGTACCGGCGCAGGCGCCCATGACGGCTCCTATACCGCCGTCAGCGCCTCTATGATTGGCTGGGGAGTCGGCCTTGCCATTGGAATCGCCGTCCTCGCTGCTGTTCTTCACCAAAGCAAAGCCAGCAGTGGCCACCATTAAATTTTTAATTGCCTTCTGTCTTGTCGTCATTCAGGGATATGCAGATTATTGTTATTTTATTCCCCCTCCCGACTGGAGCCTTGCTGATCCCACTAAACTCTCTCCTCGTGTCAAGATAGGATTCTTAGGAAAAAGCTCAAAAGGGCTTCTCCCTTCTGTCAACTTAGCAACCGAAGAAGTTGACGTCTCTCTCAAGGTCTATCTCGATGCCGTCAAAAAAATCCATGAGGCTGATCCGAATACCCGCTGGCGCGACCTGGGCAGTTTTAAAACCTCTTTTGGAGAGGGGCGTCTGACAGAAGTTGAAACCAAGATCGCCTATGGCATTGCACGCCGCATGCAACTCATCGTGATCAAAGACTCTACTGCCTATATTATGACCTTGGGAGCTCTTAAAGAAGAGTTTCCCAAACATTACAAAACCTTTGAAACTGTCCTCGGCTCCCTTCGATTGACAGATGATCTCACCTCGGCCATCACCTCCCCTCAGAAAAAAGCTCAACTCACTCAGCTCATCCAGCAAGTCCGAGATGATTTTCTCAACAATTCGGAAAACTCAAGAACATTTCAAGAGATCTTTCAGCTCCCCTCTTTTCAGAAAAATTCATGGGAGCCGTTTCAGAAAAAAATCGTGACCGATTTTGCTGAGATGGGCGCCTACTGGCAAATTCTCATGCTCCAAGACATGCAAAAACAACTGTTACAGCTTCCCTAATATTTGGATTGTAGCTAGAATTTACCCCTAATCTTATTGGAAGGAGATGATTTTATGGCGATTTCTACAGTTACACCAAATGTATGGACATTGGTTTGCTATCAGCTTGATACCAAGTCAATGGGAAGGTTTTCAAAAGCTTGCAAACAATTTGCAGAAGTTTTTGAAACATTTGACGGTTGGGAGTTGCATGCTAAAAAAATGCTCACTGATTTTCCAGCAATCCCCCAAGAAGGATGGAAAAATTGGGTCAAAAAGCTTACACCTGTAAAGTTTACTGAGGGAACGATTGATCTGAAACAGAAACTCATTACTGTTGATGTTGTTGACGTTGAGAAGATTGTTCCTCTCTTACTTACAAAAATTCCTGGCATGCTTTTCTGCACCTTTGTAAAACCGACAGGCACTTTTACGCATGTCTGGTATCGAAATGAAGACCAAAAGTTGGTGTGGAGTATGGGAACACGAATGCCCTTAAGGTTTGAGCAGGTGTCAAAAAACCCCGCATACCAGAAGTTTAAAGTGGAGCGTTCCTGTGACAACCAGGTCTACGTTTCAAAGCCTTTCGTTTTGGGTCAAAATTGACTTTACGGAAATGGTTGCCTACTGGCAAGCTCACATACTTAAGTTACAAAAGGGCTTTCGTTATGAAAAGATGGATTGCATTGATCACCGCGACTACCTACTGTTTTTCGTCCACTTTAACTGCGGATGGAGTGCCTCCTGCTGAACATGTCGTTGAAACTTCTAGTGAACCTATCGCTACTGAAGCGCCTACTCAGGTAGAAGAGTCTCCTGCTGCAGTTGAGCCTTACACTGAACGCACCAGTGTCGGAAAAGCGGCTGAAGATGGCTCCAATACGGCATCTGATAGTAGAGTGGGAACCTACTTGCTTGCCGCAGGGGCGATTGCTGCTGGTATCCTCGCTTTAATCTTGGTTTCCCGCCATAGCGGCCATCATAAACATTAAGTATGACGTGTGGTATATACCGCACCCTACTGCTAGCTTTGTTGTTAACGGGGTGCCAGACTTCTCCCTCCTGGCAGGTCACTCACTTGGAGGGGCAAGATCCTATTTATGACTCTGCTAGACTTTCCTATCCAGTTCGTGATATCGTCAACGAAATAGGAGTAGAGATGATCTGCACCCAGGGCCAAGTCAATACCTATTTAGAAGTTCACTCGCATGAAATTCCTCCGTATCAGGGCAATCCAGTAGAGGCGCGTGTAGCCTTGAAAATTGATGGAAAAACAACCACAGGAGTTGCACTTAGGCGAGAAGGTGGGCAACGGTTATTACTTCCTTCTTCACTCCAAGAGCTTTTAGTTGAAGCTCTGAAGCAAAGACAGTCTGTCACGATTTTGTTAGACGGGTACTCGACCACACTCAGTGCCGAGCACTTTGCAAAACAGTATCAAATGTTGCACTCTAAACCTTTTAAATTTCCTCTTAAACTCCCTTATTAAAATGGACCTTTATGGATAAATTGTCTCAGCTCAAAAAAATGACCGTGATCGTTGCCGACACGGGAGAATTCGAAGAGATCAAAAAATACCACCCAACAGATGCAACGACAAATCCGTCGCTGATTTTAGCGGCCTCCTCAAAACCCGAATACCAATTCCTCATTGAAGAAGCCGTTGTTTGGGGCAAAAAGCAAGGAAAAAACCGCGCCGAGCAGCTAGCGGCAGCTCTCGACAAGGTTTTTGTCAATTTCGGGATGGAAATTCTGAAAGTCGTTCCCGGACGCGTCTCAACAGAAGTAGACGCTCGCCTCTCTTTTGATCAAGAAGGCTCAGTCCAAAAAGCTCGGGGGCTCATCGCTCTTTACGAAGCTGCAGGCATCGACAGAAAAAGAGTCTTGATCAAACTTGCTTCGACGTGGGAAGGGATTCAAGCTGCCCGCAGACTCGAAAGCGAAAATATCCATTGCAATATGACCCTACTGTTTAGTCTTGCCCAAGCGGTGGGCTGCGCTGAGGCTAAGGCAACCCTCATCTCCCCTTTCGTTGGACGGATCTTAGATTGGCATAAGAAAAATGAAGGAAAAGCGTCGTACGCGCCTTCAGAAGATCCAGGTGTCATTTCAGTGACGGAGATCTACGCTTACTACAAGACCATGGGCTATAAGACCCAAATCATGGGAGCTTCTTTTCGCAATACGGATGAGATTTTAGAGCTGGCGGGATGCGACTTACTGACGATTGCACCTAAATTGCTCGAAGAGCTCCAGAAGGCTGAAGGTGATGTGCCGCGCAAGCTATCCCCTGAAACCGCTGCAACTGCAGCAAAAATCCACCTCGATGAAAAAATATTCCGCTGGATGCTCTGCGATAATGCAATGGCCTCTGATAAGCTCTATGAAGGAATCCGCAACTTTAGCAAAGACATCGTGAAGCTAGAAAAATTGCTCGCTAGCAAGTGATTTGGAACTTGTTATTGGCAAGTTTGATAATGGATTTGACGGCCTCTTCAGCATCTTCTCCAAAAGCCTCAACTGTGACCTTATCGCCATAGTCTATGGCTAGCATGAGAACCCCCACTAAAGATTTCGCATTCACGCTGAACATCTCGTAGTGAATGATCACCTCGGATTTAAAAACAGAGGCAAGCTTAGCCAGCTCGGTTGAGGGGCGTGCATGGAGCCCCTTTTCGTTAATGACGATAAAAGAGTCGGTAAACTTTTTACGATTTTCTGAAGACATGATTCCTTTCAAGCCCTAGATCTCTTTGTTGAGAGAGGTCTATACTATCTCTACAGATTTAAGGGCAAACCTTTTGCTTAAGCCCAGCTGCTTTAAGAGCTTTTTTAAGTTCGTCCGTCAAAGCGGCAAAATGTGCCATCGTGGCTTCCAAAGCCGCTGGAGATCGCATATCGACACCTGCGGCTTGGAGAAGGTCAAGAGGGTAACGGCACCCGCCCGAGGAGAGAAACTTCAAATATTTTTCTGATCCCTCTTTTAATACAAGCTCGACCAAAGCGTGAGCTGCCGAGATGCCCGTCGCATATTGATAGACATAAAAATTATAGTAAAAATGGGGAACGCGAGCCCACTCGATTTCAACTTCGGGATCGAGGGTGACGGCAGGACCGAAATAATCGGCTACTAACTGACGGTATTCTTTCTTGAGCAGTGTCGGAGTGAGCGGGATTCCTTGCTCGACAAACTGGTGGAGTTTCAGTTCAAATTCGGCAAACATCACTTGCCTAAAGAACGTGTTACGGATAGCTTCTATTTGCTGATTGATCAGATAAGCCTTTTTCAAAGGGTCATCCATGGTGGCTAAAAAATGACGGAGTGTCAGCTCCTCATGAAACGTCGAAGCAATCTCAGCCACAAAAATAGGATAGCTCGCATATTGATAGGGTTGAGATTTCCAAGCGAGAAATGAATGCATACTGTGACCGGCTTCATGAGAAAGGGTCATGATGCTATTGAACTCATCGTAATAGTTCATCAAGATATAAGGCCTGCTGTCATAGCACCCACTGGAATAGGCCCCTGACCGCTTACGGTCATTTTCATAACGATCGACCCAACGATCTTGGAAAAATCCTTTTTCGAGATTTTTCTGATACTCGGCTCCAAGTGGAGCCACCGATGCGACAATAAAGCGAGCTGCCGTATCAAAATCCATCTTAATCTCGACATCCCCCACCAGCGGAATATTCATATCATAAAGATGAAGCTCATCTAACTCGAGCGCTTCTTTGCGAAAAGCCATGTAACGGTGCAAAGTAGGAAGATGCTTACGTACCGTCGCGATCAGAGTTGTGTAGACTTCTGTATCGATATGATGTGGAAAAAGAGCTGCTTGTAAACACGAGGGAAATGAACGGGTTTTCGTGTAGAAACTATGCTTTTGCACTTCTCCCTGAACCAACTCACATAGGGTATTTTCATAAACAGAAAACGCACGGTGAAGAGTCAGAAATGTATTCTTTCTCAGCTCTCGGTCAGGGCTACGCATATAAACAGCATATTTACCATGAGTGAGAGGATGGGACGTTCCTTGGCTATCTAAAACAGCAGGAAAACGCAGATCAGCATTATTGAAAGCTCCAAAGGCCCTTTCAGGCGCATCTAAAGCCAGTGCCGCTCCCGCCAGCAATTCTTCCTCTGCCGCATTAAGCGTATGGGGCTTTAAACGGATGATCCGCTCTAAATAAAACCGGTAAGGCTCAAGAGAAGCCGCTTTCAACAGACCGTCTAACTGAGATGGAGATAGTTGGAGAAGTTCGGGCTCGATCCAACAGCTCTCTTTGCGAAATTCTTGGATAAGGGCTGTTGCTCTCAAAAACGCCTCCTTAAAAGGGTCATTACCGACATCTTCATCATGCCGTAGATGAGCATAGGTATAGAGCTTGGAAAGCTGCCTTTCGAGTCCTAAGGCGCACTCTAAAAGCTCAAGCACGAGGTGAGGCCCCTCATTAAGCCGCCCCCGAAACTTCGCCAGCTCAGGCCACCTCTCCCCCTCTTTTTTCCCCTCTTTACTTGTAAAGTCTTTTTTCCAATCCTCCAAAGAGGGATAAAATGCTTCTACGTCCCATCTGGCTTGCATCGGTATTTCGGCTCGATCCATTTCATATCCTTAAGTTTTATACGCGATTATCAACAAAACCCTTAAATTTGGCAATCAATTTGATGAAGTGCCAAATTCGCTTGCAGAAAAATGGGGTAATCTGTATAATGGCCGTTTTAGACCCATAAAATTGGGTCACAGCTAGGAGAAAATAGACTTATGACACAACAAACAGAAAAGAAAATTTCTATACGGCCGCTCGGAAATCGCGTTGTGGCCCAGTATCTGGAACAAAAAGAGACCCTCAAAGGGGGAATCATTCTTCCAGACAATGCTAAGAAAAAACCTGAGACGGCTAAAGTCGTCGCTATCGGTCCTGGCGCGTTGAACAAAGAAGGAAAAACTCTTCCTATGCCCGTTCAAGTAGGCGACACCATCCTGATGGACAAATACTCCGGTCAGGAAATCACTCTCGATGATGAAGAGTATGTCATCGTGAAAGCCGACGATATTATTGCAATTGTGAACTAAGGAGAATTTCATTCATGGCACCAAAAGATATTAAGTTCAAAGAAGAAGCTCGGCAAAAGATCTTGAAAGGCGTACGCACGCTCTCTTCTGCTGTTAAAGTCACCCTCGGACCTAAAGGCCGTAACGTCGTTATCGAAAAAAAATACGGCGCGCCTCACATTACAAAAGACGGCGTCACTGTCGCTAAAGAAATCGAGCTTGAAGACAAGCACGAAAATATGGGCGCTCAAATGGTCAAAGAAGTGGCCAATAAGACCGCCGATAAAGCGGGTGATGGAACGACCACGGCTACCCTTCTAGCAGAAGCCCTCTATACTGAAGGCCTTCGCAATGTAACCGCTGGCTCTAACCCTATTGAAATCAAGCGGGGAATTGAAAAAGGGGTTAAGACCATCAGCGACGAGCTGAAAAAAATGAGCAAACCTATTCAAAATAAGAAAGAAATTGCTCAAGTCGCAACGATCTCCGCCAATGGAGACACCGAGATCGGTGAAATCATCGCTAATGCGATGGAGCGCGTCGGCAAAGACGGCACCATCACCGTTGAAGAAGGAAAAGGATTCGAGACAACCCTTGACGTTGTCGAAGGGATGAACTTTGACCGCGGCTATCTCTCTGCCTACTTCGTGACTAATCCCGAAGCTCAAGAAGCCATCCTCGAAGATGCTTTTGTCCTCATCTATGAAAAGAAAATTGCTGGCATGAAGGAATTCCTTCCCGTTCTGCAAGCTGTTGCAGAGACTGGCAAGCCGTTTTTGATCATCGCAGAAGACATCGAAGCAGAAGCTCTAGCGACCCTCGTTGTTAACAAGATCCGTGGCGGCCTCAAAGTTTGCGGTGTCAAAGCTCCTGGTTTTGGCGACCGTCGTAAAGCTGTCTTGGAAGATATTGCCATCCTTACAGGTGGTAAATTCATCAGCGAAGAGCTCGGCTTTAAACTCGAAAATGTCACCATTGACATGCTCGGAAGAGTCAAAAAAGCCGTTGTCGGAAAAGAAGACACAACCCTCGTCGAAGGCGCTGGCAAGAAAACTGCAATCCAAGAGCGCACAGCTCTTCTCAAAAAAGAGATCGAAAACAGCACCTCTGACTACGATAAAGAAAAACTCCAAGAACGCCTTGCGAAACTCTCTGGCGGAGTCGGAGTCATCAACGTGGGCGCTCCTACCGAAGTTGAAATGAAAGAGAAAAAAGATCGTGTAGATGATGCCGTCCACGCCACAAAAGCAGCCGTTGAAGAAGGAATTCTTCCCGGTGGTGGTGTTGCGCTCATTCGCTGCATCCCTGCTCTTGAAAAGCTTGCAGCCTCTCTTTCCGGAGACGAAAAGATCGGTGTGGAGATCATCATCAAGTCGATCGTCTGGCCTCTACGGCAAATCGCTGAGAACGCCGGAAAAGAAGGCTCTATCATCGTACAGAAAGTCATATCAATGGCAACGTACGAAGGATGGGATGCCCAGGCCGATGAGTATTGCAACATGGTCACAAAAGGGATTGTCGATCCTACCAAGGTCGTCCGTCTCGCTATCGAACTTGCAGCCTCTATCGCCGCTCTCCTTCTCACCACCGAAGCGATTATTACGGAAGAGGAAGAAGAGAAGCCCGCTGCTAACCCCATGGCTGGCGGCGCTGATTATTAATCTGCACTCTGTCTTTAAAGGCGCTTTCCCATTGGGAGAGCGCCTTTTCTTTTGCATCTAAAACTTCATTTTGCTACAGGTGAGCCATGAAGACCTTCTTTAAAAGTGTCGCAGGCCTCATCCTCATCTGCATTCTAGGAGCTTTCATCTTTCTGTTCCTGATGTGGTCGCGCGTCCCCGATATGGTTGCTAGCCACATCTCAAAAACCCTCGGCGTTGCCGTTGGGATTGGCGATATTCACCTCTCCCCTTCTGAAATTACCATCCAAAACCTCGACATCGAAAATCCCCGCGAATTTAGCCTCACTTACGCCCTCTCAGTTCAAGATATTGCCATCAAGGCTCCCGTCACCCGCTACTTTCACGACGCTATTGTGATTG
This sequence comes from Parachlamydiales bacterium, assembly GCA_023265455.1. GTDB lineage: Bacteria > Chlamydiota > Chlamydiia > Chlamydiales > Rhabdochlamydiaceae > PALSA-1444. The sequence continues at coordinate 11,374 of JAHFTQ010000010.1, forward strand.
AGGAAATCTATCTGGAAAATGTCTATATCGGCCTTGAGTTTGATTCCCCCAAAGGCACAAAAGGCAATTGGACTGCGATCATGAAAAATGCCGAGAATTCCCAGAAAAAAAGCAGCCAGTCGTCCTCTGAAAAAACCGTCTTGATTAAACGCCTTATTCTCACCAACATTGCACCCGACCTTCTCTACCGCAGCGAGGGCAAAGTCCGCCACCTCCCTATCATCCCCCGCATGGAGTTAACCAACATCAGCAGCAAAGGGGGTAACTTCAGCGACCAGCTGATGAATTCCGCCCTTGGACAAATGATCAAAGAGATCTTCGTCCAAGAAAATCTCAAAGATGCCCTCGATAAGATCTTTCAACAGATCCCCGGCGGCAATGACATTCCGGCCAACCTCTTCAAAGGCCTCTTCGGCTCAGCAGAAGCCGAATGACCTTGGAATTTAACCAAAAAGTTGCTAATTTTGGGTTGTAAAACGACCAAAATTTAACCGATTTACCCTTGTAAAATAGCCATGATCTAAGAGAATCAAAGACTTACATTTTTGACATTTGACACTATACCACACGTCAGTGAAAAGTAGCCTTTTTGGCTGCGTCAAATCCCCGGGGTTGAGATATCGCAAGAGGGTCTGTATTGACTTAATACTGACCCTCTTGCGATATCTCAACCGCGGGAGATTTCACGCTAGCCAAAAAGGCTACTTTTCACTGACGTGTGGTATATGTCAATAAATTAAATTTATCCTGCAAGCAGAAGAAGTCTCTTGACGTTTTTAGGCCTTTCGAGCAACTGAAGGGTAGGAGCTTTCGTGGAAAAAAAACAGCCCAGTGACAAAGATTGGAAAAAAAAGCTCACCCCTGAGCAGTACAAGGTTCTGAGACAGAAGGGAACCGAAAAAGCTTTTTCCGGCGAGTACTGGAACTGTGAGACGGAAGGAACCTACGTCTGTGCAGGGTGCGGGGGGCCCCTTTTTAGCTCCGAGGCGAAGTTTAAATCGGGCACTGGATGGCCCAGCTTCACTGAGCCCGTTGATCCCCAAAATATCACCCTCAAAGACGATGTCGGATTCTTCACCAAACGAACCGAAGTCCTCTGCAGTCAGTGTGAAGGCCACCTCGGCCATCTTTTTCAAGACGGCCCTAAACCTGCCAAAACCCGTTATTGCATTAACTCTACCGCCTTGAAACTCAAGAAAAAATAAACCTCTTTCGTTTTATCATGTTCAATAGATGGTCCGAATAGAGATCGATTTGGCGCCCCCGAGGAGGCTGGCCTCTTCAACGGTGAGCTCAAACTGATCGATCCGAACAATCTCCCCGATAGCAGCCGGATGACCTAGAAGCTTTGTAACAAGCTCTTCGAGGGTCTTAGCCCCTTGAGCATCGAGATGGACGCGGTAGGTTTTGTTAAACTCGGCAATCTCTGTCTCTCCTGAAAAAGTCCGATCCACAATCACATGGTGAGAACGGGGAACCATCTCTTCATAGGACATCCAATGATCCGATAGGCCGAAAATTTCATCGATAATCTCATCCAGAGTCAAAATGCCTCTTGCAAGCCCCGCTTCGTTGAGAACGATCGCCACGCTTTGGTTATTTCTCCTAAACTGCCTGAGGATCGCCATGATCGAATCTTTCTCTGTGATAAACCACGGCGCGCGGGCATGGTCGCGGACTTTCTTGCTTTCTTGCAAACGCAAGAGATCTCGCGGATAGGCAATCGCAATGATATTTTCCGGATTTTTATGATAAATGGGCACGAAAGGAGAGTAGCGAGAGTTCAGTAAGGATCTCATTTCGGAGACGGTACAGATGGAAGGGATCAGCTGGATACTTCCCAGAGGCTGCATCAGATCCCGAGCCGTCATGTTACGTAAGGAAAAAATGTAAGCTGCCGTCGTATTGAAATCTTCTTCATCTTTTTCTTCTAAAATTTTCTGGAGCTCTTCTCGGCTCAAATAAAGCCCGGCTTTTTCTGAACTTCCCAAAAGACGGTGGACTAAAAGACAAAACCCATTAAAAAGCCAGATGAGAGGACGGAGAACATAAGAGACGCCATACAAAACAGGAACGCTAATCATCGCCGCATGCTCAGCATAGCGCCTTCCTGCGAAAAGAGGAGCAATCTCTGCAAAAATGAGTACAATGACCACTTGGGAAAGAGGTGCCCAATCAGGACTGAGGTTAAGGGCTTCATAAAAACGGCGAGCTGCCTCTGAGCCAATTTGCAGAGCTGTATTAATGCAAATCAACGTTGTCCCAAAGAGATATCCGGGATGTTGGAGAAGATAGTTGAGCCAACGGGCACGCCGGGTATTTTTGCTCACATAGTACTGTAGACGAATTTTATTGAAGGAGACAGCCGCCATCTCGGCCATCGCAAAAAATCCTTGAACGACAAGACAAATGAGAATCACGCCTAAAAAAAACCGCCATGAATGCATCATCGTCTCCTTAAGCGGCGGATGTAGACGCGCCGAACACGCGTGGGCTCAGCTGCTAAGACATGGAAAAGAAAATCGTCGGTGATGTATTTACTGCCGCTTTTGGGGATATCCCCCATCTTCTCAGTCAGATAACCTCCAATTGTCACCATGTTGCTTTCGGTAGGAAATGGGACATCAAAAAGCCTTTCCAACTCTAAAAGTTCCATTTTTCCGCTGGCGATCACGACATCTTCACCCGAGAGCGTGTAGAGGTTTTTTTCATCTCGGCGGTCGGCAATCTCCCCTATGACCGTCTCAACTAAATCTTCCAGTGCAACGATGCCGGAGACAGAGCCATACTCGTCGACGACAATCGCGAATGACTCTTGCCGGTCATAGAACTGCCTCAAAAGGGTCTTTGCAGGAACAGTTTCAGGGACAAAAAACGGTTTTTCTAGAATCGAGTGTAAATTCTCGCTATTAAGAATCTTTTCCCGGTGCAGAAAAAATAAGCGGCTAGTGACTACCCCGAGAATCTGATCTAGCCCCTTGCTGCAGATAGGAATTCTAGAGCATTCCTGGTCCACGAAAAGGTGGATGAGCTTTGAAAGAGGCTCATGAAGATCAAAATAGAGAACCTCTTCGCGAGGGCGCATCCGTTCTTTGACCGTCGATTCCTGGAGCGCTAAGTAACCACGGACCAGTTCAGCCTCATCTTCTTGTAAAACTCCATACTGGCGCGAGGTGCGTAAAGCATGCTGCAGCTCATCGATCGAAATCTCCTGCTCCTTTCTCAAAAAGAAAAAAAGAACCCGAGAAACCGTATTGGTGAAAGTCACAAGCACCCGCCCAAAGGGGAGCAAGATCTTCTGAAGCAGCTGAAAAAAAGGAGCCATCCGGTAGGCGATTTTCTCATTGTTGATTAACCCTATCGATTTGGGGATCACCTCTCCAAAGATCAGCGTCAATGCTAAGGGAACACCGACGTTCAAAATTCCGCTCGTATGCTCTCCAAACAAAGAGGAAGAGACGTTTTGGATCAAGATATTGAAGGCAATATTGAGCATGATAATGGTCACCAAAAGATCACGTGGTGAGGCCAGCAACTGAGCAATGAGATTTTTGCGAGAATCTTTTTCTTGTTTGTAAGCCTTAACCTTCAGAGAAGAGAGAGAAAAAAGGGCTGTCTCCGATGCCGAAAAAAGGCCGGAGCCTACAATGAGAATGGCGAGCAGGAGGATTAAGAGCATCATTATTCTTGCTGAAAATAAACTTTGACCTGACCCTCAGGTACTAGGCCTAGATTACGCTTAAGAACCATTTCTACCCAAGCAGGATCTGATTGGCTGTCAATTTGAAGAAGAAGCTCCTCTTGCTGCGCTAAAGCCGCAATTTTTTCTTGCTCCAAAGCTTCGAACTGATGAGTTAACTCCTGGTAAGACCGGTCCTTTTGCCGCAAAGCATGAAGGTAGATCATACTGCATAAAAGGATAAAACCCACTACCCACCAGGAGCGGTGAAACCAGCTTGGAACCTGTGAATTATGAGCTACCGCCATATGGCTCATTATACGAGGGCACGTATTAAAAGACATTCCGTATCTGTTGCTATAATCTTGAAGGTTTTATAATTTGCGGATGTGATAAGGAAATGCCAAGCTATTTATTTAGTGCGTTTTTTGAAACCAGTATGTACACTGGCCACCTAAGGTAAGAGACTTGAGTTAAATTATGCCAAATGGAAGACGTGTTTTTGTTGAGCCGATCCTAAAGGGGAAGAGATTCGCTGACTCTTCGCTCCCCTACGAGCTCCTGCCCGATTTAGAATGCTACCTGAAAATCATCAGCGCTGTCGCAAAAGAACTTTACAGAAAGGAACACCCAGGAAAAACCCGTTTACCTAGAGGATTTGACGAAAGATTCAAGGTTCGCCTAACCAGCTTGCAAGCAGGAAGTGCAGTGGCGGTATTTTCTCGCGAGTATGATGAAGCTGGGTGGGAAAATGATGAGTTTGATCGGGCACGAGATCAGGTCAACCAACAGCTCATTAGTCTTGAAGAAAAGCAACAATCTTTGGGATTCTCAGAAAAAATACTCCCTCTTTTCAAATCATTTGGAGAAAATCTTAAACCTGATGAAACCATTGAATTAAGAATACCCGGAAGGCAAAGGGCCGCTGTCTACTCAAGAAAGGTAAGATCCGGTGTTTTAGCCATAAACCAGCAGCCTTACCAGGATGTCTGCTATCTCACTGGTTCTATTTCTGGATTTGATGCTGAAAAAAGGAAATTATTTATTGTTTTAGAAGATGGCCAACCTATAGAAGGCCCCCTTGCAGCCTCCTTTGATACGCTACTGAGAGATATTGCTCCTAAATACAAAAAGCAAGATATCGCAGTCACACTCATCGGAATTGCTAAATATCAACCTGATGGTTCTGTTGCTGAAATCAAACAATTGCAACATCTGATTGTTTACCAAGACGGTACCCCTGAATTTTTTCCAAATCCTGAGTCTCAACTTACCACCTTAAGTGACTTACCAGATATTAACACTGTAAGAGACTGGCTTACAAACCTCTTAAAAGCTGGCGATATCCCAGCACCTTTCATCTACCCCGCTGATCACGGGATCGAATGTGAATGGTCCTTTGGGTATTGGGAGATCTCCTTTTCATTCCTGATAACTACAAAAATAGTGGTCTTGCACGCAGCTCATATTAACTCAGAAGCAGTTCAGGAAAATAGGCTGCCCTTGCAGGATCCAGAGTCCATCGAAAAAGCAAAACAATTTTTGAAAACTTTATTACGCAAGACTCAAGACCAATGACACCATTTGATGACGATGAAGAGCTTCTTTTAAGACAGGTTCATCCTAAGTTTATTGTCGAAGCCCGTATTACCAGCCAAACTTTTTTACCAACGGAAAAAGACGACAAAAAACTGTCTGTTAATCGCAATTCTATGATTTCTGCCCATGAAGCTTTTAATCTCCATACTCAAGTAAAAAAATTACAATCCATAGGGGTCTGGGGGGTGTCCGTTGAAGAAGTCAAAACTTTTGACTCTTTGTCTCTTGAAAGCGACCCTATTGAAACTCCCATTCAAGACCTCTCTCACTCTCTGATTAACTTCTCAAAGCTTTCATCTGAAAGCAGGATAAAAGCCACAGCTAAACAACTCACAGCCAAAGCTCGAGATCGTGGGTGTTTATATCAATCAGATGATACCGAACCCGACCTGAAAGCTGATACTTTGACTCCCGAGATTGAAGCTTCTCCAGTGGGCCAATCTTTGTAATGAAAAGCAAGAGTATTTTTTACCTATTGTTTTTTTCGTTTTTCAGGTAACCTACCCTGAAAAAGTGGTAATTAACTATGCGTCGTTCGATTTGCGTTTGCGAACCTTTAGCCTGTTTTGCTGGAGAAACAGGAAACTTCTCATTCACCTATACCCCAGCTGTGAACCTACCGAAGGGAGCTAAACTCCGCTTCGATCTGGCCACCCATGGAAGGCCTATTGACTGGGAATTTCCTCAAACCAATGTCAAAGTTAAAAAAAACCTTATCTGGGCTCAGATTGCCGAAGGCAAAGGGATTCCAGCAAAAGCCATCGATAAAGGCAGTGATAAATCGCCTCAGTACGAATTTATTCTCCCCGCAGAGGTCAAAGCGGGGGAAAATTTTACCATCTACATGGGATCTACTGTCAAAGGAAAGGAAAATGGCAATCGGTGCCAGCTCAACGTCCAGCGCCGAAGACCTTTCCACCTTTATATCGATCCCCGCGGAAAAGGAGATTTTAAAGAACAAGAGGTTTTCCATCTCGATATCCGCGGCAATGTCTTGAGCAATATCCGCGTCATTGCTCCCTCTCTTGTAGCAAAAAATAAACGGTTCGATGTTTTAGTCCGCTTTGAAGACGAGCATGGCAACTTGACTAACTACGCTCCTGAAGGGAGTCTGATTGAGCTCAGTTATGAAAACCAAAGAGAAAATCTTAATTGGAAGCTTTTTATCCCAGAAACGGGGTTCATCAACCTTCCTAATCTCTACTTCAATGAACCCGGTGTTTATAAAATTCAGCTCCAAAACTTGAAGACCGGAAATAAGTATTATTCAGCACCGATCAAATGCTTGCCTGAATCTAATTTCTCCATCAGCTGGGGCCTCTTTCATGCAGAATCATCCAAAAATGACTCGGGGGAAAATATTGAAGCCTGCCTTCGAGAGTTCCGTGATGAAAAGGCGCTTCAGTTTTTTGCAACCTCTCCTTTCGAGAGCGCAGAAGAGACTTCTGCTGAAGAGTGGAAACAATGCTCCCAGCAAATTACTGAATTTAATGAAGAGTATAGATTTTGCACATTTTTGGGCTTTCAATATCCCGCAGAAGAGGGGTTAAAACAAATCGTCTATTTTAAAGACCAGAAACCTCTTCTGAGAAAAAAAGAAGCCAAAAGCAACCTCCTTTCCAAAGTCTATAAATCTCTGGGCCCTAAAGAGGCCTTTGCGATTTCCTCTTTCACCATGGCTAAAGGCGTCCATACCGATTTTTCTAACTGGGACATGGAACTCGACAAAGTTGTTGAAATCTACAACGCTTGGGGCTCTTCCGAATGCACTGCTAAAGAAGGCAATCCCCGTCCTATCCGGTCTACAACAAAAAAGGGATTCCAAGAGACAGAAGTCGGATCAGTGATCAATGCCTTGAAAAACAACTATCGCTTTGGGTTTGTAGCTGGAGGATTAGACGATCGTGGCGTCTTTTCTGAGCTCTATGAAGAGGGCCAGGTACAATACAGCCCTGGATTGACAGCGATCTTGGCAACCGAATCTACCAAAGAAGCTCTCGTCCAGGCCATTCAACGCAGATCTTGCTATGCAACGACGGGTGAAAGAATGATCTTAGGGCTTCATATTGCAGGTGCCCCTATCGGCTCTGAGCTCAGTACAAAAATTAAACCTGGACTTGCTCTGAACCGCCATATCACTGGCTATGTTGCAGGCACTACACCTTTAAAAAGTGTTGTCCTTGTGCGCAACGGCGCTGTTATTAAAACATTTCAGACAAAAGACTATTGCTTTGATTTCACCTGGGATGATGAAGAACCCCTTTCAAAAGCTGTTTTAAGTTCAACCGAAGGGCGTCCCCATTTTGCGTTCTACTACCTACGCGTCACACAGCAAGATGGGCACATGGCATGGAGCTCTCCCATTTGGATCGATTACCCTGAATACCAACCGGCTCCCCCTCCTAAAAAACCCAAAGGAAAGTGATGAGGATCATCTTAGGTTCTCAATCGCCTCGCAGGCGCGAAATCCTAGATTTTTTCTCGCTCCCTTTTGTCCAAGTCTCCTCTGGCTTTGACGAAGAGTCGATTCCTTTTGCTGGAGATCCTGCTCAGCATGCGATGCTGCTCTCTCAAAAAAAAGCCGAAGCGCTGGTAGCAAAATACCCCGATGATGTGATTTTAACTGCCGATAGTGTGGTCTATTGTAAGGGAGCCCTCTATAATAAACCGGCTGACGAGCATGAGGCCGCCTCATTTTTACAAGCTTTCTCAGGAAACTGGCAATCGGTGATCACCGGCGTTACTGTTAGGCAGCACGGTGAGGTGCATACCGCATTTGAGGAAACAAAATTGCTCATCAATCCCCTAACTGCTGAGCAAATCAAGAAATTTCACACGCATTGCTATTTTCTCGATAAAGCAGGTGGCTACGCTATCGAAAAAAGTGGCAACCTCCTCGTCTCTCGCATCGAAGGATGTTACTACAATGTGATGGGACTTCCCATTAACACTGTACAAAAACTCCTGCTGAAGCTCAGAATCGATCTATGGAACTATTTAAAAAGCTTTTCTTAGTTTTTGTTTCCATCACCACTTGTTGCAGTGCTTTGGATAAAGATCATGTCGCCTACCTGATGAAATCTTTAGAGACCGACGCCTCTCTAACCCTTTATGACGAATATAAAAAAGAACTAGGCCGCCACGATTTTGAGATGCTCATCCGCCTCTCTTCCATTATTTTAGAGCAAGGCATTCAAAGCCCTGACCCCGCTGTTCAACTCTCTAGTCTCTATGGAACAGCCATAGCTCAAATGCATTCTTCCCTCGACATTTTAGAACAAGGTCTTAAAAGCCAAAACTATGAAACTCAAGTTGCCTCGATTCAACTTCTGGCCCTCATGCATGATGACCGAGGAGATGAACTCCTCACGAAAGCGATGGCTTCCCCTTTTCTCATGGCACGCATGGAGGCAGGGTTTCATCTAGCCCACCGCAAGCACCGAAAAGCCTCAGGCCAACTCGAGGCTCTCATGTACAAGCTTCCTCATGAGTACTGGTTTTATTTTCCCCAGTTTTTTGCCTTGATTGGAACCAGCGACGCCATTGAAGTTTTAAAAAGCCTCATGGAAGACCGTTTTTCCATGACACGCATTGAAGCTATTCTCTCTGCAGCCCGCTTTGGAAGAGACGATCTAGTCCGTAAAATAAGAGCCCATGCGACTCACTCTCGCCCTGATGAACAAGAGGCCTCTGCCACCGCTTTGGGAATTTTAAAAGACTCCAAATCCATCCCCCAACTCAAACAGCTTTCCAAATCCCCTTCGATCTCTGTTAAACTCTCAGCTCTAAGATCGCTGTATCTTCTAGGGGATACCGAAGCGCTCCTCCCCATTATTGACCTTGCCAAACAACGCGATCTTTTTGCCATCGCTCTTCTCGGAGAGCTCCCAGCCGGAGAAGAGGCCCTGGCTTCTCTCTTAGATGACAAAGACATCCACATCCGCTTCAATGCCGCCTATGCGTTATTACTCAGACGCGATCCCCGCTGCCTAGGCGCCATCGAAGAGTTTCTCCTTCAAAGCAGTAAAGATATCGGGTTCATGCCCCACTCTTCCATGGGCCATTCCCTCACAGCCTGGAAAGTTGTCCCCTCCGTTCAACAAAAGATGAAACAGCTTCCTTTTGATTTAGCCGCCATGTCACTCCAAGTCCGTGAGCAAATCTTGTCTGCCTGTTTGGAGCTTCCAGAAAAAGATTTTCTTGCCATCGCACAGGCCATCTTCCAGCGCTACGAGCTCCATCTCATCCCTCTCCTCGTCCAGCTCCTCGAAAATCACAAGACTGAGCCCGCGCTTCAGCTGCTCAAAAAAAACTCCCAGCAAGCGGGCAGTCCTCTCATTCGAACCTACTGCGACCTCGCTCTTTACCGTCTCAAGCAAGAAGGGCCTTATGAGGCCAGACTGCGCCAGTGGATCTTCAGCGTCCAGTCTCAAGAAATGGTTCACTTCCGCTCAGGCCTGCCCTGGCATTTAAGAAAAAATAACACTTCCTACGAGCTTACCCCCCAAGAGAGCACCCGCCTTCTCCTTGAAACCTATCAAGCCCTTTCTGACAGGCACGATGAACAAGGCATTGAAATCCTCCTCCAAGGGTTAAAGAATGCCCACCCTAAAAATCGGTACGCCATCGCAGGACTCTTGATCCACGCCCTCCAATAAGGTATTCTCTCTCTATGCGAACCCTCATTCCTCTCATTCTTCTGACAACTTTTGCGTTCACAGAGGACTATAACATTAACCTCAAGGACCCCGTCTTTTCTCAAGGAATTATTTCCACCGACCAAGGAGGAATCATTTCGAACTCTGAGCTTAGGATCCAAGCCCGCCATATCTCCTATACCAATAAGATTGAAAATGGCATCTCCATCAAAAAAGTCGTTGCTGAAGGCGACCTCCTCTTAGAGTACAACGGCCGCATCTTCGTCGGGGAAAAACTCGAATATGATCTTCTCAATAAAACCGGCATCATGAAAAAGGGGCGCACCTCAACAGAATATTGGTTCGTCGGCGGCGATGAGATTGAACTTCTCCCTGATGGCAGTTTTTGGATCTCCAATGCCTACCTAACCACCGTCGAAGGGCAAGACTCGTGGTGGGAGCTGAGTTCTTCAAAGATCAGTATCTCTGAAAACAGCGTGCTCTCTGCTAAAAATATCAAGATCAGCTTCTTTGACTTCCCCATCTTTTGGTTTCCGAAAATCAGCATGGACCTCAAACTCATCAAAGACTCCCCTATCCGGTATAAGTTTATTTGGGATCAAGTTCTCAAACAAAAAATCTCGATGAGATATGAGCTCTACTCGACAGAGACATTCGATCTCTTTGGCCGCTTCGACTACCGCTTCAAAAGAGGCCCTGGAGCCGCCATTGAGACCGACTACCATTCTCTGAATGAACGGACCCACTTCCAAACAAAAAATTACGGCGCCTACGACAAGGTGACCCCCGATGAACAAGGCAATAAACGTTTCCGATTACAAGGGTTATTAACCCACGACTCTGCCGATGAAAAAACCCACGTTCATATGGGCTACGACCGGCTTAGCGATGACAAAATGCCCCAAGATTTTAAAAGCGATAATTTTGAACTCAATACCCAGAAAAGAACCATCCTCTGGGTCAATCACCACGAAGATAACACCTTCACTCGGTTTGTCTTCCAGCCCCGCATTAATTACTTTCAAAGCATCAACCAGCAGCTTCCGCTTCTCTCTCTCGATATCCGACCTTTTCCTCTGGGCAACTCTGGAATCCTCTTTGACAACTCCTTTTCTGCTGGCTATCTCAATTACGTCTATTCTCGCAGCCTTGCCCAGGAACTGCACAGTTCCCGCTCAGGCCGCTGTGAAACCCAAAATCGACTCTACCGCCACTGCTCTTGGGGTCCTGTCTCATTCACACCCTCTGTGGGGTTTAACGGTATCTTCTACAGTAACTCCCCTCACCATCACACAGCGGGCCAAGCCGTCGGATCGTACGGTTTTAATCTCTCTACTCGTCTCATTCGCAGCTACCCCTCCCTCAAACACACCCTTCAACCCTACTTCCGCTTCGAAGGGCTCACGGCTCCAACCTCATCCAACCATAAACATTACATCTTCAATATCGACGACGGCTACGCCCAGCAAAATCTCTTCCGCCCGGGCCTCTACCAAACATTCTACCCTCGTAGATCCGCACTTCTACCCGACGTCTCACTCGATCTTTACACCCAGATTTTTCTAGGCCCCACCGCTTTCCATCGCACCCTTCCCAAACTCTATATGACAACAGATTTTAGTTACCCCTCTTGGACTGTCAGCACCGACCTCATTTATAATCTCCAAGAGCTCCTCTTCGACCGCGCAAATATCCGATCGGCCTGGACCCTCTCTGAATCCCTTGCATTTGCTATTGAGTTTCGGCACCGCAGTAAATACGATTGGAAAAAATCGGATCACGATAACTACATCCTCGATATTGCCCGCCCTATCGATGAGCTCCTCCACTCTCCCATCTCTGACGGCCGCGATACCCTCCTATCCCGGTTTCAGATCCGGTTCACCCCTTTATGGACCTGCCATATCGAGACCCACCACGGCTGGGGACGCAAAAATGAGCCCCGCTATGACTCTTACGAGATCAAGGTTGCCACCCTCCTCACTGGCCGGTGGCAACTCGAGTTCGGCTACAAATACACCCCTGCTATCCACGAATGGGTGTTCCCTTCTCTTAAGCTGTTAAGTACTCAGTTTTAAATTACTCAACTTGATCAAGTTATAGCAGTAAATTTCATCAGCGCAGAGGCGCTGCGCGCGGGAGAGACGCTGAGGACGCAGAGAGGAAACTTAAAAATCCCCCTCTGCGTCCTCAGCGTCTCCTGCTTTGCGCGGAGCGCCTCTGCGCCGATGAAACTCATACTCTTAGGACAAAGTACTGATAACTACGTGATATGACAAAAGTTGCACACGGCGTATTACACTTACTTATTTATCACAACAGAATGACTGCCGCCAAATGTCTCTTTGGCATAGGTTGAGACTTTGGCCGCATTATCTGTGAAATAATTAAAAATCAGATGAGCTGGCAGTCCTGGAACCATACTAATACCCGCTTTTAACAAGGCAGCCTTGATAATCGATTTTGCAACCATGTCGACTGTCTGAGCCGGTAGTTTCATGACATTCCCCTCGATCAGCGATCCGAGAATTTTCATTTTCACTTTAGGGTCATTCAGATCATGCCCGTAGAGCGCAGCGATAAGGGCAACCTCCCTCAACTGATGCCAAAGGGTGTAAGAGTAACTCGTTGGAGCTCCCACGACAGGAATAAACCCCAGAGCCTGGGTTGTAAGCTTTCTAAACGTGGAATGACTCCTGTCAATCGCCGCTTTGACAGCAGCCTCTTGATCTCCTTGAAACTCTTTAAGATACCGGTCTCTTCGAGCAAGAGTCGATTCAACTGTTGCCGGTGGAGCCCATCCTGTGACAGATTGAAAGGCTAAAGCTTGGGATTCATACGAGACCCCCTCAACGACATAAACGAGCATGTTTTCCAGTAACTTTGACAGCGTTTCTTGCATCATGAATTGCGCTTTCTCTAAAGCGCTGCTATCAACCAAAGGAGCCGTCTTTTGTTTGTTAATGTAATCTACGATAGCTTGGCGCTGAGCCGGATTTAAATTAATTTGAGGACGGTATTGTTGAACAAAAGCATGTGCTTCATCAAAAGAAAGCCCTTCATGCTTCATCAGATACGCAATCACAATAGATGCGCTTCTACCCACGCCTGCTTTGCAGTGGACATATACAATCCGACCTTCTTTAAGCATAGCCTCTAAAGCTGCAAGCCCTTCATCAAATTCTTGCGTGGTAAGCGGGAAAAAATCAACTGATGGAACATGCTTGACCCCAATATTGTGGGCCTCCCAGTCGGCCTTCTTAACGGGTGGATTGATCCAACTATTCAGCTCAAAGTCTTCCACTAAGCAAAGAATTCCTGTCACGCCAAGATCCTTGATTTTCTGAAGATGTCCCGCGTTCTTAAGCGGCAGCCCTCCCAAATAAATATTATGAGACCCAATCTTTGACCACCATGAGTTGCCCTTCGATTGAGTATAAGCCAAAGATACCTCATATTTGAGGTGTTTGATAAGCGTATAGCCTCTGTCTGAAGCAGGCTGCGGCGGATGAATTTTTTCATGTAAAGCGGGCGATGAATCCTTCATTTGCTCTTGTTCAATCAAACCGCTGGTCGTCATTTCAGTACATGATTCGATAGGCATCGTAACCTCTTTTTCCGAAAGACTCTACCAGTTGGGAAATTGAAAAACCAGCATTTCCCATCCTTGCTCTAAATTTATTCTTTCACAAACAGGAAGCGATAGGCTGCGGTAATACATTTTTAAGATGCTCCATCTCTCCTTCGGACAGGTGATTGCTCATGACTTTAAAAACATTTTTTGTAATTAACTCAGCATGGGGGAAGAGCTGACTATTGCCTAAATAACTTGCAACGAGAACTAAAAAATCATTGAGATGATGAATTTTGAGTGGTGTATGTCCAGGAACCCAGCCTTCATAATAAATCCCGCGGATTAACAGTGGAAGCTGCGCTCCAAATTTAGCTGCGACTTCGATAGGCAGCCGATCTCTTAAAGCCTGAAGTACAGCTCTAAGGGCTAAATAAGCCAGCTGCTGATCTTTCGATCCTAGAGATTCTGCAATTTCCTTAAGCCAGATATGTGTTTTCTGGATTGTTGATGCTAAAACTGGGACATTTATTTTATTCATTTTCTACCTCTTTTTTCCATCCTTCTTGACCTACTAAAGGGACAAACCGAACTGAACCTAGGGTTGTATAATGGTAGCTCCCTTCATTTTCTTTAATGATCTGCGCCAATTCCTGACCATCTAAACTGGAACCCACAGGAATCACCAAACGACCGCCTATTTTTAACTGTTGTAAAAGAGAAGCCGGAACTTGAGGTGCTCCTGCTGTGACAATAATGGCGTCATAAGGAGAAAACTCACTCCATCCGATCGTCCCATCTCCAACTGCTATCGTCACGTTAGTATAGCCCAGCTGCTTTAAGCGCTGCGTAGCAATTTGAGCCAATTTAGGATGCCGTTCAATTGAATAGACATGTGAAGCCAGGTGACTTAAAACCGCCGTTGAATATCCTGAGCCTGTTCCAATTTCTAACACTTTATCTTGGGGGTTTAATTGGGCTTGCTCTGCCATCCATGCAACCATGAACGGCTGCGAAATCGTCTGTCCTTCTTCAATCGGTAATGGAGTGTCTTCATAGGCCAGGTGTAAGGACAGTCGATCTACAAACATCTCTCGGGGGACTTTCTCCATGGCCTCTAAAATTTTGGAGTCTTGCACTCCACGGGCCTCGATTTGCTCCACGACCATTTTTTGTCTGGCCTCTTTGAAATGATCCATTGTAATACCCCCACAATGAATGATTTCCTTAAGTTTCAACCTTTGGAGGTTTTTTTGAAAGAGATCTATTTTATGATTTTTCATGCTTTTAGGAAAAAACAAATTACTTTTAATCTTGATTTTGTTACAATCCGGCCTGCATTTAGCCTCGTAGGGGCGCTCTTTAAAACCTTTGGCCTAAAAATCCTGAAAAACAAGAATATTTATGGCAGAGATAAGTATTGATGAATTTTCCAAAATCGATCTAAAAGTTGCAAAAATTCTTAGTGCTGACCATGTACCAGAATCTGAAAAATTAATTAAATTTTCATTAGATCTAGGTGGGGAAATTCGCCAGGTTTTCTCCGGAATCAAAGAAGCCTATCCTAACCCTGAAGAGTTAATTGGAAAACATGTTGTTGTCGTAGCAAATCTTGCTCCCAGAAAAATGCGTTTTGGCCTATCAGAAGGCATGATCCTTTCCACTGGGACCGGCGGAGATCAAATATGGATTTTAGAAGTTAATAGTCAAGTAGCGCCAGGAACCCCGGTGAGCTAGGTTCATGGAAAATTTATTTAGCGTAAAAGAAAGTATTGTTCTTATCTCTGGTTCAAGCCGAGGGATCGGCTTCCAATTAGCGCGTGGTTTCCTAGAGCAAGGAGCAAAAGTATCGATTCTTTCTGAAAATGAAGAAGAACTCTCTCTTGCTCTCAAAGAGCTCCAGTCAACTTTTTCCAATAGAGTTTATGGAGTAGTTTGTGATGTTAGGTCTTTTGATGCCTGTCAAGAAGCAGTAAAAAAAACTGCTGCTTATTTTGGTTCTCTTACCTGTGTTATTTGCAATGCTGGTGTTGATCGGATCAAACCTATCGAATCCTATTCAGAATCCGACTGGAAATTCATCCTCGAAATCAACCTTCAAGGAGCATTCTCTATCGCACAAGCAGCGGTTCAATATTTTTTAAAAAATAACATCGCCGGATCAATCACTTTTACATCTTCCATTGCTGGTTCCATTGGTATCAGCGGTCTTGTCCCTTATGCTGCATCCAAAGGAGGCATTAACCAGCTGACTAAAACCATGGCCATCGAACTTGCAAAATACAACATCCGAGTCAATGCTGTTGCACCTGGTTATGTCGAAAATGTCATGGCTGGCGTTACCGTGCATTCTAATCCCGAAGAGCAACAGCGCATCCGCGCCCTAACTCCTTTAGGTAGGAGGTGTAGGATAGAAGAGCTAGTCGGATCGTATGTTTTTTTAACCTCTCCTGCAGGTTCTTACATTACAGGACATATCCTACACGTCGATGGTGGATACACGGCACTCTAAAAAGCTGGCAAAATAGCACCTTTGTATTTTTGATCGATAAATTCTTTCATTTTTTCAGAAGTCATTGCGGTCTTTAAGGCTTGGATGTCCGGACGATTTTCATCTTCTTTTCTAACTGCAATGATGTTCGCATAAGGAGCCTCTTTATCTTCTAGGGCTAAAGCATCCTTGAGCGGAGACAATTTGGCTCCCAAAGCGTAATTTGTATTAATAACAGCAGCATCGACATCTTCCAAAGAACGGGGCAACATTGCAGCATCCACTTCTATAAATTTAATGTGCTTGGGATTGCTTTGAATATTGAGTACTATGGCTTGCAGATTGTTTGAATGATCCAATTGGATCACACCCTGCTTTTGGAGAAGCAGCAAGGCCCTTGCCTCATTTGTGGGGTCATTGGGGATGGCAATGATCGCGTTGTCTTTAAGGTCGGCAAGCGAACCGATTTTCTTTGAATAGATCCCCATGGGTTCATTTTCGATTTTTGCAAGACAGCAAATAGGATAATGAAACTGCTTAATTTGCTCTTCCATGTAGGGAATATGTTGGAAAAAGTTTGCATCAACTTCCTTGTCTGCTAGAGCGCGATTGGGCATATTGTAATCATCCGTCACAATAATGATCAGATCGATCCCTTGGGCTTGAAGACCAGGTTTAACAAACTCCAACATTTGCGCATGCGGGACAGGTGTTGCTGCGACTTTCAATCCGTTCTTTGGCTTTGAAGAGCAGCTTGTTAGTAGAATTAAGACACAAGCTATAGATAAAATATTTTTAATCATGAGCAATTTTTCCTCGTTTTTTAAGAATGAATTGAGCTGCGTATCCCCCTGCCCATTGCACCATTTGAACAAGAAGAATGAGTAAAGCGACAGTGATCACCATTATAAAAGTGTTAAAGCGGTTATAGCCATATTGAATCGCTATCTGACCTAGGCCTCCCCCTCCTACAAGTCCTGCCATTGCGCTGTACCCGATGAGGCTGATAACGGTCAACGTCATCGCAGAAATCAGGGAGGGCAAAGCCTCTTTCAACAGCACTTTTGTAATGATTTGCCAGGTACTAGATCCCATCACGATGACAGCTTCGAGAATATGTCTATCGACTTCCTTAAGACTTGACTCAATCAACCTAGCCATGAAAGGAGCTGCAGCTATTGTCAAAGGCACAATGGAAGCGGTTGTCCCTAAGCTTGTCCCCACAATCCATCTTGTAAAAGGGATAAGAGCCACCATCAGAATCGCAAAAGGGAAGGAACGGCCGATATTGACAACCATTTCTAAAAGTTTATAGACCTTAGCGTGCTCTTTAATATGACCTTTGCTTGTAATGGTTAAAATCACCCCCATGGGCAAACCGATGAGTAGAGCAAAAAAAGCGGAAGCAAAAACCATGTAGAGGGTGTTCCACACTTGGAGTGGCACCAATTGCAAAGCCAGTTGGATATTTTCAGAGTCCATTTTCAATCACCTCATAATGTACGGTTTTCTCAGAAAAATAGCTTAAGGTATCGGAGATCCCTTGAGAAGAGCCTGTCAGCTCAACGACTAATGTGCCCATCGATACCGTCTGCAAACGATCGATCCACCCCAGTAAGATGTTTGCATTCACGTTAAATTTTCTAACGATTTCAGAAATGATGGGCTCACTGAACACTTGTCCTTTAAATCTCAGTCTTAAAAGCTTTCGATTAGGCGAATTTTCCTTTAGAAATTCAGGAGGGATCTCATGCAAAGAGTTTTGTAAAAACTGTTTTGTGGTTGTATGCCGAGGGTCTGCAAAAATCTCGGCTACGGGGCCGTCTTCAACAATGCTTCCGCTTTCAATCACAGCGACTTTGTTACAAATTTGCTTGACTACCTCCATTTCATGAGTGATGAGAACTATGGTGACACCTAATTTCTCATTGATGTTTTTCAATAGCTTTAAGATTTCTCTTGTCGTTCTAGGATCGAGAGCAGAGGTTGCTTCATCACAGAGCAATACAGCGGGATGGTTAGCCAGCGCCCGTGCAATTCCGACCCGTTGTTTCTCTCCACCGCTTAAAAGAGCAGGATAGACATGTTTTTTTGAAGAGAGGTTAACGAGTTCTAAGAGCTCGTCTACGCGCTCTTCCCGCTTGTTTAAGGGAATATTAGCCACTTCAAGAGGATAGGCAATATTGCCTGCGACCGTACGAGAGGAGAGTAAGTTAAAATGCTGAAAAATCATGCCGATTTGCAACCGAAAAGCCCGCAATTGGCTTTGATTCATGAGACTGAGATCCTTTCCATCAAAAAGAATCCGACCCAAACTTAAAGGCACAAGACTTGCTAGACAGCGTATGAGCGTTGACTTGCCAGCGCCACTGAGTCCTATGATCCCATAAACATCTCCCTGTTCGATGGTCAAAGAGACATTAGCAAGCGCCTGCACAACCTTACCGGCAGAGCGGTAGGCTTTAAAAGCATTAATTATTTCAATTTTTTTCATTAAAAAGGCTCCTAGCTTAATTTTTCTTGAAAACTAACGCTTAGGAAATGAACCCCTTAAAAGGCGATATCCCCTAAGCGCCACACATGGGCATAGGAGTCTTGACAGAATGGAGAGCAAACAATTCGTTCATACGCCGAATTGTACTTAAGGGATTAACCTTTTGTAAAGCCCTTTCACGCTGTCTTTTTTAAGTCACTAAAAATCAATGATTTAAAATATTTGTTTAATATATACTAATTATTTGATATAATTGATTAAATAATATGGAGATAATATGAGCATTAAAGAAGTTTCAAACAATATTGATAATTCAGAGCCAAAATCATGGACAGGCACAGAATCTCGCATCAGCCAAGCCACTAGCTTGCTGGGATGGGGTTTAAAAGCTAGTTACCAATCCGTTGGATCGCTGGCTAACATCGCGGTTTCTTATGTGCCTAGTCGTTCTCAAAAAACCTTCCTTCAGACGCTCGAAAGCCTCTCATCTGAAGACTACAAGAAGTTACTCGAGTTCATTTCGACAGGAGACCCTGATCTTTGCTGTCCTGCTTTTAAAAGCCTTTTGTTAGACATTGCAAACCACTGGCAAGAGGTGCAAACGCTCATTAAAATAGAGACCCCTTCTCAGCGCTTGCTTGACCTAGTAGGTACAGCGCAGTTATCGCCTCTGATTTTGTTTCAGTTGATCCATCAATTTAGTCAACCTCATCTTTGGAAATACCTGCAAAAAGACTTAATTGCATGGCCCATAGACAACTGCGATGAAGCGTTGGTTCGTCATGGATTTAACAAGGGGCTCACCGCACAATTTGATAAAGATTTTCCAAGAACTCACTACGTCGTTCAAGATAAAGACGGAACTCAAACAGATTTCCCTACCAATTACCAAGGAGATAAAATTAAAGATTTTGAGAAAGCTTTGCAAAAGCTCTCCGTCTTTAAAGACATATCCACCATTCCTTTTCCCATTCAAGAGGCCTTAACCCAAACTACCGCGATTGCTACTATAGTCATTCCTCTGTGGAATTCTTTAAATGCGGGCACTCCTCCTCCTAATTTTAGTCAACGGACATTTATTCTTGAAGAAGGTGATGATTCTTACTTTTATTTGAAAATTCAAGAAAAACTAGAAATCCCTGAAATGATCTCATTTGATTATAGCTACAACTTTAAAATTTCTAAAATTAATGAAAAAGAATGGTCTTCAACACTCCTTTCGCTCTCTTTTGTTGAACCCACTGTTGGCAAAAATCCAGGCCACCTTTTTAATATCTGCCAGCCTTCTGATTCACAAACTCTTAGCATGATGTTTGATACCCTTATGCTCCATGTGATCTACAATCTGCAAGCTGCCGCGATCTGTGAAGATGAAGAAGTTTTAAATCGCCTTGAAAAGCAGATTCAAAAACTATGGGATACTCTCCGTCTACAGTTTACCCCTGAAATTTGGGAAAAAAGTGTTCTGATCAAAGAATTCATCCAAACCTGCGACCTTGCAGAAAGTGCCAAGAAAATTAAAGGCATGAATATCTTATTGTATAGCAAAGCTGCTTTGGAGTTTTATTTTTTGAATAACGGGATCCATCAGCTATAAGTTTTCTTGATTTCTCGGAGCTGTTTTTCAACCGGCTTGAGATGTTTTTCTTCGACACGGTCGATATAGAGAACGCCATTGAGGTGGTCGTTCTCGTGAAGAATCACCCTAGCATTGAGTCCTTCGACTTCTTCGATCACCATCGATCCATCCAGTCTCATCGATTCGACTTTGATCTTGAGGGGCCTTTCAACAGGCAGCCTAAGCTTAGGGATGGATAGACACCCTTCCTCGTCAACCCAGGTCTCTTTTGAATGCTCGAGGATCTTGGGATTGATGTAGACATACGGCTCAGAGACGCTCCAGGTTCCATCGGGTAAATGGATATAGCGGCGGAGAACAAAAAACCTGTGAAGAGAGCCCACCTGGTTAGCTGCTAACCCAATTCCCTTAAAATAGTCGAGCGCTTCAATCATCTCGGTAGCCAGCTCACGGATTTCATCCGTGACCTCTGTCACCTTTTCTGTTTTTTTACGAAGGATAGGATTTCCGTAATAACAGATTTTGAGTTTCACTTTTGAATCTCCTCAATTGTCGTTGGTAGCGATTTAACTCTCTGAGCACCGATGGAAGCTGACCAAAGAGAGAGAAGCACGCAAGAAATCATGAAGATGGCCGCTAGCCACGCTGTGAATTTCTTTAAAACTTCTGCTGTTGAGGTTCCAAAAAGCGATTCACCAGGATCTCCCCCAAACGAGGCGCCAAGACCGAGGCTTTTGCTCTCTTGCACGAGAATCACAAGGCAGAGCACGACAGATAAAAGCATGAAGAAAAAGATCGCAAGATAAAATAAAAAAGTCATGGAGTAAATCCTTGGATAATGTGAATAAATTTAGAAACGTCAAGAGAGGCGCCTCCGACAAGAGCGCCGTCGATCTCAGATTGAGCAGCTAGAGCGGGAGCCGTCTCTGGAGTGACCGATCCTCCGTAGAGAATGGCTGTTTTTTCAGCCACCTCTTGCCCCCAAAGTTTGGCAAGACTAGTCCGGCAAAAATGGTGGGCCTCGGCAGCCATCTCAGGAGTTGCTGTTTGGCCCGTGCCGATCGCCCAAACAGGTTCATAAGCTAAAACAAACTCTGCAGGAGTCACATCTGTCAAAGCCGTAGTGAGCTGACGTGCTAAGACATCGTGAGTTTTTCCTGCCTCTCTTTCTTCAAGAGTCTCACCAAGACACAGAACCGGAAGAAGCTGGCTTGCAATCGCAGCCTTAAATTTTAGATGAATCCGGGCGTCGGTCTCTTGAAAGAGCCGTCTTCGTTCTGAATGGCCTAGAAGCACAAACCGGGCTCCTGCGGATTTCAACATCTTAGCAGAGATCTCCCCTGTAAAGGCCCCTTCAGCGGCCTCATGCATATTTTGAGCGCCGATGACAAAAGGAGTTCCCTCAGCAGCCTGTAGAGCTGTGAAAGGAGGAGCAATGAAAACTTGAACAGAAGGCTTAGGAAGACGCTCTTTAAGAGCGTTAAGAAACTCCTTAGCTTCCACTCCTGTCTTGAACATTTTCCAGTTAGCAGCAATAATGGGGGTTCTTTTAAACATGCGGATATTTTACAGAATTTGAGCGTGAAATGCAAGTCATCACCGTCACTGAGCTAACACTAGCTAT
Organism: Parachlamydiales bacterium; assembly: GCA_023265455.1. Classification (GTDB taxonomy): domain Bacteria; phylum Chlamydiota; class Chlamydiia; order Chlamydiales; family Rhabdochlamydiaceae; genus PALSA-1444. Next base: position 33,069 of record JAHFTQ010000010.1, read on the forward strand.
CAAGAAACATCTTGAAACACGCTTTACCCAAGTGCGTGTCCAAGGAGAAATTACTAATTTCAAAGAGCAATCTTCCGGCCATCTCTATTTCACCCTCAAAGATGCTCAGTCGCAAATCTCTGCAGTCCTGTTTAGAGGCAATGCCCAAGGGCTGACGCGGCTCCCCAAAAACGGCGATCAAATCATTGCTTCAGGCGAACTCAGTGTCTACCCCCCGCGCGGCAACTACCAGCTCATCATTCGAGAGCTCCAATATGCCGGTGTCGGAGAGCTTCTTTTAAAACTCCATGCCCTGAAGGCAAAACTAGAAAACCTCGGATGGTTTGACAAGTCGAGAAAAAAACCTCTTCCTCCAACCCCTAAAACCATTGGAATCATCACAAGCCCTACCGGCGCGGTGATTCAAGATATTCTCAACATTTTAAGCCGCCGTCATGTCGGCTTTCATGTGATTCTCAACCCCGTTAAAGTCCAAGGAGAGGGAGCGGCTCAAGAAATCGCTCAGGCAATTCATCATTTCAACCAGTACAAACTCGCCGATGTTCTGATCGTGGGGCGCGGCGGCGGCAGTCTTGAAGATCTGTGGGCCTTTAACGAAGAGATCGTTGCTGAGGCGATCTACCGCTCAAAAATTCCGATCATTTCAGCCGTGGGCCATGAAACCGATTATTCGATTGCCGACTTTGTCGCTGATGTACGGGCTCCTACACCCTCTGCAGCTGCAGAAATTGTGATGGCCGCTGCAGAAGAGCATCTCAAGCACCTCTCTCACATGGACAAACGGCTCTATCAAACCCTTTCACATCTTCTTAAAAACCACCGCCAGCGTCTAGAATCTCTCCGCCGCCAACCCATCCTCTCCTCCCCTTTTGCCATCTTAGGCAGTGCATCCCAGCGGTTAGATGACCTTTCTGAAGAGCTCTCCGCTGCGACAAAAAGAGTCATCCTCACAAAAAAGCTAGAACTCCAAGGCGCTCAAAAACAGCTCCAAGTCCTTGACCCCCGCATCCGAGTGAACCACCTCAAGCAAAAACTTCAACAACTCACCTCACATCTCAAAGCGATTGACCCTAAAAATCTTTTGACAAAAGGGTACTCCATTCTCTTTCATGAAAACTCCGGTTCGGTTATCTTCTCCAGCAAAGAGGTCCAAACAGGAGACCATATCCGTATTTTGCAACACGACGGTGAACAAAAGGCAGAAATTCTATGAAATTTGAAGAGGCGTATAGCCGACTAGAAGAGATTTTAGAAAAAATGAACTCGGGCAAAGCCTCGTTAGATGACGCCCTTAAACTCTACGAAGAGGCCGATGCTCTCATCACCACCTGTCAGAAAAAACTGACAGAAGCTGAGAAAAAAATCGAGATGATGATTAAAAACCGCAGCGGCGAAGTCATCCTCGATGAAAATGGCAACCCTGCACTCCAAGCGTTTCAAACATGATTATCGCCCTCTTTAGAAATCAGCTCATCCGCCAATCGAAAAATCTAGCTGTTGGCATCCGCGAGTTCTTGACCAACCAAGGAATCCGGGTTGTCACCGAAGACAGCGAAGCCGAAGAGATCGGCGCTCATCCCCTCTCCACCGTCAAACCCCATGAGATCCAGTTTATCATTTCACTGGGAGGTGATGGCACCATTCTCAAGCTCTTGCATCAGCATGACAATCTCGAGGCTCCTGTTCTTGGCATCAACATGGGTCACCTCGGCTTCATGGCCGATGTGCAAATTTCTGATGTCTATCCTAGCTTGCAAGATCTAATTTCTGGAGCTTATATCGTTGAAGAAAGATTGATGCTCCAAGGAGAGACGCTTCAAAAAGAGGGCTGCTTTGCCATCAACGATCTCGTGGTTCATCGCGCCCTCAATCCCAGTCTTGTGGAGATTGCTATCCATGTCAACGGCCTTTACCTGAACACCTTTGAAGCCGATGGCGTCATCATTGCAACCCCCAACGGCTCGACCGCCTATTCCCTAGCCGCGGGAGGCCCCATCTTGAGTCCAACCCTTGAAGCGATTGTGATCACGCCTATCTGCCCTCACACAATCTCAAATCGACCTATCGTCTTAACCGCAGACCAAGAGATCCAAATTCAGTACTTAAGCGATTACCAGCCGGTAGAAATCCGTGCAGACGGCCTGACCAGCTTTTCTCTTTCTACAGGAGAAGTTTTTCATATCACCCGCAGCAAGAAAAAATTCAAACTCGTCAGCCTTTTGCGCCAAGACTACTATTCAACACTGCGCACCAAGCTCGGCTGGTTCGGAAAATCCCGCTAACAATAAAATCTACATTCCTTATATAGTCTTTCTTCAAATCACGGAGGTTTTTTATGGCAGCTATTTCCGGCGTCTCAGCGGATCGTTACGATCTCTCTTTTGAAAACCCGTCACCTAAAGAGATCCCTACTGTTAGAGATCAACTCCAAGCTCGCTTGGGAGACAGTGAAAAACGCATGAAATTTGAAGAGCTTCTGCATAGAGCTTCGTCTCCTAATTTGAGCAATTTGGATCGAGAACTCGTCCTTAAAATCCAACTGGATGGCCGCTTAAACTTAAAACAGCAATTTCCCCTATTGATAGAACTGTTCAAAATCAAAGTCCAAGCACTTAAAAATGCAGGAATCTCTCCTGAGGAATTCGCGGCACAAATTAAATCTTGGGCAGAATCTAACGTCCTGCCTGAATTAGATAAAGAACCCGAACTGAAAGAAAACGGAGGCATGGCACTCTCGCTGCTCCTATTGCTTTTGCAAACAGTCGATAATATAGATCTACCCCGTTTCAGCGGATTCGATGGGGATCAAACCGAATTGAAAAAAGAACTGTGCGTATTAGCGATGGGTTTGTTTACCACAGCAGATAGCCTATCAAAACCGTTTTTTTCCACTTCAAACACCTCCCTTCAACTCTTTGACCTGGAAAAAGAGACCGGATTTGCACTTTTTGAGTCAAATCTTCTATGCAAGGAACTCCGACGGATTTTAAATCTCGACACGGGTTGGTTTCTTAAAAATATTACGCCTCTTCAAAAAACCCTCTCCCACCTCGAAAATGAAGGAAGGTTTGAGAGAATTACACAGATTGTCAATCAACGCCTTTCAACCCTCGCTTCCAGAGAAGATAGCCTTCAAGTGCTTCCCTATATCATCAAGTATACCTCTCCTGAAAAACTAGAAACCTATTTTAAGGATCGGTTTGAAAAATTTTCCAAGCTCTCACACAACTGGTGGAAGAACTCCCTCCGATCAGTAGAGCTTCATTGCGAAGCCGCTGAAATGATCGCTCCTCTTGACAAGCAAAAAGCTCAAGATTACCTCGCACAAGCAGAAAAAGAAATGAAGGACAAGCTCCGGGCCCACTTTTTCTCTTTAAATCGTACATCCATTGAACAACGACGACTGCAAGCCGAAAAGCGCATTGCCGAAGCCAAAAAGAATATCTAAATACGCGGTGTGCAACTTTTAGCACACCATCCAACTGATCAAGTTATAGCGGTAAGTTTCATCAGCGCAGAGGCGCTAAAGCGCGGGAGAGACGCTGAGGACGCAGAGAGGAAACTTAAAAATCCCCCTCTGCGCCCTCAGCGTCTCCTGCTTTGCACGGAGCGCCTCTGCGCTGATGAAACTCATACTCTTAGGACAAAGCACTGATAACTACGTGATATGACAAAAGTTGCACACGGCGTTCTAAATATATTCTGGCATCAATTGCTTACAGAGATCTCTCAGCTGATCAATGTTATCCTCTACAAATCCATGTCCTGCATCCTGGAGCAATTCCAGCGTTTCGGATTTGACATCATCTAATGGAGGCGCTTGATCAGGAAAGCGATATTGAAAGCGGTGGTAGGCACCGGGGCCTAATAGTTTTTTGATGGTTTCTTGAGCTTCCAAATCGGGCCCGGTCAAATGAGACCAATTGGAAACAATGGAAGATGCAAAATCATGAGAAATTGGCTGAGAAGGCACCATTCCCGTTCCTAATGATACTAAAAGCAAATCATTTTCATTATAGCCCCGGTTGAAGGCATCAAAAATGCAAGGCATGGCAGGGTTGTTTTGTAAAACACCTCCATCGATAAAAGTTTTATTACAACACGCCATAGAGGGAAAAAGCGTGGGAGTTGCCGATGAGGCTCGCAGAGCGGCGTTCATCGTGAAAATTTCGGTTGAAACCATGCTTATCGTATAGGATTTTGTCTGAGTCAGTGCTTTAGAAAAGTTGTATTTTAAGACTTTAAGCCCCGTTTTAGAAAAATAATAGATAGATTTATTAAAATTGTCATGTGAAATGTAGATAGAAGTCGGAGAGTCTAATATATTGGATCCCATACCAAATCCCGCCATTCGGCTACGGAGTGCAACCTGAGTTATTCTCTGAGTCACTTCCCGATAATCGTTGGTGGCAATCAGGGTGTCTGTCAGAGCAGATGCAACTGTTACATTGGAAAATTTTTTCATAAAAAAAGGCGACGGGTCTAAATAGCGAGGATGTTGAGTCACCCAATCTAGTTTCTCCAGGCTGCTCAGGGCCTCAGGCAGGGGTTGATATTCGGCATTTTCTTGGAACATTAGGCCATGCTCATCCGTGAATATTTTGAGAAGTTCTTCTGCCTTGTATTGAGGACGGCCTGATCCATCTTCATGTGGTTTGGTTAGCCCCAGTGCGAGTAATCCTCCCGTCGACACGCCTCCTATGAAGTCGAACAATTTTGAAATCGGCGCGTAGGTTAATTTTTCCATAGCCACCAAAATGATCGCTGGAATGATAGCCCGCATGCCGCCACCATCAATGGATAACATACGGTAAGATTTTTTTGTGCCCTTAACCAGTTCATGACTATTAGACAATTTCGATTCATAGAGTTGGGTGCATGCCTTGGTCGTAGACTCGAATTCAGGTTTCCATCCTTGAGGCAATTGGCGCACTATCATGGCCATCTTTTGATAGGCTTTATTCAATTGCCGGGGATGGGTTGAAGTCTGGAGTTTATTGAGAATATTTTGTAAGGAGGTCAAAATTTCAGCTTTAGTCACCGCTTGAATTTGCTCTGCAAGGAAACTTGAGATCAGGTGAATCGCATCTCTTTTTTTAATCTCTTCTGGCATTCTCATAACTATAACCCAGAGATTTTTTTTAATTTTTTTAAAATCATTTTGATTTTGACTCAATTTAAGTGCTGATAAAAATAATCTTAAAAGTTTCAGATACTCTTTTTCTCGATTCTTTCCTTTGTTAATGTTCTCACAAAATTTATAACAAGCTTCTTGGTTGGATAAAAGTGAGGGAGCTAAATTATTGACTTGAATCAGCGTTGCCATGCCACCTTCCCTAATTAAAAATATAAATTGATATTTTTTACTGTTAAAAGATTTTTGTAAATTAAATTTCAGCATCCATAGCCTGAAAAGCCTCCTCATGGTAAAATGGAGTCTCAAAATTAAGGAGATTTCTCATGGCAATGGTTTCAGGACCCACAGGCATATCAAATGATTATTATGATTCCTCTATTGAAAACCCTTCACCTAAAGAAGCCTCCGCTATTGCCGATCAGCCGCAGGCAGAGCCAGGAGAGACTGAAAACCGCATGAAAGCTGAAGAAGCTTTACAAAGAGCGCTTTCATCTAATTTGGGCCTTTTACAGCGTGAACAGGCCGCCATTGCCCAAATCAACACTGTGAACCATGCTCATGAAAGATTTCCCCTGGTTATCGAGCTCTTCAAAATCAGTGTCGAAAAATGTAAGGCAGCAGGGCTGTCTGTCCAGGAATTAGCAACAGAACTTAAATCTCGCCTTCAGAACAATGTTCTGACTCCTTTTGAAGGACCCCATGCCGATCTGAAAACCGACCTCTGTGGAACATACTTACGCTTGATGGGTCTAGCAAACGAAATAGGCCAAGCCAAAGACTTACCTTACACAAGCCCCTCGCTTAAGTTGTTTGAACTCGAGAAGGACACAGGATTTTCAATTCAGGGAATTCTCCATTTACAAAAAGAATATTTAGATTCTAAAGCAATTGTGGATGAGTCTCTAAAAAAAGAGACCTCTTTTTCCAACTTCAGAAACTGGCTGCGCTACTCTGTTAACGCAGAATTGGATAGCCCTCAACTCGCTCAATTTTATCGAGAGACCTTCATCCCAAATACTCAAAAGATCATCGGCTTGCTGGAAAAAGAAGGCGACCTTACGGCGCTTAAAGGGATTGTTGAATCGTACTTAAAAGTCGTAATTGCGATGTATCCGCTCTGCCCGCCGCCCATCAAAGAGACGCAAGACCCTTCCATCCTAACGCATTTGGAACAATCTGTGCGAACAGAATACGCGTATGCTCAACAGCATCCTTTCATCCTATCGCTTCCCTCTATTGCAAAATATGCTTCTCCCGAAGCGGTAAAGCTTGTCCTTCACCGTTCAGACCTTTTCTTGGTTCTTTTTTATTGCGAGAAAGCAGAAATCATGGCTACAACCGACCAGAAACAGGCGCAGCATTATCTGAAACAAGCAGAACAGGTGACGAACAGTATTTTCTTCTGGGACCGCCGCCGCTCCATGGTAGAGGAACTGCAAAAATCAAAAGCTCTGAACCGCATTGCTGAAATCAAAGCTAAACTTAAGCAATAGCAAGCATTCTAATAGCTTGTTCCTAAAAAACAGACCACGGGTTTATGGCCCGTGGCTTTCGCATGGGGTCTCCATGCGGGACATGCACACCTTTCTACAAGACACTGATATTTTTTACCTGGAAAAATAATTTAATCGAATTTCCGCCTTCATAGCATGAAAAGCTCCTCTCGTGGTACAATGGTGTCTCAAAATTAAGGAGATTTCTCATGGCAATGGTTTCAGGACCCACAGACACCGTAGCAACAGATCGTTACGATCTCTCTTTTGAAAACCCCTCACCTAAAGAAGCCTCCGCTATTGCCGATCAGCCGCAGGCAGAGCCAGGAGAGACTGAAAACCGCATGAAAGCTGAAGAAGCTTTACAAAGGGCTCTTTGCCTTTCGCAGCGGGAACAGTCTACCATTGCTCAATTCAGAAGCAAGACACATGCTCATGAAAAATTCCCGCTGGTTATCGAGCTCTTCAAAATCAGTGTCGAAAAATTCAAAGCCCCTGGATTGTCACTCCAAGATTTGGCAGCAGAACTTAAATCTCGCAGTGAGAGTAGGATTCTGGGCCCCTTTGAAGGCCCCCAGGGTCGTCTGAAAACCGACCTCTGCACAGCCTACCTACGCTTGATGGGTCTAGCAGAAGAAATCAGCCAAGCCAAAGACCTACCCTACACAAGCCCATGGCTTCAGCTTTATGAATTAGCAAAGGAAACAGGCTTTTCCTTGAAGCAACCAAAACTTTTATTATTCAAAGAATTTGATCAATGCAAATCCATTGCTGATAGTCAGCAGGCGTGGTTGCCCACAATTGAAGCTTCAAAATTTTACTGCGATACACTTATCCCAAACTCTCAGAAAATCATGCACTACCTTGAAAAAGAACGTGAGTTTCAGTCGATGAAATTTATGACTTTCCACCTCATTAGGGGAATCTCCTTTATGCATCCTACTACCTTGAGTTCAGCGGAAGCCCAAGAGCGTTTGGCTCCTCTGCTTCCCTATCTTGCAAAATACGCATCTCCTAAGTGGTTAGAATCGTATTTGAATCAAGACGGTATATTTGTAAAAAAATGGACTCCTAACGATGACCTGTTGGTTTGTCTTTATTGCGAAAAAGCAGTCATCACTTCTTCAACCGACCAGAAGCAAGCCCAAGATTATCTCGCAAAAGCAGAGAACCTAGTGAAGACTAGACTCTTGGCTTACCCCTTCACCTTCTCTTTCAATCGCAGAGATATCGAACAAAAGCAGCAAGAAGCCGTTAAGCGCATTGCAGAAGTCAAAGCTCAGCTTAAATAATAGAAAGAGTTTCTAAGACCGCCCGCTCGATTTTATCTGCGGTGGGCATGGTCTCTTGTTCGAGAGCTTTAGAATAGGGCATCGGGGTCTCACACTGAGCCACCCGGACAATGGGAGCGTCGAGAAAGTCAAAGCAGCGCTGCTGAATCTCAAATCCGACTTCGGCACAGATCCCTGTAAAATAATGCCCCTCTTCGACAAGGACAACATGGTGGGTTTTACGAACAGAGTGCGCTACCGTGGCGATGTCAAGAGGCTTAATCGTCCTAAGATCAATCAGTTCAACCCGGATACCTCTTTGCGCAAGCTTATCAGCCACTTTTTGACAGAGAAGCACCATCCGGCTATGTGACACCAAGGTGAGATGATCGCCCTCACGGACTACTTTGGCCTTGCCAATGGGGACGAGGTATTCTTCAACGGGGATTTCCATCTTGTCGCCATACGACAGCTCTTGCTCGAGGAATAAAACAGGGTTGTTATTGCGAATGGCTGACTTTAAGAGCCCTTTGGCATCATAAGGGTTGCTAGGTGCGATGATAATGAGCCCGGGAAGGTTGCCGTAGATCGCTTCCACGCAGTGCGAGTGTTGCGAAGAGACCTGGGCTGCAGCCCCGTTAGGTCCTCGAAAAACCACTGGAACGGAAAAGCGGTTGCCGGACATGTAATACATCTTGGCAGCGTTTGAGATGATTTGATCCGCTGCCACAAAAGAAAAGTTAAAGCTCATGAACTCCACGATGGGTCTGAGGCCCGTCATGGCCGACCCGATAGCAAGCCCTGCAAATCCCTCTTCAGAAATGGGAGTATCAACGACTCTTTCAGGACCCCATTTGGCGAGCATGCCTTTGGTGACTTTATAAGCGCCATTGTATTCAGCGACTTCTTCCCCTATGATGAAAACACGGCTATCACGGGCCATCTCTTCGTCCATAGCCTGCCGCAAAGCTTCACGCATGTCGATGAGTTGTGTCGTCATGGGGCGAATACATCCTCTTCTAAAGTGATGGGATCGGGCCAAGGGCTTTCTTCAGCGTATTTCATGGCAGCAATGGCAATATCTTTTTGTTCTTTATCTAACGCTTCGTACTCACTTTCTGTGATCAGGCCTTGATCCATGAGGGTTTTGGCAAACAAACGGATGGGATCTTTCTCCATGCATTGAGAGAGCTCTTCTTTAGAGCGGTAAGCGGCTGGATCAGAAATCGAGTGGCCACGGAACCGCTCGGTGACAACTTCGATGAACGCGGGACGCGATGTCTTTTTTGTCTCTTCAAAAACATGAGAAAAGCCCGCATAGCAATTGAAAAAATCCATCCCATCAAATGTGTAGCCTTTCATGTTATACCCCGGCGCTTTCTTCTCAGCGATCGGCTCAACGGAGATCGCACGACTCACTGCCGTCCCCATGCCCCATTGGTTGTTTTCAATGACGTAGATACAAGGAAGATCCCACAGCGCTGCGAGATTTAAAGATTCATGTAAAGAGCCTTGAGCGACAGCTCCTTCTCCCATAAAGCAAATGGATACACACTCTTGTTTGAGATATTTAGCGGTAAAGGCAGCTCCTGTTGCAATGGGAACTTGTCCTGTGACAATGCCAAATCCGCCGAGCATCCGTTCGGTATAAAAGTGCATCGATCCGCCGCGCCCTTTGGCATTACCTGTTGCTCGGCCATAGAGCTCTGCCATCAGTTCGTGAGGAGTCGCTCCCAGTAGAAGCGCAAGCGCATGGCAGCGGTAAGACGTTGCCCACCACTGTTTTTTACCCATGACATCCACAGCGGCCGTCTGAATAGCTTCTTGGCCCATGTAAGAGTGAAAAAATCCCCCGACTTTACCTTGGAGATAGGCCGACTCTGCCCGGATCTCAAAGTTGCGGATGAGCAGCATCCGTTTCAGGGATTGAATAAGCTTATCCTTTCCAAGACTCTTGACGAGGCTTTTCGTATCACTGGGAAAGAAGTGGTAATCGATTTTCTTCATCTAAAAAATACTAGGGAGTGGGCTGGTTTTCATAGGTCCTGGCATCGCATGAGGGTTGTTCGTAATCGGGACAGTCCTCGTATCGTCTTCATCAGGACCTGCACTGTAGCATCCTGCTAAAATCACACACATAACAAATACAGCAATTATTTTACTCATAGAACACTATTATACGGGGTTCAACGTCTAGCAACAACCCTTTTCTTGGGATGCAAAGCAACATAAGAAGCTAAAGGCGTGCAAGAACGGAGTTTAATCGTATGAAACTGCCCTTTAAACGACGACGCCAAGGCGGCATCTTTCAAAATAATCACATTTTCTTGATGGAGACGGGAGGCCGCTCCCGTCCAATTAAAAGAGCCTGTCCACACTTTATCCGATCCAAAAACACAAAATTTATTATGCATGAGGGGCCTCTGCGCTGTTTTACGACGGGGAGTAGAAGAGTCCCACACATAAACAGCCACTCCAGCCTCCATTAATTTTTGTAAGGGAGATCTCACTTTAACAGAAGAGCGGTCCACAATCACTTCAACTTCCACTCCCCTATTTCTAGCTTCTATCAAAGCTTTGGCAATGCCCGTGTGAGTGAATGCATAGACACAGGCATGGATACTCTTTTTTTCTTTCTCAATTTGCTCAATGAGCCTTTTTTCCAGATGATCTTCGGGAGAAAAATAGACAGCTGTCTGTATCCCACCTGTAGAGGCCATCAAAAAGGAAGTGCAAATCAAAAATAGCAGTTGAAAGAATACCACGTTTGCTGCGTAATTAGTTTCATAACACTATGCCAGATGTACCGATTTATTACGACACAGAGACGACAGGAACCAGGCCCGACAAGGACCGGATCGTTGAAATTGCCGCCTATGATCCTCTCAACAACCGGACGTTTGTCCAATTTGTCAATCCCGGGTGTTCAATCCCCGCAGAATGTAGTGCGATCCACGGCATCACCGATGAGATGGTCTCCCAAGCTCCCTCTTTTGAAATTGTTGGACGCAATTTCATTGAATTTTGTGGAGAAGGCGCCGTCTTAATTGCTCATAACAATGAACGGTTTGATAAACCGTTCTTGGAAGCCGAAAGCCTCCGCTCTAATCTGACACTCCCTGCCTGGAAATGGGTCGATACCCTCAAGTGGTCGCGCAAATACCGCTCTGATCTTCCTAGCCATGCCCTTCAAGCGCTGAGAGAAGCGTACGGATTTGAAGCTAACCAGGCTCACCGGGCTCTCGACGATGTGATGATGCTCCATCAGATTTTTTCAGTGATGATCGACGATCTTCCCATCGGGACCGTCATGGACCTTCTCGATCAGCCCACCGATGTCAGCCGCATGCCGTTTGGTAAATATCAGGGAAGACTCCTCTCCGAGGTTCCTCCTGATTATTTTGCTTGGCTTAAAACGAGCGGCGCTCTTGACAAATCTGACAATAAAGAACTGAAAGAGGCTCTTTCCAAGTTGGGAATTCTCAAAACTTGAGAGTGTTTAGCTGGTTGGGCCTTTATAACCAGGATCAAATTGCACGATACGAAATTGCAGGCGGGGTTCTTGATCTCCAACTGGTTCCTTTTTTGAAGACAACAAAATGGTGAGCTTTCTATCGATAAGTGTGAGATCTTCGAAACGGACTGAGTTGTAGGACAAGGGATGGTCGGTTAAGAAAGGGGTCAAATCCAGTTTTTGGATACATTTTTGGGTGGGAATATGCCAGAAATACAGGATGTTTTGCCGCTTCCACTTATAAAGTAAAACATTGCCTGATAAATAAGTAGAAATCTCAGAGTGATCAAACAGAGATATCAACGCCGGCGCACCCTCAAGTTGCCGGAAAGGGTTATAGACAAGTGTACCTTCTATGTTAAAAATGGCTAGGTAAGATTTTTTTTCTCCCCTGATTTTAGCACTGATTCTAACGATGATAAAATTTTCATTGAAACCCACCAACCGAAAAGACCTGCAACCTTCAATGAGATCTTTAGGGCATCGGCTCCATTTTTGTTCCACCAATCCGTCATCATTCAATTTAAATAATTCAAGTGTGTCGCGAGGGGCTTTAGATACTCTATCAAAGACTTGCTTACAAATAAATGAGCCGAATATCATGCAATGACCCCGAGCAGGCGATGGTTTAGTCGTCGATGGATTGTTAAGGTCGACCATGTAGCTACTACCGTAGATGAGATGATCGCCAACCCGGTCTACTTCCTTCCAATTTTTTAATGAAAGAATTTTATAGCAAACAGGAGTTGGTGGTGCTAGATTCCAAAAATAAAGATCACCATTTTTAAGTTGAATGACAATTTTATCCTTAGCAAGAGGAAAACCAGATTTGATGACATAATTTTTCAAATCTTTTTCCGGCACGGCAGTCAGGTCTCTTGAAAGAAGAAATTTTCGTGGAGAAAGAGGCTCTTTAATATCGAGCGCGATTAAGGTGTAAGACCCTAACGGGGTGAGATTTTCTTCTAAAGGAGTCATGAAATAAATATCTCCCCATCGGCCCAGCAGAAAATTTTGGTCAAAAACAGGTATAGGATGGGTAAAAGAAAAAATCTTAGCGGGTTGAGAATTAAAGCGAGGATGAAACGCGATGATCTCTGGTGGCAGAGAGGAAAAACGCTGTAATGACATAGGCTCTGCTCCAAGATTCCAAACGCGTGGCAACAACTTCCAGTCTGAGACTCTGGGGCTTAGAGAAGCACAGTCTGGAACCTTAAGTTTGTCTTGCACGTATCCGCTATAAGTAATCTCCGGATCGTTAGCGATGATATTCCATTGATGACATACACCTCTCGCCCCCAAATAGCTTCTAAAGTCTAAAGATTGAAAAATCAAACAAATCGTGTTCGGTGATAACTTATCAAAAAAAGTAGGATGAATAACAGCTTGCGTAACTGACTTTATTGCTGTGGTCATTTGATACCTCCTCAATAATTGGTCACCATTATATTAGGCCGCCTATTTAAATGTATAAATTTTTAATCCCCCTCTACCTCTCTATAAGGAAGTCTTCTCTCCGAGAATATCCCTGATTACTTCGCCTGACTCAAAAGCGCGGTGTTCTCAAAACTTGAGAGCATTTTTAATCCATTGATAATCATCCCACTACATTATACCTCTTTATCTATCTGAAAATCAATCGCTTGTAATTTTTAATTAGTAATTTATGTTAAAATGCTTTTATGTTAAAATATTATTATAATTTTAATAATAAACAGGAATTATAATGACAACATTAATTAACGGCATTACATGTATTACTGCACCAGCCATCACGCAGGAACCCTCGACTCACTACCCTCCTGAGAGTCTCAGACAATTCAATGAAATGACGCTCCCTCGAGATGTGGCTGGAGAAACCAGTCATAAATTGATGGCTAAAGAAAAAGAAGCCTCTCAAGCCTTAGCCCAAAAGTGCTCTCAGATCACCGACCAAGAAATCGGTCAACTCCTGGAAGTCATTGACACTCTCGATTTCAAAAATGATGCAATCCTATTAAACCCTAAACTCCCCCATATTGCGCTAGAAGCCTTACGAAGAGGATTACTAGATCCTACCCATGGACAAAAGCAAGTAGCCACGATTCTCAGCTTTTGGTCCGCCCTTCAATATCATCAAGACCCCGCTGTTTTACAAATCCTTTCAGTTTTCGACCACACACCGACGATAAAAGAGACCTTCAAACACAGTTTTATCAAGGAAATGGACCCTTTTCTCGAGGGAGACAAGTTCGATCTCTTCATAAAAAAAATGCAGGACCTTCCTCTCTCAGAACAACATTTCTTACTTGTTCCCGATATCCAAGGAGATGACTCCATTGCAACAATTGTGCGTGCAAATGGTGGAAACCCCTATAAAGCCTCCATTTCACAAGCAACCAAAGCTTCAGGCGTCAATGTTTTTAACCGGGTCAATGATCATGGAACGCCTATGCGAATAATCCCTTCAGCTGGAATGATGCAGGCCTTCTTAGAGGCTCAATATGGCGAGGATGCTGTTGAAATCAAACCTCGTGTTTACCTTTCGACTCTCCGGCATATCTATGACAACCGCCTGACCGATACCTGCGATATGATGATACCAACTCCTGATGCTGAAGGAAAAAACCGATGCCCAAGTACAGCTGACGGATTTCAAGCCCCCTGGTACGACTTTTTTTATCACGACTTTTATCACGCTATTCTCACTTCAGCTGTAGGACGAACCTATAGGAAAGCAGCGATTGTCGCATCGGATGTGATACGAGCCTATGCAAAAACAGCCCCTGTTCAAGATCAGAAAGGACTTAACCAGCTTGCCGTCAGTCTAATTGACATGGATTTTGCACTGTTTCATCACTATCTTGTAAAACCACCCCACCGTTCTCGAGCGCACACTTTTTGGTTAACAATTACTCAACAAATTTCTATCCAAAAAATTAAAGTCATAGCTAACGACGCTCTTAAACGGAAAGGAGTGACTCCTCCCTTTAGAGCTGACCCTATTTCAAGCGAAAGCGAGTTAGAGATGTTTAATGCAGTCTATCATGCTTTTGTTCATGAAAAGAGAGAACCTGCTGAACTTAACAAAGAAAGCTTTCAAGCGGCCGCTAAAATCTACAAAACTGAGATTGCAGACAATGAAGACCTCTCAACAACACTCACCGTCCACCCTATTTTAAGATTAGGAAAAAAATTGGGCGTTACTGGATTGTAATACAATAATGGCAATATTTATTCACAACACACCTGTTACTGCCCCCATCATGCGAGAGCCCTTGATTCGCTATCCAGCTGAGGGTCTAAAACAATTCAATGAAATGACAATCCCTCGAGATGTCCCTGGAGAAAACGATCACGCATTGATTGAAAAAGAAAAAGCAGCCTCCCAAGTATTGGCCCAAGAGTGCTCTCGTATCACCGACCAAGAAATTGAGCAACTAGTAGACGAGCTCCCCTTTCTCGATTTAAACAATGATTCAATCTTACTAAACCCCAAACTCCCCTATATTGCGCTAGAAGCCTTGCGAAAGGGCTTTCTAGACCCCCTACATGGGCAAAAGCAAGCGGCTACCCTTCTCAACTTCTGGGCAGCCCTACAATACCATCAAGGCCCCACCGATCTTCTAATCCGTTCAGTTTTTGAAGAAGAAGAATTGTTAAGAGCATCTTTCGAACACAGTAACAACCCCACACTAAAACCCTTCCTCCATGATGAAGATAAATTTGACCTATTCCTGGATAAAATGCGGGCTCTTCCCCGGTCTGAGCAATATTTCCTTGATGCTGTAAAGATTCAAGGTGATGACCCTCTACCTATCATTTCGGAGAAAAATAACGGAAACTTTTTCAAAGCCACCATTTCCCAAGCTACCAAAGCAACAGGCATCAATGTGTTTAACCGACTTGAAAACGATGTACAGATCATCCCTTCAGTTGGAATGATGCAAGCATTTTTGGAGGCTCAATATGGCGAAGATGCCGTCGAAATTAAACCTCGTGTTTATCATTCGACTTTCCAGCACATCTATGACACCCGCCTGAATGATACCTGCGATATGATGATGCCGTCTCCTGATGCCGAAGGAAAGAACCGATGCCCTAGCACGGCTGACGGTTATCCAGCTCCTTGGTATACTTTTCCTGGTCACGATTTTTACCACAGCATCCAAACATCCGCTATAGGAAAAATTTACAGGAGAGCAGGAGCTCTTGCATCTAACACGATACGGGCCTATGCAAAGACAGCCCCCTCCCAAGATCAAAAAGGACTGGACCAGATTGCAGACCGTCTGGTTGACATGGACTTCCCCCCCTTTCAGCATTTTTTCGAAAAACCACCCACACACACGCAAGCCTCCACTTTTTGGATATCTATGAGTCAGCAATTTTCATTACAAAAAATGAAATTCAAAATCCATGAGGCGCTTAAAGCAAGAGGAGTTACACCTCCCCATGAAGCAGATCTTATTAGCGATGAAAGTGAGTTAGGAGCGTTTTTTGCGCTGTATCATGTTTTTGTTGAAGAGAAACAAGGCACCTCTGAGCTGAATGAAAAAAGCTTCGAAGCGGCTGCACTGTATTATAAACCTCAGATTCCAAAAGAGGAGATCTGTGACACGCCTATTTTAAGATTAGGAAAAAAATTGGGCGTTACTGGATTATAATCAATGATTTATACAAATAATTTTTTAATCACAAAAAACTAGAATATTCGCTATAATGGACCGACTATGGCGACTGATATTACACCTGTCTCTGAATCAAGCAGCTCCCCTGCTCTGGAGCCCGAAAACCGGCTGGCTTCTTATGCCTTTTTAGCTTCTGAAATTTTACAAATACCGCTCTATTGTCTTCTCAACCCGATTATCGGACATGTATGCACGGTGCTAACACCCGGCGAATTTGGCAACTGCGACAGCAAGACGTGGGAAATTGCCCGGCGTATTTTGCTGGTCCCTCTAGGTATCGTTGTCGGTGTAACTGCGGTGCCAACGGCTCTCATGGCGATGGCCTGTAATTTTGTTGGAGACATTTGTCTAGGAAACCAACCCTACCTCCGCCTGATAGGCACCTATGCGGGAGAGAAAAAAGAGACGTTTGCAACATTTAATATGAGCACCCTCCTTCCTACAATGACACTGAACGATGGAGTAGAGTATTCTCATGACCGCTTGAAGAAAGTCGCCGCTAAATTGAAAGATTTTCATTTTGTTTGCGGTCAAGAAGTGGATGGAGCTTCTGCGAGATTTTTCTCCCAAGAATTGAAGAGCCATTTTACTGAATTTTACACCTATTTAGGAAAATCCAACGCTCCTCTTCTTTCGAGCGGACTTTTCTTCGCCTCCAAGGAAAAGGTACAGAGTGTCACTGTCATTCCTTTTACAGGACCTGTCCAAAAAACCATCAAAAGACAGCTCGTGATCTTCGAACTTGAAAACTACTGCGTAGCTACGATGCATTTGGATAGCGGAGACCAGACGACGCAAATTCACCTCAGCGAAATTAACCAAGCCAAAGCCGCTCTTATTAAATGTCAAAAGCCCGTTATTCTCTGTGGGGATTTCAATGAAAATCGGTATACACCCTCGGCTGCCTACGCTGCTTTAACTGAGGGTTTCGTCGACTGTATTGCCGAGCAAAGACCTGGTCAAACCATTGAAACCTGCACGGACGCTCTTGAGAAAAAAAGATTTGGGGATCTACAACCTCCCACATCTGAAAGCATCGATTACATCATGACCAACAAAGCTCAAAACAAACTAAAGCTAGAATTTTTGGGTACAGAGTACGATTTTAATCTTTCGGATCATCACCTCGTCAAAGGAAAAATCATCTTTTTAGTCTAGCCTTAACCAGCTCATTCATAATGTCTTAAAACAACAACCCCGTCTCTATGCGGAGATTAATCTACCCATTCTCCGCATATTATGCGGAGAATAATCTTGCCTCTGCGGAGATTACATGTTATCCTACAGAGAGGAGAACCTAAATTAATGTACATCCACGAACTCAAAAGCTGGCCCCATTTTTCTTGGGATCAAAAGCTCATCGCAGATGTATTGATTCAGCTACGCCATGAGCAAGGCCGTTTAATCGGGGGAATGGAATCGATCGGTTTTCATCTGCGTGAAGAGACGGTTTTGGAGACTTTGACACAAGATGTCGTTAAATCAAGTGAGATCGAAGGAGAAATCTTAGATCAATCGTTAGTCCGCTCATCGGTAGCCCGCCACTTGGGAATGGAGAGCGCAGCCGATATCGTGGATAGAAATATCGAAGGTGTCGTTGAAATGGTGCTCAACGCAACGCAGCATTTTGAGGAGCCGCTGACAAAAGAGAGGTTATTTCATTGGCATACTTCTTTATTCCCCACAAAACGGAGCGGGTTTAAAAAAATCAATGTAGGCGCCTGGCGAACTGGTCCTGTTCAAGTCGTTTCCGGATCTATGGGTAAAGAAACCGTTCATTTCGAGGCACCTCCAGCTGAGCGCGTTGGTCACGAAATGGAGCTTTTTTTACATTGGATCAATCATGAAAAGTCTCTTGATTTAGTTTTAAAAGCCGCTATTGCTCATCTATGGTTTGTCACTATTCATCCTTTCGATGATGGAAATGGCCGTATAGGACGCGCTATTGCCGATTACATGCTTGCACATTCAGAAAAAAGCTCACATCGGTTCTATAGCCTATCCGCGCAGATTCAGCAGGAAAGAAAATCTTATTATGCTCATTTGGAGCAAACTCAAAAGGGAGATTTAAATATCACGACTTGGATCGAGTGGTTCTTCGGTTGTCTTAAAAGAGCTATTGAAAATGCTCTATCGACCCTTGACACCGTTGTCTACAAATCACAGTTTTGGGAAGCTCTTGTAAAGGTCCCTTTGAATGAAAGACAAAGAAAACTCATCAACCGCTTACTGGATGGCTTTGTAGGCAAACTTACCTCATCCAAATGGGCGAAAATAGCTAAATGCTCTCAAGATACTGCCTATCGCGACATTCTCGATCTTTTAGAGCGCGGAATTTTGACTAAAAATTCAGAGGGCGGGAGAAGTACAAGCTATTCTTTAGTGAAGTTATCTACCCACGAAAAAGGGCGTTAACTCCATGGAGCATGGGACGCCCGGTGAAGAAGTTGAAAAGAGCCAAACTGCGTAGGGCTAAAGACGTCCCTTTCCCTTGATGGCGGGATTGAAAAATATCTACAAAAACCAAAGCTGACAGGACATTTGCTGAAATGCTGACAAGGTGACGGAGATGAAAGGGATTTTCAGCAAACGTCACATTTCTTCCAAAAACCTTCTCTAGTGCTGCTGGAGTCATCATTTGATGTGCAACCCAGCCACAGATTTTTTGTCCTGGAACAGTTACCAAAGCTGTAAAAACGATGGAGGTTTGCAATGCGATACGAAGGCAATCATCCCAGTTTTTTTCTGAATGGGCAGACTTCCATTCAGAATGAATGACGTAAAAGCTTCCCGCAAAACTAAAATACCCTATTCCATTTTTGACGGCAGCTTTAATCTCAGGACGATTTAAGGATGCAACCATCCAGGAAATCGCCATTAGACCTCTTTCGAAATTAAGGGTTCGTCGATTTTCTGGATTATTTTGGCCTCTTTTCGATTTTTTTTGCAGGGGTCATATCGGAAGTTGATATTACCCCTGCAAAAAGAATCGAAAAGAGGCTCAAAAGAACCAGAAAATCGACAGAACCTTAGTTTTGAAAGAGGTCTATTAGACCTCAACAGGGTGAGGATTTTTTTCTGTGCGGTAAAGGGTTTGCCACATGATCCGGAAGGGAGGGAAGGTTTCTAAAAGCTCGTCTTTGGTGCCTTCGGCGAGCTTTTCGCCATTGTCGATGTAGATGATCCGATCGGCATGTTCGATTGTTCCTAGGCGGTGAGCAATGATGATCTGAGTCACTTGGCCATGTAGCTCAGCAATGGCAGAACGGATGCGGCTTTCACTAATCGCATCCAAAGATGAGGTTGCCTCATCCAAGATGAGAATAGGAGCTCGCTTAACGAGAGCGCGGGCAATCGCTAGCCGTTGTTGCTGGCCTCCTGAGAGGTTTTGACCAGCTTCTGCAAGGAGTGCATCGTACTGCTTGGGTTGTCGGACAATAAACTCTTCGGCGTGGGCACGCCGAGCAGCATCATGGATTTCATCACGTTTAAAGCCGCGGCCAAAGGCGATATTAGCAGCGATGGTATCGGAAAAGAGAAACGGTTTTTGAGAAACAAAGGCGATCTGATCGCGGAGTGACCGTTGCGTGTAGGCATCAACGGCTTTCCCATCGACGCGGATCTCCCCTTTCTGCACTTCATATAAGCGAGGCAGCAGCTGCACGATGGTCGATTTACCAGAACCGGTAGGACCCACAATGGCAACGGTCTCGCCTTTGCGAATGGTAAAGCTGACGTCTTTTAAGACCCACTCTTCTTGATAACGGAACCAAACGTGATCGAATTCAATTTTATCATGAAATGCGCTGAAGATGGCTGCATCTTTACGATCTTCGATTTCGGGGCGAAGGTTGAGCACTTCAAACATTCTCTCCGCAGCGACAACGCCGCGCTGGATATTGGCATTTTCATCGGCGAATTTCTTAATGGCTTCGTACGACATTTGGAGAAGGCCGCAGAAAACAATGAGTTCAGAAACGGTCAACTTAAGAGTCAGAAGGCCATAGAGGACAACACTCGCAAGGCAAAGTGTTGTGATCATGTGTAAAACGGGTCTCGTGAGTAAGCCGTACTTGGCGGCTTTACTCTCTAAGACCGCCATCCGGTCATTTTGTTCGATGTATTTTTTTAATGAAAAGGCTTCCATCGCAAAGATTTTAACCGTCTGAATCCCTGCGAGAAAATCGATCAAAACAGCCGCGAATTTCTCTTGGTTGGATTGGAGTTGTCTAGAGGCTCTCTTGACCCGTTTCGCAAGAAAAGTGATTGGCAGCACAATCATCGGTATTCCAAAAAAGATGACCATCGACAACTGCCACGAGATGAAAAAACAAAGCACAAGCGTCGTTAGGATCGTAAACGGGGTATGGAGGTAGTTGGTGAGAACAGAGTTGATGGAGGTCGCAATCTGCCCCGCATCTCCGACTACGCGAGATGAGAGGCTCCCGATATTGTGCTTTTGGTAAAAGCTCATGGGAAGAGACTGAATATGTTCAAAATATTGCTGACGAAGATCACGGCTGACACGGATGGCCATCAGCTGGGTCATAAACCGACTCCAGAAAAGAGAAATGGCCTTAAAAATCGCAACGCTCACCAAGATCCCGGTCAAGATTTGTAAGCTTGAGACATCTCCTAAATTTCCCTGGATTTTTTCAATAACCCATTGGAGAGGGTTCGTTGAATGCTGATGACTGCCTAGAAACTCTAAAGTCGGACTTGCTAGCCGCTCTCCTGACATGAGTTTACCGAGCGTGTCGGGGTTAATGAGAACGCCCAGCGCAGAGACTTCTAACGAGTTGGCAATCGTTAAGAACATCAACGTAAGAAAACTGATCAAAAGAAGAGTGAGATGTTTGCGGTTGCGTAAAGCAGCCTTTAAAAGAAGTAACATAGCCCCATTCTAGAACAAGGCGGGGTTCTCTTCCACTGTAAACTTGAGGTTCCCAAATCTTTGGCTTAACATCTCCTGTTCTCTATGGCGACCGCTGTGTTGCGGGCACTCGGAAATAGCCACTCAGGGCTCGTAAAGGAATAACTTCTCAATCTTAAACTGCGCGAAAGCTCCCGCGGTTGCGCGATCGCAAGTGGGTCAGTATTAAATCTCAATACGGACCCACTTGCGATCGCACAACCCCGGGGCTTTGGCGCAGTTTAAGATGCGGAAGTTATTCCTTTACGAGCCCTTAGCTATATCCGTCATGCCCGCGCCTTGCGGTCGCCTATAGAGAACAGTTCTGTCAAACCAAAGATTTGGGAACCTCAAGTGCAAACTTCCCCATCCTACGAAATTTTTGATACCGCTGCTCGACGAGAGTCTCAAGAGGAACCCTTTTGAGGACATCCCATTGCTCAAGAATGTAAGATTTGACTTTATCATAGACAGCGGCGGGGTCGTGATGAGCCCCTCCTAGGGGCTCTGCGATGATATCATCGATGACACCCAGCTCCATGAGATCTTCCGCATGCATTTTAAGAGCTTCAGCAGCCTTTTCTTTTTTGCCTGCATCTTTCCAAAGGATCGAGGCACACCCTTCAGGTGAGATCACGGAATAGTAAGCGTGCTCTAACATACCCACTGTATCACCTACACCGATTCCTAGAGCACCGCCAGAGCACCCTTCTCCAATGAGAACGATCAGCAAGGGAGTTGGCAGACGAGACATTTCCCAGAGGTTTTGGGCAATCGCCCACCCTTGTCCACGCTCTTCAGCTGCGAGACCGGCATAAGCACCGGGTGTATCAATCAGAGATAAAACGGGGATATTAAATTTAGCAGCGAGCCTCATGCAGCGCATCGCTTTACGATACCCTTCAGGGTGAGGCATGCCAAAATTTCTCTTTAAACGGCTCTCAGTGTCGCACCCTTTTTCTTGAGCAATCACCATGAATTTTACACCACCAATTTTAGCAAGACCACAAATAATGGCAGGATCGTCTCGGTAAGTGCGATCTCCCGCAAGCTCATGAAACTCTTCACAAAGGTGTTTGATGTAATCAACAGCTTTGGGTCGCCCAGGATGCCGAGAAATAGCGACTCTTTCCCAGGGACTCAAGTTGGAATAAACCTTTTTTTTGAGCTGAGCCAGTTTTTTTTCCAGGTTGGCAAGTTGAGCTTCGGAGAGCAAAGGGTGCGCCTCATGCTGCGCTTTGAACTTTGCGATGGTCTCTTCATACTCTTGAATCTGTTTTTCGTGGCTAAGCATAATTTATCTCCTAGAGGTGGTGGCAAGCCTCGCTTTGGAGGCCAAATTCAATGATTTTTGGGCAGGGCCGCATTCCGCGCAAATTGGCATATTCGAGTGAGAATAGACGATTTGCGCGGAATTCGGATCCTGCTCAAAAAGGGTGGATTTGGCCCCAAATGGAGGCTTGCTACCACCTCTCATGGGTGAAGTGACTTCGATGCCAGGAAGTTTGGCATTTTGGGTATCTTGAAGGTTTTTGACGATTTCTATGACCGTAGGTCGAGTGATAATAATAGAAAATAGGGCTTCCATATCTTCATAGTTGAGAAGAACAGATCCTGCGCTTGTTTTTTGTCCTACAGGCAGCTCTGTCCATTTGCCGGTCTTTGCATCTTGAGCCCAAGGAACTCCATGGATTCCCAATCCTTTAGAGGGCACTGTACATTCCCCGAGTTCTTTTCCAAAAGGGATCCAGCGTGTCCCAAAAACCGTCATCATTTCAACTTGGCGATCTTGAAACAAACCCATAATTCCTGGGCGGTAGACAGCAATTTTATCCCCTAAAAGGTACTTACCAAGTGGGCTAGATTTCCCTAAACTAACGGCATAGGTTTTGAGGAGCACTCTTTCATTGGTATCGAGATCGATGTAGTAAAATCCCATTTTACTTTGAGAGACGTCCACCAACAGGTAAAACTGAAAATGGCGATCTTTTTTAAAAACGTTAAACTGGCTTCCTGGTGCAACTTTTTGTGTAAAATAATCGGGCTTGCCATTGAGGCTACGGGCGATGAAATGGCGAGAGGTGGCGTAGTGGGAGGCATAATCCCCGATCCAGGCGGGTCTTCCTTTTAACCACGGAACATTGCTCGCATAGGTGACCGTTTCCACAATAGGAAGCTTGTCCTCTCCGGTTGTAAAGAGCTCATCAATGCGGTCGACCTCGGGCTTCAGCTGAGGTGGCTTAGCAACAACTTTTTTGACCGGCATAGCTAGAGCGACCGGCTTTTCTGCTGGGGGCGTCATGAACAATTTCTTCACAACCGCAAAGCCGCCTATCACCAGTATAAGCCCTAAAGATCCAATGAATAGAACACGTGGAAACGCCATAAATATCAGAGCCCATTATACCCGCTAGTGTCTCTTTTATCCAGCATTTACTTGATTAAAAATTGAAGAAATTTATTGTCGTTACTGAAGGCGTAAGCGATTAAAAACTGGGCACCTAGAAAGTGACTCCCCCCAGCCAAAGGAATAATTTGCATCTCACATTCAGTCTCAGGCTCTATAAAAATCGTTTGATTTTCTGCTTCGATCTGGATAGGTAAAGATTTTCCTTGATAGCCCTGTAGCCCTCCTGCCTGAAGAGGGATTTTCCCAGGAATCGATAGATGATCGCAGGAGGCATAAAAAACGAAGAAAAGCCTGTTATGAGGTTTCCCCTCTTGCAAAAGGCAGGATAGGGTGAGCTTTTGCGCTTCGAAGTGGGCATCCATCATCATCCATGTGGGAAGAGCAAAAATCTTGGTCCACCCCTTAAGTCGAAAGTGATGCGCTGTTTTTTCCCAAAGAACCTCGTGAAAGGGGCCTCCTCCCCTTTCGACACCAAACCCTTCTAAAGCATCTAAAGGTTCAATTTGAGGGCCTGCATTCAGCAGGGCAGCAGAACCTTTATGGTAAGAAAAAACACCTGAATTCCACCCCCCCAACCCACACACCATACTCCACTGAGGCGTCGTAAATTTGAGCATTCCCAAAGTGATCTCTTCAGTCAGAGGACGGAAGGGGAGTTGAACGGAAATCTCTAATTTGTCAGGAATCAAACTGAGCAATTTGCCAGCTAATGAAGTCGGATCCCAACCATGAAGTTTTTGGATCTGAGCCGCTTGAAGAAATCCTTGCCCCGACGTGATCCGATAAGCGAGGGTAAATAACAGATAATTAAAAGCTGCAAGATGACTTGCCTGGTAGCGAGGCGCCAAGCTCCAAAGCGAAAAATGAGGCAGCCCCGCATGATCTAGCATATGGCTCTGCCAATAGGCAACTTTTAATCCCGCATAAATCAGCGGTTCGATCTTTTGGCATACTCCTAAGATCATCCACAGAGCGCCAAGTTCTGCTAGCTGTGTCGGCTCAGGAATTTGATTGCCTGAAGTCATCCCAAGGGCATCTAAGTAGGCAGCTCCATTAGGGAGCTGCTCTGGATGAAGTGGGATAGGACCTAGTTGCAAAAGATGAGCCAGCAGTGCCAAGTACGCGTAGGGCAACTGCAACTCACGAGGATACCCCTCTTGCAAGAGATATCCGAACTCTTTTTTCAAATGGATAGGGTCTTCCACGGCTTCGATCGCTCTACTAGCGAGATCCCGTAGCAAGACAAGATCGTTTTCGATCGTTATCATTTAAAAAGTTACATAATACGAGTCGGCGAAGAGACGGGGAGCTTCTCGATCATTTTTTTCATTTTTTTGCCCGTCGTAAACTTAACTGCAGGCCGTGCAGGAATGACAATGGGAATAGCGGCATTTTTCGGATTGCGGCCCACTTTTTGTTTTCTCTCCACAATTTCGAAAACCCCGAAATCTCTAAACTCATAACGATCGCCCTTCGATAAACCGTCGGTCATCTCATCTAAAAATGATTGAATCACATCGCGAACTTCATTGGGATGAAGACCGAGTTTCTGTGAAATTTTCTGAACCAGTTCCTTTTTGGTAATCGTTGACATAGTGATTGTCCTACTCCTTTTAGTTTTAGAAACCTCATGCTCACCCACTAGCAAGCAGAAGCCTTCTTTAGCCCCATTCTTGTATCACGTTGATTTTCAAGCAAGTGTTTTTAAATAATATGAATGAGAACCTTCTTTTTTTTACCCGCTGACAAGAGGAGAAACTCTCCTCCAACAAGATGACTTTCCCCCAGCTTAAGCTGCGGATCTGTGACACGCTCATTATTCAGATAAGCGCCATTTTGCTCGATCAGCCGGGAAGCTTCGCCCTTGCTGGAGACTAAACCACACTGAACGGCGATTTCAGTAAATTTCCGATTCAGCACATCGGCTTTGGCAAGTTCAAGATGCGGCATGTCTTTCATCATCTGTTGAAAAACAGCTGGATTTAGCTCAGCTGCATGCCCTGGAGAGGCGGCTCCCGTCGCTCTCAGTGCAGAAGCCAGCCCTTCTTCTTGATGGATCAGCCGGGTTAACTCTTCTGCAAGCCTTTTCTGCGCTGAATTGGGCACATAATCGGCTTGCTGCATTGCCTGTTCAAAACGGCGGATCTCTCCCATCTCCATAAAAGTCAGCATGCGCATCATTTTGATGACATCTGCATCCCCTATGCGATACAGATATTGGTAAAAATCGTAAGGCGAGCACCGATCTGCAGCTAGCCAGATAGCGCCCCCTTCGGTTTTTCCAAATTTTTTCCCATCGCTACGCGTGAGTAGTGGATGAGTCAGCCCATACGCTGTCTTTCCTAGAAGCTTGCGGATCAAATCTGTCCCTGCAGTGATGTTACCCCATTGGTCGCTACCTCCCGCCTGGAGAATAAC
Organism: Parachlamydiales bacterium; assembly: GCA_023265455.1. GTDB lineage: Bacteria > Chlamydiota > Chlamydiia > Chlamydiales > Rhabdochlamydiaceae > PALSA-1444. The sequence goes on from JAHFTQ010000010.1 coordinate 58,894, forward strand.
GCCCTCTGTTTTATACAAATGATAAAAATCATACCCTTGCAGGAGTTGATAGCTAAATTCTGTAAAGGAGATGCCTTCCTCAGATTCTAGACGTCCCTTAACGCTATCCTTAGTCAACATCACATTCACTCTGAAATGCTTTCCAATATCGCGCAGAAAATCAATCAGGTTAATCTTTGCAAACCAGTCGTCATTATTGACCACTAAGGGCTCAGCGCCGAGAACTCTCTCAAAATGAGCTCGAATCCTCTGCACATTGGATTGAACCGTAGCAATATCAAGCAAAGGCCGCTCTGCACTTTTTCCTCCAGGATCGCCAATTCTTCCAGTTGCTCCTCCCAGAAGAGCCACAGGTGTATGGCCAAATTTTTGAAACCATCTTAAAATGAGAATCCCTACAAGATTTCCCAGATGGAGACTGTCAGCTGTCGGATCGAACCCGATGTAGATTTTGAGGGGTTTTTCACAAAGCTTTTTGAGCTCTTCGCTGGTCGTTGCTTCAACAAGACCGCGTTCTTCAAGGCAATCGATAATGTTCATTTTATTTTCAGTTGTTCTGCTAATTCTTCGGCCATTTTTTCTATACTGCGGCTCATTTTGGCAGAATTCTGATTTTGATCGAAGAGAGAAATGTCTTTTTTAACAGCTACCCGATCATGAGAGTGCCGCTCAATCCATTGCGCAATCTCTTGCGATTTCTGCTCTAACCCCTCTCCCTTAATCTTTTTTTCCGTTTTTTCTAATTTATCTTTTAACTTTGCCCTGGCCTTCTTTGTCTTCTCGCTTTCTTCTGCAACCAACCCGAGCTTCAAACTTTTCCTCAATGTCATTGCCATAGCTTTCCCTTATAATGAATGCCAGCATCGTAGGTTTGGATTTTATATTTGTCAAGATTGGAGACTGGACACTCGAGGAGCTAACCATTTTGAAAAATCAACCATCTTCCGATCCAACCAAAAAAGCTGGGAAGAGCTGGGATAAAAGTTAGTCAAGACCTCTGCTGCTATAAAACTAATCCCGAACCTAGCCAGTCCTTGCCTACCAAGTTCCCAGGCTTGCTTTATCGATGGGCGTAATCGTTGCATCATTAGCGTCCACTCGGGGGTGTTTCTTGTAATTTCTATAAGCTCAGCTCCCCTCTTAACTGTTTCAGGTGGGCCTCCTATGCCCCAGAACCAACGTCTCACATCCCAATAATTATAAAATCGACACCCCTCGCTCTTCATTTGCTCCCAGATTTTGTCAATAACGTTATTGATTTCCTTCATGTATACCCCGTGTATACTAAAGCAAGTGTAAAGTTCAAAAACCCCGCAAATACCCTGGAAATCCAGCGCTGCCAAAGGATAAACGCAGAAGGCGCTCGCCCAAGCCATCACTTTCAATTCTCTCCTTTCTAAAATGGAATTGGCAAAATAAAGAGCTCCGTAGATAGAGAAGACTGCAATCGTTTTTGTTATTCCTAAAATAAGAGCTTCAACAGCTTCTTTTTTTGTAGGGCGTGGTTTCTCGTCCAAACGCCAAGAACCTGTTGGGTTACGCAAATGATAAATATTCTCTAGAACCTTTACCATAGCAGAAGCCACTATCACCATAAATACAACCTTTTTGTAAGGCCACCATTTTATCTGATTAGAGATGATATTTCAATTACTAAGCACATAATGCTCTTGCTATCATCCGTTCGCATGGACCGCAACCGCTCAAAAAAATCTATGCAAAGCTATGCATGATAGCTTCACATCATACGTCAGGTAAGCAGCGCCCCTGACGATTCACGTGCTGGACTCTCACCAACAACCTCCGGAAATTTTGTCTCAGAAGCCCGTTTTGACAAGCTCTTGGACCGGCTTCTAGCCGTCCGCAGGTGCGCTACAAGCGCCGTTTGAAATTTCTGACTCACCTGCCTCCAGACAAGCCATACATGCCCATCGTCTTTCCTTACAGGTAGAGATAGGGTGACATGGCCGTCTTTGCCATCAGGGATTTCCCTGAGGCTAGAAGGCACTCTTTCAGAAAAATTTAAATACCGGCGGCCGATGGTTAGAGCAGCCGCTTGATGAATCGATAATCCATAACACTTTGCAAATTTCACGCGTCCAATAATGGAGGTATAGACGGGATTGACTTGACTGATGAAGACGCCTTTTTTTAATGAGCGAGATTTGAGATGAGCGGTGATGGAGCTATAGGCAAAAGAGGAGAGTTTGCGAGAGTGACAAGGGTCATTCTTTTCTCGGAGGTGGGCTTTTTTCTTTTTAAAATCTAGATCTTCAAAAATGAGGGGTTTATGGACTTGCTCTGCATAGGAGATGGCAGAGGCGGTAGCATCTCCAATGAGTGCTCTGGATTGGTCTGAGCTTTTACCGTACAGGTTAAAGTAGATGACTTGCTTAGACAGGGGGTTGCCTTGGAAGTCGGTTTCGACTAGGGCGAGATGATTGGCATTGATATCGAGTCCGATGACTCCGATGCTCTGTTGAGAGGTGCAGGGGGCTGGCTGGATGTCAAAGGTGGCAAACAGGCGCCACCCTTTTTTGTCATGAAGGAGGCGCCAGCTGAGGGCCTGAGGCTGAGGATTGTTGAGGAGGGAGAGGATTTCTTCTTTGCCGTATTTAAAGGTCACATTGGGGATCAGGAGGTATTTACCGTATTTTTTTAGGGCATTAGGGAGGCGTATGCGAAGATTGAGGGTTTGGTTAGAGTTTAGGGTAGCTGTACAGGTTTGGTTACCGGAGGTCTCATCTTTAGAGCCTAGGAAGAAAATCTCGCTGCTGCGAGATTTTCTCCAATCTTTCTTCCACTCTGCATGTGAGGAATGTCCGTTGGCCTTTAGGTCGAACTGGGCTCGGAATCGTTTTTTGGTTCCAAAGCAACAGCGAACGGTTCCCTTTTTGTGATCTTCTCTGAGTTGGTGGAGTTGATGCTCTAGGGTTTTTAGTCTGCGTTTCTTTTGGTGGATAAGCTGGGGAGAGGCTTTCTTTTTGGTAAGGGTTTTGAGTTTTTTGGTCAGGGAGGTGATTCTCTCTTGCTTCTCTGCAATTAGAGTGGGCCGCAGTTTTTTAATGGAGGTGATTTTGCCTTCTATCTGGACTCGCAGGGCGTTAAATTGCCGGGCAGTGATGCTGTAGTGGGCGAGGTAGTGGTTTTTGAGATCAGAGGGTCTTTTGCCTGAAGCAATATCAGCGAAGAGGCGGTGCCGGATATGGGCAAAGAATGCTGCACACTCCTGGAGGACTTCATCTGCAGAGGGGTCTAACGAGGGGCGGGTTTCGAAGGTTCTGGTATAGGCTCGTTTCATTTGGTAAAGAGATTAATTCAGAGCCGGATCGAAGTAAATGAAATTCTTCTACTGCTTTGCCGGAGCTGATTTTCGCGCGAATAAATGTAGGCATGTTTGCATAGATTTAATGAGGTTTAAGTATATTTGTTTGAGCTGCTGCGAACCCTCGGTCCGCGCTACTTCTTTGTGCATCAACATAACCACTCTTCTTATTTAGACAAATTCGTTTCAAATAGCGGACTGGGCGGCTTTGCGAATTCGGGTCTTTGTTTTTTCCCTGGTCAACACCTATTTTTAGATATCTTTGGAGAGTACTCCTACAAAAAGATACGATTTTCATCACATAAATCTCATGTTTATGGAGAAAGAGTCCAAATAGGTGGATTTACCTTTGGTATCGGCATAGGATACGCTTTTTGACTTTTTTACAGAAGGTCATATCTGAAAGTTGATAGACCGTGCAAAAAAAATCAAAAATCAGTCAAAATGGCCCAAAAAGTGGAATAAGCTAATGGATCTTAATTTTTGTAAAAAAGCCGCTGCCGAAAAAGCTCTCTCTTTTATTCAAGATGGCATGACCGTCGGTTTGGGCACAGGGAGCACGACAGCTTTTTTCATTGAAAAGCTCATTGAAAAATGCCGCTTAGGGCTTAAAATCCAAGCCATTGCCACTTCAGAGCGTTCGCTTGACCAAGCCCGCGCTGGCGGCATCCCTCTAACTGATATTAACACCCTTCAATTTCTGGATATCTACGTGGATGGCGCCGACGAAATCGACTCTCAAAAAAGAATGATTAAAGGCGGTGGCGGAGCGCTCTTGCGCGAAAAAATCGCCGCTCACATGAGCCGAAAAGTCATCATCATCATCGATGAATCTAAACTCGTGCAAAAACTGGGACAGCGCCCCCTCCCTGTTGAGATAATCCCTTTTGGCTCCACAGCCATCATCCATCAGCTGCACCTTCTCGGTTACAAAGGAGTGCTGCGCCTAAGCCCCAACAACGCACCCTACATCACCGATAACCACAATTTCATCTATGATGTTCAACTATCAGATGACAATATCGAAAGAGCGCATGCCCAAATCACCCAAATCCCCGGCGTTGTCGAGACCGGATTTTTTCCTTCTTTAACAGGCCCCGTGATCATCGGATTTTACGACGGCCGCGTCATCGTACAATAAATCTCTTGCAAAAAGAGAAGCGATGATTCAAATGAAAATTAGACCTCCTTCGAATTTAAGGGTTCGTCGATTTTCTGGATTATTTTGGCCTCTTTTCGGTTTTTTTTGCAGGGGTCATATCGGAAGTTGATATGACCCCTGCAAAAAAAACCGAAAAGAGGCTCAAAAGAACCAGAAAATCGACAGAACCTTAATTTCGAAAGAGGTCTTATATGGCAGAGCTTCTCCCCCTAACATTGACTAAGGTGATGCAGTCGCGTGCTTACACAGTCATCATCTTAGGGACTGAAAACAAAAAATTCGCGATTTATACCGAACCCCACACCGGTCTTCATATCCAGTCCTACCTGGCTCATACCCATCCCACCAGGCCTTCCACTTACGACCTCCTCGACCGCGTCTTCAGAGGTCTTAACGTCAAACCCCTCCAAGTTGTTATTCAAGATGTGGAAGAGACCGTCTACTACGCTCGCCTCTTTGCCGAGCAAATCATCGGGGATCAAAAAATCATCTTAGAAGTTGATGCTCGCCCTAGCGACTGCATTACACTCGCCCTGAAATATCAAATCCCCCTCTTTTGCACACCGGCAGTTTTAGAAAAATCAGTCGCTGTTGCAGATTAACGCCATGTGCAACTTTTGTCATATCACGTAGTTGTCAGTATTTTGTCCTAAGAGCATGAGTTTCATCAGCGCAGAGGCACTCCGTGCAAAGCATGAGACACTGAGAACGCAGAGGGGAATTTTTAAATTTCCTCTCTGCGTCCTCAGCGTCTCTCCCGCGCGAAGCGCCTCTGCGCTGATGAAATTTACCGCCATAACTTGATCAGTTGGATAGTGTGCTAAAAGTTGCTCATGGCATAGATTAATTGTTATTCGAAACGAGCAAGACCCTTGCTCCGACTTTTCTCAAATGTCTTGCAAAACAGCGCGATCATGAGAAAAAGATAGAGAATATTAAGCCCGAAGCAGATGAAAAAATCGCCCCAGGGAAATGCTCCCCCGCGTAAGATCGATCGCATCCCTTCAAAAATATAAGTCGTCGGAAGCGACCACGCAATTTTTTGAGCCCAGGGAGGAAGAACAGTTACGGGATAATACACCGCGCTGAAAGGGGCAAAAATATAAGCCGTCATCCAGGCGAGCATCTGGAGCCTTTGCCCCCAGTAAATCACTACAGAAGCCGCTAGAAAACCGATCACCCATCCCGAAATCATGAGCATCGCCATGAACGGCAAAAATGCCCATCCAAGAGCAAAGACATTTAAAGCATAGAGAACATAAACGGCAATGACTCCAAAGCCCAGCGCTATGCCCACTTTGCTCACGCAAAGCAGCAAGACCCCTACAATCCATTCGGTGAGCTTAAGCGGTGTTGAAAAAAGGTTCACAAGGTTGCGATTCCAAAACTCTTGGAGCAAATTGACAGAGATTTCGTAATTACCCCTCCAGACAATCTGCCAAAAAATAAGACCCGTGAGCACGATCAAAGCAAGGTCAGAGGCCCCGGCTTGTTGCTGCATCCACAGCGTCGTCAGACCCCAGAGCACAATGTCAATGGCAGGCCAATACAAAAGATCGGCAATTTGATCGAGTTTTGCAAAGAGATAAAAATAACGGAGGAAGACCGCCCAGCATCGGTTAAAGTTCATGACTTTTTTACCATTTTTAAGAAGTAATCTTCCAGCGTAGGCTGATGAATCCGAATAGATGTGTAAGTCACACTCTTGCGGACTAACTCCATCAAAAAGGGAGCGATACCGCTCTCTTCAATTGTCAACTCGATGAGACGGTGGTCAACTTTATGATACAATTTTTTCTCCTGGGCCAAAGCAACGGCTTGCTCCATCCCCTCGAGAATCACGAGCTCTAAGCAGGAATCCCCCATGGTTTTGACAAGGTTTTCAGGGACATCATCTGCAATAATATGACCCGATTGGAGAAAAAGAATCCGGTCGCAAAGCTCTGCGACTTCGTCCATTTTATGAGAGGTAAATAACATTGTTGTCCCCTCTTTTTCCCTTTGCTCTAAAAGGAACGAACACACCTCTTTAGCCATATCGGGATCGAGCGATGCTGTCGGCTCGTCAAGTAAAGCGATCTGCGGCTTGACAAGAAAAGCCTTCACCAAGATCAGTCTCGTCTGCTGCCCTGCCGAAAGTTGAGTGATTGTCACATCTAATTTATCAACAATCCCAAACCTTTCTAAAAGAGGCAGGCTTCTAGCTTGAATCTCTTTTTTTGAAAGATCATAAAGCCTTCCAAACACCTCCAAATTCTGGCGCACCGTCAGCTTCCAAGGCAAATTCACATACGTGCTTGCAAAAGCCACCTTCTGCAACACCTCCGAGCGGTGCTTCCTAAAATCTTTACCGAAGTAGAGAATCTCTCCTGAAGAATAGGTCAGCGTCCCTAAGAGCATATGAATCGTTGTCGTCTTGCCAGCCCCATTGGGTCCCAAAAGCCCCAAAATCTCCCCCTTTTTCAGATCAAACGAGATCCCGTCCACCGCCACCACAGGCGGTTTCCCGGGAAAAGTTTTAGTCAGCTTTTGAACCGATAAGACAGATTCCATAAAGTGTCCGGATTTTAAGATTCTAGGTCTGTAGAATTCAATCGATATTTTTGAGCTTTGCTTCTAGGCTTATCAGGTATCGTATAGGTAATAACCGCTCATAAAAATCTACGAAAATATATGCAAATAGCATTATTCTCATAGAGACGTCAGCCGAGCAGTGCTGCCAACGATTCGCATGTCGGAATCTCACCGACAAAGCCCGGGAAGGTTTCTGTCTCAGGAGCAGCTTTGAGGGTGCTCGAGGATCTTTTGGCCCGGAAATGCGCTGCAAGCGCTGCTAATACTTTCCTACTTAAGTCCCGCCACTGATTCCATACGTGCTTGCCCCGATTCCTTACAGGTAGGGACAAGGCGACATGAGAATCTTTGCCATCCGGAATTTTGTCTAGATGGCGCGGTATTTTTTCAGAAAGATTTAAAGATCTGCGGCCTATACATAGAGCCGCTGCGTGATGAATGGAGAGGCCGTACCTTACGGCAAACTTCATCCTGCCGATGACGGAGGTAAAGGTAGGATTGACCTGTTTAACTTCAATCTGTTTACTAAAGGCGCGAGATTTTAAATGTGTAAGGATGGCTTGATAGGAAAAAGAAGACAGTTTGCGAGATTGTGAAGGTGAGCAGGTTTCTCGAAGAGATTGCTTTTTCTTTTGAAAGTCGAGGTCTTCAAGGATAAGAGGCTTTAGGGCTTGCTCTGCTTGGCCAACCACCTGGGCGCAGGCATCTCCGATGAGCGCCAGAGATTGTTCTTTGGTCTTTCCGTAAAGGTTTAGGGGGATCGTTTTTTTTGCAATAGGATTGCCAAAGCGATCGGTTTCAACAACAGCCAGGTGATCAGTGTTGATGTCTACACCGATGACGCCTTTGTCTTTATGGGTTTTCCACTGGGGAGTGGGAAGTGAAGTACTGACAAAGAGACGCCATCCCTTTTTGTCGTGTTTAAAACGAAAGGTTAAGGCTTGTCCATGGTTGATGTAGTTAGGATCTTTGGCTCCAGCCAAAAGCTGTCTTTGCCTACAATCCTCTAGGCTTGTCAGAATTTCCTGATGTCCATAGGAAAAAAAGAGATGGGATATTGTGAGATGTTTGCCAAATTTGTCTTGAAGGGCATTTGGTAGACGGATGCGTAGGGTTAGGCGATTGTCTTCTTCTAGGCTGGCAGTGCAGGTTTGATTGCCGGAGGTTTCATCTCTAGAGCCCAGAAAAAAAATCTCAGATGTTCTTGCATGCCTCCAGGACTCAAGCCACTCTTCATGGATTTTATAGGCCTCTAAGTCAAATTGAGCGTGGAACAATTTTTTAGAGCCAAAACAAAGGGAAATTTTGTCCTGTTCCTGATCTTTGACAAGTTGTTCTAGTCGCTGCTGTAATTTGTGCAGTCGTCGTTTTTTCTGATGCGCTAATAATGAAAGGAGGGGCTTTTTTTGAAGTTTGGAAATTTTTGTCTCCAATGCTGTGATCTGCTCTTTTAGATCGGAGATCTGTATTTTACGCAGTTCTTTGATGGAGGCGATTTTTCCCTCAACTTTCACACGGATGGCGTTAAATTGCCGCGCGGTGATGCCGTATTTGACGAGGTAAGAGGCTTTGAGTTCGCCGGTGATTTTTCCTTTACTGATATCGGCAAGGAGGCAATGTTCAATATGCGCAAAGAGTTCGGCACAGGCCTGGAAGGCCTCTTGAGCTAGGGGGTCGAGAGAAAGGCGTGTTTGGTAGGTTCTTGTGGGGTCTTTCATCACAGGGTTGCAGCCGCCTCTTTTAGCGCTTCGAGAACTTTTTGGTTTTTACGGCTTCTAGCTCCGTATAATCTTGCAGAAAAAACTGTAATTATTTCAAGTACGTCTTGAACAAGATCATCTTCAAAGCTGGCGCTTTCGGTCTTATTAATGATGACAACTTCGATCCCAAATTGCTCGCAGAGGGAGAATATTAATTCTGCTCCGAAACGGAGGAGACGATCTTTATGGGTCAGGACAAGTCGGTGGGTCCTGCCGGAGCAAATGCTTTGTATAAGCTTGCGAAGCCCTCGCTTCTGGTAGTTGAGACCTGAACCCAGATCCTGGATGATTTCATAAGTCCAGCCGTTCGTTGCACAAAAAGACTGTAGAATGTCTGATTGTCGTGTTAGATCGTTTTTTTGATCATGACTTGAAACTCGGGCATACGCAACTGTGTTTTTTTGGAGAGTTTGTGCTCTGGGAAGAAGACCGAGGATCTTTGCCAAATCATAACGACGGTGTCCCCTTGGTGTTCGCTCTGCAATAATTTTGCCTTTGGCTTCCCACCGACGCAGTGTATCCCTGCACACGCCTAATTCCTTCGCGATTTTTCCAATGCTGGCTTTCATGGGAATGAAATATATGCATTTTTCATATATTAGTAAATATTTTCTTAGATTTTATGTTGCAGCTCACAACCCCCTCATTGATCAAGTTCTGAAAAACTTTTTTTAACCCACCGGAAAGGCGTTTATGTCCTAACTGATGAGAGATTTCAGCCTTAGAAAGCGGTCCTTTACGCAAAAGACTGATGACTTCCTCCTCCATCGATTTGGGCCTTATCTTAGGCCTTATCTTGGGCCTTGACTGCTCTAATTCCTCCAAAGTTTTTCCTGTAGAAAAAAAGACAGAAGGTGAAAAAGTGGTTACAACGGATTCAGAACGGACTTCCCATTGAGGTTTAGGATTTCCATTTTCTTTACACCAATCGATTAGCATAGCTTTTGCCTTTTAAAAAAGAGGCCCATTCTACTAAATTCGTGATTTTTGTGCAGGATAGAATTTCAATCGATACCTGGTATGGCGAAGTTCTCCGGTTTTCACTAAAGCCCCTTTTTCAACCAGATCTGTTAAATCACGTGTAGCTGTTGCCCGAGTTGTCTTTGTAATTGCGATATAATTCTCGGCACTTAAACCCCCTTTAAAACCGGCAGGGCCTTCCTCGAACATTCTTAGCAAAACCTTCGTCTGACGTGGATTAATTTGTCCTGAAAGGACACTCATCATCTTTGATTTTTCGATTAAAAAATAAAGCAAGCCCATCGATTCTTCGTGAGCTTGTAAAATAACTTGAGTAAAAAACTCTACCCAATGATCGACCTCTAGTGTCCGATTACACCTTTCAAGAGCTGCATAGTACTCTTTTTTCCGCTTCTCTAACATTTTGGATATTGCAATTAATATCGGCTGCTTTACACCCTGGGAGAGGGTCTTTTCCACTAGGACACGACCTAGCCTCCCATTGCCATCTTCAAAAGGATGAATACTTTCAAAGTAAATATGGGCAATGGCGGCCTTTCCCAGAATGGATACCTGTGTAGAATTAAACCAATCGATAAAAACCGTCATCTCATGGAAAACTCTCGCTGAAGGAGGAGCCTCATAGAAAACTTTCGGAGTGTCATAGCGATTAGAAACAATTTGCATGGGCTCTTCATGAGTGCGGTACTTGCCGCAATCCGTCACACTAGATAAGCCTTCAAACAATAACGCATGCCACTGCCAGAGCATTTCATGTGTCAGAGGTTTTTCGAATGATTCATAGACATTGCAAAGCAGCTCTGCCATTCGAGACTCTTTATCTCTCTTTTTTTGAGGAGTCTGAATTCCGAAGTGTCGCTGAATGGAAGATTGCAAGCTTTCCCTATCAAGGATCTCCCCTTCAATCTTAGAACTTTCCAAACCTTCCAGACTCAAAATTTCAACGACAAAGCGGTGGTAGTCATCCTTACCGATCGTTTTTAGATAAGCAGATGCCCTACCCACCCCCAAAAGAAATTGCCTTTCCAGGTCAGATATGCTGTCAGGATCATAATAAAATTTTGGCCAATCAGATAGCTCCCAATTCCAGCGCATGAGTTATAGATCTCCCCTCTATAACTCATATTTATGCATAAAAATGAGTTATAGAGCAAGGCTTTATAACTCATCAAATCCATAACCTGTTACTAATCAAACGAATATGGATTTAACACCTATGACTGATTCTGGTGTTGGAGTTTTGCTATTCTGTGAGAAGACGATGGAGGTAGAGATAGACAGATTCTTGGGTGAGAATTTCCTCTGCCAGAGGGGGACACAAAAAATGGAAAGAATCTCCGCACCTGGGATGCATAAGGAATTTTGTATTATTTTACTGAAAGATCGGCCGTGCAAATAGTTGCACGGACATTTGGAATTTCACCTTCAATAGTAGCCCAGACAATCATTCCTTTTCCTTTTTCAGAAAAAGCAATATGGGGAGCTACAGCCCACTCGTTGTATGAGGTCAGGAGAACGGGCTTCTCAGCTTTTTGAGTATCTGTTGAAAAAGTAGTTCCGTAAATTTGTGATCTACCTTCCCCCTCATTCCAGACAATGACAAAATGCTGGTCGCGATCAAAGGCTATTTGGGGAGAAGAACGATACTGGACAGAAGATGAGATCAGGGCAGGTAAGAGCCAGCTCCCCCCTGAAGGTTTATAAGCGAATTTAACCGCATTTTCTTGAGACCAAACAGCCATCATATTGCCTTTGTTGTCGAATGCAATGGAGCACCCTAAGACTTCCTCTTCATTTCGAAAAACATAGGGAGAAGACCATTTACCCTCCTCCTTTGTCATCACACAGACCAGTTCGTCATGTTTGCCCGATCCCCAGATTAAACCTTTTCGACCTTGGTCATCGAGGGTAGCCTGGAAATGATAAAAGGCTTCCGATTGAAATTCTCCAATCTTTTCATGAATGGGAACTCCATCCCTCCAGACGATTTCATAAATCATTGCACGATCTTCATTTTCTTTATCTGGTGCTACAAAAGCAAAAAAAGGATCTAATCCTGAAAAAGTTGCCATCGCAGTTGCATGGGTCTCGGGAAACCATTCGGAAAAGCTGTTACGTAGTGTTAAGTCTGGTGACCATGAGGTCAAGTTAATGCACTGCGATGCTTTTTCTAACTTTTCAAAAAAAACAGTGAGGTGCTCTTCTTTGTTTAAGCCTATGGCTTGCAAAATTACAGGCTCTTTGTGGGTGAAAACCACGGGTTTTGACCAGCTTTCGGCTTTTCGAGTCGCCCCTTCGAGCCAATTACATCTCCAAAAGATTTCTCCATATTTTGGATCCCATTGCGGCTTGGAGGCTTGCCAAACGATGTAAGGAATGCCCTCTGTGTTGATAGTACAGTACAATTTGCCATCGTAAAGCCTCCCTATCTCACCGATAGTTTGTGGAGGAAGCCATTGATTTTGTTTTGATTTTGTCGATGCTACGAGTGTATGGTCTTTCTTTAGCTCAATCCAACAAAGGAGAGCATCTCCTTTGTCATTTGCTGCAAACCAAGGGCCCATACCACATTCGCTATTTTCCAAAGTCTGAATAGAAGAAATACTCAGAGCTATAAGTTGTGAGCTGATCCACAAACAACATATTATCTTATAGAACATAGGAGCCCTCCTTAGGAGTTGAGCTGGAATTTGAACCTCTCTCGCCTAAAGGCGAAAGATTCCTGCTTCATAGCTCCCCTAATGGGGCAGCTCCACAGGCTTTAAAACCGACATTCCGGCGGCTTTGAGATCTATAGCACTATTGTAATCGCGGCCAATTCTCAGTCCGCAACTAAGACAATGGTATTCCCTTTGGCTGAGCGGCATCGCTTTGCGATGGTCGCAAGACGAGCAGATTTGACTGCTGGGGAAGTACTTGCCTGCCTCGACAAGGTGTTTTCCTCTTTGTTCTGTTTTGTATTTTAAACAGTGCAAAAAACTTCTCCATCCTGCATCACTGATGGCCCGGGAAAGGCTTCTTGGGCTTTTTTGGAGCAGGTTGGAGATATCCAAGGTCTCAATGCAAAAGATGTCGTGGTTCTTGACCATCTGGGTTGAGAGTTGTTGGACAAAGTTGTTTCTAAGATTTTTGACTTGGGCGTGTTTTTGAGAGAGTTTGAGACGGGCTTTTAATTTGTTTTTACTTCCTTTGGTCTTTCTAGAATGGTTACGTGAGAGGTGTTTTAGTTTAGAGAGGTTTTTTTCTAAAAAACGGGGATGGGGGATTTCTTGAAGGATGTTTTCTTTGCCAGCGGCTGTTGTTGCAAAATGGGTCACTCCCATATCGATTCCTATGGCTCTGGTCTCATCAATTGGAGCAAGGGCGGGTTTTTCATACTCGATCTCGCAGGTGAAGATAACATACCAGGCATTGCCTTCTTGAACGATGGTGGTTTCTTTGATCTTGCCTTGAAGCTCTCGTGTCTTGCGAAACTTTACCCAGCCGATTTTAGGTAGGTAGACTTGTGAGCCTTGGACTTTGACTCCTTGTGGATACCGGAAGCTTTCTTTAATGCCTTTTTTCTTAAATTTGGGATGGCCGGGTGTTTGTTTGTTTTTTATCCGGCGAAAAAAATGCCGATAGGAATGGTCTAGGTCTTTGAGGGCTTGTTGGGGGATTTGGCTATGAATCTCATTGAGCCAGAGGGTTTCTGGTTGGTCTTTGAGGTTGGTGAGTTCGATGTTTTGTTCGTAATAGGTGAGGGTTTTTCCTTGGGTTTGGTAGGCTTGTATTCTAAGCTCTAAGCCGTGATTGAAGGCCCATCTGCGAGCTCCGGCGGATTGCTGAAACTTTCCTCGGTGAGGGGTTGTGGGTTTGAGGCGGTATTTGAATCCTCTTTGCGTAATCATGGAAATGTTTTACTATTTGGTCTATGTCAAAGTCAACGGATTTAAGAAGAGGAAGAACTTGTGTCTTTGCGATGCATGTGCATAAGGATATCCATCGATAGTAAAACATCTCTGGGGTGAGAGTTTATGGTCGCCTAGTTACTTTGCAGGTTCTTGCGGAGGAGCTCCTAATCTCAGTGATTCGAAAATATATTGAGCAGCAACAGTCTCCAGTCTAAAGAGAGGCGCCTTACATCCCGGTCATGAATGACCGGGTTTTTCGGCGCTGTTGGGATAAAAATGTTGAAGATGCTCAAAAGGGATGCAATAGATGACCTGAGAGGGTTTTGCATGTTTGAGAAGGAATTCTACGATTTTTTTTGCAACTCCTTGACCTCGGAAAGATTCAAAAACATACATGCCGCCTAGTTCTAGATGATTTTCATCGATGACGACAAGGCGGCCCAGACCTGCTTTTTGTCCTTTGACTTCAGCAACGGCAATCATTTCATTATCAAAATGAGAATGTACAAAATCGACTTCATCATAGCAACGGTTGACCCATTCCATCTCAGATCGGCCTACAAGTCTTAATTCGATCATGATCGCCCTATTTTACATTATCTACAGGGATAATCCCATCTTGACCCGTTTCTGAATACCGCGTACGAATCTTATACTCGAACGGGGCCATTACGATACTTCTTCAGGATTTGAGACCTCTCGGCTTGAAATGACCTTCTGAATAGCTTCATGGAGCTGTTCTTCACACTGAAGCTTTTCTTCTTTTCTCTGCAATTCTTCGAACTTCTCATATTCAGCAAAAGCCAGCTCTTTAGCAAGTTCAGCCGAAATCGAACCTGCATGAGTCAAAATTTTCTCATCGTTGACCTGCAAAAATGCATCGAGCTTAGTTTTCCAATCGGCCATGTACATAACTTTACGATGACGGGCTTGCCGTTCAGCAAAGTCTAAATATTGGCTCACCAACTGCTCTAAGTTTTTGAGCTCTTCATGATTGAGGTAGTTTTTGGCAATTTCTACATCTCGTTTAGCCAACTTTTTCCCTCTGCGGGCTCCATCCCAAGCCATGAGCCCCAGATTAGGACGTGTGGCACTCGCTCGGTTGCGAATAATTTCTGCAGCAGTTAGCCCTGTCACTGCGTAGAGAAGCTTATTTTGCACAGTCTTGAAGAATTCCTGCGTCATTAGATGCTGGGAATCATAATCAGCACTCAGCGTATAGATATCGCGTATTTTTTGATAAAAGTGCTTCTCTGAAGTCCGAATGGCCCGAATACGGTCCAAAAGCTCATCAAAGTAAGCAAGCCCTCCTGGACTACTTAACCTGTCATCATCTAGGGTGAATCCTTTAACAATATATTCTTTAAGTCGTTCGGTTGCCCACTGCCTGAATTGTGTTCCCCGATGAGAGCTGACTCGATAACCGACTGCTATAATTGCTTCTAATCGATAGAGTTGCATACGATATTTTTTTCCATCAGAGGCAGTTTGTAAGGATTCCTTACAAACTGAATTACGACGAATTTCACCTTCTGAGAAAATATTTTTTAAATGCATGGTAATGTTTTGAGGAGTCGTCTGAAACAATTCCGCCATCCCCTTCTGACTCAGCCAAACCGTACCTTGTTCAAGCCTCACCTCAATCCGCTGACGCCCATCTTCTGTTTGGTAGAGGAGGATTTGGCTGTTGCCTATTGAGTCATTTGCCATGACTATCCTTAAGGCTATTTTTAAACTGGACAATCATGAGTTCAAGGGGATCATCAGAGCGATTTACACTTCGATGAAGCTCATTCTCAGGGTCAGCTTCACGAAAGATAGCAACGCCTGTCGGAAAATTCACATCTGTAACTCTTCCATCAACCTCAAGACGAGTAACAATCCCACCTTGTAAGGCAATGACAACAGCCGGATAGACATCTCGGTGAAGACCCACCTCTTCATGAGGTAACATTTTTGCCTTGGCTATGCAAATTTGATCGTTTTCGAAAAGCTGATTGTATTCCAACGCTTGAATTTGAAATGAGATCAAGCAAGCTATGATCGCCATTATTTTTCTCATAAATTCTCCCTATCTGAGAACATTATCCACACCTCTAGAAAGACAAGTATTTCAAAATCCTTGGTTCCTCTCAAGAAAATTATTATTCCAAAATCACAGATCCCGCGTATGCTAAATCTCATGAAAAAACTAATAGCCCTATTTTTAGTCACTTGCTTGATCGCTTCTACTGTTCCTAAAAACGTGTTTAAACGTATTCATTTTGTTTCGCTCTCTGATTGACCGTCCGGTTTTTACGAGATTTCTCTCTCCCGGCTGTGACATTTTCAGTCTCGATAGGAACAGTGG
>JAHFTQ010000023.1 GCA_023265455.1 Parachlamydiales bacterium
TCTTTATTTTTCAATGTTCCTGCAAGGAAAAAATTTCAGAAGCAGGCAGCCGCGTCAACAGCAGAAATTCATCGGCTGGTCCTATCACTTGCGCTGGCTCATCCTGAGGTCGGGTTTGAGCTGATCTCGAATGAAGAGACGGTTTTACAGGTGCCTTATGTTGAGAAGTTGCCCTTTGTGGAGGTGCTTGAAAGGCGTACCCTTGATCTTTTTCAAGGGAGTTTTCTCAAAGAGAAAATTCCCCTAGAGGCCGAAGAGAGAGGATATCGGATTCAAGGTTTTTTGGGGACAAGCGGCGACCACCGGGTGAATCGGACAGGGCAGTATCTTTTTATTAATCGGCGTCCGATTTTTTCTCCGCAGGTGTCTAGAGCGGTTAAGGAGGGATATGGAGAGCGCCTGGGCGCGGATCGGTACCCTGTCTTTGTGCTTCATATGGAAGTACCGACGGCCTCGGTCGATGTGAATGTCCATCCACAAAAAAAAGAGGTGCGCTTTGGGGAGCAAGATTTCGTCAGACAGTTTGTTCAACGCTGTGTCCAGCGATCTTTTGCGCCAGTGCCTTCTTTACCCTTGAAAGAGGAGGCATGGCTGCCCTATATTCCTGAAGAGTTTCCCTTAAAGTTTCGTGAAGAGCCCCCATCTACTCCAGAGTTATTTCACGCAGAAGTTGTGGTGGGGATTTTTGAACATTATCTGCTTCTAGAAGGCTCTACGGTTGAGGGGTATCAAGAGGGGATGGTTTGGGTTGATTTGCAACAAGCCCAGCGGCAGTTAATTTGGAATCAGCTCAATCATGCACCGCTAGCAGGTCTGGCTCAGGGACTTTTATTTCCGCTCGCTTTTGAGTTAAGCCCGGTTGAAGCCCGCAATTTAGCAGAGCGGCAGCCCGAGCTTGTCCGCTGTGGATTTTCAGTGCAGGAGAGTGGAAAACAAAGTATTCTCGTGGAAGCGGTTCCTCCTTTTTTAGAGGAGGTGGATGCGAGGGAAACGATTCGTCTCATCTTGGAATCAGATGAGGCTTTTCCCGTGCTTTCAGAGAAGGTGGCACGTTTTGCCTCCAGGCGCAAAAAAAAATTCATTTTGCATGAAGCGGTGGCTTTATGGAACCGTTTTAAATTATTGAACTCCCGCGAGGGAATGATGGGGATGGGAAAACATGATATCGAAAAATTTTTCAAAGCGCATTCAAAAGTTGAGGCACCATTTTAAGAGATGGAAGGTGGAAGGATGTCTCATAGAAGATCCTACAGATCTTTTCTATTTGACGGGTCTTCACTTTTCACTCGGAACCTGTGTGGTGACTCAAGAAAAGGCTCACCTCATGGTCGATGGTCGCTATTTCGAGATGGCCAAAAAAGAGAGCCCTTGTGATGTTGTGCTCTCCTCAAAAGAAGCCTTAACATCTCTTTTAAAGCCGATGAGCTCATTAGCGTTCAACTCGCTGCTCACGTCGGTCGAAAGGCAAAAACAGCTCGGAAAATTATACCGAGGCACTTTGAGAGGAGTTGTCAGCCCTTTGAAGGAAATTCGTGCGATTAAAGAGCCTGCGGAACTGCGTGCTTTGAAAAAGAGCGCGGCCCTTTTATGGAAGGGGTTCCAAGAGATCAAGCGCCATCTAAAAGTCGGGATTACCGAAAAAGAGGTGGCGTTAGAATTTGAAATTTTTTGCCGCCGCCATGGCGCTGAAAAGATGGCTTTTGATCCGATTATCGCATTTGGGAAAAACTCGGCTTATCCCCATTACAGAGCAGGAGAGACTCGTTTAAAAAAAGGGGACATTGTTTTGATCGATATCGGTGTCGTTGTAGATGACTATAATTCAGATATGACCCGGGTTCTCTTTTTTGGAAAGGCCGATCCCCGATTAGTTTTCATCGATACTGTTGTAAAAAAGGCGCATGCCGCAGCTCTTGCTCTTTGCAAGAGCGGGGCAAAGATCGAAGATCTTGACCTTGCAGCACGTCAAGTGGCCATAGAGGCAGGTCTCAAAGATCTTTTAGCCCACAGTTTAGGTCATGGCGTGGGCTTGGAAGTACATGAATATCCCCGCCTCTCTTATCAAGGAGACGACCCTTTGGTTTTGCTTGAAGAGGGGATGTGCGTGACCATCGAGCCTGGCCTTTATTTGCCAGGAGTGGGAGGGGTGCGTCACGAAGATACCGTGGTTGTTACAAAAAAAGGCTATCAGAATTTTTATGATTAGCACCATATGCAACTTTTATCACCCTAAAGATTCCGTAAATTGGAGGATTAAATTCCATCGAAGGAGAGACGCAGAGTGCGCAGAGAGGCTATTTTTCACTGACGTGTGGTATAACTTCTCTTCCTCCTTTTATTTTTCCTCTGCGCTCTCAGCGTCTCTTCTTCGCGCGCAGCGCCTCTGCGCTGATGAAACTCAGGCGCTTAGGAAAAAAAACTCTGGTATAAACGCCATAGTACAAAAGTTGCACATGACGTATGATTAGTTTGCTCGTTTTAGCCTGTATTGTCATGGGGTTTTTCTTGATCAAATTAAGACAGCAATTGAAAAAAGAGAAAGATTTTGCAGCCTATGTCGCGCATGAACTTCGGGTGCCCCTGACTGTGATGAAAGGCTATGCAGAAATACTCCAAGATGGGCCTTCGTCAGAGGCTCTTGAAAAAATCATTCGGAACTGCCACCGAATGGATAAGATCATTAACAATTTGCTGAAGCTTGCTGATCTTGAACATGTCCCGATACAAACGTGCGATATCACAGCGCTTGCCCAAAGCTGTATCCAGCGTATCTTGACGGTGTCTCCTGCCACTCACATCGCAATTGAAAAATCAGAGCAGCCGATTTTAGTAAAGGCTGATCCCGATCTTTTAGAATTAGCCCTGATGAATTTGTTGGAAAATGGAATTAAATATTCGAATGCCCCTGCGCATCTCACAATCGATTTAAAGCCGTCAGCAGGTGGAGTTCAAATGACCGTTCAAGATAGAGGCATGGGCATCCCTGAGACGCATCTACCGCATATTTTTGAACGGTTTTACGCGGTTGACAAAAGCCGCTCACGTCGTCTAGGAGGAGCAGGTCTTGGCCTTTCCCTCGTCAAAACGATCATCGAAAAGCATAAAGGTAAGATTTCTGTCGCTTCTACTCCAGGCCAGGGCACAACGTTCACAGTCGTGATTCCCCAGCAAATTCTGGAAGAGAGAGATTTGGGTGGATCTGAGAAAGATATTCATCAATAGGACAGCAGAGGATGCCTTTTTCTTTAATACGGCGCTTTCCTCGATAGAGTAGGAGAGGTGTCGCCTCGGGATAGTCCTCACAAAAAGTTGTGAGTCCTCTAAGGTCAGCAGGATGAACGGCCCCGCCATTTTTAACTTCAATAGCAAAAAAACAGTCGGGACCTGAGACAACAAAGTCAACTTCGACTTGTGAACTTGTTTGCCAAAAATTGAGTTGATAGGATTCTATTTGAGCATCTATCCATGCTTTGAGATGCTGGGCCACAAGACCTTCTAGCGCCGCTCCTTCGATTTCAGTTGCGACGTCGTAAAAACTTTTGGGCCGTAGTGAGTTGTAGACTCCTGCATCAAAAAAATAAAATTTGGGATGGTTGGCCAGCGCTCTTTTTGCTTTACGTCGAAAAATCGTGAGATGAAAAGAGAGGAGAAGATCTTCAAGGATTAAAAGGTAGCTATCGACGGTTTTTCGGGCAATTTGGCATTCTCTCGAGATGTTCGAGGTATTAATAGTTGAAGCGTGAGAAAAAGACATCGTTTCTAAAAAGCGGGCAAAATCTCCAATACTACGCACGGTGCCTTCTGCTTGAACTTCTTCTTTGAGATACATTCCTCCATATGCCCGCAGAACTTCCTCTGGAGTCGGTGAATCCAGTACAAGAGGCAGCATTCCCCATCGCACGTTTTTTTGAAGGTCAAAAGCGGGGCCTAGTTCAGCTGCAAAAAAAGGAGGCATATGTTTTAAAAAAGCTCTTCCTCCCAGCAAGTTGACCCCCTGCCGTTTGAGCTTTCTTGCACTGGAGCCTGTCATGATGAATTGGTATCCTTTCTTTTCCTCAATCAGACTGTGAATGACGTCTAGCAGTTCAGGAACTTTCTGTATCTCATCAATCACGACAATTTTTTGTTGGGGATGTTCGGCTAAAATTTGACTGAGTTTTTCTGGAGCCGCTACAAAAAAACGAAAAATTTCTGGTTCAAGCAGGTCAACCCAGTAGGCTTCAGGGTAATGCTCTTTGAGCCAAGTGGACTTTCCTGTCCCTCTGGGACCAAAGAGAAAGTAGCTTTGCAAAGGGGGTATGAAAAAGCGTTTGTGCATTCTGCTACCTATTATGCCAAATATCGTCCAAAAATGGCAATGATGGTAGCAAAAATCTTAAGTGCCTAACTATAAGCTGTTAGCGTTCGGCAATGACGTGGGTTTCGGGGTCGAGAAAGGCGCGAGGGTCGCCTTTGTCCTTATTAGAGAAGGAAAAGACGGTAGTAATGGCATTGGTAGGTAAGAGAGGGCTGGGCTCTTTTTGTAGGAGACCTAGCAGTTGTTCTTGGGTTAAAATGCCCTTATTCCCAGGCTGAGTTGCAGCGATTTTTTCCTCATTCATAATTAATGTCGCAGTCGGTTTTCCTAAGAGGGCTTCGAGGAGAGGAGCTGAGGCATATCGGAATCGGACAGGGAAATGATTTCCTGTGGTCAGGGTAAAGTGCTCTTCTAGACGAGGATAGCCCGTATTGGTTCCTTTGAGCATTTTATAGTAGATCTTAGCTAGCTTAGGATCAGTGGGAAAGAGGTCTAAGAATGAGTCGCCCTTTTTTTCTACCAGAGCGTTGAGAAGGCTGCGGGCGAGGTTCGGATCGCGAGCTTCTCGATAAAAATCGGCGTTTTGATAGAGAATTTCAAGGAGTCTAATGGTAGTTTCATAGACGATTTGGTAAAGCGTGGGATCGGATTTTGTCCATAGGATGGATAGATTTAGCTTGGAGGCTTCATAGCGGCGGCGCTCATGGCGGGGATCGCCATACGGTTTAGACTTGAGGTTTTTGACGAGCTCAGTTTTGGGAGCGTTATCTTTTTTTTTATCTGTTTTGCGGAGTTGATCGATTTTTTTCTTTTCCTGAAGGTTGATGAGGCTGAGTCGAGCTTTGCCCTGAGCTAGAATGATTGTTTTCTCAAGTGTGGTACTGCGAAATGAATTGAAAAGAGCTGAGCTGGCAAGCACTAAAATCAAGAGGAAGGAAAGAACAAATGGTAGGAAGCTCATAAGAAAAATGGTAGGGTTATAGAGTGATTCAGGGTCAGTTGCATCATAAACGGTTTTTCTGAAGGGTACTTATTTTCCCACTCTCCTTTTTGTCGGTTAAAGAATTTCAATTCAAACGATTTGATTTCTTCACCTAAGATCTCTTGTCTTGTAGGACCCTGGTTAGATGTGGAAACTAAAACAAGACGGTGTTTTGGATCGATCTGGAGATGTCCTGTGAGAAGACCGCAGAATTGAAGATCGGGATCAGTGCCGTTGTCGTAGGTGAAAGTATAGGAGTGGGGTTGCTTTATTTCTAACGTATTGAGTTGGGAAAAAATCTGCCCTAAACGCAGTTGAAGTTTTTGGCGGCTTAAAATTTCTTGCCGCTCTTTTTGCAAGATCGTTTTTGTCAGCGATAGATCCCGGTAAGTTGAAAAGAGAAAAGCCACGATGATGCCAAGCAGTGACAAGGCGATCATGAACTCTAATAAAAGAAAAGAGCGCTTAACCATCCCACGATCATCGCTCAGTCACCCGTTTTCATCAAGGATTGAGGTGGGCGAAGGGTAAGCCAGCCAAGACCTGCTGCGAGTAGAAGAAAGACACCTAGGCTAATACCATCAGGAAGTTTGGGAGCGGCGTCAGGGCTTAGCCATCCAACGACTGTCAGTAAAGCCAGGATAACGCCCATACAGGCGTCGCCTGCGACAAGTCCGGAAGAGGTGAGAACGCCTCTTTGATACACTTCTTTGTTTTTGCTCCGATGTTTGACAAAAGCTCCTACGAGACCTCCGATAAAAACAGGGGTACTGAGTGAGAGGGGAAGGTAGAGTCCCAGAGCGACGGGCAAAATGGGGATGCCGAGAAGTTTTAACAGGGCGCCGATGACGACTCCAATAAAAACAAGTGTAAAGGGGATGTTGCCTGCGATGACTCCTTTGGCAATCAGAGCCATCATCGTGCCTTGGGGTGCAGGAAGCTCAGGGGTTCCGAACCCATAGGCCTTATGGAGCAAGAACATGGTTCCGCTAATCGCTAAAGCGGGGAGCAGCACACCGATGATCTCGGCGATCTGCTGAGAGCGTGGGGTTGCACCTAGAATATAGCCTGTCTTTAAGTCTTGAGATGTGGTCCCTGCCATGCAGATCGCTACACAAGCGACAATGGCCATGGTGAGTGCGGAAATCAAATATAGCCGCTCAGTCCAGCCAAGGCCTACAAAAATAAGACAGGTGATAAGAAGCGTTGTAATGGTCATGCCTGAAACGGGATTGGACGTGCTTCCCACAATGCCGACAGTCAAGGAAGTGACAGCAACAAAGAAAAATCCCAAAATGACAAGTAACAAAATCGTCACGAGGTTCATCGGCATTCCAGGAGAGAGCCACAATGTTAAAATGATGGCGATAGAGCCGAGAATAAGCCACTTTAAGGAGATGTCTTTGTCGACACGTTCAAGGCGGCTGTTTTTCGCAGCTTGAAAAAGTTCTCTAATACTGGTGTGGAATGTTTTCCAGATGAGCGGAGCGATGTTAGTGAGGCTGAGAAGGCCACCAATTGCAACGGTTCCCGCGCCGATATAGCGAATATAATTGGACCAGATGTCATCAGCTGTCATTTGTGCAACGGGAATGCTTCCAGGATAAATCACGTCCATCGAGAGGTCGAACATTTTGATGAGAGGGATGAGGACCCACCATCCTAAAGCTCCACCTGCCAATAAATAAGAAGCGATACGAGGTCCGATAATATAACCGACACCCAAAAGGGCTGGAGTTGCATCAATGCTGAAAGCTGTTTTTTGAAAAGGGGTGATAATCCAGCTAGGGGCTTCTCTCCATAGATTAAGCGCGCCTGTGCAAATTTTATAGAGAGCTCCCGAGACGATACCTGTAAAAGCCATGAGCGCTTTAGAGCGGCCCCCTTCACTCGATTTGAGAATTTCTGCACAAGCCGTTCCTTCCGGAAAAGGGAGGATGCCGTGTTCTTTCACAATAATATAACGACGCATCGGAATCATGAATAAGACACCTAAGATGCCTCCGAGCGAGGAGAGTAAAAAAATTCGCCAGATCGAAGGAGCCTCTCCTAAAATAAAGAGAGCAGGAACTGTAAAGATAACTCCCGCTGCTAATCCCTCACCTACCGAAGCGATGGTTTGGACGAGGTTGTTTTCTAAGATAGTGGGAGAGCGGAAAAAGGTGCGTAAGATGGTCATCGACAACACCGCTGCTGGGATGGAAGCCGAGACAGTGGTTCCCACTTTGAGTCCCAGATAGGCATTACCGATTCCGAAGATCAGTCCCAAAAAGATTCCGAGAACTACAGCGCGCAGAGTGAACTCTGCCATTTTCGAATTGGAAGCTACAAACGGTTTGAACATAGGTCTCCATACTAAAATATAGATTCGTAACCGTTAGAGATTTTTTTAGCCACAGAAAAATATTGCTAAAGGGTATAATTGCTTCCAATGTCAAGCGATTATAAATATGGTTTTACGACTCAGATCGAGACCGAGAGTATTCCCAAGGGGCTTTCGGAGGAAACGGTCCGTCTGATCTCATCTAAAAAAGATGAGCCGAGCTTTCTTTTAGAGTTTCGTTTGAAGGCTTTTCGAAGATGGCAGGAGATGACAGAGCCGTCTTGGGCGAATGTCAAATATCCTCTGATCGATTATCAAAATATTTGCTACTACTCCGCTCCTAAAAAAAAGCAGCAATTGAGCAGTTTGGATGAGGTCGATCCTGAACTCAAGCGAACTTTTGAAAAACTCGGCGTTCCCCTCGAAGAACAAAAACGGCTAGCGAATGTCGCCGTCGATGTCGTCTTCGATTCTGTCTCATTAGGAACGACTTTCCAAAATGAACTCAAAAAAGCAGGTGTGGTGCTTTGCTCGATTTCAGAAGCTGTCCATCTCTATCCTGAGCTTGTAGAAAAATACTTAGGAAGTGTTGTGCCGATCGGAGACAACTACTTTGCGGCGCTCAATTCAGCCGTTTTTTCCGATGGTTCCTTTGTCTATATTCCTAAAGGGGTCCGGTCTCCGATGGAGCTGTCGACTTATTTCCGGATCAATGATCAAGAGACGGGGCAATTCGAGCGAACGCTTATCATTGCTGAAGAAGGATCATATGTCAGCTATCTCGAAGGGTGCACGGCGCCGGCTTATGATAAAAATCAACTCCATGCGGCTGTTGTTGAACTCATTGCCATGGATCATGCCGAGATCAAATACTCAACAGTTCAAAACTGGTATGCAGGAGATCCGAAGACGGGAGCGGGAGGCATTTTCAATTTTGTCACTAAACGGGGCAGATGTGCAGGCTACCGCTCTAAAATCTCTTGGACGCAAGTGGAGGCAGGAGCGGCTATTACTTGGAAATACCCTAGCTGTATCTTGCAAGGGGATGAGTCGGTGGGAGAATTTTATTCCGTGGCTTTGACCAATGGCAAAATGCAAGCCGATACGGGCACTAAAATGATCCATTTGGGAAAAAAAACCCGTTCGACCATTGTCTCAAAAGGCATATCGGCCGATCAATCCCACAACTCGTATCGAGGGCTTGTCAAAATCTCGCCCCGCGCAGAGGGAGCGCGCAATTATACGCAGTGCGATTCGATGCTGGTGGGAAATGAGTGTTCTGCAAACACATTTCCTTATATCGAAGTCGCCAACCAGACAGCCCAAGTCGAACACGAAGCGTCGACATCCAAGATGAATGAAGAGCAGCTTTTTTATCTTCAGTCGCGCGGCATCACTCGTGAAGATGCCATTAGTTTGGTGGTGAGCGGATTTTGTAAAGACGTCATCCGCGAGCTTCCTTTAGAGTTTGCCGTAGAAGCGCAAAAGCTGCTCACTTTAAAACTAGAAAACTCAGTAGGATAACATGCTTCATATTCAAGATTTACATGTCTCCATCGAAGGAAAGGCGATTCTCCAGGGGTTTAATCTCCAGGTGAATCCTGGAGAAGTTCATGCGCTCATGGGGCCTAACGGCGCTGGGAAATCGACACTTGCTAAAGTGCTCGCGGGCCATCCGGCTTATGAGGTGACAGGAGGATCCATTCTATTAGAAGGGCAAAATATCCTTGAGCTGCCCCCAGAAGAGCGGGCTAAGCTGGGGCTATTTATGAGTTTTCAGTATCCCCTCGAGATCCCCGGAGTCACGAATTTTCAATTTCTCCATGCGGCTTACACCGCCTGCAAAGGGAAGATCACCGAGCCTGAATTTGAAAAGATCCTTCAGCAAAAAATGGCGCTCTTAAATATGAGAGAAGAATTTAAAGACCGCAGTCTCAATGAAGGGTTTTCCGGGGGTGAGAAAAAACGGAATGAAATCCTTCAAATGGCGGTGTTAGAGCCCAAAATTGCGATCTTAGATGAAACTGATTCGGGACTCGATATCGATGCGATCAAGATCGTCTCTGAAGGGGTCAAAAAACTTCTGACGAAAGATCGGGCTCTCATTCTCATTACCCACTATCAAAGACTTTTGGAATTTCTCACTCCTCATTTTGTCCATGTTGTTGTGGCTGGTAAAATTGTCGAGACGGGCACTTTTGATCTCGCCTTGAAGCTGGAAAAGCAAGGCTACCATGTCTATTAAGACGGATTCCTTCCTCTCTTCTTTGCAACGGAGTTTTGAAGAGATCAATGCTGCCGATCCGCTAAAGGGAATGCGCGCTAAAGCGTGGGATCACTTTTTGGAGCTCGGACTTCCCGACAAACAAGATGATGCTTTTCAGTATGTTCCCCTCAGACGTCTTTATGAACTAGAGCTACAACCCTCAGTCAGGCAATTTGAGGCTGTAGGGCCGTATCCCGAATGCCGGGGCAGCTTTCTCGTCTTTGTGAACGGCTATTATTCTCCTGAGCTCTCCGACATTTCTCAACTTCCGAAAAAAGTGATTGCGCTCCCTTTTTGTGAGGCAATGAAATCTTACGGCCCCTTTCTTCAAAGCGGATGGAGCCAAGCGCTCAAAGAAGAAAGAGATCCTTTTGCTATCCTTAACCTGGCCATTCATTCCCAAGGACTTTTTTTTTATGTTCCTCCCCATGTGAAGATTGAAGCTCCGATTCAGGCTCTTTTTCTCACGACAGAAAAAAATATCCTCGCTCCTGCCAGAGCCCAGATTTTTTTAGGGACTCAGGCCGAGGTGCAATGGATCTCCACTGTGACAGGAGAGGGGCTGCACCAGACTCTTTTAGATGTTGTTCTAGAGCCAGGGGCCTCTTTCACTCAGACGTCCCTTTCCAATGCAGAATTCCATCTCAATTTTTTACGCAGTACGCTTAAAAGAGACAGCCGCCTGCGATACTTAGGGCTGGCAAATACGGGCCTTTCTCGCCATAGTCTTGAATCCATTTTGCAAGGAGAAAATACCGACGTGCTGCTCCAGGGTCTATGGCATCTGAAAAATGAAGCCCAGATCCATACCCATGTGAGAGTCGAGCACGCAGCTCCTCATGCGAGATCACTTCAAAAGTTCAAAGGCGTCCTTGAAAATCGCGCCCAATCGAGCTTTGCAGGAAAAATCTACGTCCATCCCCATGCAGAAAAAACAGAGGCGTAT
Organism: Parachlamydiales bacterium; assembly: GCA_023265455.1. Taxonomy (GTDB): domain Bacteria; phylum Chlamydiota; class Chlamydiia; order Chlamydiales; family Rhabdochlamydiaceae; genus PALSA-1444. Next base: position 10,815 of record JAHFTQ010000023.1, read on the forward strand.
CAGCTCAATCAAAACCTCCTCCTCAGCCCTGGGGCTATCGCTCAGGCCAAACCCAATTTGGAAATTTTTAACCCCGATGTTAAAGCGTCTCACGGAGCAACAATGTCACAAGTGGATGAAGAGCAACTCTTTTATCTCCAAAGCCGAGGACTCAGTGCGGAAGAAGCTGGGCGTCTTTTAGTGCAAGGGTTCATCCAAGAGATGCTCGATCAAATCCCCCATCCCTTTCTTCGGCAACACTATGTTTAATAGGGAAGATTTTCCGATGCTTCAAAAGAGAGTCAACGGCATGCCGCTGGTCTATCTTGATTCGGCTGCGACCACGTTGAAGCCTCAGAGTGTCATCGATGCGATTTCTCAGTTTTACACCAGTGAATATGGCACTGTACACCGTGCTGTCTATACTTTGGCGAGCCATTCAACCGCCAGGTATTCTGCCGTCAGAGAACAACTACGTCAGTTTCTCGGTGCGCAGTCATCCGACGAAATCATCTTCACCAAAGGAACTACAGAGGCCATCAATCTCGTCGCTCACTCATTTGGTGAAGCTTTTGTTCATCCCGGCGATGAGATTTTGATCTCAGCCATGGAGCACCATTCCAACATTGTCCCTTGGCAACTCCTTTGCGAGCGCAAACGTGCCCATCTCAAAATCATTCCTCTTCTTGAAACAGGTGAGATAGATCTTAAAGCCTACGAGGAGCTCCTTTCCCCGCGCACTAAACTTGTCAGTGTTGCTCATATCTCAAACGTTCTTGGCATCATTAATCCCCTTTCACGCATCATCGCCAGCGCCCACCGTAGTGGAGCTAAAGTCTTCATTGATGGAGCCCAAAGCGCTCCTCATCTTCCTATCGATGTGCAGGCTCTCGGATGTGATTTTTTTGCATTCTCAGGCCATAAAATCTATGGACCTACGGGAGTTGGAGTTCTCTATGGAAAGAAAGAGCTTCTCGAACAGATGCCTCCTTATCAAGGCGGCGGAGATATGATTCAGACGGTGACCTTTGAGAAGACGACATTTCAGCCACCTCCCCTAAAATTTGAAGCGGGAACGCCTCTGATTGCCGAAGTGATGGGACTAGGTGCTGCTTTAGATTACATAGCAAGCCATGATCGAGATCAAATCGCCGCCTATGAGACCTCCTTGGCTCAGCGGGCTCTTGAGCAATTGCTCTCGATTGATGGTATCAAGATTTATGGACCGTTAAAAGGTCGGACATCTCTCTTCACGTTTAACCTTAAAGATGTTCATCCCTTAGATGCTGCAACGCTTCTCGATCTGAAAGGGATTGCACTCCGTTCCGGCCATCTCTGCGCTCAGCCGCTTCTCAACCACTTCGGCTGTAGCTCAGCCCTTCGCTTATCACTCGCTCCCTATAATACGCCTGAAGAAATAACCTATCTAGGAGAAGCTCTCATACAGATTAAGGACAAGTGCCGTTCGTTACGTTAATTTTTTGGATGGTTCCGATATTCACATCGCTAACATCAGCATTGGCATTAAAGGTTCCTAAGATGGCATTATTAAAAATATAAGCGTTAGTGCTCGTGATATCGCTTACATTATTCGTCATATTCACACAAACCTTGGAAGTCACAGCTTTGTTGATAATATTGAAAGACGATAGTGTCTTATCAAGCGAATTTTCCCATCTATTATTGCGAACATCCATCACAATATTTCCTCCACTCTCAATTCTAATGAGCGTTACCGATCTGACCCCATCTACAGTACCTGCTCCACATCCTGAAAAAGTGTTATTCGTAATCCTTAATGATCCCTTGCCTCCAAACCCAAATCCCCCTAGAGGTTTACCTCCTGTGAGCCCTGGTGCTTGCCCTTTTCCAAAATTGCTAAAGTGGTTCTGGGAAATAATTAAAGTATTAAAATCACCGATAGGTGTCGGAGTCGGACCATCTCCTAATTCAATTCCTGTACCAAGCTGTCCATTAAAGTTTAGGAAGATATTTTTTGAAATAATGTAATTTGTATTAGGGTCTTGTGAGTTTACAATTTGTAAGGCTTTATCGTAAGTGTTTGTTAATACATTAAAAATATTTTGTTCTACTAAATTCGTTCCTTTGCAATTTAAATATATCCCCGAAACATTGGTGCCCCCGGCTGAGAGGCCTATGACGTCCAGAACATTATTATGAATGGAGATATTTGCGATATTAATACCTTCAATTCCATGGAACCCCAGTGGGCCTTCCACAATAAAATGAATCCCTGAGAGTTCATTATCGTTAGCGGCAGAAAGTACGGGAGAAAGAGAACCAGTTATAGTGGGCATAGTTGTTGCCTGAGGCGGAATCGTCACTGTTCCTACTGTCGTCGTAAGAGTTTGAGGCGTGGCTGCTCCAAAAAGTTTTTGGTTATCTTTAAGCACAAGCCCTGTATTCATACCAGCTGTAGTTCCATCTCCAGGAAAGACGTAAATAATATGCTGAGGAGACGAGGCGTTTTGTGCGGCGAGCAATGTGGGAAACGGCGATTCAAATGTCCCTGCAGAGTGACTTGTATTGTTGACAAACCAAAAGAAATAGGGTTGACGTGTTGCAGGGTTGATCGCCTTGGTGGTTTTATGTTTTTTGGTAATGGCAATGATTTCATTTCGATCTACAGGTTGTAGCACTCTTTGACTTAAGGCTAAATCCCGAGAGCAAGAGCCCGCTTTTGTCTGCTTGATTTCCCGTTTCCCTCCAAACGAAATCATCACGCTGATTTGCCCTTGTCCAATCCAGCGAAAGATAGAGTCGTAAGAAGTGTTTCCTTCTAGTCTAACGTAATCAAAAATATCGACTGCGGCGCGGAACTCTCCTCCCCAGGCCGCCTTGCCTTGGCCTTCGAGGTAATAAGGTCCTGTTGCAAAGTAAAGAGGCGCTTTTTTGAATGTATTGACATGGGCTCCGACTTCCGCATTAGCTCCTTTCATTGCAAAGTCGTATTTACGAGTGATGAGCATGTGATGATTTTTAAATGCTTTAAACTTGGCATGGCCATACGAAGGGCTCGTTGTATTCCCTACCGGTAAATAGCCATTCAGGCGAAAGTCCCAGATTTTCCCCAAAGACTCAAATCCCATCGAGATTTGATTGTAATGTTGATGCGAGGTGTTACGGTAGTCATAATAAACGTTTGCACCCCAAATACGTGTGTCTGTGAGGTAGCGCATTCCAATCCCCGTATTAGCAGCGAACTTTCCATTATTGAACACATGGCCGCGCAAATCTAAGAAAGGGACCCAATGATCTTTCCAAGGCATTAAAGGAGCAAAAAAACCTTCTAAAGTCGTGTAGCCTTGATTGTAGCCTACACCCTCCCCTTCAATATGTCGCAGAGTTAAACGCATCGGTCGAGGGCTTGTCCCGCAAGAGGGAGATGCTTGCTTTTTTGTTCTAGCATCGTTTGCATGTAAGCCTAGAGTTAATAGGCTAGAAAATAAAAGAGAACAAAAGATCGATTTGTGTGCCATCAGCGCTCCTAAAGCTTAAAATTTGACTTTTAAGGACAAGTGCCGTCCGTTACGTTAATTTTTTGGATGGTCCCGATGTTCACATCGCTGACATCAGCATTGGCATTAAAGGTTCCTAAGATGGCATTATCGAAAATGTAAGCGAAAGTGCTCGTGATATCGCTTACGTTATTCGCCATATTCACACAAACCTTGGAAGACACATCGCTGTTGAGAACCTTGAAAGACGACAGTGTCGTATTCAAGGAATTTTCCCATCTATTATTGCGAACATCCATCACAATATTTCCTCCACTCTGAATTCTAAACAGCGTTACCGCCTTGCCTCCAAAAGGAACGCCTGCTCCACATTTTGAAAAAGTGTTATTCGTAATCCTTAATGATCCCTTGCCTCCAAACCCAAATCCCCCTATAGCCTTGCCTCCTATAAGCCCGGGCCCTTGTCCTTGTCCAAAATTGCTAAATTGATTTTGGGAAATAATTAAAGTATTAAAATCACTGATAGGTATTGAATTCGGCCCATCTCCTAATTCAATTCCTGTAGTAAATTGTCCATTAGGACTTAGAAAAATATTTTTTGAGATAATGTAATTTGTATTAGGATCTTTTGAGCCTACAATATGCACGGCTTTGTCAAACTGACTAGCTAATACATTAAAAATATTTTGCTCTATCAAGTTTGTTCCTCTGCAATTTAAAGATATCCCTGAAACATTTGGGGAAAGGTTTAGGTGGCCTATGACGTCCAGAACGTTATTATGAATTGAGATATTTGCGATATTAATACCTTCAATTCCATGGAATCCTGGTTGGCCATCCACAATAAAATGAATCCCTGAGATTTCATTGTTATTAGCAGCAGAAAGCACAGGAGAAATAGAACCAGTTATGATTGGCATAGTTGTTGCCTGAGGCGGAATCGTCACTGTTCCTACTGTCGTCGTAAGAGTTTGAGGCGTGGCTGCTCCAAAAAGTTTTTGGTTATCTTTAAGCACAAGCCCTGTATTCATCCCTGCTGAAGTCCCATCTCCAGGAAACACATAAATGATATCTTGAGGAGACGAGGCATTTTGTGCTGCGACTAGTGTGGGAAACGGAGATTCAAACGTCCCTGCAGAATGACTGGTATTGTTGACAAACCAAAAGAAATAGGGTTGACGTGTTGCAGGGTTGATCGCCTTGGTGGTTTTATGTTTTTTGGTAATGGCAATGATTTCATTTCGATCTACAGGTTGTAGCACTCTTTGACTTAAGGCTAAATCCCGAGAGCAAGAGCCCGCTTTTGTCTGCTTGATTTCCCGTTTCCCTCCAAACGAAATCATCACGCTGATTTGCCCTTGTCCAATCCAGCGAAAGATAGAGTCGTAAGAAGTGTTTCCTTCTAGTCTAACGTAATCAAAAATATCGACTGCGGCGCGGAACTCTCCTCCCCAGGCCGCCTTGCCTTGGCCTTCGAGGTAATAAGGTCCTGTTGCAAAGTAAAGAGGCGCTTTTTTGAATGTATTGACATGGGCTCCGACTTCCGCATTAGCTCCTTTCATTGCAAAGTCGTATTTACGAGTGATGAGCATGTGATGATTTTTAAATGCTTTAAACTTGGCATGGCCATACGAAGGGCTCGTTGTATTCCCTACCGGTAAATAGCCATTCAGGCGAAAGTCCCAGATTTTCCCCAAAGACTCAAATCCCATCGAGATTTGATTGTAATGTTGATGCGAGGTGTTACGGTAGTCATAATAAACGTTTGCACCCCAAATACGTGTGTCTGTGAGGTAGCGCATTCCAATCCCCGTATTAGCAGCGAACTTTCCATTATTGAACACATGGCCGCGCAAATCTAAGAAAGGGACCCAATGATCTTTCCAAGGCATTAAAGGAGCAAAAAAACCTTCTAAAGTCGTGTAGCCTTGATTGTAGCCTACACCCTCCCCTTCAATATGTCGCAGAGTTAAACGCATCGGTCGAGGGCTGTTACCACAAGAGGGAGGTGTTTTCTGTGACAGATCTTTCGCCCTCACATCACTTGCATGCAATCCTAGGGCTAATAGGCTAGAGAATACAAGAGAACAGAAAGTCGATTTTTGCAGCATCAGCGCTCCTAAAGCTTAAAATTTAACTCTATACCACTTCCAGAAAATAAAGCTACATTTTAGCGCGTCAAAGCGCCGCAATTTCACGATCGTAAGTGGGGTTGTATTGAATTATACTACCCCACTTACGATCGTGGAATTCCGGCAGCTTTCACGCAGCTAAAATGTGGCTTTATTTTCTGGAAGTGGTATTAGCCTAGCGCTGAATTTTGAACCACTGTTCCTAAAAACGTGATTAAACGTGTTCATTTTGTTTCGCTCTCTGATTGACCGTCCGGTTTTTACGAGATTTCTCTCTCCCAGCTGTGACATTTTCAGTCTCGATAGGAACGGTGGATACGTCCCTAGTTCGGTGTCTAGAGTCCTGCCCGGAACAGTCATGGGTTTTTCCCATTTCCAATCGGCGATGGAACCTACCTTGAAGAATGATTTTCACTTGACTGTAAGGCGTATACAGCCCGATCTCGGGATCGTTCATTCTTCTGGCATAGTTCAGTGCGGCAATCCGATCTGCTGTGTCCTCATGTCTACAATGTAGACATTGAAAGCGGTCTCCCATGCGATTTCCTTGATCCACAAATTCACAAAGGGGACAGCTTTGAGAGCCATAGGCCGGATTGACCTGCTCATGGCGGAAACCTTCCGCCAGCGCTTTAAAGGCTATTCGATCTTGTATTTTTCCTCTGATCCACGAAGATAGCCGTCTGTTCACTTTTTTGGGCTTATCATAGATAAAGGCATGTCTTAGATTTTCTGTGACCAAGATAGAGGGGTTTTTTGTGTGGATGAGTTGGTTGATGGAGGTATTGATTTGTTTTTCTAAAGTGGCTTTAACGCTTTGGGAGTTGGAATGCTGTTTTTTCTTGCCAAGGTTGAATTTACGAAGGCGCTGGGATTGCTTAGGGTTGTTAAGTCTTCGTTTTTTCTCAAGGGAGTGGAGTTTATGCCGTTTTTGCATTTTATGAGACAAGGTATCTGAGGCTTGGGTCAGTGTTGTACCAAATTCTGTACCGTAGCGGATGCCTTGAGTGTCTGTCATCACTTCGGTATAACCCAAGTCAACGGCCTCCAGGGCTGTTTTAGGAGTGGTTTTCTTTTTTAATTCTTGGGGAATGTGAAGGTTAAAAGTGTTGTCAGCTGAGTAAATGAGTGTGACTGTGCCGGAGATGGCTGTTTTGCCGGAGAGGGGGATGCAAATCCTTTTGCCGGGTGTCAAGGACATGAGCTTTATGTATTGGCACTCTTTTTTTTCAAATACATCGTAACAGTTGGCATCAAATCGGACGCTTCTGGATATCTTGACGGTAGGTGGCTTCCCTTGGCAAGCTCTGACAAGTCTTCGTACATAATTTGCAATGCGTTTTTGAGCTGATTTTTCGATTGGGAAAGAGGGGTCGGGACTTTTGCCTTGCATCATGGCTGCAAATACTGAGGAGCTTTTGAGGAGCCAGTAAGCATAATGCTGCTCTATTTCTGTGAGGTCTTTGCGACGGGCAATCTTTGGACGGACTTTAACAAAAA
>JAHFTQ010000028.1 GCA_023265455.1 Parachlamydiales bacterium
TTCAGATTCCACCTCGCGGTGGACACCCTTGCCGTTCAGCTAATTAGTTCCCCTTATCGGGCCCATAGGGATCTCTCATCCCCTAGTGTCGTGTCATGCCAGTCGCACCGCAGAGGCGCTGCGCGCGGGAGAGACGCTGAGGACGCAGAGAAGAAATTGAATCTTTAGGCCAAGCCTGGGGAGTCCACCTGTCATAAAATTATTTATGAAAAAGTGATTTTCTTCACTTTCTGAGTGGCAAGGCGAATGCCCCGCGTTTGAACTCCTTTAACCGGAATATCTTTGAGAGACACGACTTGACTGTCTTTTTTTTGACCGGCTTTAGGAGCAAATATGAGGGTAAGGGTCGCATCAGGGTCTGTGGAAATGTGCTGAAGTTCGGCGGTTGCATCGAGATAGGAATAGACCTTCTCAAGAATAAACTTTTCGACAATGAACCGTTTAGCAAAAACTTGGCCGGTCTCTTTGCTTTTGTAAACGACATTGATGACAGTTTTTTTATCGGCAACCCCGACCCAGAGAACGTTTTCAAAGTAGTGCTTTTCAGGGATGTTCACGACTTTGTAGGTGCCATCTTTATGAAAGATCAGCAGTTTGTCGAAGTTAGAGCAGGTGAAGTGGACAGCTCCTGACACTTTCGTCCCGGCAAAGCCTGTTTCAGGATCAAATCCCACTTTGATTTCTTTTGTCTCGATAGCACGGCGGTCGATTTCTTCAATCGCTTTAATGCGGGTTTTTCGTGGGAAATCTTTGCCATACTTTAGAAGGAGCTGATTGAGATAGCCAATCGCATATTTTTTGACATTTTTGAGACTTTTTTCAACATCTTGATGGGCTTGCTCTAAAACAGAGATCTCATCTTTGTTTTTATCGATGTCAAATTGAGAGATCCGCCGGATCGGGATTTGAAGAAGCCTTTCTCGATCTTCTTCTGTCGGCTCGCGTAAAAGTTTTCTGCGATACTGTTTGAGAGCTGTTTCCAGTGTTTCGTGGATCTTTTCGAGGGTTTTTAGAGTCTCGATTTTCTTATAGAGCCGGTTTTCAATGAAAATCCTCTCGAGAGTCTTATAGAAAATCTTTTCCAATAAGCGGTCCCGCTCAATTTGAAGCTCCTTCTTCAAAAATTCTACGAGTTTCAGTGCATTGAAGTGCAGGATTTCATGAACGTTCGTTTCCCAGGGAGCGCCCTCTTTGATCACGATGATTTGCGAATGTAAAGTGACTTCACATTCGGTAAATCCGTAAAGGGCATCTAACAGCTCTTCTGCATATTGCCCGCGCGGAAGCTTGATCTCGATCTCAACCACTTCTGAGGTGTAGTCGTTGATGGATTCGATTTTGATTTTCCCTTTTTTTGCCGCCTCATCGATAGAGCGGATGAGACTCTCAGTAGTTGTCCCGTAACAAATCTCGCGGATCACCAGTGTTTTAGGATCTTTGATATCGATTTTGGCGCGGAGTTTGATTTTGCCAAGTCCTTTGTCATACTCACTCTTGTCCATGATCCCGCCGGTGAGGAAATCGGGATAGATTTTGAAATTTCTTCCTTCAAGGCAAGCAATTTCAGCTTCGAGAAGTTCGACAAAGTTGTGGGGCAAAATACGAGTTGACATTCCAACGGCGATCCCTTCGGCTCCTTGCATTAACAGCAGAGGAATTTTGGCAGGCAAAGTGACAGGCTCGAAGTTTCTTCCATCATACGAGGGAAGTTTTTCTGTGATCTCGGGATTGAAAAGCGTCTCTTTCGCAAGAGGAGAAAGGCGGGTCTCGATGTACCGCGCTGCAGCTGCGGGATCCCCGGTATATAAACTCCCAAAGTTTCCTTGCCTATCGAGGGCATACCCTTTGTTGGCTAGATTGACCAGAGCTTCATAAATCGGAGCATCTCCATGAGGATGAAGTTGCATGGTCTGGCCGACAACATTGGCGACCTTATGGAGTTTATCATCGTTTTGTCTCCATAAAATTTCGAGAATGCGCCTTTGTACGGGTTTGAGGCCGTCGACCACACTCGGAATCGCACGGTCGAGAACGACGTAGGAGGCGTATTTGATGAAGTGATCCTTCATCTGTTCTTTGAGGTCATCCATCTTCGTTCACAAGGTTTTTCATAATAAATGTTTTTCGGGCAGGGGTGTTTTTACCCATGTAAAATTCAAGCGTCGGCTTGATATCAGAAAGATTTTGGATGACAACGGGCAAAAGGCGGATATCGGGTCCAATGAATTGTTTAAACTCATTCGGAGAAATCTCTCCAAGCCCTTTAAAGCGCGTGATTTCTAAACCTTTCTTAAGTTCTTCTGCTGCTGTATTTTTCTCATCTTCGGAGTAACAGTAGAGGGTTTTTTCTTTATTTCTGACCTTGAATAGAGGAGTCTCGAGAATATAGAGATGCCCATTCAAAACAAGCCCCTCAAAATAGGTCAAAAAGAACGTGACTAGGAGATTGCGGATGTGCATTCCGTCGACATCGGCATCGGTAGCTAAGATGACTTTGTTGTAGCGAAGATTTGCCAGATCGTCTTCGATATTAAGCGCTGACATGAGATTATACATCTCTTCGTTTTTGTAGAGCTGATCAATCTTCATCCCGTGGACGTTGAGAGGCTTGCCTCTGAGAGAAAATACCGCTTGCACAAGGGGATCCCTTGTCATGACAACCGATGCAGAAGCCGACTCCCCTTCTGTCAAAAATATGACTGAATTTTCCCCCTCCTCTGTCCCATCGCCTAGATGGAACTTGGAGTCTCTCAGTTTCGGGATCTTGAAAGAGATCTTTTTATGTTTTTCTTTGGCCTCTTTTTTGACAGCGGCCAATTCTTTTCTGAGCTTTTCATTGAAGAGGATCCTGTCGATGATTTTCTTTCCCGTCTCTTCGTTCCGATAAAGGAGCGTTTGGACAGCCTCTTTGACCTCTTGCACGATAGGAGCGCGGATCTCATTATTCGACAACTTATTCTTCGTCTGAGACTCAAAGACAGGGTCCTTGACCTTGACCAGAACAGCTCCTACGATCCCTTCGCGGACGTCGACACCTTGAAAGTTTTTCTTTCCATACTCATTGACCCCTTTCAGGATGCCTTCTCGAAAGGCTGAGAGATGAGTTCCCCCATCTTGAGTATATTGTCCATTGACGAATGAAAAATAGTTCTCTCCATAACTTGAAGAGTGAAGAAATGCAAACTCAAGACTCTTGCCTTTGTAGTGGAGAGGTTCATAGAGGCGGTCCTCTTTGACCTCTTCATTTAAAAGATCTAAAAGCCCGTGCTCTGAACGGATCTCTTCCTGATTAAAGACAAGCGTGAGACCTGTATTAAGGTAAGCGTAGTGCCATAGCCGTTTGAGGATCAGTTCTTTTTGAAAGGCAAATTTCTTGAAAATAGCGGGGTCGGGGGTAAATTCAACCCATGTCCCCTCTTTTTCTGTAGACTTTCCTTTCTTCTGATCTTGAAGAACTCCTTGCACAAAACGGGCTTCGACAAACTCACCTTCCCGAAAGCTTTTGACAATGAAATGCGAAGACAGCGCATTGACTGCCTTCGTTCCCACCCCATTCAAGCCTACGGAAAACTGAAAAACATCGTCATTGTACTTGGCGCCTGTATTAATCTGGCTCACACATTCAATGACTTTGCCCAGCGGAATCCCCCGCCCCCAGTCTCTGACGGAGGCGGTTGAAGTCTTCTCATTGACTTCTATCACAATCTTAGAGCCATGCCCCATAATGAACTCATCGACAGCATTGTCGATGACTTCTTTGAGCATCACATAAATGCCATCATGGGGGTTAGAGCCATCCCCTAGCCTGCCAATGTACATTCCAGGACGCAGCCGAATATGCGCAAGCGCATCTAACGACTGAACGGTGCTTTCATCGTACTTTTTGGCCATGGATTTTAGATAATCGTGACATCCGTCGCTTCAGGACCTTTTTTCCCTTGACCTTCGACATACTCGACTTTTTGACCTTCGCGCAGCTGCTCTGCATTACCTTGAATGTTGTTCTTGTGAACAAAGAGGTCTTTGCCTCCGCCATCAGGAGTAATGAACCCGAATCCTTTTTGCGCATTAAAAAATTTAACTGTACCTGTTGATTTAGACAAAGTGTTCTCCTTAGTTTTCTTACAACCCCTAACACAGGGGTATAAACGCCCTTATAGCAAAAAAGGCTTTTACCTAGGAGATGTTTTTTTCATCGCTTCTTAGTCCTATACGACTGTCCGCGGTGATTAGGACCTGAAAAAACATGTTCTAGTTCCTTAAACTTGACCATTTAGGTCGAGAGTACGAGCTTAATTTAACGTCGATTCGGAATTTTGTTGTCTACAAAAGAATCTAAGAAAGAAGCCCAACCACACAAGAGCTACAACCACACCAAGAGCAATCATAGAACCTCCGATTATTGTACCTAGGCCTAGGGGCCTCAGATCTTCCACAAGGGCCCAGACACCAAATCCCACCAGCGGCATAGAGGTGCAAAGAGTGCAACATAAGCAGCTGAAAAAGCACTGGCAAACACGACTGTTAAAATACGCACAGCAGCATTCCTTGGTCGTGAGACAGAGAGCTCTCATTTCTTTTTTAAAACTGACGTCTTGATGTAATAATGGTGTAGTTGGTCGAAAAGTAACAGGGTCGCTCATAAAAACTCCTTTGCTAAGTCGAGAGAGATCTTATTCTCTACTTAAATTTTCTAGCAAATTTTTTATTCCCTGAACGAAATGGGAGGCTATGTCTTTGGCTTGGCTATATAATTATACCACACGTCAGTGAAAAGTAGCCTTTTTGGCTGCGTCAAATCCCCGGGGATTTGACGCAGCCAAAAAGGCTACTTTTCA
>JAHFTQ010000011.1 GCA_023265455.1 Parachlamydiales bacterium
TACGAGCCTTGATGGGGATCGGAGAGCCGTGAGTCTGCTGCCAGCTTTGCTGCAGCGCTAAAACCTCCATCTGATCCTCGGGAAGTAAAACCGGCCTAAACTGGGCTAATTTCTCTCGGGAATAGAGCTGAAAATACCCCTTTCCGATCTCGGCCGCAATGACTCCTTTCCAAGGGGCGTTATCCAAGACGAGAGCGATATCAGCCTCATCCCGCAGCACGGCTGCATAGGCATGATCAGGACGGCGGTGCTTGAAATCGATCTTTTCGATAGAAAGAAGCGCTGGCACAGCAATCTGCGCAATCGCATGCGTTGTTACAAGCCGAAGGGAGATGTCGTCTTGGGGAATGGCAAGATCTTTGAGCTGCTTGATCCAATTCTCCAAGCGGGGCAGCAAAAGCTGCCCTTGCAGCGTGAGCCTAAACTGCCGTTTTTCATGGAGACAAAGAGGAATGCCAAAAGCCGCTTCAACCCGTTGGATAGCAGTACTAGCGGCGCTTTGACTCAAATGATGGAATTTCGCCGATTTGCCCAGATTTTTCATTAAAGCGGCCGTGATGAAAAGCTCGACATCCGCAATGCGAAGATTTTTTAAAGAACCCTCTATACTTTCTTGACGCTGCCATGCAGCTATTTTATCGAGAATTTCTTTCATCTGTTTTATCGATTTAAAATATCGAATATATCGGAAATACAAATAAATAGCAAATAGTTTATGGTGAAATTACAACATTGGAGTCAATTTTATGTCTAAAGATAGCGGTCTCTTATCGTTTTTTCAAACGATTTGCAGATTTAATTTCGGAACATTTGAACGAGAAGAGTTTAAAAAGTTCCTCAGAATGGGCCTGATCTTTGCCCTCATCATCGGAGTCTATTGGACGCTGCGACCCCTGAAAGATGCTGTTTTCATCCAGTTGGTCAGTAACCTTCAACTCCCCCTGGCTAAAACCGTTTCAGTTCTCACCTTGCTCCCGCTCGTCATGTTTTACACAAAGCTATTGGAAAAGACCTCCCGTGAGAGAATGTTAGTGATCCTTCCTACGTTTTATGGGATCGCCGTTTTGGTCTTTAGTGTGTTGATGTTTTTTGTTCAAGCTCCTGCAGAGGAAATCGCCCAGAGCTCCTTTGCTTACCAGATGTTCGCAAAGACCTTGGGGTACGTATGGTATGTCTTTGTGGAAAGCTTTGGTTCTTTGGTGATCGCTCTCTTTTGGGCGTTCGCAACAGACACCACCGATCCTCTTTCAGCGAAAAAAGGCTTTCCACTGGTAGTAGCCATCGGACAAATGGGAGGGATCGTCCTTCCCTATTCCCTCGGCGGACTTCCCCACAGGCTTGGTCTTACCACCGATGCTGTCACAGCAGCTTGTCTTGGCGGACTCATCCTCTTGATCTTGCCTCTTCTGAAATATTTTCTAAAGGCCACTCCTCCCCATCTGATGGCCACGTTTCATGGAAAAAATGAAAAGGCAGAAGAAAAAAAGCAAGAACCAGGATTTTTAGAAGGTTTAAAACTCCTACTCTCACACCGGTATCTCATGGGAATTTTCGCTGTCAATTTTATCTACGAAGTTGTCGTCACCATCTTTGATTTTAACTTCAAACTCGCAGCTAGCACACAGTTTTCAGGAGTGGCCCTTAGCCACTACTTAAGTCTCTATGCCTCAAGCGTGAACATCGTCGCCTTAGCGTGCTTAATTTTAGGGATCAGCAATGTCACTCGGTTCCTCGGAATTGGAGTCGCATTAGGAGCGATGCCCATCATCGTAGGGCTTGCCCTTTTCGGGTTCTTAAGTCTCGATTCCTTAGCGTTCCTATTTGCCCTCATGGTCGGCTCAAAAGCGATCAACTATGCGTTGAATGGCCCTGCCTTAAAGCAGCTCTACATTCCCACTACTCCAGATGTGAAGTTCAAGGCCCAAGCCTGGATCGAAACCTTCGGATCTCGCACCTCTAAGCAAGCAGGGTCAGTTTTCAATATCTCACTGGCCCCCCTGCAAAAAGCCCTCGGGGCTGTTGCAGGCAGAGCCCGCTATCTCATGCTAAGCGGCGCTATCTGTTTCCCCCTCCTAGCTCTATGGCTTGTCATTGCCATCTACTTAGGCAGATCTTTCCGCAAAGCCGTCAAGGAGAAGTCAGTGATTTGTTAATTTGTGCTGAATCAGGACCTTTTTACCATCGAAGGCAAAGCCCATGCACATGATACGCTTGACGCCGCGATCTAAAAGTTCCTGGGCGTATTGCTTGTCTTCGATTTGTTTGAGAGCAGAAGCTGCTGTGATTTCAAGATCGGTCTTTTTAAACGGGTCATTTTTTTTGAACTCCATAATCACAGCAAGATCTTGAGGATTTTTAGGAATCAGCATCACATCATATCTGCCTAGGCCGCTTTCTCGGTTGGATTTAACTTCGTATTGATCTTTAAGTCCAATGAGTATCCCTAAAATAAAAGCATGATAAATTTTCTCAGACTCTTCAGCTGGCACGTCGAAAACACTCACAGACGAGATCATAAATTCCTTAAAAATCGTGGAAAAAGTGTCGATATCGCCTGTAATCAAGCTATTGAGAAGCATCCGGTATCTCGGTTCCTTAATACTCGATTTAAACCAGTCTAAGATCATGGATCTGTATAGTTCAGAAACTTCCGTATTTGGGATGCGGAGCAGACAGGGGGTACCGTAGGATGGAGTCGCATCGATGGTTAAATAGCCACTGAAGAGTAGCAGCGCCCACATCGTATCGGGATTTTTTTCAAGATCAGGAAATACAATACCTTCTTCGATTGTTTTTTCAATAACTCCGCCCCTGAGGAGTTCTTCAACATCAGCTTTTAAATCTTCCGTTCCTTTCGTAATGAGTTGCTTCATCAAAGCATTGTCGCTCGTATTTACCCAATAAGGTGATAAGGCCCCTTTTTTGTAAATGCAGTTTAAAACAGACCACGGATTGTACAGTCCAGCACACGACCCAATACGATAACCGTTATACCATTTTTTTATCTGAGGAAGCTGATCGGCAAGGTCATAATCTTCTAAAAGCTCTTTAACTTCCGATTCCAATAGCCCAAATTTATCCTGAAACTCTTCATTCAGGATTGTAAAAGTGGTGACATTATTTAATCCCGAGAAAATACTCTCTTTGGCAATGCGCAAGATCCCCGTCACCACACCCCGTTCAAGGTGACGGCTGTCTTTGAGACATCCTGATAATAAATTGCGTAAAAATTCGATTAACTGTTCATAGTATTTCCCAACATACGCTGCGTGCGCTGGGGTATCGTATTCGTCAATCAAAAGAATAATCTGCTTTTGATGGTAATGATGCAGCCATTTTGTCAAAAAACGGAGACTTTGTTCACATAGGGTTTGGCTACCACTTTTCCGAAGAATCGCATGGTAAGATTCCTTTTCTTCTTTGCTTAAGGTATCGCCCTCCAAAAGATATCGATGCCTCTCAAATTCTTCAGAAAGCAGAATCTGGAAATGCTCAAGCGCTTTTTCCCATGAAGAGTGCTTCACATCTTTAAATGTCAAAAACACCACTGGAAATTGCCCCTGCAGGGCCCTGCACTGCTCTTTTTTCCAAATCTTCAGATCTTTAAATAGATAGCTGGTATCTTCTTCGGCTTTCTCAAAAAAATATCTTAACATAGACAGATTCAGGGTCTTACCAAAACGACGTAAACGGGGGATGAGGGCAACCTCCGTCCCTTTCTCGAGAATTTCTTGAACCAAAAGAGTCTTATCAACGTAGGCATAGCCTCCATCAATTAATTTTTTAAAATCGCTAACTCCAATCGGAAGTGGTTTTTTCATAAATATCTCTTTAGGAAGCAGTATAGTCGATTCGTGGTAAAAATGGAATTGAGAATTCAAGTTGGCCTTTTATTATCCTTTAGCAGATAATCACTCCCCATAGAGACTGGTATGCTAAATTTCCTTGAACAGCTTCGACATTTGTTCAGCCAAGATCCCTTCTTTTGGGGATGTGCACTCGGTGGCACTGTCCTTTTTGCCATTCAGTTTTTGCTAAGCCTGATCGACACCGATTTTGATGAGGGAGATCATGGCGACCAAGATTTTCAATGGTTCTCTAAGCAAGCGATCACAGGTTTTGTGATGATGCTAGGCTGGGCAGGATTGACCTGCAAGCGAGAATTTGCGCTTTCAGGATTGCTATCAGGAACTATCGCAGCAGGAGTAGGCCTTTGTGCTTTCTTTGTCACAGGATTGATTTTTAGGCTGGCAAAAAAACTGACGAGTCCCGGAACTGTCTTTAAAATTGAGGATGCCTTGGGAAAAGAAGCGATGGTTTACCATCGCATTCCTCAAAAAGGGACAGGAAAAGTCTCAGTGATCTTGCAAGATCACACGCATGAACTGGACGCTACATCGGGAATCGAGGAAGACATCGCATCTTTTACTCAGGTGCAAATTATAACAATTGAGGACGACAAGACCGTTCGCGTCGTCCCCATCAAACAGGCAAATAGGTGAATTATGGACTCATTTTTAAGCACATCCGTGATGGTATTTTTGCTCCTCATTTTTTCAACTCTCTTGTTCTTAGCAAGGCTCTACCGCAGATGTCCTTCCAACAAAGTCCTTGCCGTCTACGGCCGTGTCGGTGGAAATAAAACCGTTCAGTGTTACCACGGCGGTGGAACGTTTGTGTGGCCTTTGATTCAAGGATATGCATTTTTAGACCTCACACCCCGAACTATTCATATTCCCCTCAAAGGAGCCCTGTCTCACCAAAATATCCGAGTGAACGTCCCCAGTACATTCACAGTCGCTGTCGGGCTCACTCCCGATGTCATGATCAATGCAGCGGTTCGTATGCTCGATCTCGACCAACGCAGCATTGAGTTAATGGCCACTGAGATCATCATTGGACAACTCCGCCTGACCGTAGCATCGCTCAGGATTGAGGAGATCAACCAAGACCGAGAAAGATTCCTCGACTCGATCAAGAAAAATATTGAGCCTGAGCTCCACAAAATTGGACTCACCCTTTTGAACGTCAATATCACCGACATCACCGATGAATCCGAATATATCGAAAGCATCGGAAAAAAAGCCTCTGCAACAGCTGTCAACCAAGCCAAAGTCGATGTCGCTGACCAAGAAAAACAAGGCGATATTGGAAAAGCTCTTGCTGAAAGAGATCGTAGAGTCTCCGTCGCCTCTTTCAATGCCGAAGCGGTCAAAGGGGAAAACGATTCTAGAGCCGCCATTGCCTTGACAAACGCGACACTGGCTGAAAGAGAAGCTGAAGCTGCCCAGCGCAGCGAGGTGGCTAAACAGCAAGCTCAAGCTGAAATCCAAAAGGCAAGGGCCCTTGCTCAAACCGAGTTATTAGCAGCTGAACAAATCGTGCCTCAAGAGATCCAAAAGAAAAAGATCCAAATCGAAGCAGAAGCCGAAGCCCAACGTAAAATCTTGACTGCCAAAGGTGAAGCCGAAGCAATCTTGACCATCCGGCAAGCCGAAGCTGAAGGGATTCAGAAGATGCTTGATGCCAAAGCCAAAGGGTATAAAGCCCTCGTCGAGGCCTGCAGCGACGATGCCCAAAGCGCCTCGACCATGCTCCTCATCGAAAAACTCGAAGAGATTGTTAAAGTGCAAGCAGAAGCCATCAAAAACATCAAAATCGATAAGATCACAGTCTGGGATAGCGGAAGCAAAGAAGATGGCAAAGGCTCTTCAACTTCTAACTTTATCAGCCAGTTCGTGAAATCGCTACCAGCTCTCCACGATATCGCGGGGATGGCAGGATTAGAGATGCCTCAATACTTAGGCAAAATGGCTGAAAAAGAGCCCGTTGTTGAAGAGGCCCTCCGATGAGATGGATTTGGATCTTGATTGCAGCCTGTGCTCTGCAAAGAGCCGACGCCTGCACAGCATTTCAACTTAAGACAGAAGATAATGCCTGGATCTATGGCCGTTCTTTGGAATTTTCATTCCGTTTGAACTCTAACCTTCTCATTGTCCCCCAAAACACCGCTTACACCGGGACAGCCCCTGAAGGAAAAGGGCTTCAATGGCAGACGCGTTACGGCTTTGTCGGCATGAACCAAAGCCTTTCTCCGACCTATGTCTCAGACGGCATGAATGAACAAGGCTTGATTGTAGGTGCTTTGTATCTTCCTGGATTTGCTCAATATGAAAATCGTGATCCTTCCCAACAGTCCCGCACTTTAGGAATCTGGGAACTGCCCGCTTTTCTCTTAGGAACCTGCTCGACTGTCGCTGAAGTCAAAACCGCACTGACAACCGTGCTGGTCGCCCAAGAGCCGATTCCACAAATGGGAAATTTTGTCATCCCACTTCACCTCTATATCGCTGATAAAACAGGCGCTGTGGTTATCGTCGAGTACATCAAAGGAAAACGCATCATCACCGATAATCCCCTGGGCGTGCTGACGAATTCCCCTTCTTTTGACTGGCATCTGACAAACCTCACCAACTACATCAATCTCTCTCCCTATAACGTCTCTCCTCTCATGCTCAGTGCATTGAAAGTCTCAGCTTTAGGCGCAGGAACGGGCCTGCTCGGCCTTCCAGGAGATTATACCCCCGCGTCTCGCTTTGTAAGAGTCGCTTTATTTTCCAACTGGGCTACAACTCCTCCAGACGCACTAGGTGGAGTTAAAACCGCTTTCCACATTTTGAATACCTTCGACATCTTTGATGGGATCATACTCCCTAGAAAAGACAACTCTCCTCCTGCTAATATAGGCCTACCCATTGCAGGTGACATCACCGAATGGGTGATTGTCCATGACAGAACCAACCTGAAAACCTATTTTCGCACCTATGAAGGACTCGACATCCAAATGGTCGATCTGAAAAAGATCGACTTTTCCAAGGAGGGCCTGCGGCACATTCCCCTCAGCAAAAAGCTCGACATCAAGGATGTCACCCAGAGCGCTCAGTCCTTTAAAAACTAAGGACGAATAATCTTTCCGTATGGTACTTGTTAGGAATAAGCAGGTGCTATGCGGATTTTTCATATCTTTATCTATCTAATTCTATTAGGGTTATGCAATACCACGACCGCCGATACGCCTCCTTCTACAGTCTACACAGAAGAAGAGCCCCCCATAGTTTGGACCGGTCCTGGGTGGTATTATGGTGTCTGGTTCGACAATGAAGTGGAATATGACGACTGGTACCATCATCACGACAATCACGATAAAGAACACACTAAGAATCCTGTGGAATATCCTCATAAGCAATTGATTTTAAAGGAGAAACAATGAACTTTTATAAAACATCTATCTTATTAATTCTATGTGGGTTGTGCAGTTCCGTCTCTGGTAACGAGGTGAGCGTTGCAGAAGATCAGCCCCCTGTGGCTTGGATAGGCCCGGGCTACTATCACGATGCCTGGTTCGACACCGAGGAAGATTATAATAATTACTTGTCGCGTAGCAACCATGACCGTCATGACGATAAGCATCACCATGATCGACATAAAGACCATCACAAGGATAAAAAGAAAGATCATCATAAAGACAAAAAAAAGCATCACGACAAGAAACGTCATAAATAAAATTTTAGCTATAGAAATCGAATGCGTTAGGCTTAGAAAACTGCATAAACATTATTTTAAACTATTAATACACATAAAAAATATTGAATAATAAACACTAGTTTAGTAAACTATTAATACAAACTTAAAATAAATGAGGAACTAACGCCATGTCAGGAATATTACTAGATAGGCTTTCAGGTAGTATGTTTAATGTTTTTTCTAAAACCAAAGCTATCTCCCCCAGTGTATTGACAGATTTTCTTCCCTCCGCTCCTACTATGACAGCATTAGCCCAACGAGCGGTGACAAATACTTACTCCATTGTCACAACTGATCAAATATCTAATCGGACAAAAGTTGAAGTTCTTGCAGTGGGTGGCCTACTGATCCCACGCCTTTTCACTGTTGGCCCCGTTTTTGGAGCAGTGACAATTTTAGGCTTCATTGTTTATAAATTGGGACAATTCTTAGCAGGAAAAGTTTCTTTACAGGGCATCTTAAACTTTCTAAACGCTGTGAAGAAAATGTCAGAAACCACCTCCAAAAATGAAACACCCCGAATTGAGGAAGTCGTTGAAGAAACGCCTGATACCGACACAACAGCACAGGCTGTGAATAATACATCTCAACCTATTCCTCAGTCTCCGACAAAGGAAGAATTTTCCGTTGAAAATTTTACCAAGTTTGAAGACAAAGAAAACATGGTAAAAGAATTTGAATCTCAAAATAACAATGGATCGATGCCAACAGAAAAGAAATGGAGTGACCAATACGTCCAAGCTGAATCTACTCCCGTAACGGAATCAGGTTGGGTTAAGCAATTCGTTACTACTACAACTTCACCTCAAGCCTCTGTTATGGTAGAGCAATTCATTGCGGGACAAGCTCTGGCGGATGAATTTGTAGCTCTGGACAGCAACCCTGCCCTGCGACGCATTCAGGTCATCCAATCTCAGACAAAAACTCAAGAGAAGACTGAAAAGGTGAAAGAGCAGAAGACGGCTGAAAAGCAACTCATTAGCAAAGAAAATGCCAAAAAACTCTATCTCCAGTTTCTAGCACAGCAACAAGCAAAGCGCGGCAAAGCCAAGCTTTAATCAACAGCGATGTGCGGCGGTGCAGTACTGGGATTAAGAGATTTCTTTCCTAGTAGATTCCACGTCACTAGCAAGATGATTAAAGCCACAAACAGCCATCCCATGAAATAAAAAGTGTCATTGAGAGCCAGCAATGCAGCTTGCTGGTCTAATGAATCGTTCAGCAAAGCTAAAGAGACGCTGTTCGTTGCAGGCGGAGTGACAGGGTTAAACGGCGTCAGAGCAGAGCCCACTCTCTCATGATGGAAGATCGTGCGCCGGATCCAGATCGTCGTAAACACTGAAGTTCCCACCCCCCCAAACATCGCCCGAATAAAATGAAAAATCCCTGTTGCGCTCGGGAGTTTTTCAGCAGGAATATTTTGGATGCTGATGCTGATAAGGGGCGCAATATAGCAAATGAAGCCTAGACCGAAGAAAAACCGCAAAAGCGCAATATGAAACAAGTCAATCGCTGTCGTGAAAAATGCGTTAAAAAAACAAGAAATCCCAAAAATCACAAGACTGATCAAAAATGTCCACTCATTGCCGATTTTCTTAACAAGCTTGGGTGTCACTAACGAGAGAAAGACCGGTCCTATCCCTAGCGTGCAGACTGCAAATCCGGCCCATTCAGCTGTGTATCCCATGAATTCTTGCAGCCAAAGGGGGACTAAGACAATCGTCCCAAAATAGATCGCGTACGACACCATCAGGCAGACGATCGAGAGCGTAAACGATGGGATTCGAAATAAACTCAAATCCAAGAGGGGCGCCCGGTGCCAGATTTCACGGATAATCAGATAAGTAAAAGCGACAACTGTCCCGATCATGAGCAGCCAGATTCTCTCAGAATTCAGCCAATCCCACTGCTGCCCCTTGTCGAGCAGGACCTGAAGGCAAGAGACCCCGATCACAAGCCATACAATCGCCAGAATATCGCTAGGGGGTTTCTCCTTTGGCGTCTCACGGAGGCGTAAAATCCCCCAAATGACTAAAGCACAAAAAATCCCCACCGGGATATTAATATAAAAAATCCACGACCAGACGTACCAGTCAGAGATATATCCCCCTAAAATAGGCCCGAGCACTGGCGCTGTAATGATGATAGTCGACCAGATTGACAGGTCACGACTACGATTCTTTTCTGACCCTTGAGCGATGAGTAAACTTTGACTTAAGGGAATCACGGGTCCTGCTACCAACCCTTGAATAAAACGACTGATCGTGATCATCAGTAAACTCGTTGACATTCCGCAGGCCCAAGAAAAAACCGTAAAAAGAGCCAGCGAAAGTGAAATGAGTTTGACAGAGCCGATCCTCTTAGCCAGCCATCCTGTCATCGCCAGTCCAATGGCATTACCCACTGCAAATGACGTGATTACATACGTTCCCTGCTCATTGCTGACAGCGAGCGCCCCTGAAATATAAGGAATCGAGACGTTAGCAATCGAATAATCGAGCACAATCATGAAGGTGGCAAGTGAGAGGGCAATAAAAAGAAGAACTCGATGAAATGAGGGTAACTCATTCATCGGAAGGACTATTTTTTTTGATAATTGCTTCGATCACACCCTCAACTCCGACCAACTCATCGGTATAAACATCGCTAAAGTAAAGAGGAATTTCGGAAGTTGTCTGAGGTAGGCGAAGACCCTGTCTTTGATGCGTATCCACATAAACCGTCATAGAGAGCCCTAAAACCAGTGGATGAAGGTTTAGCTCTAGGGAATTCATCTGAATTTTGACAGGAACCCTTTGAACAATTTTGATCCAATTGCCTGTCGCATTTTGCGGAGGAAGAATCGAAAAAACACTTCCAGTCCCCGGATTAAGTCCCACCACTTCCCCATGAAATTTCACCTCAGATCCGTACATGTCGGAGATGAGCTCGACGGGCTGTCCAATCCGAAGGTTTTTCAAGCCCACCTCACGAAAGTTAGCATCTACCCAAATTTGATCGATGGGGACTAGCGCCATCAAAGGATCAAACGCTCTCACCCATTGTCCCACCTGCGCCTTTCTTTGCGTAATGATTCCCTTGGTTGGCGCACGCACTTTGCAACGATGCAAGGCTAAAAAAGCCCTCCTAAGCGCAGCTTTTGCCTGCTCGACTTGAGGGTGATCTGCAACCGTTGTATTTTCCACTTCGGCTAAAACCCCCTCCAGCTCCTTCTCAACTTCTACGACAGTGGCTTCAGCTGCCATCAAGGTCGTTTGGCTATGCTCAAAGTCTTCTAGCGAAACACTCTGATCACTTACAAGCGCCTGGCGGTGGTCATAATCGAGACGGGCTCTTAAAAGCTCTGCCTCTGCAGCCATTTTTTTCGCTTGGAGCTCCTCGACTTTAATGAACATCTGCGCAACTAGACGCACAGTCGCAGCCAAATCGGCTTCAGTTTTTTGGTAAGCGATCTCGTAATCGTGGGGATCGATCTCTAAAATAACCTGCCCCGCTTCCACAAGCTGCGTATTGTCGACCAAGATCGTCGTGACAATCCCCTCTTCTTGAGGTGTGACCATGATCATATTGCCGTTCACATAAGCATCGTTTGTGCTTTCAGAGTACTGGCCCCAGATCAACCAGTAGGCTCCCCAAGCTGCTCCGCAAAAAACAAAAACAGCCGTTGCAATCCACCAGATCAGCTTCTGACGAGAGTTAGGATCGGTCATGGTAGCCTCCCCCGAGCGCCCTTATCAGCAAAATCGCTTCCATCTGCCTGCCATATTCAAGCTCGACTAGGGTCATTTCACTTTCCAATGCCCCATTTTGTAGATCTAAAAGGCTCCTGAGATCATCCAGGGCATGCTCAAGGCGGTGCTGACCAACCTCGACTTTTTGCAAAGAGGTCTCCCACGACTTTTCCCGCAGCGCAATCTGCTTTTGCAAAAGAGAAAGAGCCGTCAGTCGATCAGCAACTTCCTGGGCAACTTGCAAAATCAATTCGTTGTAAGCATAGACAGCTTCATCAAATTGAGCGGCTTTTTCCCAGAGCTGGGCTCTCAGCCTTCCTGCCGTAAAAATCGGCAAGTTGATCGCCGGTGTGACCGACCCGCTATAGCTCGAGATCCGAAAAAGCTGCGAGGCAAAAACACTCTCTAGCCCTAGGAGTCCCACCAAATTAATGTTCGGGTAAAAATCGGTCTTGGCAGCATGGACTTCTTTTGCACTCGCCTCGATTCTTGCCTTCAAAGCTGCTAAATCGGGCCGACGTGCAATGAGATCTAGTTCTAAATTTTCAGGTAGGGCGGTTGCAATCGATTTTAGGGGGCTATAGCTCAGCGTCACATCACCATCCTGCCCAAGTCCTGAAAGCGCCTTCAGCCGATGCCGATCTTGCTCGATCTGACGATCGATAGCTACGATAGAAGTTTGAAGATCCAGCGTGCTGACCTGAGACTGGAGCTGCTGCAAAGCCGCATCAATTCCATGCTGCAGCCTCTCTTTAGTGATCTGCTCGATTTGGCTTGTATTTCTCTCGATCTCTTCGAGAATCTGCTTTTTACGCAAAAGAAATTGGAGCTCAGCATAGGTATAGGTAATCGACGTCGTCAAAATGAGCTCAGCTTGCCTCCTTTCTGCCTCTAGTGCATCAGCGCGCCCGAGCGCTGCCTGGAATAGATCCCGGTTTTTTCCCCAAAAATCGAACTCATATGAAAAAGAAAAACCCAGCATGATGTCATTGACAACCGGAGGAATCGTCGGGGCAAATGCCCGGTAAAACCCTTCTTTAGCCAGATGTTGCCAATCAGAGCTCCCATTGAAATCCAGTTCAGGATAAAGCGCCGCTCTTTTTTGCAATGCCACTTGAAGGGCCGCCTTTAACCTGGCTTCAGCTTTCTGAAGCGTCGGGCTGAGACTAAGAGCCGACTCAATCAGCTGAGTCAGTGTGGAGTTTTCAAATTGTTTCCACCAAGCCGCATCGGGCCACTCTCCCTCTGGAAAGTCGACTCTTTCCACAACCTTTGCAACGCTCAAGCTATCTTTCACTTCCGCCTGATCATCCGAAGGCATGCGGGCACACCCTGATGCTATTAACACCAGCGCAAGAAATTTACCGCAGAGAAGAAAATAAGATCGAAAATTTATCATGGCTATGCTTACACTTATCAATAATATAATTTGAATAAATCCAACAAGGAAATAGACGGTGCCCGCTTAAAATCAGTCGTGTTTTAATCGAACCTTTGAAATAATGGGCGGGAAAAACCATAGGGGGACCGATTTATGTCTGTTAAGACTTGTGTTCACATTTTAAGCAGTTCAACAACAGCGAATGCTTGGTGGCGTCCAAGGATCAACTTCAATGCAGCCCACAATCAATCCCTGATAGAGCAGTTACAAACAGAATTAGGAGATAAGTTTGAAATTCTAGAATATGCTGAGGATCTAGACTCGATTTTTTCCGTAACAGAAGCAAAATTTCAATACTGTGCGCGCAACTCTCTTCCTGAAGTATTATCAAAAAATATTCGTGAAAATCCAACGAAACACATTGTCGTGATCAGTGTCACTAGTAAAGATCTTCAAGATGAATTCGACCTTTCTCCATTAAAAAACCGGTATTTAAAATTGATAGACAAGGTCCAAAAATACAATCCCTCTCGTATTCTCATCCTCCAAGACCATGACCCTATCCTGCCCCTATTCACTCCTATGAGTGAAAAAGAAAGACTACAAAAAAGAAACGTATCGATCATCACCCTCGCAGGTCTTTCAATTGTGTTTTTCAGTCTGCGGTCTGTTCTCAATAAAACACACTGGGTTGTCGGAGGGATTATTTCTGCACTATTTGGAGCTGCAATAGGCTATACGGTAGGCTCTTGGTTATTTCCTCTTCGGAAGAACACAATTCCAAACAAGTTCTTGTACACACCTATCCGACAGTTTGCAAAAAAAGCAAACATTCCTGCCTTAGATGTCCCTCATTCCTTCGATCTTTCCAAGACTATTCGTGAAAACGATGAAAATAAACCCAAAATTGTCGCTAAACTTGCAAGCTTTATCCTCCAGCAAGGAAAGTCTTGAGTGTTTCTAGCCAATCAGACCGGATTCCTAGTCCTTCCAAAATCACCTTCTGTTGAGGAGTAGAAAATTGCTCAAGCGTGCGAATCACCGTGGGTTTTAACTCCTCTGCAGACGTCACAGAAGGACTTAGGTGGTTTCGCACCAGAATATCGTGATAGGTTTCGTGCCCCACCTGCAGCGTGGGAATCCCCGCTAGTACAAATTGAGGCCCCATGCTCGTTTGATAATAGAGAGCAGCATCGGCAACTATTTGAGCCTCGTCAGAACTCAAATCAGAGAGGATTATTTTAGGAGCCTTAAGTTCCACTTTTGCCAATAGCTTACCCTCGATATTTTTTGCTTTTGCCCCGGGGTGTTGCTGGACTAAAATCACAAACTCAGACAAATCTGGTGTCAAAAATGAAAGAAAAGTCGGAAACGCCTTAGTGAAATATTCGTCGTTGTTCCCCCCAAAATAGACTAAAACCTTTTGGCCCTGATCTATTACCCCATGCTTAAGAAATAGCTGCTCCCGCATCTTGGCATGTTCGGAAGCGCGCCTTTTAGCCATTTTTTCGGCTTGATGGACCGGATAATATCCAATACCTACTTTTTTCAGATCGCCAAAATCAAGGGGAGTACTGGAGTCTTTCAATACCGTTGTTTTAGCCAGGTTAGAGTTCGCAAATAAAACCCCCTGGGAAGCCATCATGACCTCAGCTGCGACAGCTGAATACCCCCCTGGAACATACGGCTCAGGGTTGTCATAGTAAGCGAGACGAATCGTTTGGACTGCATATTGAGCGAGCGCTTTTTGAATTTTAATATCAAAATGGTGCCCCACATCTGTAATCACAACCGAAGCTGCCGCGCAAGCCTTTGCGATTTGTTCAGCTAATGCGTCTTCTTCTTGAGAAGAAATATTTTCGATAGAAAAAGAATGTTTAACTTCAATTCCTCGTTCCTGAAATTTTTTTAGCGCAGGCCCCGACGCGTGAACTTCCACACGAGGCAAACTCTCAGCAAATGTGGAGAAGTGATCAGCAGGCCCTCCGTGACAGGCAATAAAACATACTGCAGCTAAATCTGACATATTATAAAATCCAGTTTAAATTTTAGGGCTTCATTATACAACAACATGGCAATTTGGAAAATCCCCCTCATTCTGAAAGAGTTGCAGCAGCGCTGCAATAACACTCTCGTCTCGCACCTAAATATTGTCTTTACAGAAGTGGGAGATGATTATCTCAAAGCTACCCTAGAGCTCGGCCCTCACCTGATGCAGCCACTGGGAACTCTCCATGGCGGAGTTTCTTGTGTCCTAGCCGAGACCGTTGGGACTGCCGCAGCTTACTACTCTGTAGATCCGACGAATTACACCTGTGTAGGGCTCGATATCAACACTAACCACGTTAGGCCCGTATCTCAGGGAACCTTGACAGCAATAACACGGCCTTATCATATCGGCAAATCGACCCAAGTTTGGTCCATTGAGATTCATAATGATCAAGATCAGCTCATCTCGATTAGCAGGCTAACCGTAGCAAATATAAAGGTAAATTCATGAAACGACTTTTAGTAGCTCTTTTATTCATGCAGATGCTCTCTGCTTATGAGACTGTTTTTATCTTGCATGACGCCTCTGAGGCCCAGGCTCTTTCGCCTGTGATTGATGTCTATTTACGCAATCACGAAGACATCTGTGTATTGGCCGGAGGCTCAGCTAGCGAAATCTTGGCAGGCAAACCCCACATTCTTTCTTTCGACCAACTAGGAATCACTGAAAAAATTGACAAAACTTGGAACCAAGAATCTCTTCTTTCCTCTGAGAGCATTCAAATCATTTTAGAAAAACTTCCCGCCAAACGGGTGATCTCCGGCGTCGCCTACGAATTTTACGGACAGCTTCTTGAAGCGTATGCCTCTAGTATCACTTTTGCTTATTGGGATAACATCAACTACGAAGGAGACGAGTCGCTATCTCCTCCTAAGATGATCGAGGTCGCGCAGCACCTTCTGATTTCCTCTAAACCTCCGACAACTCTCCATCCCCAAGAGCACATCGTCGGACAACCTTGCTTAGAAAGACAACAAATTTATGAGCTGGATCCCTCTAAAATCAGAGCCCAACTCCCCTTTCCTCTAAAATCTCCCATTCTCGTTTTTTTCGGAGGCTACGGAAGAGCTTATAACAAAGCCCTCAGCCAATTTCTGACCGCAGCAGAAGGGCTTTCTGAATACACCATTCTCCTGCTACCTCATCCTAGAACAGAGGGAGCCATTGAGCGAAGAAAACTCAGCCACCGCATGCTTCCCCATGTGCATCTCATCGAACCGACTTGGAATATCACATCAACCGAAGCCGCTCTCCTTGCTAACCATGTGGTCTGCCATCCCACCATTGCCGGTATCCACGCAGCTGTTGCAGAAAAAAATGTCATTTACTGGACCCCGCCAGGTCTAACCCATACTAATCTTCTCACTGAAAGCGGCGCTCCTCAAATCGGGACACTTGCAGAGCTAAAAACACACCTCACAGCACCGCAAACACCCCCCCGAGACATCTTTGAAATTCTCCAGGCCCCTCGTAACAGCACCCGCCTCATTTACGAAACCCTTCATGCAGAATAGACCCCCGACAAGAAAATACATTTCCACCACAGAACGGGAAGGACTCCCCCTATACCCAGGAATCATGGCCGCGTCCTTCCCGCTCTGTGGTGGAAATGTATTTTTCCTTAGGACCTGGTTACTTAGAAAGTGCAAAGGCTGCACATGGCTCTATGTACAACTTTTAATCACACCCAAGCAAAGAGAATAGTTCACTAAAAAGGGTAAATCCTGATAGAATTTCCTCCAAAAGAGGACCCCCAGTGGCATCCAATCTAATTTTGAATACGATTGCCTTTTATACCATCCGCCTTGAGCTTCCCCGCGGCCAAGAAAAAGTGTCCAATGAGGTTGCGAACAATCTACTCGCAGGCGTTCAATGGCTCTTTGGCCAAACGATTGTCGAAAGTCGAGGTCAGCAGTTCGTCATTACTCCAAAAGTTCAAGAGCAGTACTTTTGGCTCAAACTCGCACTCAAGATCTCTGCATGTATCGTTTTCCGTCGCATCGTTATCCCTGTTCTTCTCATCTCTACAGCTCTAGGTACAGTGGCCCGCCTTTACAGCTTAGGTTACTTGGATGTGCGGCAAGGACTCTTTGGTGAAAAAATCTCAAATAAAGCCCCACCTACTCCACCTATAAAATCCGAAGATAGTCCTCTGCCAGACATTTTAGAAATCGCCCAAAAACAGCAGGAGACGATTTCTCATGAGACTGTCTTAACCCAATTTATTAAATCCATTCCCGTTATCGGCAACATTGAAGAATATGATCACGACATTGAAGAGCTTGAATCCTTCTTTACTGAATTTCTTGAAATGCCTGATGAAATCATCGTGGATCTCGATGCCATGTTGGATATGGCTGATGAAGAAATCTTAGGGAAAGAAAGGGAAGAAGATTTAGATAATTTTGATAAGGTTGCCCCCCAGGATGCGAAACATTGGCTCGATGAAAAATTCAAAAATAAGGAAACTTATTTCTATCCTTTCGCGCTGATGAGACAGTTAGTCAATCCACGCAATCGCGAATATGCTTTTGAGTTAAAAAATATAGAAAATTTAGTCTTCTTATATAAAAAAATTATTAAAAAATCCGAAATCTTAAATATTGTCCATTATATTAATGAAATTCATCCAAATACAGAACTAGCTCTTACGGCTGAATGCAAAACCTTAAATGCTTTTTTGCAAGATCTAGCAAATAAGTCAAAAAGTGAAAGTCCCGAAGAATTTGCTTCATGGCTCGCTAAAAATAAAAAAACGCTGGAAGAAGCGCTCCTGAAAAGCCATTACCTGATACAGTCGCAGAATACTAATTTCCTGTTATTTAGAAAAACAAATCCTTCCTCTTTCATAGACTTGCAAAACTCCTACAGCGCCTGCCAGGAAATCAAGAATATGCCATTTCTATCTCCAGAAGACCTCTCAGAGGTGATTTCTCAAATAGATAAAAGCTGGATTGTGGAAAGCTCGAGTGAGTTATCAGAGCTTGACCCAGAGGATGAAGACCACCAAGTTTCAGAAATTCTGAAAGATTTATTAGGATTTTTTTCAAAGATCCTAGAAGAGAATAACCCTGGAAAACTAGCTGAGATCTTACAGGCAAACAGTGATCCACAACTAGGGATAATTCCATTATTTTCTGCTGAAGTATTTCTCCAGATGCAAGATGTAGACCCTGCGCTTAAGTCTCTGTTTAAAAGATTAGATCCAACTCTTGTTTCAACCGTCTTTGCTTCTCATCAAAAAAGTGTTGAAAAACTGAAAAGTTTAAAACTTGACCGCTTTCTCCCAACCCCAGAAATGATTCAAACCGGACTGATGCAAAGCATGAACTTTAGTGCATCAACAGGCTTTAGCAACATGATGATGCCTGGCGGCTTTGGCAACCCTTCTACGAATAGCAAACCGACATGGATGAGTCGGGCTGCATCATGGGCCTATCTTACTGCAAAGAAAGTTCCTGTGGTAGGGCCTATGGTTACTGCTGCTGAAAATAAGGTGAAAACTGTAACTCAAGAGAGCCTATTAACTATGTTCGATCAACTCATGCCTGATCTTAAAATCAAAGAATCTATCGCACATAGAAACAAGCAAATCCACGATCTGAATAAATTTTATGATCAATTTTTCGAGCAGTCCGATGAATCCACTGGAAAGTGGCTTGAGGGTCTTAGCCAGCAGCCCGATTACTTGTACCCCTTTTTGAGAACCTCGCAATTAATTATTACGATCAAAACAGACCCTATGGGACTTCTTGATGCTGCTTCCTCACAAACATTAGTCTCTAATTTCTCAAAATGTTCCGAAAAACTTAAACAGTTAGGACTTTCTCATTATTTAGAGGAATATCCTAAAGAAGACATGACTAAACTGATGACTAAATTAGAGGCTCAAACCGCCTTTTTCCAACAATTCTTCCGTATAACTCAGGATAATTCTAAAGACCAAATACGCTCATGGGTTATTAATCAAAAATCAAAACATCAAGATATATCTCCTTTTTTTAGGGCACAATTTTATTATTCGGATTTAAACCCGTACTTAATTTTTTTAAAGACAAAATTATGTTCTACCGAAGAGAATAAAATTTTAGTAGCCCATCGGGAAGCTTATAACCAAAGCTGCGCCATCTTAAAGACATTAGGTCTTTTAGAGGATAGCGAACCCGATCTTGGGAAACTCATGTCAGTCCTAAATTCTCAACAAACAAATAGCTCTCTCTCAGACATACTCAATTTCCTTTAAGTGGTATAAGGTTCTACGGCCGGGCAAGCTCAGGGTAGAATTGATAGATATGCTGTTTTCTTTGAAGAAGTTGGTCGATCTGCTCTTGAAGAGAGGCTGCTTTCCGCCGTTCATCATCGGCCATTCCCCATGCTCGGTACCCGTCTTGGATGCTTCCGCTGGAATAGAGCCAATCATCCCCTTCCTTTTGGTATTTCCGAGATAGTTCGATGTGGGCTTCTTTTTCTTTGTTGAGCTTTTGCACCTGCTGATCAATCGATTGAATCTCTTTCCAACACGCCTCAACAGGGGTCTCAACCGGAGCTTGAGCCCCCTCTAAAGAAATAACTATCCCTATGAAAAAAAGCCAGCTGCGGTACATAATTCCCTGAATACAACTAATGCTATTAGAGCGCAATAGGGGATCGTGCTAGACAGTCTGTATGCGCTTTGAGCCTCTTTTTCGTAAGCGTGGCCCTATCTTGATCTTGCGCTGAGTTAAACTGTGAATAACTTTCCCTTTTTTTACGGTAATCTCAATACGATCGCGAATAAATTCTAAAACCTGACGGTCGTTATCTGCTTTTACTTCATCAAAAATCACAGAAAGCAAATCCCCTCTTTTAGAAAAAAACCCAACCCCAGAGCCTCTTCTTGCTTCAACAGCGTCTCCTTTGGGTTCCGAACTCCAAGAAATCGTCAAAGCCCCTGAACCATCAATGGGATGAAAGAACACCTTCACTTTTTTCATCCTATTTGACGGCGCGGAAACCCATCCCTTTAGGGGTGGGAGGAAGCGCCGCTCCTCTATTTGTATTTTTAAAATTCGAAGGATTTACACTGCTTGAGTAGTGATATCCGTTTGCACGTTGAATAAGTTTGCAATCTTTCCAACTAATCCCCTGCACAATCCCTTGAGCAGCCTGGATATTAAAAGACCCAGATGTACGAACTGCAACACGACCCTGATAGCTGCCCTGTTTTTTACCCTTTGAAACCAAGGCTACAATCTGATCACCTGTCTGAAATCCCTGTATCCTTTTCTTACGTGTAAGGATTCCACGAGGGAACCCAAATTTGTCAGAGCGGGTTCTTTGGTAAGAGCCTCGTCCTGTGCAGGCCATTTGCTGAATAGGCACCTGCCAATTGTATAGATACTCTACCGTTCCTGTACATGCCGCATCTAGTGCGTGGGTTTTGGGGACTCCCATCCTCTCACGATTATATTTAGTTTGACCCCCTGTGCCGCTTTCGCAAGGGAGTGACAATTGTGACAGTTTTTCCCAAAGAGCCTGGCGTGTACTGTTGACAGCGGCAGCACCCTGTAGTATTGGTTTTTTGTGAATAGATTCCGCAAACTGAGGAGCAAAGATTTCTACTGGTAGATTCCCCTTTTTCTGATTACAAGCGCTGCACGCGAGAGTGAGGTTGCCAGCGCGGTCAGAGCCTCCTAGGCTACGAGGATAGATATGATCGATTTGTAAGGGAATATTTTTTGCGTCGCAGTAGGCGCATTTGCGTCCCCATTTTTCTAGGAGATATTCTCGGATTTCACAACCTAAAAGCGTCCCTCTCTGATACTCGACTCCTTGAATTTCTGGATCTAGGAGTTTTTGTGTATCAAAATAAACTGTCTCACACGTCACAGCAGTCAATGGAGCTACTGTCTGCATCCGTTTGACAAAGGTGATAATGCTTTCGACGCGGTGGTTTAAGGAAGGGGGGAGCCAACCCCTGGGCCTACAGCGATTATCAAAGCGAGGAGGGCGATATCTCAAATTACCACGCCTTCGCTTGCGGTGAGCTGCCCTGGCTTTAAGGGATTGAGTGATGACTGATCCGCGGTGTTTTAACTCTGTTAAATTGAGAACGGTCAGTTCTCCTCCGTTTTCACGGACGAGAGCAATTCCGGTTGTGACACTTCCGGGATCTATTTTACAACGTAAAGGTTGCAAAGTGGACTCTTCTGCTGTTCGATCAATGAGTCGAATGACAAAAGGGTAAACGGAATGAATACGAGCTCTTCTCCTACTCAGTAGAAGCCTAGCTCTTTTCTCCGAGCAAGGCATCAAGGGTTGATGATGTTTATCTAAGACAAATACTGCCATTTTTCCTTTCTTCAAAAATGCCCTTACGGGCCTTGTAACGGCACCTTTCGGTGCGCTCCCCTCGGGAATGTTGCCACACAGCTTTTACGCAGTGATCCGTTTCGTCCTTACCCTATCGGTTGTCTGCAACCGCTGCTTCCAGGGTCCGGAGCTGAGGAAGCACTCCGGAGTGGGTCTTGTACTTTGTGGCAACGTAGCGGATTGGTTACCGCTTTCCCTGGTCAACCAGGGCTTGTTAGTTTCCTTCCAAGCCTCTCCCTTTAGGGAGGGGTGGTTGACGGCTTTATCTCTTTTAAATCTTTGTGACTGTTCCTGATAGAAGAGCCTGTACTGTACATAGACGAAAAGTAATGCCCAGTACTAGTTTGTTTTATAATTACAACCAAATACTTTTGATTGTCAAGCCGATAAATATCCCTCAACTTAGGAGCCCCATTGTTGCACACCTTCCCCATAATTTCAATACTATGGATACAGAGTTCTAAAAAAAATTATTATAATTCCTATACACCTCAAAGTGTGGCGTTCCCTGAATACTCAATAAAATCTTGCTAAGATTTAGAAAATAATTTACAATCCGGTTATGAAAAAGATGGTTTTAGTATTTGCATTATTTGTAACTTCTTTTTTAAATGCATTTACTTTAAAAGATAAAATCACCAAGGGATCTCCCGGAGATTATGTTGTAACAGAACAGGCGGGAACCTATACGGTTCTTCTCATCCGTTCTCTGTCAAACCGCTATGTCATTTTGGAAGAAATCGATGCCCCCACCTTAAATGTCGACACCAATAACATCTCATGGAAAGAGTGGATCAGAGAAGAGGCCCCTGGTCATACAGCATGGATCTCTTACGTGATTGATCTGGAAAAGAACAAGCTATTAGAGAGTTATTCCCATTCTAAAGCTGCCTGGCTCTATGCCGAAGACCCTAATCATTTTTTACCACGCCTTCTGACACTTCCTCTTGAAAAAACCCCGTTAGATAAGCGAAAAAAAATCGGCCCTCCTCCTACAGGAGACGAACAAGATCACAGATCTCTTTGGGCGCCCTCTATTATGTTCGAAGGAAAAAAAGTTCCTAAAGCAGAAATCTCCGCTTGGAGCAGTCGCTGGCCTCAAGACAACTCCATCATTGCAGGATGCGAAATCGAAGTCTATGTCTCACAGTTTGCCCTGCCCTATTGTGTTGAAATCCGCAGCCCTCACTATAAAGCAGCAATCCGCGCTATCGATTCAGGAAAGGACATGCACTCTCCCAAGGCTCTTGTATTCCAACAATCGCCCTTTTTTATTGGAGCGCCTCTTTGGAAAAAAGAGACGCTTGAATTTCATCTCCACTGCCCGATCTACTTTTCAAAACTGCAACTTCTTGCGCTCGATTTGACAAGCGAGACTATGCCCCTGATTGAGATCTCAGAAATCACCCCTTCGACTCCTGGAGAACTCTCACTTAAGCTCGAGGAAAAAATGCTAAATGCTCATTTGCAAAAAGGACACCGGTACCGTTGGGTGCTGATCCCTCCTCAGTTCCCAACCATTGTCGTTTACTCTGATACGATCTTTGAATGGTAAATGGGATCGTTGTGGGCTGCGATGCAGCCTTAGAGTGGATTCTTCCCTGGTGGTGGGAGCATTACTCCGCTCATAATGATTATCCCGTCGCTTTTGCCGATTTTGGAATGTCAGAAAAAGCATTAACTTGGTGTCGACAGCACGGCACTCTTCTAACGCTACCTCCTCTATCTTTTAAAAATAATGTCACCCTCCAGAAAAAAAAGGATTGGGAGCAAAGGCTAGGGCCCAACGTTTGGAAATACCGCTTAGCTTGGTTTAAAAAACCTCTAGCTCTTCTGCAATCGCCATTTTCCCAGGGAATTTGGCTGGATCTCGATTGCCAAGTGAGAGGAGCGTTAGAGCCGCTCTTTCACTCTTTACTTTTTGGAGCTGACATAGGAATTGTCCGCGACCAAAATCAAAAGGTTAATTCTCTTTTGCCTGGTGAAATCCATTACAACTCTGGTGTGATTGTCTTTCGTCAAAAGGCTCCGATTCTCTTGCAATGGGCCTCTGCAATTGAATCTTTTTGCGATCAACTTGTCGGAGATCAAGATATTTTGTCTCGGGTGATTCATCTGACTTCACCTCCTTTGATAGAACTTCCCGATATCTACAATTGGAACGTTTTTCTAGGAGACAATGATGCAGCTGTTATCCATCACTTTTGTAATGAAGCTGGAAAACGTCGCATCTTAGAAAGCTGTTATCGACAAAGTTTTCCACATTAATGTTTTAAACCCCAACTGGATAATTTAAGATTCTAAAATTAAACATGTTGCGCATCTCATTAAGCGTGAGCTAGTGACAGTCTAAAGTTGTGTTAACAGGGGTGGTTATGAACAGGTTTTCCACAATCAAAGCTTCACGAGCCTAGCCAAATCCCGCCATGTTTGATCATTAATCAAGACTCGTGTTACATTCGATTCTCAAAACTTCATTTAGGATGCGGATGAAAAATCGGTACTCTTTAAAAAAAGCCAAAAAGATCCTTTTTTCCGTTTATCACCGCTATACGAAAAAAAACAAAACACTTCCCCCTTCAGTCTCTGAAGAACTGAAAAAAGAACTCCTCTCCCTCCAAGCTGCCATTTTAGAAAATAACGGACCTAAAGCTCTTGAACTGAGCCAAACTGTCTACAACAGCTCTAAAGTCCATCTCAACAAGAGCTTCTTTGAGAAGATCCGAGATTTTGTAGGAGGAATCGGAGGCGCTTTATTTATCGCCATCTTGATCCGTCAAATGTGGTTCGAGCTGTATGAGATCCCTACAGGATCTATGCGCCCCACCTTCAAAGAGCAAGATAGGCTTTCGGTATCCAAGACTGACTTTGGGATCAACTTCCCTCTGATGCTGGGCCACCTCTACTTTAATCCTCATCTTCTCAAACGCAGCAATATTGTGATCTTTACCGTCGAAGATATGGATTTTAAAGATGGAGATACCGTCTACTTCTATCTATTCCCAGGAAAAAAACTCCTCGTCAAAAGGCTCATCGGCAAGCCGGGTGACACTCTCTATTTCTATGGAGGAAAAATTTATGGCATTGACGGAGAAGGCCGCGATATTTCTCCTGAGTTGCAAGTTCCAGAACTAGACAAAATTGACCATATCCCCTTCATCAACTTCGAGGGAACGCGAGTCTCTACAACTCCTTCCACCATCCCAGGAATTTTTTCTCCTGTGATCTTGTATCAGATGAATGAGCCCTTGGTCCGTCTTTACGCCATTAGTCCTACGCAAGCTCGGGGAGAAGTGCTCCCGAAAATTTTGCTCCATAATCCTAAAATCCATTACGGCGACCTTTGGGGAATAAAAAATTTCGCTAAAGCCCGGCTGCTGACAAAAGATCAGGTGCGAGTTCTGACAGATCAAGACCCTTCTCAACTCGGAGATGCTCCCCTTTATCTAGAGTTCAAGCACCATCCTAGTCTATCGAATGCTAAAATGGGGACTGATGAATATAATCGAGTCCGTCCCGAAATCGGTTTATCCACATCTCTCATTCCTCTACAAGAAACACATCTTAAAACCCTCATGGATAACCTCTATACCGCTCGGTTCGTTGTGAACCAGGGATTTATCCACAGGTACGGCGTTAATCCAGAAAAATACGGAACAAAAGCTTTCTTCCCCTATTTGCCAGGCATCCCCGATGGAACCTATGAATTTTACTATGGAAAAGCCTCCCAGGTGAAGTGGCAGGGAATTACCAAGGAGCTCCCACCCTCTAGTCCTCTCTACCGCTTTGAGCCCTCACGCCTCCAAATCCTATTCAACGTCGGGATGGAATTCGATAACCGGTATAACCCCCAAGCCAAAGATCAGTACTTGACGCCTGCGAGGTACGCCTATTTCCGAGACGGCGATCTCTACGTGATGGGCGCTCCTCTCTTAAAAAAAGACGACCCTACGCTTCTCAATTTCATCGAACGAGAGAACAAGCGAGAGAGCGCTTCCCACGCTCCCTACTTGTATCACCCTTTTCTGGATAAGGGACCTCCCTTAGACCCCAATGGAGAGATCAATCGCGCCTTTATTCAACAGTTCGGTTTGAAAATCCCCCCTAAGTCCTACCTCGTGCTCGGCGACAACCACGCAGGCAGTGGAGATAGCCGTGATTTTGGATTTGTTCCGGAAGAAAACCTCCGCGGAGGACCTCAATTTATTTTCTGGCCCCCCGGCTCTCGCTTCGGCCGCCCCAACCAACCCGGCTACGATCTCTTTAACCCCGGAAGAGTTCTCATCTGGGGTCTTGCCGCCACCGGCTTTGGACTCTGGTACTATGTTCATCGCAAAAGACACCATTTGCCTCTGTCATTCGAAAATAGCTAACAAATTTTTTAATATTGCCATTAAGACCCTTGCAGGCTAAAATTTTCCCATCAATGGGAGAGTAATCAGATGGCCACAGTAGTGTTAGGACCTTTAACCCCGCGTTTTGCAATTTTCAATCCTTCAAGAGCCTCGACTCTATTAGTCATTATCGAGAAGCTTTGGTTTGCTCTTTGTGCGACCTACTGCGTTGACAGGCTTTATCGAGCTTACCAAGTCACCCATCACGCCCCCTCTTCTCTACTGGATAGCGACCTCAAGCTCGTGAAGTGCAAGGCGCTCCTTAACGAATTTAATGAGAAAAAGGACTTGGCTCTATTGAGCGCATGTGAAACCCTGCTAGGTTCCATTAGCGATAAAAAAAACCTCGAAAAACAAGGCATTTTGCTGGATCTAGTTAAATACCATTCATCCCAGAATCCAGACCGTGCTTATGAATTCGCCCAGCAATTGACATCCGCTCACGCTCTATTGGATGCTGCTGAGCAGATTAAAAAAGACCACCCCACTTTTGATACTGAGAAACTTGCTTCACTTCTGGTGAGGGCCTACGTCACCCGCCCTAGCACGGAACTTAGTATTCCTCACTTGGACTTCAGCTTTTATCTAAAGATGGCTAAAGCCTTTTATTCTCTTGGAAAAATGGATTTAAGGGATCAAGCTTTTGCAAAAGCTACCGCTATTTTACCCTCTTTGAACCTTGTTACATCTTTTTGCGAAACAGCTCGCTGTTGCCAAGAAATTGGAGTGCAAGAGAAAGTTGATGGCTACCTAGCTGAAGCTGAAAAATTATGCACAGGTGATTCAATTAGCGCCTATCTAACTTTAGCCAATACTTTCTTCTTCCTTTCAAAATTTGATAAAATGGATGAAATAATAGACAAACTCATAAAGCATTTATCTAACAGCAATAACATTATAATTAAGACACAAAAACTCCCTCAACTAGCCAAACTCTTAGATGAAATTAGAGCGAACAATACGTGCACCTCTAAGCACAAGACTTTTTTTCAGGGGGCTTTTATCTTAGATATTTTTAATTTTGTCCAAGACCCTTCAGACAAAACTCCCACAGGGCGAGCTGAAGCCTACCTTAATCTAGCCGAGACCTATCAATCTCTTGGCAATGAGCCCCGGGTAAATGAAGCTACAAGCTTGGCCTTTAAAGAGATTGAAAAAGTGGTGCGGGACCCCCAAATTTCCATTGCGACTAAAGAGAGCCTACTCCTAGTCGCCTTCAGTTATAAGAATGTTCCTGACACGTTTTTTGATCTTGTAAAGCCCTTTGAGAGGTTGCGTGAACTCCCCTTCCGTATGCAAGGAAATACCCTGACTCTGTACAATGAAAAAATGAAAGGCCAGGCCCGGCACCAAGCTTGGTTTGAGGGTTATTTCAAGCGTATTACGGATGCCAAAGCAACAGCTTACGATAAAATTAAAGAACTGACCAAAGGCATAGACCAAAATTCTTTCACGCCTGAACAGACAAAAACCTTACTTGAAACGGCCGAGCAGCTGCTCCCTCAAGTTGACCCCCTTTTCCGCGCACTTGCCACTGCTGATGTTGCTCAAGGATATTTGCAAGTGGATAGACAAAAGAGCTACCAACTTCTTGACGCTTATGAAAGCTGGGTAGTTACTCGAAAAAGAACAAGGCTTCTTACCACTGCCGTTGCAACTCTAGTTTTCATGGGCATCTCCTGGGCTTATCCCCGGACTATTCCTGGGCTTGCATCAGCATTTGGATTAATGCAAAGCCTTCTGTATTGCCGTTAAGTCCATCAGCATGCTAAAATTTTGCTTCCAATAGGAGAGTGATCAAGATGGCCACAGCAGCGTTAGGACCTTTAAGTGCACGTTTTGCAATTTTCAATCCTTCAAGAGTCTCGACTCTATTAACCGTGATCCACAAGCTCTGGCTTGCCGCTGGTGCTACTTACTGCGTTGACAGGCTTTACCGAGCTTACCAAGTCCACTATCACCCACAGCCTAAGCTATTATTGGATAATAACCTCAAGCTCATAAAGTATATGACGACAATTAAAGGAGGTATATCGTCACCTCGCTTGGATGAATGTGAAAACCAAAAGTCTTTTAAGAACCCAGCCGCTCTGCTGGAGATTGTTAAATGCTGTGCATCAAATAGCTGTATAGACAAGGCTTTCATATTCGCTAAGAAGCTGTCATCGGGTGAAGATCTACTCAATGCTGCTCAACTGATCAGAAACAACCCCGTTTCCACCTTCGCTAAATATATAAATGAACTTGTTACACTTCTAACTAACGCCCTAAACACGGGACCTAGCTCTGGGGTTCCTGAGGCCAATTTCACCTTTTACCTAGATCTTGCTAAAGCCTTTCATTCTCTCAGAAAAATGTCTTTAAGAGACCAAGCTTTTTCGCAAGCTACCACTATTTTACCCTCTTTGAACCTTGTTACATCTTTTTGTGAAACAGCTGGGTATTGCCGAGAATTTGGAATGGAAGAGAAAGTTAATAACTATCTATCTGAAGCTGAAGACTTATGCGCAGAGGAGATGCTTCCCGCTGATTTAATCAGCGCCTATCTAACTTTAGCCAATACTTTCTTCTTTCTTTTAACTCCTGATAAAAAAGAATTTTACCTTAAGAAAATGGATCTAATGATAGATAAAGTCTTAGAGCAACTATCTAACAATCAAAATGTTATAATTAAGACACAAAACCTCCCCCGATTAGCTACCTTCTTAGAAAAGATTACAGGTTCTGACTCGAAACACGAGTATTGCGACACTGTGGATTTATTGACAAAAACTCATGGCTTTGTTTTCAACAACGCAACAACTTCTTGTGAGCGAGCTGAAGCTTATTTTAGCCTAGCTGCATCCGCCCAAATTTTTGGCTATGAGAGCAGTACACAAGAATACACTCTCAACGCCTATTCTGAGCTTGAAAAAGTCGTGCAAGACTCCTCTATTGCCCTCAATGTTAAAAAAAACCTACTCCTAAAAGCTTTCGATTATGAGAGTCTTCATGACAAGCTTTTTGACCTTGTACAAAAACACGAAGACTTACGTGAACTCCCCTTCCGCATAGGAAATACCCTGAATCCACTCAACGAAAAAATGAAAGGCCAGGCCAGACACCAGGCTTGGTTTGATGGCTATTTTCAAAAAATTAAAGATGCCCAAATAACCCCCAAAGAAAAAATTACAGAGTTGACTGTGGGCACAGACAATCAAAATTATTTCACACCTAAACAGATAAAAATCTTACTCGAAG
This sequence comes from Parachlamydiales bacterium, assembly GCA_023265455.1. Lineage (GTDB taxonomy): Bacteria > Chlamydiota > Chlamydiia > Chlamydiales > Rhabdochlamydiaceae > PALSA-1444. The sequence goes on from JAHFTQ010000011.1 coordinate 28,732, forward strand.
CTGCCGAGTCGCTGCTCTCTCAAGTGAGGCCCTCTCAGCGTGCAGAAGCCACCGCTAAGATTGCTAAAGGATATTTACACATAGATGTGCTAGCAAATACCTTTGCCCTTTTCCACGCTTATGAAAAGTGGTTGGCTCCTCTGGAAACAAAAAAGCTCGTTACCACTGCCGTTGCAACTCTAGTTTTCATGGGCATCTCCTGGGTATATCCCCGGACAACGCCCTTTCTCGGAGCCACTTTAGGACTAGTACATCGCTTTCTGTAAAGCGATTGCCGTTAAGTCCACCCGCATGTTAAATTTTACTTCTCAATAGGAGAGTGATCAAGATGGCCACAGTAACTTTGGGACCTTCAAGCACACGCTTTGCAATTTTCGATACTTCCAAAACTTCGACTCTACTAGCCACGATCCACAAGCTCTGGCTTGTCATTAGCGCTACCTACTGCGTTGAAAGGGTCTATCGAGCTTTCCATCACTCCCCCTCTGCTCTATTACCTAGCGACCTCAAGCTCGTTAAGTGCAGGGCAATTCTTGACGAATTTAAAGAGAAAAGGGATGCAAATCGGCTACCTGAATGTGAAGCTCTGCTCAATTCCATAAGCGCCGAACACTCCTTTAAAAAACAGGATATTTTGCTGGATCTAGTGAAGCTCTATTCTTCAATGCAGAGCCCCGATCAAGCTTATGCATTTGCTCTGCAATTGACCTCTGCAGATAATTTGTTGGATATGGCCCTACTGATCTACAAAGAGAATCCCAGTTTTAATCCTGGAAAATTCGCTTCCCTTCTAACTCAAGCCTACAACACCGGCATTGAGCAGTCAGCGGACCCTCTCCGGGAAATCCGATTTTTTCAAAAATTTGCCAAAGACTGTATTCCCATTGGAGAATATGGTCGCATGCAGCAAGCTCTTTCAAGAGCTGATCATCTCCTAACTTCCTTTACAGATCCTAGCCAGATTATCCATCAGATTAAATTCCGCTGTGTCCAAGCAGAATGTTATCAGGAAAATGGGGATACAGAAATATCCGCGGCCACCCTAAAAACTGCTCAAAAATTATGCACAGAGGACATGCCCACCGCTGATTTAATCGAAGCCCATTTAACTTTAGCAAATACGTTTTTCTCCATTGGTAATGATAAAGAGATGAAGAGTGAGCTCAAGCAAGCCATGGACCTATCCTCCCAGCATCAAATTGAAACAAACTGTCTTCCAAAATTAGCAGCCCTCATAACAAAAATTAACACCATGGATTCTTCTGTGAAGGACTTCTTCGAAAAAGCTTTCAATTTTATCCAGAGCTCCACGGACCCCATATATCGAGCGCACGCTTATTTAAAGCTTGCTGCTGCCTACCGCAAACTTGGCAAACAGAGCCTCATGAACCAAACCTCTGCTTTAGCCTTTGAAGAGATTAAAAACGTCCCCAATACAGGAGCAGGGGATAAAAAGCTCTTGCTCTTAGAGGTGGGTGATTTTTATCGAAGCGAGCCCGACAAGCTTCCTCCGGTGATAGAATTGCTCCAAACATCCTGTGAACAATCCGTCTTCGATAACTATTTCATTGTTAAATTTTCTGAAACCCTGAAAGGTCAAGATAGACAAGACGAATGGTTTCGTACATTTGTTCTAAGACTTAAAACTCAGTTTCATCTCAATAACACACCCGCGCATGATAGGATTAGACAGCTGATAAGCCTTCACCCTAAAGCTTTCACACCTGAACAGACAAAACTCTTGCTGGAAGAAGCGGAAGATAGATTCTCTCAAGTAGAGCCCGCTCACTGTGCAGAGGCCACTGCTGATATTGCTAAAGGCTATTTACAAGTGGATAGACAAAAGAGCTACGCCCTTCTTGACGCTTATGAAAAAGAGGTGGTTTCTCGGGAAACAAAAAAGCTCATTGCCACTGCCGTTGCAACTCTGGTTTTCATGGGCATCTCCTGGGTATATCCCCGGACAACGCCCTTTCTTGGAGCAGCTTTAGTGGTGCAGCGCTTTCTGTAAAGCGATCACGGTCGGATGGCCGTTGATGTCCCACGCCTCTCCTTGACAGGACTCAAAGGAGAAGCTTGAGGCCAGCACTTCGTGACAAATGTAGTCGCGATGCTGCTCAAACGCTGTTTTGACCTCAGAAGAGCTTTGCACTTTCAGATGAATGCGGTCTGTGACTGCAAAATTGATCTCACGCCTCATCGTATTGATTTTGTTGACGAGCTCGCGTGCAATCCCCTCAATGACCAGCTCTTCATTTAACTGAGTATCGAGGGCTACGGTGATCTCCCCTTCCGTGAAGGCAATTACGCCTTCTTTGACTTTACGTTCAACGGCGACATCTTCCGGAGTGATCTCAAGACTTTCTCCCTCTACACGTAGCGTAATGGCTTTGCCATCTAAGAGAGTTTTAAGATCGGCTGCAGGAAGTTTTTCAATCACTTTTTGCACAGCATTCATTAGCTTGCCGACTTTTTTTCCTAAAATGCGGAAGTTAGGCTTAGCATGCAAGCTCACAAATGCCGTCTCGTCACTATGCAGCTGAACCTCTTTTACATTGAGCTCTTCAGCAACTAGTAGCTGATGCCGCTCTAGAGCTGAAAGTTTTTCAGAATTTCCACAGATCAGATGGGCCTTTGCAAGGGGCTGGCGGACTTTAAGTTTGTTGTCTTTGCGCAGCGCATGTCCAATGCTCACGACCGCTTGCACGCTCTCCATCTCTTTTTCCAGTTGGGGATCACGCAATTTGTTCTGACAGGTCGGAAAAGAGCAGAGGTGCACAGACATCGGCTCGCCTTTCTGAAAAAGCTGCTGATAGATCGCATCGCTCAGAAACGGCACAAAAGGAGCCATAACCTTCACTAGAGTCAGTAAGACGGTATAAAGCGTCTCAAACGCCTCTTGTCTGTCACGGGTTGCCTCTTCCGACCAAAAACGTCCCCGACTGCGACGGATGTACCAGTCGGTCAACTGGTCAATAAATCCCACTAAGGGCTGAACAGCTGCCTGGAGCTCATAGGCCATCATCTTGTCTTTCACTTCCTGCACAAGCTTTTGTGTCAGCGACAAAATCCACCGGTCGATATCGGCTTTAGGTGCATCGAAATGACCCTGAGGTTTCCAGTCATAAATTTTGGCATAGGTCGCTAAGAACACATAACAGTTCCAAAGAGGAATGAGTGCTTGTCGAAGCCCCAATTCAACTCCCTTAGCAGAAAATCTCAGGTCGTCAGCCAGCACAGCCGGACTGTTTAAAAGATAAAGTCGTACGGCATCAGCGCCAAATTTATCAATGACAGCTCCCGGCTCTGGATAGTTTTTGAGCCGCTTAGACATCTTCGTGCCATCTTCTGCTAGAATAATGCCGTTCACAATGACATTTTTAAAGGCAGGTTTATCAAAAAGTGCAACAGCGAGCACATGGAGTGTATAAAACCAGCCCCGCGTTTGATCGAGCCCTTCTCCAATGAAGTCAGCGGGAAATGCTTTAAGTGTCTCTTCTTTATGCTCGAAGGGGAAGTGGTTTTGCGCATACGGCATAGATCCCGACTCAAACCAACAATCAAACACTTCGGGAATTCTCCGAAAGGTCTTGCCCTTTTCGACAAATATCAAATCATCGATGTGGTGGCGGTGAAGATCAAGAATCTCTTTGCCGATTTTTTCTTCTAGCTCTTTAACGCTCGCTATCACCCGAATCTCACCCTCTTCGTTTCTCCACAAAGGAATCGGCGTTCCCCAATAGCGATTGCGAGAAATCGCCCAATCCCTAGCATTTTCTAGCCACTTGCCAAAACGGCCTTCTTTGAGGTGATCGGGAACCCAATGAATCTCTTGATTAGCGTCGAGAAGTTTATCTTTTAGTTTTTCTACAGCCACGAACCACGTCCGGACTGCTTTGTAAATCAACGGAGTGTCAGATCTCCAGCAAAACGGATAACGGTGATGAATCTGGCCATGGTGGATGACTTTCTTCTCTTCTTTCAAACGACGGATAATTTCTTTATCAGCATCCTTGACAAATTGACCTTGGTACTCAGGAACTTCTTCTGTAAAACGGCCATTTTGATCCACGGGACAGACAGGCTCAATGCCCTCTCTTTGACAGACAAAAAAATCGGACTCTCCAAAAGCGGGAGCCAGATGAACAATCCCGGTGCCGTCTTCGATCGTGACAAATTCATCGACTAGTACACGAAACGCGTTCACATCTTTGAAATAAGGGAAAAGTGGGACGTACCGCTTTCCCTTCAGCTCTTTTCCTTTAAAAACCTTAAGCACTTCGTATTCTTTGAAATGAGCCGCCAGGCGTGCCTCTGCCAGAATGTAAATTTTACCCGATGTCCGGATCTTCACGTACTCGAGTTCAGGATGCACAGCCACTGCCAGGTTGGAAGGGAGCGTCCAAGGTGTTGTCGTCCACGCCACTAAAGAAACTTCAGGCTCGTCCTCCAGCTGAAACGCCACAACAAGCGACGGATCATCGACATCTCGGTAGTTCAGGTTCGCTTCAAAGTTCGAAAGAGGCGTTCCCAGCTTTGCTGAAAACGGCATCACTTTAAAACCTTCGTAAATGAGTCCCTTTTTGTAAAGCTCACCAAAGACCCACCACACCGACTCCATAAACGATTTATCCATCGTCTTGTACGTCTTTCGAAAATCGACCCACCGCCCCATCCGGTCGACGGTCTTTTCCCACTCCTGCGTATATCTTAAAACGATGCTACGGCACTCTTCGTTGAATTTCCCAATTCCAAACTGCTCAATGGCAGGAGCTCCCGAGAGTTCTTGAGCTTTTTCAATCTCATTTTCGACAGGTAGGCCATGACAGTCCCACCCGAACCTGCGAGGCACATGATACCCTTGCATGGTCCAGAACCTGGGAACCACATCTTTGATTGTCCCTGCTAAAAGGTGGCCATAATGAGGCAGGCCCGTTGCAAACGGGGGCCCATCGTAGAATGTAAACGCAGGGCCGTTCTTCGTTCCCTCAAGTGACTTTTGGAAAATGTTTTCACTCTTCCAGAAGGCTAAGATCCTTTCTTCTCGGTGAGCAACTGATTCTCGATCGTCAATTTCAAACATGATTAACCTTTGAGTAAGTCATCTATACCTTTACCAACCGCTTTAGCTAACTCACCAGCTCTTTTTTCAAGCTCGTTAGTGACTTGGGATAGAGTGCAAGGGATGGTGTTGTAAAAAATGACAATCCCGTTGATATGATAGGAAGGCTCGGGCTTTACGATGCCCATGTCCTTTTCTACGATTAAAGCTTGTAGATTCTTCGGTAGTTCCCTTACCAAACCTGCAGCAGCTTTCTTAATACTATTTGGAATTAAATCCATGGCTTGTTTGGGTACTATTTTGAAAGATTCATGGGCGACTTGCCGTACAAACAATGAACATCCTCCTAAAAAAATGGCTTTCCTGGGAGAGAGAATTCCAAAAAAACCAAACACCACGGAAGTCACTAAGGCGACTGTGCAACCATTGAAAACACCCACTTTCGCGTTAAAAACATCTGCAAATAGCGTATAGTTATAAGCAATCACAAGATCTTTATCCCGAGGGGTGGGTTGCGCAACCAAAACGGTAAGAGTCTGATCAAGGAACCGCGCGCAACTCGTTAAAATATTCATCTAAAACTCCTATACTTACAGGTTTTTCTAAAGCCCTTTCCCACTGCTCAACACAAAAAAATTCAATTCGCTGCAGTATAACAATTCCCCGTATTTTCCCCATCCCTTTTCCTAAAGCAATATCTACAGCCCCCACTAGAATCCAAATTAATCATCTCATTATAAACAACTTACAACATATCCTTCTCCAATTTTTACTTTCCACATGGAAACCTAACTGCTAACTATGGTAAAATCATAGACGGGGGTGAAAGGCTTCGACTAGGAAACTGAGCACCCGTGGCATGCGGAGGTTGTCAATATCCTCTTAAATCCTATTGGCGAACAATAATTGGTGAACATAACGTTGACCTAGAGCTTCAAGCAGCTTAACCGCTTTTGAACTCCGATACCCTAAAGCCTGATCAGGAGCGTTAGAAGTATCGTCATTAACCCTGGTGTGGTCCTCCTCTCCGCCTCTTGGAGAAGGGTGCCGAGATTAAATGAGGCACGTGGATCTGAAGTGGGGCGCCTCCCAGCAAGATCTATTAAATTTAGGAGGCGATAAGCATGTAGGCACGAGTAGGATGTTTGCTTAGGACGAGAGTTCGAATCTCTCCACCTCCAAGCTCAATAGGCCGGGTCAAATGACCCGGCCTTTTTTTATGGTCAAAATTGCCGCACTTCTTGACTGTATCGAGAATGAGTCTTAGAATGGGGGAAAATGGTGTAGCCGTGAAAAAACCTTCTATCAATTTAGATAAACGCAAAATTGAAAGATTTTGTAAAAAGTATCATATTATTTATTTGGCTATTTTTGGTTCTGTTTTAACCTCGAATTTCTCAGCAAAAAGTGATATAGACATATTGGTCAAGTTCGAAAAAAAACATATCCCTCACCTTTTCAGCTTTGCTGGTATTGAGTCGGAACTTGGTGAAATTATTGGACGACAAGTAGATTTAAAAACTCCAAATGATTTAAGCCCTCTCTTCCGGGATGAAGTCCTGACAAAAGCAAAGCCTATCTATGGAAAATAAAGACTTAATCCGCTTCAAACATATGCTCGAATCTGCCCAGGCCATCCTTTCTTTTTCTCAAGGAAGAAAAAGAATGGACTTGGATAAAGATCGACAGTTCCTCTCTGCTGTTGTAAGAGAATTTGAGATTATAGGCGAAGCCGCAGGAAAAATTTCTAAAAAAAACCAAAAGCGATTTCCTGAAATCCCCTGGAAAGACACTGTTGGAATGAGAAATCGCCTTATCCATGCCTATTTTCATATCGATCATGATGTCGTTTGGAGAACAGTTCGCGATTATTTACCATCTCTATGCCAGCATCTCGAACAAATCGTTACTGTTTTAGAGCAGAAATAAATTTTTTAGCAGCAAGACTATCAAGTTGTTGGCCAAATTCTCAGAAAAGACAAGCAAGGGGAAACTTCATGATTTCAGCCGAAGAGCGATATTCTAAGTACCAAGTCACCGTCCATGGACTCAAAATGGCATATATCGATGAGGGCGTAGGTGATCCGATCATCTTTCTTCATGGCAATCCATCATCCTCTTACGAATGGCGTAATGTCATCCCGCATCTTGTCAATATGGGTCGTTGCATTGCCCCAGATCTTATCGGAATGGGTGACTCAGATAAGCTACCCAATAGCGGGCCATCATCCTATCGCTTTATTGAACATCGCAAATACCTAGACGCATTTCTTGAAACACTTGATTTGCGAAATCGGATCACTTTAGTGCTTCATGATTGGGGTTCGGCGCTTGGCTTCGATTGGGCATATCGCCATCCCCATGCAATTCACGCCATTGCATACATGGAATCGTTTGTCAAACCGATTGATTCCTGGGATGCGTGGCCTAAGGAAGCCGTCGCATTGTTTCAGACAATACGATCGAATGGAGGTGAAGAGTTAGTTCTCGACAAGAATTTTTTTGTAGAAAATATCTTACCGGCGAGCGTCTTGCGAAAATTATCGGATGCTGAAATGGCCGTCTACCGTCGACCTTACAAAAATCGGGGTGAATCGCGGCGGCCAACCCTAACATGGCCACGTGAAATTCCAATAGCTGGTGAGCCCAAAGATGTCCACGATATCATCCAAACCTACGGCCAATGGCTTGCTTCTTCAGATATTCCAAAGCTGTTCATTGAGGCTATTCCCGGCGCAATGTTCGAATCACACCGAAATTTTGCCAAAACATGGCCCAACCAGACACACGTAAAAATTACAGGTGGCCACTTTGTAAACGAAGACTCTCCAGATGAAACAGGAGCAGCTATCGTTGCATGGCTACAAAACATCAGAAAATAAATTATCGATTTTGAGGATATTCAAAAACTGAAATATCCTCTTTCTCTTTCCATCCCCTTTTAGCATAGAAATTTTTACGATACATGAGGCTATTGCAATTGTTCTCTAAAAATATCCTCGCACAGCTCCTCTTTTGGGCCTCTTGGATAGCTGCCTCTAATAGGTTATTGCCTACACCTTTTAATCTCCATTCTTCCTGCACAAATAAACTCGAAATAAAAGCTTCAGATGAGTCGGCCCACAATTCATGTATCCACTGAATAAGAATATAGCCGATAATAGCATGATTGGAAGAATGGGCGATAAGTAGGGTTGATGCTTTTGCCTCCAGCGCATTTAAACAAGAAATAACTCTTTTTTCTAGACGGCTTGCCGGGGTTTCTTTAAATTGTTCCCTGAGTAGGAAAATCAACCCTTGACTGTCTGGCTCTTTAAATTCTCTTATTACAAACATCATCTCTATCCCGCTCGAGATAACCAGTGATAGGTTTGATAAAATGCCTGAGATTCTTGAACAACCCTTTGATAGCCAAGCTCTTTTGATATTTTTGTAACATCAATAGCTAATATCCCGTTCATAGCCTAGTTCTAGCAGCCAAATCGTCTGTTTTTGAGAAAATGTTCCAAAGCGGGTGCAAAGAAACCGAATCGGGAGCCGTGATTCCCATCATCATGGAGGCCTTCGAAGAACAAAGTGCTGAGATGCTGCTCGACTATTTCTATACTGGAGAACTGAAGTTAGAAGGCGCTTCAGTGAAGCAGATAGACAATTTGGTGAATTTTTCTGACCAGTATCACATATCCCATTTGCAGCAGCTCTGTTTCGAGCACCTCTGCAAAAGCGTCAACGCTGACACACTGGAAGAATATATTGCCCTGGCAAGACATTATCAGCATGAAGAACTGGAAGCGGCGCTTATTGGGCACATTGGGCAGAGTAACTGTAGATAATTTTGATCCATAATTGGTGAACATAACGTTGGCCTAGAGCTTCAAGCAGCTTAACCGCTTTTGAACTCCGATACCCTAAAGCCTGATCAGGAGCGTTAGAAGTATCGTCATTAACCCTGGTGTGGTCCTCCTCTCCGCCTCTTGGAGAAGGGTGCCGAGATTAAATGAGGCACGTGGATCTGAAGTGGGGCGCCTCCCAGCAGGATCTATTAAATTTAGGAGGCGATAAGCATGTAGGCACGAGTAGGATGTTTGCTTAGGACGAGAGTTCGAATCTCTCCACCTCCATCCCATCAAAAGGCTTCGGATTAGATTCCGAAGCCTTTTGTTTTTAGAGATTTGAGTGACTTCTTTACAACTTGGCAACCGCCCCTGCAAGCTTCTTGAATTTGTCAGGCTGGGACAACTTGATGTCCTCCAAAAACGCCTCCTTATCGAGAGCGTTCATATGAGGGAATAAAATTTTGAGCATCTCTACCATTTCCTCACATGTCATGACTTTGTACGTCGCATCCTCAACTTGCCGTAATTCTTCATCCGTATAGAGCCTCTGGAGTTCGGGTAAAATTTTCGTCTCCTCTTCATGCAAATGAAGAAGATTCTCCCCTACAAATTTACGAAAAGTCAAATAGAGCTCGTAGCCGATTTCTATCCTCTTATTTCGATCGAGCTCCTTTTTTAACACGTCAAATAATCGATCAATTTTGGGGAAGGCCGCTTCCATCTCCTCATGCTGCTCGTGAGCTTGAAGATGTACAGCAGACCCCTTCCGCTCCAGCAAAGCATGCAGCCTTTCCTCTTCATATTTTGCATGGTCTTGAAGCATGCCAGCCAGTTCAGTCCATTCCTTTCTCGCTGTTTCAATTTGATTGTCCTCGCGGAAATCGCTTTTGGCAATAAGCCTCTCCAGGTCATTGAGAGCAGCGCTGACATATTTGTGCTCCCTGTAAAATTTTACCCTCATTTTTTACCATCCTTTACTGGATCGACATGGGCTATAAGCTCTTCCAGAAGCGCTATATCCTCCGCATCAGCCAATTTTTTGGCCTCCTCCTGACGCCTAGTATCGAACTCTTCATACCTTTCAATGGCAAGTTGTTCAGCAACATGTGCAGAGACTTTCCCCGCATGGGTGAGAAGATCACTCCCGTTAAAAGTGAGGAATGCATCCAATTTTTGCTCCCACTCAGCCATGGTTACCGCCTTACGACGCTTAGCTTGGTTTTCAGCATAATCCAGATACATGACGACAATTTGATTTAACTCTTCAATTTCCGGCTGATCGAGGTAGTTTTTGGCTATTGTTACATCCTGCTGACGCACCCGGCTACCTTTCCAACTTTTGAGACCCATATTGGATTTCGCTGGATCTGACCGTTCCACAATAATTTCAGGAGCCGTATGGTGCGTAGTTGCCCACAGCATTTTGTTTTGAACTCTTTTAAAGAAAAGCTGAGCCTGGTCACTTTTGGAGTCGTAATCAATGGCCGTAGCGTAAAGATCTCGAACCTTTTGATAAAACCGTTTTTCCGAAGCACGGATCTCACGGATGCGCTCAAGCCACTCATCGAAATAATCCCATGTCGTTTGATTTTTCAACCTCTCATCATCCATCGCAAAACCTTTTACAAGGTAGTCACGAAGAATCGTTGTAGCCCACTTACGAAATTGAACTCCACGAGGAGAGCGAGTGCGATACCCGACGGCCAGGATTAGATCGAGATTATAGTGAATGACCTCGTACTGCTTTCCATCATCAGCAGTTTGTCGGAATTTCCGACAAACTCGATCTGCCTCCAGCTCCCCATCACTAAAAATCGCACTAATATGTTCAGCGATTGTAGAGCGACCCTTGTCAAAGAGCTCAGCGATCTCCGCCTGAGTAAGCCAGACAGTATTATCTAATAGCTTAATTTTTAAGCATATAGCCCCATCATGGGCAGTGTATAAAATAACTTCGCCGCTTGCTCCAGACACAATTTCTCCTCCTCAAACTATTCCTATTGAAATAGGCCGTACCTACCCCTCAACTGTACGCCTCAACAAAATCGAGGATATGAAATCCTGACAGCGGATACAGTGAGCAGACACTTACGCCATAGTGTATAACAAAAACAATTGTCGTTGGTCTATGGAAATGAAATCACACCCTCATTAACACACTTGGGATCTTCATTTTGCTCCAGTCAAAAGTTCTGAATGCATCTCTCCACCTCCAATTGGTTGGATGCGATAAACATCCAACCTTCATTAGAATGTCAGGCCTGAATTGCAAGCCTGACCCTGATTATAGATTGTTACCTCGTAAAGATCGTCCTTTAGGTTCATAACCTTCACGTAGCACACCTTTGGAATGTAAAAGTTCCACGGCCTCAGCTGAATCCTTCACCTTAGAAGCACTACGTGCTAACATTTCCTCTTCAAATTCAGTTAGTACAATTTCTCTCACTCCGGTTTCTCTCCATTTAGACAAGGAAGTACATGCTACTGAAATGTTACGAGCCAGTGCCAGTGCATCCAACAGAGCCTGATTTGCACCTTGTCCTTTAAATGGACTCATAGGGTGAGCTGCATCTCCAATCAAAGTAAATGGCCCCGCTTTTTCCAATAATTCCGGCTTGAGTAATTCTCGGTCGTACACGGGATAACCTGAAATTTGTGCTGGTAGAGTTGCTGATAAGATTTGAGGAATGGGCTCATGCCACTGTGCTCTACGACATGCTTCTTCTTTAAGGGCCTGAGCTCCTTGTGCACTTAAAGCCTTAGCTTCTTCTTCGGGCATGGGGAAACTAAGTTGCCACATTACCGAGTCTAACGAGTAAGGCATCATGTAGATTCGCTCATAGCCATTGACGGTTTGAAATACGGTGGCTGAGTCGAGCAAAGAACTCTCAACACCCTTAAGAACCTCTAAAGAACAAATACCCAAAATTACTACATAACCCAGGTAACGCAAAGGAGTGATATCCTCACCAATCAACAAGCTGCGCACAACACTACGAATCCCATCGGCACCTACCACCAAATCTGCCTTAGCATTCTTCATCTCTCTGTTAACTTGAAAGCTTAGTTCAACACCTTTATCTTCACATTGTTTAAAACAAACTAAGCGGTATCCCCACTGCACGGCAGCATGGTCACCTAACTGCTGAAGTAACGCTAAGCGCAAGGCCTGTCGCGGGATATGCACATTTCTACGCCTTGGAGACTTTTTAATGTTTACATGCGTCCTCACCCCCCATTCAGTAATTTCTTTTCCTTCTGTAGTAAGCACCACATGGCGTGTGGAATTAATCCCGTCTTTTAAAGAGAAAAGACCCAATTCTTTCATTGCCTTACTTGCTTGTTGCAAGGTGACTCCGTACCCCTGAGCTCGTGCATCGAAACTGCTATCGCGCTCATAAAGGGTAAATGGAATGCCACGATGCAAACAAGCTACAGCAAGTGCCACGCCTGCTATACCTGCACCAATAATTGCTAGATGTGGATAGTTTTCTGAATCTGCTACAGGGTGACTAGTGGCAGGAATCAAGCCAGATCCACTGCAATTATCGCATAAAAGTTGAGTAATCTTAGGGCGAACCGAAAACTTTCCATCACCCTTAGTTTTTTCAAATTCATTAATTGCTATTTGGTAGCGGATTCTCGCCTTCTTGCGGAGCCTCAAGTTTTTTTTGCCGCGTCCACAACATTTCGGACAAATAGTCCAATAATCTTCTTTATTTTTCGTTTTTTTCAATCTTTTTTCAATTTTGTATATAACCTTATTATGTCTTCTGGGATACATTGTTTCAATTGAAATTTAAGCGATTAATCTTGAAAGAATTGAAAGTTCTTGCGAGAGACTTAGCCAGTCAAAAGTTCGAAGTGTTCCCAGTATCTGGATGATTGGGAGTTGCTTATTTTTTTTGACATCCTCCCCTCCATTTATGGAAGGGAGGATGTCAATTCCTGCGTTTGGTATCAGACACCGACTTGAGAATTCCAACTCTCTTTCAGTAGAGGCAAGACGAATTCAAGAAAAGTCTGAGGATCTTTATGCGAGGCGCTCAGAACCAATTGTCTCTTCTCCATGAGTTGAGCATTGCCTTTGAAGATAAATCCTAGTAGTTGCTTCAATTTATTCACGCGCAATTTTGTGGAAAAATCCTCGGGTGTCTCTGCTATAAAAGCATCAAAAAATCCAAGTAGATTTCCCCATTTTAACTCGTAGGGAACCTGAGAATAACAAGCCCGAATTTGGTAAAAAATGAAGGGATTAATGATGCTTCCTCTTCCAATCATCAATCCATCGCATCCTGTTGTACGCAGCATAGTCATAGCATCATTTACAGTAAGAATATCTCCATTGCCTACGAGAGGGATTCTGAGAAGAGATTTTGCTCTGGCAATCAAGTCCCATCTGGCTGGCGGGCCATAGCCATCGACCTTTGTCCTGGGATGCAGTGTGATATAGCGCACCCCGCTCTCCTGCGCAGCGAGGATATTTTCCTCAAATAGAGAGATATCTTCGTACCCGGATCTCATTTTTATTGTCACAGGAATAGTCACTGCCCGAACGACTGCCTCTGCCACTTCATGCAAGATCTTGGGATCTTTCAACAAACTGGAGCCAGCACCGCGCCCTGTTACCGTATTGGAGGGACATCCACAATTAACATCGATCCGCGGAGCGCCTTTTTGGGCCAGCTCTTGTGCCATCTCCGCCATCAAATCGGGATCAGACCCCATGATCTGCGCCGCAAGGGGAATGGGAGCCAATTCATCTGCAACATAGACCTTGGCCAAACTTTTGATGTGGGCATTTGCTGGAACGCGAAGAAAATCCCTAACAGCCTCATCAAACCCTCCAATGGACGCCATGGCTTTTCGAAAGGAGCGGTCGCCCACCCCTTCCATCGGAGCCAGTTGAAGATAGGGACAACCATTTTTGTCTTGAGGGAGCAGGGTCATGCAAATAGGATACACTACAATAGATTTAATCATAAGACGTTAGGAAATCCCGAACCGCTGGAAGATTTTTTGGACAGTTTAATATTTTAGTTTGGGAAAAGTATGCCAATCAAAAGTTCTGAATGCATCTCTCCAACTCCATAGGCCGGGAATTTTCCTGGCCTTTTTTTCTTTCACTGTGAAAAGGGTCTGCTTCCGATTTTCTCAAAAAAACGAAGTAGGTATCCATCTGGATCTTGTACCAAAAACTGCTTATGGCCAATTTCTTTATCATTTACACGATACCATTTCTCTTCGAGATCAAAAAAAATCGGATACTTTGCTTTCTTGAAATTTTGATAGAGATGCTGAACGTCTTGCACTTCGATCTGCAAGTGCATACCCCGACCAAATGGCCTTTCCATTTGCCCAACTAGCCAGGAACGACTTTTATTGGTAAACCCTTCAATCATTAAACGGGCATCATTTGCTTCTAACATAGCAAAATTTTCTTCTAACCTATCATAGATGATTTTAAATCCCGCCAATCTCGTATAAAAGTCTAAGCTTTTATCATAATCAAGTACTTTAAGCTCGGGTATAAGACTTGGGTTCTTCATCATACTGCCAACAATTATAGATAGGGTGAGACAACCTCTGATGTTGGAGGGAATATTGAATTTTTTCCACGGAAAAGTTTCTGAATACGTCTCTCCACCTCCAACTCAATATGTCGGGATAACTTCCCGGCCTTTTTTTTAACTATTTAATGACGCGAATCGAATTCAAATAGCAAATGAGCTGGATCTGGAAATTTTTCGTAGCATAGGCTCAGTTGCTCGCCGAACCAACGATCAAATGGATGGGTAGAGGAAGACCACCCTTTCAAACGCTCTAAAGCATCATCTTCCGCTTCATGAACAATCATCACGTAGTCTCTGCCCGCAATTTTTTCATGCCAAACTTTAGCTGTTTTTAACCCATAGCGCTTTAAAAGGGCTTTGTATTCTTGTTTTCGGGGGCCAGTAATCTCCGCAGCAAAAGTCTCATAAGCACCCAGCATACCGGACTTCAGGAAAGTTCCGAACAATAAAGCTTTCATAATTGATTCCTTTAACGTGGATATAATATCACATGTTGCTGGCTGTCAATCGAAGAAATAAACACACCGTTCGAATATCGAAAGTTCTGAATGCGCCTCTCCACCTCAAAAAGGCTTCGGAATCAAATCCGAAGCCTTTTGTTTTTAATGTGTGGCTCATAGAGAAATTCTGTCACACTAGAGGGAAGATGCTGTGCCTTTTCAGAACCCCATTTGCAATTTTACTCCACATTGCGTAAAGCAATCTGAAAGGAGAGAACATATGTTCAAATCTATTCCCTTGCCAAAAGACAGCGAGCTTCCTGAATCTATTCAAAAAACGTTGCGTGCTCTTCCAGCGCTGAACGTTTTCCGTATGCTTGGCAATATCCCTCAGAGCTTTCACCCTTATGTTCAGCTGGCAAAATCACTTCTCGGTGAGGGAAAATTCCCTCCACGACTTCGCCAGATCGCGATTTTGCGACAAGCTCATCTACTCCAATCGCCTTATGAGTGGCATCAACATGTGTTTCTATCCCGTGCAAACGGAGTGAAGGATGCTGAAATGGAGGTAATCAAAAAAGAAAATCCAGTCAAAAGCCTGGGAGCTGAGGAGAATTTTATGTGCCATGTCTCAGATGAAATCACCCTACATGCCAAATTGACGGATGAGACGTTTCAAGAACTATTCAAACGGTATTCGGTTTCTCTAGGATCGGAATTGATTCTTTGCTTGAGCTATGTCAATATGCTTGGGCGCTTCATCAATTGCACTCGTGTTCAAATCGAAGAGACAAACCCGCTAGAAGGGCGCTCATCACCTACTGACTAAAAAGCAAACGATGCGCTCACTTTCCATTGGCTTTCTCCAAAAAAAACCACGGATACGGAATCCGTGGTGGCCGCGCAGACGTACTACACGGGATGCTGTTGTAAGGAAAATGGAACAGATTTACTAAATAACCTCGAAAAGAGAAATGTCCTTAAGATCTGAGCAGCGGGGCTTTTCAGAGAGAACACCTGAAATGCGAACGTATTGATTTTTTTTATGGGCGTCGCAAGCAAGTGAATAAAATTCAGGCCCAAAAAGTGCTTTTGCTTTTGTCTGCTGCTCATCTACAAGAAGAATTAAAGTCGCTTCACCTTGCATACTTCCCTGCTCATCAGCCTCGCCATGCAAAGTCAGGACTTTACCGACAAATAAGTCGTGATTGACTTCTGTCTGCGGTTTTAATTTCTGCCCAATGCGCACGATCGAAGGGAAATAGCGATCATGGATTTCTATCTTGGCTGGAATATTTTTATTGATAGGAATTTCAGAAGACCATCTCATTTCGAAATCAAAATTAATAGGGATTTCATCTGGTTTCATTTCAGCTAATCCAAGACAAAGATTTGCATTTAAATGAAACCCTGTGTTTTCTGTTAATGAATCCGAGCTTTCACTTAACTTGACTAATTGACCTAGGGATGTCATTAAATATTCTGCAACCTTCCTTGAAAAAGGAAGCTCTACATTCTCTGAATCATTTTCCAGTGGCAGTCGCACAGTTAAAATATAACTTCCTGATTCTGAAGCCCCCGCATAGCATTTCCTCATCCACTGTTCAGCAGTAGCTGAGTATAACCTTTTAAAATAAGATTTTGGATCAAGGATCGAGCGAGCAGAAGCGAGCAAAACTTTGCGTACGCCTTCTTCTATAATTCCTTTATCAAGATACGAGATACAACCATTTCCAATGCGGTCTCCTCTGATTCTTATTCTCAAAATATCCCATTTTTGAAGAAACACTTCCTCTATGATATTTTTTTCAGAGATGTTTTCGCGTTTAGCTAAAAATTGAATAGCCTCTAGGATTCTTTGGTGGTAATCTGCATAGGTCCGATCTCTCGGAAGGATAATCTCTTCTTCTTGATTGACGAATAATTTGCGTAAGACAGCAATATCAGGCTCTGATTCCATAAGTATCCAGTCCCGATTCTTTAGATAATCGATTAATGGCTCAGAAAAAAGCTCATTCTCAGCATGATACATAAGCACAAATGGTTGCATCAACGCTATCCATGTCAATACTGGTTCGCTCCAATGAATAGCCCAAACGAGTAACTAGGGCATGAAGATAAAGGTATGCCTTATCGTAATGCATTTCCTTTAATTTAGTACGGTCCTTGAGGCTTAAAACCAGATGCTTAGCTCCGCCATAGATGATCGCTGGTGGTATCCTTGCATCCAAGTTTTCAGGGTGATACCCAAAGAGAGTAAGCGCATCATTCAGCAGAGCCTGACTCACAGATTCGCTGCGTGTCGGCGGCGATTGAAACGCCGCAACATATAGGGAGCCCCGTTTTTTCCCTTCTACAGTAATTTGTCCAGCATTCGATACGAGGGTAAATAGACCATCACCATGAACCTGAGCCAATGCTACTCCCAGCGCTATAGTTGCATGACCGCAAAATGGCACTTCAGATTCAGGTGAAAAGTAGCGTACCCGCCACTTGCCGTCAGCTGGAACGGCAAATACCGTCTCTGAGAATCCGATCTCAGCAGCTGTCATTTGCATGGTTCTTTCATCGGGCAGCTCAGCCCCTATCCAGACCCCTGCTGGATTTCCACCTTGCTCACCATCTGAAAAAGCAGCGATTTTAAGTATGCCTAACATTATGTGTTTTTAAGCGTATATTTTCTATTTATCATTGTCCAGAAGGGATTTGACTAAAATCTGCGCCAGCCATTTTTCGTACTCATCCGATGTCCACCCTCTTTCGATAGATAAAGATCGATCGTATCTTTACAAAAAATCCTATAACCAACTACGATGACGACATCATCCCGCATGGGGATACTCATGCGAAAGCCACGGGCCATAAACCCGTGGTCTGTTTTTTTGTACGCCTGCGTCTTATTCAATTGTCCAGAAGGGATTTGACTAAAATCTGCGCCAGCCATTTTTCGTACTCATCTGATGTCCATCCTCTTTCGATGACCAACATTCGGTACATATCGCGACCCGTTAATGTCCAGAGGATATCGCGCGCTTTTTGTAGAGTCAATCCTTTTGCAAGAATCTTCTCTTTCATCATCTTTTTGACATATTCTCCCTGCCTTTCATAGCGCCGCGCTACTCAGTTTTCGAGATGGGCTAATTGTCAAAAGCGAGCTGTTTTTCGATGGCAGTCGTTTTATACAGAGATGAGAAAAATCGGGTTAAGGTATACCCTGATAAAAAGAGGCCTTCAATGAATTACGAAGAGATTTCTAAAGAAACCATTAATTTTTTATACCAAAGCCACGCGAGTTTAAAGGCGTCCCCTTTGAATGCGGGTATCCGCATTTTGGTGGAACTTCGTGTTTCGCAAATTAATGGCTGTCCTTACTGCTGTCGGCTTCATTCCGAGGAAGCACGAAAATTGGGCATTTCGCAAGAAAAACTCGACCTACTTCCTGCCTGGCGCCATTCAACATCGTTTACTTCTGAGGAAAAAACTGTCTTCCAGTGGGCAGAAGCCATCACCCACTTAGACCAAGATTTAAGCCCTATCAAGCAACAGCTCAGTCAAATCTACTCGGAACGGCAAATTGTCGATTTGACGATCTGCATCGGAATGATGAATACCTTCAACCGTTTGGAAATCAGTCTACGGGACTGATAAGCCGTAAACGACTCATCACATCAGAAAATGAAACAATTGAGTCAATTCACGAAGAGAATTGTTTCAATTGTCTCATATTGACTCACGGCGAAACAATTCTTATCGCTGACAATCAATTGCTTATGAAAATTAAGACAATTAAGGGGACCATTCTTTGAGCACTGATTGAGCTTGTTTTAATGCGTCACCGAGTTTTTCTTTCAGCTTTTGCAAGTCTAATGCTCTCTACCTACAATTCAATAGGCTCAGGAATTCTCCAGGCCTTATTTTATTGAAAAAACCGGGTGCAAAACACCCAACTATTCGGAAATTCCGAATAGTTCAACGGAGAACCAAGCATCTCTATTTTTTTCAAAAAGAGCTCATCTACAAGGTTTCTCTGGTCCGCCACCAAATTGCTTAAATATTTTTTTAAGCAAGCGTGCGCGTGCCCAATTTCGCCTTGGATTTTGGCCTATAATATGGCAGAATAGGTTCATGGTTGAGGATGCATGAGCCAACAAGTTGAAATTCCTAAGGAGCTTAAACGCTGGAATTGGGGGGCATTTTTGCTCTGCCCTATCTGGTGCATACGGCATGGCATTTGGCAAGGATGGCTGCTTTTAATTCCTCTCTTTGGCCCCTTCGTCCCCTTTTGGCTGGGCTTAAAAGGGAATCAAAAAGCTTGGCTTAGGAATCGTGATGAACCTGTTGAGGTTTTTCTAAAGCGCCAAAAACATTGGGGCGTTGCAGGACTCATTTTTTTGATAGCTAACCTAGTCATTTGTTGGGGATTCTTTTTGTACGTTCTCAATTGCTCAAGTGACATAAAAATGGGCTTAGAAACTGCGAACTCTAACCAACGGTTGATTGAATATTTTGGAAAACCGATTCGCAAATCTTCGTTTTTTGAGGGGTCTTACACTTCCAGTGATAGTCTAAACACTTCAATCCGCTCTCTAGCTTTTAATGCAATAGGCTCTAAAAATGAGGGCAAACTCCATTTTCAATGGGAAAAAAGAGGTGAAGATTGGGTTGCCACTGAAGTTGCCTTCGTAGATTCTGAAGGAAAGACCCACCAACTTGTTGACTCGCTAACCCTTGAAGGCTCCTTTTTCTCAAGAGAGCCTTATGAAAGAGGCGTGCTGGAAGAGGCACTAACCCATATGATTCAAGAAAGAGAAGGCTATGTCATTTTGTCACGATCAAAAAAACACAACGACTTCATACAAACTGCTATCGAAATCCTAGATAATGGCACTATGGCTTTTGCTATAGTTTTTAGTGATGGGTACACCAAGTGGAACAAAAAACTTTATCAATCTAAGGACCTCCACACTAAAGACGAAATCATCAAACTTTTTACACTTTATGCAAGTGGAAATGATGCCCATATTAACTTAATCGAATGGAATAAGTTAACCTCCATCGAACCTGATGGAGAACATTCAGCTTTCTTTACATTCGACGAACCCCTTCAAAATCCCATATTTAGAATAGTGAGATAGGTTCATGTATAAATTAACAATCGCTACTGATTTAGATGGAACTTTTTTAGAAGGGAACGGTCAGACCAAAAATTTCTTCTATAACAAGTTACTCCATTTACGTGAGGAGGTGTTGTTGATTTATGTCACTGGTAGACCCATTGACACGGTCAAGCAGTTTTGCTTAAAGGGTTACCTACCCAAACCCCACTTTGTCATAGGCGATCATGGAACACATATTGTCGACGGAGAAAGTTTTTATCCTGTTGAATCTTTGCAAAATCCGATCATTCAAAAATGGAACAATGGCAACAGCCTATTGAAAGAGCTGTTGCGAGATGAGATGGGCATTCAATTACAGCCTATAGACCCCCCTTATCGCGTTGCCTATTATTACGATTCTGATCTATTGAAGACCCCAACTTTGGAAAAAATTATTAATGCCGGATTCGATTTTGTCCAATCCTGTGACATGTATTTGGATATCCTGCCTAAAGGTGTTAGCAAAGGTTCAAGCCTCTTAAACTTGATCAAACACTTAAATGTTAATCCTGAGATTGTGATAACTAGCGGAGATTCCTTGAACGACTTGTCTTTATTTCAAACAGGATTAAAAAGCACTGCGGTTTCTAATTCTGAACCCAAACTTCTGGAAGAAATCAAAAAACTAAACAACGTCTATTTAAGCGCATTTCCAGGATTATTAGGAGTCATCGACGGAATCCAGTTTTACGAAAAATTTCAACTGTTTCAAGAGCCTGCCGCTCAATTTTGATTTTTCCTGTTCGATTCAAAAAGCCGGGATCAATTTCCGATCTTTCTTACTTTTGACTCTACAACAGCACTCAAAGGAATTGACCCATTGTACAAATGGTAATACTTGTTCGTTCCACCAGGATTGGCTTCTAAGACCAATTTTCCCTGCAGCTTCCTCGTATCAATTTTTAATACAATATATTCAGGGACGCCTGCCCAATATTTTTCAATGATTTTATCCAGTTGGTCATCTGTGGAAAAATGAATGAAATCAGCATCGGCGCTTGACAAATGGACAGTTTTGCAACTCTTTGCCCAATCGTCCATGGACAACACTTTATACAAATAAGGCGGTCTCTCCAATGCCTCCTCCATCTTAACAACTCCTAATGATGGACTTGGGCAGTGGTAAACATACTCCAGGTGAACAGGCGGTTTTAATAAATCCATATTTTTTACCTATATGTACACGCTTATACCAAATATGCTTTTTTATAAAAATCGCATACTCAGTAAGATGTCCCGGTATGGGTTGTCTCTCCCGAAGATTAATCATTTCAAAGCTGTCTACTGAACCTCGAGCAACTGTATTCAAAGGCCACGAATGCGTGATACCTCTCCTGAAATGGAAGAAAAAATGTACGAACTGATCCGAAAAAAAACGCCAGAAGAGCGGATCAAGATGGGATTTTCTATGCTCGCGGCTTCAAAACTCTTGGTCACCCAAGCCATCTTGAGGGATAATCCGCATATTTCTCCAGCGGGTCTTCGCAAAGAGATCTTCCTGAAATTCTATGGAAACGACTTTTCTCCAGAGGAGCGGGAAAAAATTCTTCGGTATTTGGAAAAACATACGAGGCCTTAGGGGAGAACCCACAGGCTTTCAGGAATCGTGGGCAGCCTTTCGAACACACCCGCATTTAACAAAACCTGGTTTGAGATCTCTGACGGAGAAGAAATGAGATGATTGTCGCTGTAGGTCAAATTGACAGGATATGAGACTCCATTGTTTGTGTAGGGGCAAATGGCAAAAAATCCCATCGCATTGTAAGGATAAAACCCGAATAAAGTGTGATAAAAATCGTTGTATGAAACGATGTTGGCTGGAAGGGGAGCTTGCAGCCAATAATTGTCGGCATAATTAATATCGCCATAAGTGACGCACCCTCCACTATCACTCCCATAAGGGGCTCCATTTTGCAGATAGTAAAGAGGATAAAACAAGAAGAAGGGATCTCCAATTCGCGGATAAGGACCATAAAAAGTGATTCCAATCGGATTGTCGTACGACGCATTGGAGAGCACATTGATGTAGCGGCTTCCTCCATCCGTATAAAAGGTGTTTCCGCCGCCACTAGGCCGTTTTCCAGAAGCGACATTTCCTTCAATACGTAATCCTTCAGACAAAGAGGGTCCTTGCTGACCCGTTGTGTAAATAGCCCCGCCATCCCACAAAATGTTGAGAAAACTATGAATCCGGTTGTTGAGGATTTGACATCCAGAATTGGGTGTCGGTGAATCAAAATTACCCCACTCACCGCTAAAGGCATTCAGAAGACCGGGGAAACTGCCGACATCTAACAACCCCCAACCCCAACCGATTGCAATTCCCGACCAAGGGACATCGACAATCGTGTTGTGGCTAATGACCGTGTTTTGTGTAAAACCGACAAAGATGCCTGCAGCATCAACATACTCTTTGGCCACGCTGCGGATGAGATTGTTGGTAATGGTGTTATTTTTGAGAATGTAGGATGGATGGGTAGGATGAGAGTCCATCAAGGTGGCTCCCCCTAATTCAATTGCTGAGGATGAGATATCGGTAAACAAATTGCCAAAAATCGTATTGTTCCGACTCCCCAATCCAAATTGGAGGCCAACAGCGCCCAGGTGCTGGAAAATGTTGCCATAAAAGACAATATTGGAGGCAAAAGTAAAAGGGAGATTTCCCGGGGTGGGCACGACATATTGATCATGTCCGATGATATTAGTTGAATGCCCAGGTCCTATCAAAAGTTGACCACTTTGATCAGAGACATACCCATTGCTGCCGCTGGGCCCCAGCCAAGTGGCATAGGAAAAGGTCAACCCTTCAAACCGAATATTGTGGAGGGGCTCGTCCAGAGTTCCCTGGCCGACGATCAGGGTTTCAAGAATAGGCAGTTCGACATCGGCGGAGTTGATATCCTCGCCAGGAAGAGGGATATAATATAACCAACCACCCGAAGGATCCAAATACCACTGTCCTGCTTGAGTCAGGAACTGATAACTGTTTTCAAACCATGTGACTTGCCAAAAACTCCACTCTCCAGGCTTGCCTGTCGCCTTATCTAAATAGACGTTGGAATTACTCCAGGCTGGATCTTGCAACGTGATCAATCCGCTCACGGGGCTTGAAGAGTTGATGGAATTGAGAGGGACTCTCATCATTTTCCATTGCGTCACGATCACCGCTTCAATCTCTTGCGGATTTTGCCATAAGGTGGGATCTTGCCAAGCACCCGGATTTAAAGAAGTGATAATATAATCAATTCCTCCGTCTGTCCAACTCGGCAAAAAACCGGCGGGATAAAGTGTGGTCTGAGCGCGCACGGCGCGATTTCCATTCACATAGAGTTGACGCGAGTTGTAGGCTCCTATCTTGGCCCGGTAAATCCCAAGCATCCCGTCGTAAAGGCTCCAATCCACGACTTGAATAGCTCCGGAAATGATAGGATCTTTTTTGGGGGCTGCAGAATAGACGACATCATGGCCGTGGCGACCCGAGTCGATCGCTGTGAGTACGAGGGGGTCTTCAAGTCGGTAGGTCCCTTCTTCAATGTAAACATAGACATCTTGATCTTTGAATGCGGAAGATGGCAAAGCCCGCACTGCATCGCGTGCTCTTTGCAGGGTCAAAAAAGGTTGCTCTTTCGTGCCAGGCCCAGCATCATTTCCTTCTGTTGAAACCCAGAAAGCAACACATCCCCCTGTCAAGTGAGCGCGCGCGAGCACTTGTTTTTCTTTGCAAGTAAAATTGTCGTAAAATTCGGTGAGCCGATCGAGCGAAAATGTCTCTTGTTTAGCCTCTATACTCCGACAGAGGATGCAACAGATTAAAGTAAGAAAAAATCTCATCTAGTTTCCATTTGAAGAATTGTGTTATAACATAAAAAATAATTTTTATGAAACTTCTGTCTGTCGTTAGCCTTCTATTGATGGGAACACTTCAGCTGCGCGCTGTTGAGCGCATTTCTCGTCTTCAAATCGGCATCAATGCTACCCATGCCAGCATCAAAATTCATCATCAGCCACTTTTTCATGGGAACTTAGGAGGGTTGCAAGGCAGCTATGAATATCGGCCTTGGAATCATTTTTACGCCGGTGTAAAAGTGGATTGGAAACAAGGAAAAACTGAAGGGTCTAACCAGAGCCGGTACCTTGTCTACACCGATGTTCAAGAGAGGTTTGGGTATACCTTTGTTTCCGACGACAAATCCAGGTTCTTGACTCTGTTTTCCGGGCTCGGCTATCGCTATTTAAGCCACAAACTCAAGCAGCACGAAAACCCCTCCATCAAGTTTTGCTACAATGAGATCTATCTCCCCGTCGGTTTCTTATCAGACTATTTTTTCAAACGGTGGTGGTTGCTAGGACTTAATTTCACATGGATGCCGCAAGTCTATCCCACCGTCAAAATTGTCCCGCTCAAAGGGGCTCGCTGGATTTTAAAAAGATCTCTCGGCAATATTTTGATCGAATTTCCATTGACGTTTTTTTTAACAAGATCCCAACACTATGCTCTGATTTTTAAACCATTCTATGAATATTGGGAAGATGGGCGCTCGACTGCTAAAATGTCGAATGGCACAGCTCTTGGCCTTCCTGGCAACATTTACAACTTCTGGGGAGCGCAGCTCAACTTTGCCTATTCATTTTAAGTTGCTGAAAATAAAGCAGTTAAGTTTTTATTTTTTAATCCAATCAAGCCTTCTCGCTAAAACAACCCCCTATTATGTTGACTTGCTCGTCAAAACACCCCCCTCTTTTATAGACTTAAATATAAAGTTAACTTAAACTGAGGATTAACCAAAGGAAAGGCCTTAATGAGACGGGATCGTACCTCATTCTTAGTAAACTGGCTGAACTCTAGCACGCGAAAGCCATTAGTGATTCGGGGAGCTAGGCAAGTTGGCAAGACTTGGTTGATTCGAGATTTGGCGAATTTGCAACAACGTAAACTCATTGAATTGAACTTCGAGAAACGACCTGATCTAGAGTCGTTATTCTCATCGAATGACCCTAAGGAAATCCTCATCAATATTGCAGCCTCAACAGGAAGCAAACTCGAACTCTCAAAAACAATTCTATTTCTGGATGAGATTCAGGCAGCTCCCCATCTTCTTGAAAAATTACGTTGGTTTGCCGAAGACATGCCAGAGCTTCCGGTAATTGCAGCAGGCTCTCTGTTAGACTTTGCTCTGGCCAAACACGAATTTAGTATGCCTGTTGGCAGGATAGGATATTTGTACCTAGAGCCGCTGTCCTTCGAAGAGTTTTTGGATGCTATCAAAGAGCATGAGCTTCGAGCTTATCTGCAAAATTATGATTGGAACCTTACCATTCCGGAGGCCATTCACTCACAGTTGATAAGACTCATTAAAGAATACTTAGTAGTGGGTGGCATGCCTGCGGCTGTTTCAAGTTGGGCAGCCGAAAAGGCCCCTGATGCTGTTAACCAGATTCATTTCGACCTATTGGCCACCTATCGCGATGATTTCGCTAAATATAGTGGACGCCTTACGATTGACCGTCTAGAAGACGTCATGAACTCAGTCCCTCGTCAACTTGGGAAAAAATTTGTCTATAAAGATGCCAATTCCGAGGTCAACTCCACTTCTCTAAAACAGGCACTTGATTTGCTTTCTAAAGCGAGAGTATGTCATCGCATTGTGTCAACCTCAGCTAATGGGTTACCTCTTGGTGCGGAAGCCGACGAAAAATTCTCTAAGGTCATCATGCTGGACTGCGGACTTTGCGCCGCATCATTAGGACTTTCATTACATCAGTTAAGATCAGTCTCTGAAATTTCTATGATCAATAGCGGAGGAATGGCTGAACAGCTAGCGGGTCAGCTACTGCGCACATTACCCCCCGCATATATCCCACCCACCCTCTATTACTGGCAGCGAGGAAAACAAGGCGCTGAAGCTGAAGTCGACTACATCCTTCAACACGAGAATCAGGTGATTCCTATTGAGGTAAAAGCAGGAACAACCGGAACGCTCAAGTCACTCCACCAGTTTATGAAAGAGAAAAAAAAAATAACTGCCGTCAGGGTAAATTCTGATGTCCCCAGACTAGGCCCTGTACACATGAAGGATTCCCTGGGGGATGTTATTGAATACAATCTATTATCAATCCCGTTCTACCTTTTGGGACAACTTCACCGACTCATCAACAGCTCAGGTTAAAAAGGGCAGTTGATGAGAAATGAAAACGATTGATCGAAATACCGGTGGGCCATCTGTGAGGAATAGAACAAGCTAACCGATTTTAAACCGAGCAATTTTTGGAAAGTTAGCGCGGCTCCAAGAGATAGAAGATTTCGAGAGGGATAGAGCCCCTTCACCGTGAAGTAAGGCGTGGTTCCTCTGAAGCGGGCCGTAAATTTTTTATTTTCGAGGCGATTTTCTCTCACCCAGCTGCACTTGACCTCTGGAATCCATCTGCTATTTTGAGCGGTAAAGCACCCTGAAAAATTGATCCCTAATTCGGAGCGCAAAAACTGGTTTTTGCAGTCTTTCACTTCTAAATTCAATGAATTTGCACCTCTTTCTGAATACGATTTCTCATCGATGTAGAGGTAGGACAGGTTTCCAAAAGGACGAATTTGTCCTCGCCCAAGCGTTAAAAGACCACCAACTTCAGCATCAGCTTGTACAAATGGAGCATTTTGATGATGACGCGCTGTCCGATTAAAACCTGGAAATTGAATGTTACGCGATTCAGAAAGATGATTTGATCCCGCAGAAAGGATGGTATTGATATAAACCGAGCGAGAAACCCAACTTCCATATAACTGTCCTAAGTAACTTTGGAAATGTCCTTTGCTTTTGACATCTTTCCAATGGATTTGATTGGCAGCATAGCCCAAGGCAGCTCCAGCATAAAAAGTCTCTCCCCAACCATAATCACCTCCTGCAAGGATCATTTCAGTTTGTCCTTGCCAACCCAACTCCTCTCCTTTTTTTTGCTGATACGATTGTTCAAAAAGAGGAGCAATCCAGAAGTGGGCTGGCTTTTGATCAGGGTCTTTGCAGGGGAGATAATTATTTTGGAGGCGTTGAGAGATACATAAAGACGCCAGTGTCACAGCATTTTGCTGAAGAATCGTCGTGGCTTTAAATAAAGAGGGTTGCATCTGGTTGAGGGCACTGGCCAATTTTTCTCTGCTCAAAAGCTGCAATCTGCCGATAATGCGCTGTAAATCAGGTGAAGGATTTGTCAGCTTATCGAGAACTGAAGCGACAGCACCGGCGTTTCCTTTTGCGACAAGCTGGCTGAAGGGAGCAATGCAGAGAATCAATTGGATCCGATCCGGCGAATACACAAGAGCGCTTGACCCGCTTAGGCAGGTGAACGGAACAACAATTTCAGAAAATTGTCCTGAAACGGCCCCTCCTGTGGTGAGGAAGGTATAAATCGTTCCATCTTTATAGACTCCTGCTTCAGGAACGATTTCAAGGACTGTCCCAGGTTGAAGGGTGACATTTCCAGACACTTGCAATAAAGATGAGGCCATCGGGCTAATTTCAATCTCTAGAGTAGAGCTAGCTGCCTGTAAGTAATCTCCTTGAACAGTCAAAGTTCCAATCGAATTCCCCGGAGCCACTTTGCCTTGATTAGTGATACTCCCCACAACGGTCCCTGTTCCTCCTACCATGGCAGATGATGCCACTAGAACAGATGAAGTCAGCGTCCCATTCACATTAAGTTCCCCAAGATTGACCAGCGTCATAGATTGGCTAACTGAGCCACTCAATGTCAAAGATGCATCTCCTTCTTTGATGAGGACTCCGGTGCCTGTCAATGTGCCTGCATAGGCCCCTGGATCGTTCTGCTGAAAAACAAGGGCCGCCAGGTTCTGGATATTTCCCTGTAAAGATCTGGTATTGCCTTGCAATACCCCTGCTGAAACAACGGTCCCTCCACTATAGTGATGCTCTGCTGAAAAAATCAGCGTCCCCCCATTTTGTTTGGTAACTGACCCTGTGCCGGTGATCACACCTGCATAGGTGTCTGTAACTGCCTGATCGAACACAACGGCAGCTTGATTAAAAATATCTCCTTGTAAACTTGTCGTATTGCCTTGCAGCACTCCTGCGGAAACAGTCGTCCCTCCCGAATAGTTATTGGCTCCGGTTAAAATTAAAGTCCCTGCATTAGTTTTGATGACCGATCCTCCTCCACTCAAAACTCCCGCATAAGTTCCAGCCATGGCCTGATCAAAAATAACAGTTGTTTGGTTGAAAATACTCCCTTGCAAGCTCGTGGTATCACCTTTTAGGATGCCTCCTGCAACTGTCGTTCCTCCCGTATAACCATTCGATCCTCTCAAGGTTAACGTCCCAGCATTTTGCTTAAATAATGATCCACCGCCTGTGGCATCTCCTTGCAATAGCACATCATTTGAATAGGTATCGATCGTGCTTGCCCCTACGATATTGATAGAGCGTGATGAACTCAATGAACCGTGGGTTTGCAAAGTCGCAGTTCCTAAAGTCAAGCTACCTGAGGGATCTCCTAGATGTTCATCTGAAGAGACAATGAGCCTACCGCCATTGACGGTTGTCCCTCCCATATAAGTATTCATCCCTGAGTGAGCTAGGGTTCCACTTCCTATCTTAATCACGGCTCCATTGCTGATGATACCATCGATTGCCATTGATCCATCAGCGATATTGACCGTTGTTGTTGATCCCCCCAGATCGAGATTTCCACTAATAGTCGCTGCTCCGTTGTTGGTATTGTCAAATACAATATCACCACCACCGGTCAGTGCAATGTTACCGGAGATTGCCACGTTGCGCATCGTCAGCGTAGGACCAGGCCCCGCTAAAGTGAGTGTTGCTCCACCTTGATTTAATGTTCCTGCTTGATAGTTAAAGCTGGCTAACGTTTCGGCGTTCCCGGCCATATTGAATGTGCCGCTACTCAAGGTTACTGCTGAAGTGTTGGAGATTTGATTCGCTGCATTTAGCGTCAGTGTCCCTCCATTGATGAGAACATCTCCTGTCACAGCATTCGTCCCTGCTGGCTTATTTAAGAATAATTCTCCGGCACCTACCGTTGTGGTTCCTGTAAAGGTATTTGTCCCAGCTCCTGCAAGCTCAAGCTGACCCGGTGATATTTTTGTGATACCTCCATTACTGATGATGCCACTGAGCAACATGTCTGTGGCCGCAGTACCATTGGCGATATCAAATGTCGTTGTTGATCCGCCAAGATCGAGATTTCCGCTGAGGGTTGCTGTTCCATTGTTGGTACTATCGAAAGCGATACCACCGCCTGCCAGTACTATGTTGTCAGAGATTGTGGTATCGCGCATTGTCAGCGCTATACCAGCTCCAGCTAAAGTCAATGTTGCTCCCCCTTGACTAAGGGTTCCGGCTTGATAGTTAAGTCTGGCCAGTGTTTCGGCGTTCCCAGCCATGTTGAATGTGCCGCTACTCAGAGTCACCGTTGAGGTATTGGCAATCTGGTTCGCTGCATTGAGGGTTAAAGTTCCTCCGTTGATCAAGACATCGCCAGGTATTGCATTCAACCCGGCATTTTTATTTAAAAACAATTCTCCAGCGCTCACCGTTGTCATCCCCGTAAAAAGATTCGCACTGGTTCCTGCAAACTCTAATCGACCCGCTGATATTTTTGTGATACCGCCGTTACTAACAATGCCACTGAGCGATAGATCTGTTGCTGCGGACCCATTGGCGACATCGAATGTCGTGAGAACTCCCCCAAGATCGAAATTTCCACTGACGATTGCTGTTCCGTTATTGGTGTTGTCAAATACAACACTACCCCCACCGGTCAGTGCAATGTTGCCAAAGATCGCCACGTTGCGCATTGTCAGCGCAGTACCAGACCCTACTAAAGTGAGTGTGGCTCCACCCTGGCTTAAAGTCCCCGCTTGATAGTTAAATCTGGCCAGTGTTTCGGCGTTCCCGGCCATGCTGAATGTGCCGCTACTCAGAGTCATCATCGAGGTATTGGCGATCTGGTTCGCTGCATTGAGGGTTAGAGTTCCTCCGTTGATCAAGACATCGCCAGACACAGCACTGACCCCAGCCGTTTTATTTAAGAGTAACTCTCCAGCGCTCACCGTTGTAGTCCCTGCAAAGGTATTAGCTCCTGTTCCAGAAAGCTCTAGTCGACCCGCTGATATTTTTGTGATACCACCATTGCTGACAATGCCG
This sequence comes from Parachlamydiales bacterium, assembly GCA_023265455.1. Taxonomy (GTDB): domain Bacteria; phylum Chlamydiota; class Chlamydiia; order Chlamydiales; family Rhabdochlamydiaceae; genus PALSA-1444. The sequence goes on from JAHFTQ010000011.1 coordinate 58,971, forward strand.
CTCAGTGACATGTCTGTTGCTGCACTTCCATTGGCAATATCGAATGTCGTTGTGACTCCTCCGAGATCAAGATTTCCGCTGATGACAGCTGTTCCATTATTGGCACTGTCGAATACAACGCTTCCGCCTCCAATAAGAGCTAGATTTTCTCCGAAAGTCGTATTTCTCATGTTAAGCGCGGTGGTTCCACTTGTCAGAGTTAGAGTTGCACCGCTTGAGGAAGCGCTCCCTCCTTGAAAGAGAAGACTCGTGATTGTTTCGGCGTTTCCGGCCATGTTAAATGTGCCACTACTCAAAATCATCACCGAGGTATTAGCAATTTGATTCGCTGCGTTAAGAATCAAAGTCCCGCCATCGATCAAAATATCGCCTGCTATAGCATTGATCCCAGCAGTTTTATTTAAGAACAACTCTCCCGCACTCACCGTTGTAGTTCCTGCAAAGGTATTGGCGCTAGTTCCAGTTAACTCAAGCCGACCCGAAGATGTTTTTGTGACACCCCCATTGCTGATGATGCCACTGAGGGCCATGTCTGTCGCCGCACTCCCATCGGCAATATTGAATGTCGTTGTGGCTCCTCCGAGATCGAGATTTCCGCTGATCGTTGCTGTTCCGTTATTGGTACTATCAAAAGCGATACCACCACCTGCCAGTGCAATGTTGCCGGAGATCGCCACGTTGCGCACTGTCAGCGCTGTCCCAGCTCCAGCTAAAGTCAATGTGGCTCCCCCTTGACTGAAGGTTCCAGCTTGATAGGTAAGGCTGGCCAATGTTTCGGCATTCCCGGCCATGTTGAAGGTGCCGCTACTCAGAGTCATCGTCGAGGTGTTGACGATCTGGTTCGCTGCATTGAGTATGAGAGTTCCTCCATTGATCAAGACATCGCCAGACACAGCATTAATGCCAGCGGTTTTGTTCAAAAAAAGCTCGCCAGCACTCACCGTCGTAGTTCCTGTGAAGGTATTGGCGCTGGCCCCCGCAAGTTCAAGCCGACCCGACGATATTTTTGTAATACCGCCATTGCTGACAACGCCGCTGAGGGACATGTCTGTTGCTGCAGTCCCGTCAGCGATATCAAATGTCGTCGGCGATCCGCCGAGATCGAGATTTCCACTGATACTTGCTGTTCCGTTGTTGGTACTATCAAAAGCGACACTCCCACCGCCTGTCAGTACGATATGACCTGCAAGCGCCACATTGCGCATTGTCAGCGCTGTCCCAGCTCCGGTCAAAATCAGTGTTGCTCCACCTTGGCTCAAAACTCCGGCTTGATAATTAAGGCTGGCTACAATTTCAGTATTCCCATCCATGTCAAACTCTCCACTACTCAGAGTCATCACCGAGGTGTTGACAATCTGATTCGGAGCGTTGAGCGTCAGCGTTCCCCCATTGATGAGGACATCGCCTGGTAGAGCATTGCCTGAGGTTTTATTTAAGAACAACTCTCCCGCGCTCACCGTTGTAGTTCCTGTGAACGTATTTGCACCGGTCCCCGTAAGTTCAAGCCGACCCGCAGAAGTTTTTGTAATACCCCCATTGCTGATGATGCCACCGAGCAACATGTCTGTTGCTGCAGTCCCGTCGGCGATATTGAATGTCGTTGTTGATCCGCCCAGATCGAGATTTCCGCTGATACTCGCTGTTCCGTTGTTGGTATTGTCAAATACAACACTACCACCTCCGGTTAGAGCTAGGTTGCCGGAAATTACCACATTGCGCATCGTAAGCGCTGTGCTAGCTCCGGCTAACATCAATGTGGCTCCCCCTTGACTGAAGGTTCCGGCTTGATAGGTAAGGCTGGCTAAAGTTTCAGCATTTCCGGCCATATTGAAAGTTCCGCTACTCAAAGTCACCACCGAGGTATTGGCAATTTGATTCGCTGCATTCAGAGTAAGAGTTCCACCGCTAATCAAAATATCGCCAGGTATTGCGTTCATCCCGGCGGTCTTGTTCAAAAACAGCTCTCCAGCGCTCACCGTTGTAGTCCCTGTAAAGGTATTGGCACTAACTCCAGCCAACTCTAATCGTCCTGCGGAAGTTTTTGTAACACCCCCATTGCTAACAACGCCACTCAGTGACATGTCGGTTGCTGCAGTCCCGTCGGCGATATTGAATGTCGCTGTTGATCCGCCGAGATCGAGATTTCCGCTGATACTTGCTGTTCCATTGTTGGTATTGTCAAATACAACGCTACCACCTCCGGTTAGAGCAATATTACCGGAAATTGCCACGTTGCGCATCGTAAGCACTGTGCTAGCTCCGGCTAACGTCAATGTGGCTCCCCCTTGACTGAAGGTTCCGGCTTGATAGGTAAGGCTGGCTAAAGTTTCAGCATTTCCGACCATATTGAAAGTTCCGCTACTCAAAGTCACCACCGAGGTATTGGCAATTTGATTCGCTGCATTCAGAGTAAGAGTTCCACCGCTAATCAAAATATCGCCAGGTATTGCATTCATTCCAGCGGTCTTGTTCAAAAATAGCTCTCCAGCGCTCACCATTGTAGTCCCTGTAAAGGTATTGGCACTAACTCCAGTCAACTCTAATCGTCCTGCGGAAGTTTTTGTAACACCCCCATTGCTAACAACGCCACTCAGTGACATGTCGGTTGCCGCGGCCCCATCAGCGATGTTGAATGTCGTTGTAGATCCGCCCAGATCGAGATTTCCGCTGATGACAGCTGTTCCATTATTTGTACTGTCGAATACGATACTTCCGCCTCCAATGAGAGCTAGATTTTCTCCGAAGGTTGTATTTCTCATGTTAAGCGCAGTGGTCCCACTCGTCAGAGTTAGAGTTGCACTGCTTGAGGAAGCACTCCCTCCTTGAAAGAGGAAGCTAGTAATTGTCTCGGCGTTTCCGGCCATATTGAAAGTTCCGCTACTCAAAGTCACCACCGAGGTATTGGCAATTTGATTCGCTGCATTCAGAGTAAGAGTTCCACCGCTAATCAAAATATCGCCAGGTATTGCATTCATTCCAGCGGTCTTGTTCAAAAATAGCTCTCCAGCGCTCACCGTTGTAGTCCCCGTGAAAGTATTGGCGCTGGCCCCCGTCAACTCTAATCGTCCTGCGGAAGCTTTTGTAACACCCCCATTGCTGACGATACCACTCAGTGACATGTCGGTTGCTGCAGTCCCGTTGGCAATATCGAATATCGTTGTTGATCCGCCCAGATCAAGATTTCCACTGATACTTGCTGTTCCATTGTTGGTACTATCAAAAGCGACACTCCCACCTGCCAGAGCAACATTACCGGAAATTGCCACGTTGCGCATCGTGAGCACTGTTCCAGCTCCGGCCAATGTCAGTGGGGCTCCCCCCTGACTGAAGGTTCCAGCTTGATAGGTAAGGCCAGCTAAAGTTTCGGCATTTCCGGCCATATTGAAAGTTCCGCTACTCAAAGTCACCACCGAGGTATTGGCAATTTGATTCGGAGCGTTGAGCGTCAGCGTTCCTCCATTGATCAGGACGTCGCCAGACACCGCATGAATGCCAGCGGTTTTGTTCAAAAAAAGCTCGCCAGCACTCACTGTTGTAGTTCCTGTGAACGTATTTGCACTGGCCCCCGCAAGTTCAAGCCGACCCGCAGAGGTTTTTGTAACACCTCCATTGCTGATGATGCCGCTGAGAGACATGTCTGTTGCCGCAGCCCCATCAACGATATTAAATACCGTCGTCGCGCCTCCGAGATCGATATTTCCGCTGATGCTTGCTGTTCCATTGTTGGTACTATCAAAAGCGATACCACCACCTGCCAGTGTAATGTTGCCAGAGAGCGTGGTATTGCGCATCGTGAGCACTGTCCCAACTCCAGCCAATGTTAGTGTGGCTCCCCCTTGACTGACAGTTCCAGCTTGGTAGTTAAGGCTGGCCAGGGTTTCGGCGTTGCCGACCATATTGAATGTGCCGCTACTCAAGGTCATCGCTGAAGTATTGGCAATTTGATTTGCTGCATTCAGCGTGAGAGTTCCCCCATTGATCAAAACATCCCCTGATATGGCATTGATCCCGGCGGTCTTGTTCAAAAATAATTCGCCAGCACTCACCGTCGTAGTTCCTGTAAAAGTATTGGTACTTGTCCCCGCCAACTCTAATCGTCCCGCAGAGGTTTTTGTAACACCTCCATTGCTGACAATGCCACTGAGGGACATATCTGTTGCCGCACTCCCATCGGCGATATTAAATACTGTCGTCGATCCGCCGAGATCGAGATTTCCACTGATAATTGCTGTTCCATTGTTGGTACTATCAAAAGCGACACTCCCACCTGCCAGAGCAATATTACCGGAAATTGCCACGTTGCGCATCGTCAGCACTGTGCCAGCTCCGGCCAATGTCAGTGTGGCTCCCCCTTGACTAACAGTTCCAGCTTGATAGGTAAGGCTGGCTAGTGTTTCAGCATTTCCGGCCATGTTGAAAGTTCCGCTACTCAAAGTCATCACTGAAGTATTGGCGATCTGGTTTGTTGCATTGAGCGTGAGAGTTCCTCCGTTGATCAAGACATCACCAGACACAGCGTTCGTTCCAGAAGTTTTGTTTAAGAGTAACTCTCCAGCGCTCACCGTCGTAGTTCCTGCAAAGGTATTAGCCCCCGTTCCAGTTAACTCAAGCCGACCCGCTGTTATTTTTGTGATACCGCCATTGCTGACAACGCCGTTCAGTGACATGTCTGTTGCTGCAGTCCCATCGGCGATATTGAATGTCGTTGTCGATCCCCCCAGATCGAGATTTCCGCTGATGACAGCAGTTCCATTATTGGTACTGTCGAATACAACGCTACCACCTCCGGTTAGAGCTAGATTTTCTCCGAAGGTCGTATTTCTCATGTTAAGTGCTGTGATTCCACTTGTCAGAGTTAAAGTTGTACCGCTTGAGGAAACACTTCCTCCTTGAAAGAGAAGAGTCGTGATTGTTTCGGCGTTTCCGGCCATGTTAAATGTACCGCTACTCAGAGTCATCGTTGAAGTATTAGCAATTTGATTTGCTGCATTGAGCGTAAGAGTGCCCCCGTTGATCAAAATATCACCTGCTATAGCATTGATCCCAGCCGTTTTATTTAAGAATAACTCTCCAGCACTTACCGTCGTAGTTCCTGCAAAGGTATTGGCGCTAGTTCCAGTTAACTCAAGCCGCCCCGCAGATGTTTTCGTGACACCCCCATTGCTGACGATGCCACTGAGGGACATGTCTGTCGCCGCACTCCCATCGGCGATATTGAATGTCGTTGTGGCTCCTCCGAGATCGAGATTTCCGCTGATCGTTGCTGTTCCGTTATTGGTACTATCAAAAGCGATACCACCACCCGTCAGTGCCATGTTGCCAGAGATCGCCACATTGCGCATCGTGAGTGCTGTCCCTGCTCCGGCCAATGTCAGTGTGGCTCCCCCTTGACTGAAGGTTCCGGCTTGATAGGTAAGGCTGGCTAGTGTTTCGGCGTTTCCGGCCATGTTGAAAGTTCCGCTACTCAAAGTCATCGCTGAAGTATTGGCAATTTGATTTGCTACATTCAGCGTCAACGTTCCACCATTGATCAAAACATTCCCTAGTAGTGCATTGATCCCGGTGGTTTTGTTCAAAAATAATTCGCCAGCACTCACCGTCGTAGTTCCTGTAAAAGTGTTGGCGCTAGCTCCGGAAAGCTCTAATCGACCCGCTGATATTTTTGTAATACCCCCATTGCTGACAATGCCACTGAGTGACATATCGGTTGCTGCAGCCCCATCGGCAATATTGAATGTCGTCGTGGATCCGCCGAGATCGAGATTTCCGCTGATCGTTGCTGTTCCGTTGTTGGTACTATCAAAAGCGATACCACCACCTGCCAGCGTAATGTTGCCAGAGAGCGTGGTATTGCGCATTGTGAGTGCTGTCCCAGCTCCGGCTAAGGTCAATGTGGCTCCTCCTTGACTGAAGGTTCCGGCTTGATAGGTAAGGCTGGCCAGGGTTTCGGCGTTGCCGACCATGTTGAATGTACCACTACTCAAAGTCATCGCTGAAGTATTGGCAATTTGATTTGCTGCATTCAGCGTGAGAGTTCCCCCATTAATCAAAACATCCCCTAATATGGCATTGATCCCGGTGGTCTTGTTCAAAAATAACTCGCCAGCACTCACCGTCGTAGTTCCTGTAAAAGTATTGGCGCTGGCTCCGGAAAGCTCTAATCGTCCTGCGGAAGTTTTTGTAATACCCCCATTGCTGACAATGCCACTGAGTGACATATCGGTGGCTGCACTTCCATCGGCGATATTGAATGTCGTTGTTGATCCGCCCAGATCGAGATTTCCGCTGAGGGCCGCTGTTCCATTGTTGGTACTGTCGAAGACAATACTTCCACCTCCAGTCAGAGCGAGGTTGCCAGAGATTGTGGTATCGCGCATTGTCAGCGCTGTGCTAGCTCCGGCTAAGGTCAATGTGGCTCCTCCTTGACTAAAGGTTCCGGCTTGATAGGTAAGGCTGGCCAATGTTTCGGCATTTCCAGCCATATTGAAAGTTCCACTACTTAAGGTAACCCCCGAGGTATCGGCGATCTGATGAGCCACACTTAAATTCAGTGTTCCCCCACTGATTAAAACATCCCCTGATAGAGCACTGATCCCCGTAGTTTTGTTTAATGTGAGACTTCCGGCAGTGACTGTCGTCAATCCAGAATAAGTATTTGCACTTGTCCCTGTGTAAAAAAGCGTTCCCGTTCCCATCTTCGTCAAAGAGCCTGTTCCACTGGCAACTCCCGATAGGGTCAAATCATTGCCATTGGTATTGATGGTACTCGTTGATGAGAGAGAAACTGCGCGAGCTGAAGACAAGGTTGCATTGGTCTGCAAAGTCCCCCCGCTTAAAGTCAGTGGCCCACTCGTATTACCCAAGTTCCCATCGGACGAAATCACCAGTGTCCCTGCGTTAACAGTTGTTCCTCCTGAATAGGTATTACTCGTGTTTGATAGTGTTAAAGTTCCTGCACCATTTTTTGTCAGGCTTCCTCCTACTCCGCTCACAACGCCAGAGAGGGTTGAAGTCGTTGAAGGGGCCGCATCAACAATGAGATTCGCTGTGCTCAACCCCAAGCTGCCACTATGCGTCAATGACGCTCCGGTTTGAATGGTAAACGTAGCGGCTTGAGTTCCACTCAAAGTGGTTGATCGGTTAATTGAGACGGCACTTGCGATACTCAGAGTCGGTGTAACACCCACACCCGTGTTCATGGCAATGGCACCTGCTGCAGTTCCTAGGTTGTTATTGCTAGCAATCGATAAAATGCCGTCGTTGATTGTCGTTGTACCTGTATAGGTATTAGAAAGGTTATTCGTAGCAAAATCGAGAGTTCCAGCTCCCGATTTGATTAAGCTGCCACTACTACCCGATTGATTACTGACAATAGGATTAGACAGAGTTGCTGTTCCCGAAGGGACATTAAATGTGCAAGAACCTCCAGAAGTGAGAAAAAGATCGAGCCCAGCTGCCGATCCTGCTGTCCCCGCTGCACCTGCACCCGATCCGGCTCCTCCTGATCCCACTGTGACTGAATTTGTCACAAAAAAAGAGCCGCTAGGGGTCACGATTGTTAAAGTGCCTGTTCCATTTACAAAAATCGCACCACCAAGTCCCGCACCGCCCCCACCACCACCGGTTCCAGTTCCCGAGCCGCCTCCCCCTGTTCCTCCATTAAAGCCACCGACAGCTCCGGTTCCTGGCGCTCCCGTTGTTAAAATCCCTGTCCCTCCTCCAGCACCGCCGCCGCCTCCTCCTCCAAACCCACCGACGGCTCCATTTCCTCCATTTCCTCCATTGCTCCCGAGACCTGTCCCATTTCCTCCTTGGCCACCACCACCTCCTCCTCCATAGGTATCGCCACTTCCACCTGCCCCACCAGGACCACCGTTTAGAGCGCCCCCCATTGTTCCATTTTGTCCAGCTGCAGCTGATCCGCCTCCAGATATGCCACCAGTTCCTCCCGCAGCAAGAATATTGCCGCCCCTTCCTCCTCCTCCGCCTCCCGCAGGAGAGCCCCCTCCACCTCCGTTGTTTCCGCTACCACTAGATCCAGTAACAAATCCTCCACCACCGCCACCCCCTGTCGATGCGCCCCCTGCACCTCCAGTTCCCCCCGTTGCATTACACGAAGTAAACGTCACGTTCGTGATTGTTACATTCGCTGCCGAAGAGACAAATACACCACCTCCAGCTCCTACTCCCCCGCCTCCACCACCGGCTCCTACTCCTCCAGCGGCTCCCGTGGCTTTTGCTCCTGTAATATCGATATTGGCGATGGCTACTGTCAGTCCAGAATTGATGAAGAAAACTTGGCGGTTATTGGCTTGAATAGCTTGTGAAACGACAGGCCCATTCATTTGAACATTGTGGTTAATTGCTGGGAGGGAACTCGAAAGGGAAATTGTCCCTAATGAGCTGTTGATATTGATGGTATTACTCGCATCGACAGAGGCATTGAGATCAACGATAGCTTGACGGAGCGAGCCTGCACCGCTATCTGCATTCGTCGAAACGGTGAATGTTGCACTCCATAGCAACAATGGAGTGAGCAGGATCAGCACCAAAATGTAAAGCATATATTATAAAATACAGACGGGATTGTTTAATCCCAAGGAAAAGTCGCTGCACTACAATAAAAAATGATTGTTATTTTATGAATCATCCTTTGACAGGGCCCGATCGATGATCCGTTGTGATAACGCATCCTGAGGGCCCTTAATGATGGGATAATTTTCTTGATTAGGATCATCGGGTTGTGCACTTCCAATATGGTTGTAGGAATTTAAATCTTTCCGTACAAAGGCCAACACGAGTAAAAACAAAATTATCACCGCATAAATAATAATAAAAATCATACTGCGGATTATTTCATTTTAGTTTGTATATTTGCAATACTAAAGTCATAATGCCTCTCTCTCTGCGTCCTCAGCGTCTCTCCCGCGCGCAGCGCCTCTGCGCTGATGGGACTCCTGACCCCAACATAAATTGGGTACGTTTTGGTCATCATCCACAGGTTATTGCTCAAGGCGAATCTAAAATTTCATCAGATCGAGTAGGAGGGGGTTGTTAAGCCCCCGTCCTCTCACACCACCGTACGTACGGTTCCGTATACGGCGGTTCAAGAACCCTCTTAAAGACATAGTTTCTCCCGATGCAGTG
>JAHFTQ010000002.1 GCA_023265455.1 Parachlamydiales bacterium
GTCGGTGCCCATATCACCCAAAGTACCCGGCATGACTTTTATTTCGGCATAGGACCTTATTACTTCACAGCCGACCCCAATAATGCCTGGGGAGGAAAAACCCGCCTCTATTGGAGATATAAAGATTACGTCTCCTTAGAAGCCTCTTATTCGTATGACCACATCTTCAAAAATGTTGTCCAAGGCACCGTGGCGTTCAGCTATCCGTTTGGAAAAAAACTTGAGCGCAAAGGCAAAAACTGTCCCAATAGCAACGACCTAGCTCTTTCTCGTGCGGCCTTTGCTCCTTACCGCTTCGAAATCCCTGTGGTCGAGACCCGTAAACAACACAGAACCGCCATTAACTCTGCTACAGGACAGCCGTGGAGAGTCTGGTTCGTGCGCAATACCAGCAGCTCCAATGGAACAGTTGAAAGTCCATTCTCGACGCTGACCGCTGCTCAAAATGCCTCAGGACCTAATGACATGATCTACGTCTTCCAAGGCGATGGAACCTCTCGTGGAATGAATGCGGGTATCGTCTTGAAAAATGGACAAAGCCTCTTCGGCTCGGGAACAAAACAAACCATTAGCACCTCGGTGGGCAGGATTAGTATTCCTGCACAAACCCCTGGAGCTCCTACAGTGACTAATACGACAGGTAGTGTCATCACTTTAGCCAATGGCAATGAAATCTCCGGGATGAACATCCAAGTCTTAGCAGGAAATGGTATCGACAGTCCGCTTCTTACGGGTGTCGTAGGCGCTAATGTCCATCACAACATTGTGTCTGGCAATCTGCCGCATACCGGCATCTTACTTTTAGGTTCAGGAAATTTTACAGCAACTAATAACCGTGTCACCTCTTCAGACAATACCACTAACGTGGGAATTTCCTTAAGTGTCTTAGACGGCACTTTTGCGACAGGAAATCTCTCTAACAACGTTGTCACAGGTTACACCACGGGTATCAGAGTCGACCCCAGCCCCCTATCACCAACGACTACAGCCTCTTGTAACGTGACGATTGCAGGAAACTCTCTCACAGGTTTTGGAGGTCAAGGCATAGCACTTCTCAGAGGGATGGCAAATTCACAGGTGCGCATTACAAACAACACTATCACTAATACTCTAGCTACATTAGGTGGAGGATCTTCGTCTGGCATTCTTTTAGGATCAGCCTTCGGGTCTTTAACTGGCTCAAGTAGATATACGATAGATAACAATACGATTGTAACGACAACTAGTACTGCTTTGACATCTTGTATTGGAATTAACGTCCAAGGGACGGCCGCCACTTCAGCTCGCTTGCTCATCACAAATAACACCATGGTCGCAGGATTAGCTACTTCGGCTTATGGGTTGAATATGGATGCAGGAGCTAACGGGACGATCTGTGCAAGTATTAGTAATAATTTAGTCAGATTGCAGACAGTAGGCTCAAATGGAATGAGCATTTCGGGAAGCGCCGGTACTGTGAATATCGACGATTTCTCTAATAACATTGCGCCAGCCTCTTTAATTTCTGGAACCGTCAGGTTCGTAGCCCCCGGTACCTGCGGAAATTAATATTTTTAATATGACGGGGCGCTTGCAAAACGCCCTGTTTGACTTTAAGGGCTTTTGCCCCTAACATAGCATCTTATGTTGGATATTAAGCTCCTGCGCAAAGACCCTACAGCCATCGAAATCAAACTTAAAACTAAAGATTCTTCTGTCAATCTAGCTCCCCTGCTAGCCCTGGACGAGAAGATCCGTCATCTCACCCTTGAAGCCGAGCAAATTCAGGCTAAGCGCAATGCTCTATCCAAAGAGATTGGCGAGCGTAAACGGACAGGTACGGATGCCACTGAGCTCCTCCAAGACGTTGCAGGACTGGGGAGTCAAGTTTCCCAGTTGAACCACGAGCGAACTGAGCTCGAAAAAGAGCTCACTCATGGACTGGGCTGCCTTCCCAATATCCCTGCCGAGGGGATTAAAGTTTCTCCAGACCCTAAAGAAAACGTCTGCATCAAAACATGGGGAGAAAAAAAAGAATTTGATTTTGCTTTCAAAAATCATGTTGAACTCAATGAAAAGCTTGGGCTTTTTGATTTTAAAAGAGCCGCTAAAACCTCGGGAAGTGGATGGCCTGCTTACTGCGGCCTGGGGGCTCGCCTAGAGTGGGCGCTCATCAATTTCATGATCGACATCCATATTGAAAACGGGTTCGAATTTTGGCTCCCTCCTCACTTGATCCGTCCTGAAACCATGTTTGCCTCTGCGCAGCTTCCTAAGTTTGAAAGCCAGCTTTTCAAACTCAAAGATGACGACTACCCCCTCTATCTCATTCCGACTTCTGAGACGGTTCTCAACGGCCTACATATCGATGAAATCTTTTCCGCTGAGGAACTCCCTAAGCGGTACGCCGCTTATACTCCCTGCTTCCGCAGGGAAGCTGGAGCCGCTGGGAGTCAAGAGCGGGGTCTCATCCGGATGCATCAGTTCAACAAAGTCGAAATGTTCGCATTTACACTGCCTGAGCAGAGTGAAGCGATGTTCCAGCAGATGATCCAGAGCGCTGAAGAGATCTTGCAGGGCCTCAACCTCCATTACCGCAACATGCTGCTCGTCACTGGAGATATGTCGTTTGCAGCCCAAAAAACCGTCGATATCGAAGTTTGGCTCCCTGGACAAAACCGTTATTATGAAGTCTCTTCTATTTCCGACTGCGGCGATTTCCAAGCCCGGCGTTCTCTCACGCGGTATCGAAGAAAAGAAGACAAACCCGAATTAGTCCACACCCTCAATGGGTCAGGCCTGGCCACATCCCGCCTGATGGTTGCCCTTTTAGAAAACAACCAACGCCCCGATGGCTCCATTGAAATTCCCCTCGTGCTCCATAAATATCTCAACGGAGTCAAAGAGCTATGTCCTCCCTCTTAGAAGATTTCTGTCAATTTTTAGACCAATCTCCCACCGCTTGGCACGCTGCCAGTTCAGCAGCAAGCCGCTTATCAACGCTTGGTGCTACAGCTCTTGATGAAAAAGACAAATGGAAACTGGAAAAAAAACAGAGGTACTTCGTCAAGCGCGGCGGATCTATTTGTGCGTTTTCTACCCCGGCTACTTCCCCTCAAAAAATGACCATTGTGGCAGCTCACACCGATAGCCCTGCCCTCAAACTCAAGCCCAACCCTGAAATCTTCTCCGACTCCATCTCTCAGTTAGAAACTGAAGTCTACGGCGCTCCCCTCTTAAGCTCTTGGTTTAATCGCGATCTCGCGATTGCTGGAAGGATCGTCGTTGAAAACAGCCAAGGCGCCATCGAAGAAAAACTTGTCTTTCTAGATGAGGCTCCTCTTTTCATTCCCCAACTGGCTATCCATCTTGACCGTGAAGTCAATGAGAAGGGCCTCATGATTGACAAACAGGACCACCTCCGTCCCATTCTTACGCTTCAAAATAAGGACGCTTTCCTTCCCTTATTAAAAAAACAGGTTTCTTTCAAAGAGCTTCTCTCTTTTGATCTTTTCCTCGTCCCTCTTGAAAAACCGCGGCTTTTAGGCGCCTCTAAAGAGATGCTCGCCTCTTACCGCCTTGACAATCTCGCTTCAGCTCATGCTTGTCTCACAGCTTTTTTAAATGCTCCTGTTCAAGACACCCTCCAAATCGCCATCCTTTGCGACGCCGAAGAGATCGGCTCTCGCACAGCAGAGGGAGCAGCTTCGCCCTTCCTACAAGACATCCTCCAAAGGATCGGCCTGTTTTACAACCTCTCCGATGAAGATGCTATCCGCCTTAAAAGATCCTCTTTTTGCGCCTCTGTCGATGTTGCCCATGCCTACAACCCCAACTTCAGTAAAAAACACGACCCCCAGCACCTATTGCTACCGGGCCAAGGCATCGCCATCAAATACAATGCCGACAAAAAATACGTCACCGATGCCGCCACTGCAGCTCCTATCCTCTTGGCCTGCAAAAAAATGAACCTTCGTACCCAATCGTTTGCAAGCCACTCGAATTTAGCTAGCGGCAGCACCATTGGACCCATCATAGCCCATACCCTCGGCATTCCGACTGTCGACATCGGCTGCCCGATTTTCTCCATGCACTCAGCACGCGAAGTGATGGCTGTCCAAGACCATCTCGACATGTGCCAGCTTTTAACCGCACTCCTATGAATCACTTTGAAGGAAAATCCGTCATTGAACATTTGAAAGCCGCCCGCGCTAAGGGAGCTCTTGCTGCGGCTGAAATCCATGGTGCTGAAACACCAGGCTACCTCTCTGCGGGAGCGGACGCAGCTAAAGAATCGGCTGTGGTTCTTTTACTCGCTTGGATTTTATTTTCTCCCCAGCCTACACTTTTTTTTCTACTGATGTTGGGGATGCTCCTTTGGAAAGCGGGCCGTAGCGCCCTGCTCGGTTGGGCCAGGTTAGAGAGACTCCATCGCCTGATTGAGGAAGAGAGATGGGAAATCGAACATAATCGCTCCCAAGAAAAAGAAGAGCTCACGGCGCTTTACCACGCAAAAGGACTCACTGGAAAACTGCTGGAAGAGACCATCACGGTTTTAATGGCCGATGACAACCGCCTCCTCAAAGTGATGTTAGAAGAAGAGATGGGGCTTGCCTTAGAAGCCTATGAACACCCCCTCAAACAAAGCTTTGGAGCGGCCTCTGGGGTCATTTTTAGCTCCCTTCTTTTTACGGGAGGCTATTATCTTTTTTCTCAAGGACCTCTCGTTGCCGCGCTTGTTGTTGTCACCCTCTCATCACTGCTCATTGCCCACATCGAACAAAGCCGCCGCATCGAAGCGCTCATCTGGAATCTTGCCGTCGCTCTTTTCGCGGCAGGGACAGTCTATTTGTTTAAACAACTCATTTTCATATGACTTCACCCTATTCTTTCGATGAGTTTTTCGCATCCGACAAAGAAGAGGCCATCTCTCCTTTTCTGACAGTAGAGTCGCGCAAGTGGGGAAAAAATCTCGCTCTGAAAAGCTCTCTCTTCGCAGGATTTCTTCTCGCTCTTTCCTTTATTTTTTCGTTTTACTCAGCTCCCGCCTCTCTCCTCTTTTTGATCGGCGTCTATTTTCTAGTCGGCACACCTGCGCTTATCAACTCGATTCACGATCTTCTCAATTTCGAGATCAATATCGACGTACTCATGACCCTTGCTGCCTTTCTTTCAGTCCTCATTGGAAGCGAGCTCGAAGGAGCTCTTCTCTTGGTCCTCTTCGAACTCTCTGCTGCCATGGAAAACATGGTGACTGAAAAAACTCGCAGCAGTGTTTTAAATCTCCACAAGCTCTCCCCCCGCGTAGCCACCGTGATCACCGAAGACGGCTCCGTCTATGAAAAAGCCCTCGGCGAGATCAGTGTTGGAATGACCCTTCTGGTCAGAGCTGGAGAAATTGTCCCTCTCGATGGTCAAGTCATCGATGGAAGATCTTATGTGAACCTCGTCCACCTCACTGGAGAGAGCCAGCCCCTTTCCAAAGCTCCTGGCGATGAGGTTCCGGCAGGAGCCGGTAACCTCGACGGCACTTTAACCATTCGCGTCACGCGTAGCAGTGGCGATTCCACCGTCAGTCGTATCATCCGGCTCATTACCCAAGCTGGGGAAGCCAAACCCCGTGTTGAACAATTTCTGGACCGGTTTGGAAAATACTACGCCACCACCATTATCCTCTTAGCATTGGGATTTGCTCTCTTCCTTCCTCTCCCCTATCTAGGCTCCGAAGGATCTGTCTACCGCGCTCTCACGTTCTTGATCGCCGCCTCTCCTTGCGCCCTCATCTTAGCAACGCCAACGGCCTACCTCAGCGCCATTAGCAGCTGCGCCCGCCGCGGGATCTTGCCCAAAGGAGGGATTACTTTAGATGCCGTCGCCAAATGCAAAACGATTGCTCTTGATAAAACCGGCACACTCACAACAGGCAAACTCATCTGTACATCTGTCCAGCAAATCGCCGGTCCTCCCCTCGATCTCAACTTGGCCATTGCCATTGCTGCCTCATTAGAAAGACATGCCGTTCATCCCATCGCCGAAGCTCTCACTGTCTTTGCCGGAGAAAAAAAGCTTTCCCTCCTTCCCGTTGAACAGTTCCGCTCCCTTGCAGGATATGGTCTTGAAGGCACTATCGGCACGCACCCTGCCGTCATTGGACAGCGTGAGTTTATTGAGCAAAGATCTCGACTCTCTCTTCCTCCCTCGGATCAAATGGCCACCTACCTCTTTGTCCAAGGCTCTCTTTTCGTTTTTAATTTCACAGATGATCTCCGGTCAGATGCTCTTGCTGTCACCCGCCGCCTTCAGCAAAAAAACTACCGCCTTATCATGCTTTCAGGGGACAATCTTGCCAATGCTAGCCTTGTCGCCAAAAAACTCGGCATCACAGACGTTTTTGCCAACTTGCGACCCGAAGATAAACTCGCAAAAATCACGGCTCTTGCTCAGGAAGCTCCTCTCATGATGGTCGGCGACGGCATTAACGACGCTCCGGCTCTTGCCCGTGCGACCGTCGGAATTTCCATGGGAAAAATTGGAAGCGCAGCCGCTGTCGATGCCTCGGATATCGTCTTCATCAACGACGACATCTCTCTTCTCGATTGGCTCTGCAAAAAAGCCCATCAGACCCGCCGCATCCTCCAACAAAACATCGCTCTAGCCCTAGGAGTCATCCTCCTGACTACCACTCCTGCCCTCTTAGGCTGGGTGCCGCTCTGGATCGCCGTGATCCTCCATGAAGGCGGCACCGTCCTTGTCGGCCTCAACAGCCTCCGCCTCTTACGTCGCTAAAATTGGGTACCTATCCAGTAGACATCATCTTCAAAGATAAAAGAGCCGTAGGGAGAGAAGGTCGGAGCGCAATATTTCCACTGACGATCTTCTTCACAGATTTGGAAGTGATAGCGGGGAGCTTTGAGTACAGGTAATAAGTCAGCAAGCTGGACAAGATTTGCAGCAACAAATTGGAAGAGCTTGGATTGTGGGATAGGCTGTGGTTCTTTATAATAAATTTTAAAGAAAGCACCTCCATAAGTGCCCCCTGGAAAGTACGTCGTCCATTGTTCTGTTGAGCTATCCACAGCAAAGGGCCCTGGACTAAAAAAGGCTCCATTAATCGGGCTGCTAATTCCATTTTGAGTACGCCGCGCCGTGTAAATACGAACAGGAGTTCCAGCTCCTGCGGAGACAACTCCTCCTGCAGCCAAGATAAATTGGCCAGGGCCGATTCCCGGAGCTGTGGGAAATTGATTATCGACAACGAGTCTTAAACTGCTATTCACAGTCCCACTAGCGATCACTTGGCTTGTGCTGCCGATCGAAATATTTTGCCCTGCGATTAATAAAAGATTGCCCGTTGGAGCAGGTGTTGAGATCGTTGTAAAACCTGTCAGGTTGATCGATCCTCCTGCGATGACGGTCAAGTCACTACCAAACGTCTGCATCAGCGCAGGAGCCGTAGCTAGAGGAGCTGAGTACTGACAGTCTTGCACACAGGTCACATTGATATCGCCGCTTTGCGTCACCACACCAGCTTGCGCTGTCGCGCTTCCTCCTTGGACAATGAGGTTATTGGCGTTTAAGGTGAGAGCTCCTTGGGTCGTGCTGCGAATCAAGGCCGCCGCACCATTGGCACTCCCACCTGTCATCGTAATATTATCGGAGGTGGAGACCACAATATTGCCTTGTCCGGTTGCTATTTGAGCCGCAGCATTGACAACAGCTCCTGCTGTCAACACCACACTTCCTGTAGAATTGACTCCGATATTGCCGTTGACAGTTGATATCTGCGCACCTCCTGTTGCACCGGTTGTGAGGCTAATACCTCCGGTCGTCAAAGCGATACCTCCTACACCCAACGTTCTGATACTGCCGTTATTTTGAACAGTCAAACGATGGGGGGAATTTGCTGTGAGGTTTCCGCTGGTTGTGGTAACGACGGTTGCACTACTATCGACGGTGATCCCATTGGTCGTGCCCTTTCCTGCGGTCCCTGTCATTTGAATAGGGCCATTAACCGAATTGACTGTGGTCGTAGTGCCTGTAATAAAAATCCCCTCGTTAGATGCTGTTCCTGTTGAGGAACCTGTCCCAGTTAAAGCCATCGCAGCTGAACCTGTCGACCTGACGCTTCCGCTAGTCTCAACACGGATACCTTGATTGGTAGCGCCGCTTCCTTGGCCTGTGCCTGTTAAATTCAAGGCTCCATTGACAGCACTGATTTTGCTATTAGCCCCCGTGACATAGATCCCATGACCACCTGTTGTTCCATTAGGAGAACCTGTTGCACTCAGGACATTGATAGTTCCACTGGTTGTAGAAATGTTTCCTGCTGAAGAGACTGTTAAACCTCTATTATTGGCTCCTGCGCCCTTTCCTATTGCTGTAATGTTGATATTCCCCGCAGCCGATGTAATCGCACTTAAAGTTCCACTGACTAAAACACCATTATTGCCTGTGATTCCTATGTTAGAGGCGGTCCCATTGAGTGTGATGGTCCCATTATTCGCCGCTGTGATTGTGCCTCCTGAGGTAACTGCGATTCCATCTCCATTACCAGTTCCTCCACCAGTGCCGGTCAGACTAATATTGCCTTGGTTAGACGAGATAATCCCATTTCCTAAGAAAGCGATCCCCTGGGTGTTGGACGTCCCAAGACCTCCCGTTCCCATTAATGTGATAGTCCCAAGACCGGTAGTCTGCATTAAAGTTGAGTTATCAAAGAATATACCAACATCTGAAGCCCCTGCTGCCTGTCCTCCGGCAACTCCTGTGCACTGAATGTTACCGTCAACGGTTGAAACTACAGCAGGGGATAAGAGTAGTATTCCAATTTGAAAGGCTCCAATGGGACTGGAATGAATGCCGCTAAAGGTAATGTTACCTGAAGTTGATTGAACATGCCCACCCACAAGTATGGAGGCAGAAGAAGAGTTCCCCGCTGTCACAATCGAATCGAGAAGAATATTTCCTGAATTACTTTGAATCACCGCTAAAGCCATTGATGTACTGTCTATCTGTATTCCTCTAGAGCCTGGACCAGTCCCATTGTTTCTTCCCCGCATTGTAATCGTCCCGGACTGAGAAGACACTGTGCAACGAACACCAACTTCAATCCCTGTAGAGTTTGTGGCTGCTCCTCCTGTGATGAGTCCGTTAAACATGATATTGCCTGAACCTAACGCTTCGCATGTCGCAGTGGTCCCATCTGCTGCAAGCTCTATTCCTGTACCTAGCAAACCGATTGCAGCGCTTGTGCCCGTGATATTAATATCGCCAGATCCAGAAGAGCGAACAATTCCCCCAGCTCTAATGATGGATCCATTGTTACCTGATCCCGCTCCTCCAGCTGCTGTTCCCGCTGTTCCTTGCAGACTAATTGTGCCAGAAATGACAGAATTGACTAACCCACGTACGACAATACCATCACCACTGCCATTACCCAAATCACCCCCTTGTCCAGTCAGGGCAATCGTCCCGGAGTTGGTGATCACCTGTCCATCAACCAAAATCCCGTCACAACTGTCCTGGCCAGCACCAGCGACTGTAATACCGGTTCCGTTGAGAGTGATATTTCCTGAATCTGTTTGAATAAGACCCGTGGGAGAAACGTAAATTCCCTGTCCCGTCGCTGTACCTCCCAGCCCTTGTGCTGTAAAATTGACTGCACCTGCTCCTGTCGCTGAAATCGTTCCTGAAACCGTAATTGTACGGGCTGCGTTAGCAATTAAAGTGGTATTCGCAGACCAGGTGGGCCCTAAAATAAAATTAATATTTCCTGTCGTTGCACCACCCGTCCCTGTCGTCGCATCAATGGTCACATTGGTGGTTGCCAGTGCAGTTTGCACATTTGTAACATCGAGGTTTGCTGAGGCGACAGCTGTGGGAGCATAGGTTCCTGGGGGCGTTGTGGGGAATGCGGGGGTGCTTGTACCTGCAAAGTTATTGACCGTGATGTCCACAGGGTCTAAGAGTAACATTCCTGTTTTACCGTTCACAGATAAAGTATTGACAGGTCCTTTGAACTCGTGGTGATTGGATTTTGCGGAGATTTCAACAAAGCCTCCATCGCCACTCTCTCCAAGCGCCTGACAGGAAATGTTTCCCCAATAGCTGGTGAGATCGTCTCCCCATACGATTACGCGCCCTCCATCACCTGCAGTTCCGTCTGCCACGAGAGTGGCCCCTAGGGCGACGGTAGTTTTTTTCGCATTCTGGACGTCGGGATTAGAGCCTTTGTAGTCGCCCCCCACTAAAATAGTTCCTCCTTGAGGACCTGAGACATCAATGTGAGTATGTTCTTGCAAAGAGACAGTTTCACCGAGGAGGTGAACATGGCCCGACTTTGCTATGAGTGTCCCATCGACTGTCGTTCCCCCTCGCTCTGCAACCAAGTAAATGTGGCCATTGATCTCCCGAGTCGCAAGAGCTTCAATAGTCCCTGTATGGTGAATCGCTTTTTCATAGGGACTATTTGTTTTGAACTCAACGGCTAAAGCCTGGAGCTTTCCACTGTTGTCAATCTGCTGGGTGCCCTGATTATCTAAGCGGATGTAAACTACTTGTTTAGTTTCAGGATGAATTACGACCTCTTGAGTTGAGAATCGGATCATTCCTTGGGAAGCTGTGATATTGCCGGTGTTGTTGATGGAGCGGGCAATAAAAATCACATCGCCCTCCGTTGACGTCAGGGTTCCTAGGTTAACAATCCCTCCGTCTCCAAAGTTTGTAAACTCTAAAGGAGATCCTTGCCAAAACGCTTCATTAGAAATGTCGGCAGTCGAGGCGAGGAACCCTGCCGTTTCAATCTGGGCTGCACTCCCAATAAAGACTCCTTGGGGATTGATTAGATAAAGGGGGCAGTTCGCTTGCAGCATGCCAAGGATCTGGCTGGTTGATCCCTTCACAACGCGGTTGAGCACAGCATCTTTTGAGTGGGCTTGGATGAACCTAGCGGTTTCATGGGAACCAATATCGAATTTATCCCACTGGATGATGGCTTTGCCGTTCGCATGAACTTGGAGGCTGTCCGAGGAAGAAGTCACCGCTGCATCACCCTTGACCACTTGCCCTCCTGAGGGAAGTGAGACTAATGAGGCAGTGCAGCTGAGCATCGCAAGCGTAAGATATTTTTTCATATTAATTTTGATATATCAAAATCCTGAATTTCTAATGAGGGATATATGTAATGACACCCGAACCCGTTGTATTGACTTGCGTAGCAGGGTCAACGACTATAGGTTGATTGTTTTGCCCGCTCCCTCGCGCGGTTCCTTCAACCGTGATATTTCCATCGATGCTGGTCACTTCGGATGAGGTTCCTTCAATGAAAATACCATTACAATAATCCGTGCCCATTCCCCCTGTACCTTGAAGATAGATCTGCGCAGCCCCTGGACCTGTTCCTGTTGAGATAACTTTTCCCATTTCAATGCGAATGCCAGGGTTGAAAGCACCTGTGCTCTCAGATAAACCGATCACTTGGATATTACCATTTGTAGATGTAATCGCATTGCCGGTTGCCGAGATACAAACCCCTGAATTTTCATCAAGGCCTCCCGTGTTGTGCCCATTGATCGTAATAGGAGCTGTCCCCGTTGAGATACATTGAGCGTCTGTTTCCAAGCGAATACCATAATTATATTCGTCGGAGCCATAACCCAACCCTAGGATTGTGAGACTACCGTTATGAGCTGTGACTGTTCCACTTGATATGTGGATTCCATCATTATTGTTCTCCCCATGACCCGACGCTCCTGATAAAAGTATAGCCCCGGTTCCCGTAGAACTACACTGAGCTGCAGGCTCAAACTTCAGCCCAAAATTTAATTCTCCCGTTCCCGAACCTACTCCATTCAAGGTGATATCTCCATCAAGAGTATTGATCTCTCCTCGGCTTAAACAGATCCCCATATTTTCATTTATTCCACTGCCCCCAAATCCTTCAAGGGTAATGGGGCCTGTGCTAGTGCTGCTGATAGAGGACCCTGCGTAGATTCCTATATTACCATTTCCAGACCCATTACCCCCGCCATATCCGATCACATGTAAAAGACCTGCATCGGTCTGAAGCTGGGTGGATTGCGAAGAGATGTAAACCCCTATATTTGATTGGGCCCCCGTGCCTCCGACTCCACTCAATGTCACCGTCCCATTTCCATTTGTTAAAATCTGAGATTCACCACCTATCGAAAGTCCACTAGCATAGTCACTCCCATCTTGACGGGCGAAGCCTTCCATGGAGATACGACCTCCCCCTGCATTTAGGACACCCGAGTAAACCAAAATTTCGCCCTCTTGTTTCCCTCCGAAAATGCCAACGCTGACGGTGATGGCGCCGCCTTGAGTATTGACTTGTGAAAGATTGTTCATTTCGAAATTTGCAACACCGGGATCGCGATGGGCTCCAGAGGCTCCGGCATCGTTGATCGTTGCTTTAAACTCGCCTCCGTTCAGGGATAAATTTCCGAGAAGAAAAATGGACCTGCCCGCCTGAAGTGTCAGTCCGTTACCTACAGCAGAAGCGGTGACCTGATCATTAAATATAATATCGGTATTGGCTTGGATGGTGACATTGGCAGCATTGAGAGCTGATTGTAGGGTTGCGCCACTGATCCTGACGGAACCTGTCGGATTGGAACCAAAAGTGTTTCCTGTAGCAGGAGCTGCTCCGTTATAGACTATGGTCACAAACTTAGGATCAAAAACAAATCTGCCGGGGATTCCCTTGGGAGCCGCTGCATCGATAAAATTCTCATTTAAATGGAAAGTTTCGCCTTGGCATGAGAGATGAAGGGTCCCTCCATTTCCTCCTTCCACTCCTCCACGGACATCTGCAAACCCCTGAAAAATCAGTTGATCCTCTGTCGAAAGGTTAATATCGCCTCCATCTCCTTGGAGGTGAGCATTGGCTAAAAGCCGAGCTCCCGAGTCGACACGTAAAGACAGGGTAGAGTCTGCAATCTGAATGGTGCCTCCTTTCTGCTGAGAAGAGACATCGATGATGCTCTTTTCTGTGACATGCACATCTTTGGCAATGACCTGAACGTTGCCCGCCTCAGAGGCAAGGGTTCCGTCCAAGAGACATCCGCCCTGATCAGCGACGAGATAGATGTGGCCGTTTTTTTCTAAAGTGGCTAGAGCTTCGATGTGCCCCGTCTGTTGGATTGCTTTTTCATAAGGGCTCCTGGTTTTCAGTTCAACAGCTAGCGCCTGGATGGTTCCACTGCTCTTGATCCCTTCTTCATTCTGATTTCCTAAACGAATGAAAATGGTCTGTTTTGTCTCGGGGTTGATCATGACTTCACTTGTTGCTAACGTGACAACACCTTCGGGGGCAATGATTTGACCTGGGTTATCGATCGCGCGTGCGATGAGAAAAACGTCTCCCTCTGTTGAAGTGATGGTGCCGAGATTAACAATTTTTCCTGAGCCAAAATTTTCAAAAACCAAATCTGAATTTTCCCAAAATGCTGCGTTGGAAATGTTAGCCGTTGTTGCTAAAAACCCCGCCGTTGTGATCTGAGCTGCACTGCCGATAAAGACTCCTTGCGGATTGATCAGATAGATTGGACAGTTCGCGTGAAGGGAGCCTAAAATTTGGCTAGCAGGGCCGCTCACCACACGATTGAGAACGGCATTTTTGGATTGCGATTGAAGAAAAGAGACCGCTTCATGAGAGGCAATATCAAACTTATCCCAATGGATGATCGCTTTGCCTTTGGCATTCACATGGACTGCCTCGGACAAGTGAGATATGGTGGCATCTCCTTGAACAACGTGTCCGCCTGAAGGCAGACAAAAAACCGAAGAACTGTAACAAAAGAAGAAAACTGTGAGAATTTTTTTCATTTTTTTCCTTTAGTAACTAGCTGTGACGTTAAAGTGGAGCCTATCCCATCCCCCTTCAAATGACTTTTTATTGTGCAACCGAATGCCCCAATCGAGTCTTAAAGTGAGGTAGGGCTCGAGGGTATAGCGGATCCCAGGTCCAGCTCCTATCAGATAGTCAGCCTTGTCCGTTCCTGGAATCGTATCAATGTTTATTCCCCACCCATAATCGATAAAAGCTATGAACTGAAGCGCGTCAGGAATTTTAGAGGAAGGCTTGACCTTTTTTGCAATTTGAAGCCCTGGGCTTCGAGCTTCCAGGCTCGCAAGAATCGCATTATCTTTGTTGACCTCTCTTTGCTCATAACCACGGACCGTATCATAACCTCCCAGTCCAAATTGTTCACTGGGCAGCAAAGGTTGGCTAGAAATTTGCCCTGCAGTTAGAAGCGAAAGAGAAAACGATTTGGGCAGTTTTTGTAAGTAGACAAATGAACCCCGGAAATAGACCCAGTGATTGACAGCACCAGGCCGTAGCGAGGCATAGGCAGCGTCAGTCTGGTCTGCGAGCCATTTTCCTGGAGACCAGTAGAGATTTCCTGTGAAATCCAGGCGGAGCGCATTTCTTTCGTAGTTGCCGCTATAGCCCAAGACCAGTTGGGTCAAATTGACATTGTTGCCAATCCGAGGAAACTGCTCGGTAAACTCAAAGGTGTTATTGCTCCGTTTAAAATCTCCACCCGCTGTGATCTCATGTTCCAAATACGGATAAATCTTCAAAGGAGCGACATACCGAGCGCTCGTCTGCATACTCCAGCCATCGTTGCGTTTAAAAGGAGCTTGAACATAGGGGTGCACTTCAGAATACCCCCCATACACATTCAGCAACTGACCCCATGACAAGAGCGCAGTATACTCTGCAGTATGCGCCTGAAAACGGTGGATATTATAGGAGGTGGTGAACTGATAGGAAAGAATATCGTCTAAGCCAAAAGCATTGCCCCAGTTGAACCCTGCATACCACCGGTTAGCGCCGATGGGTTCGACCCCCATGTTGTCCGTCCCACCGTAAATTCTAGCGCAACGACGATCTTTGGTTGCGATAATAATATCTGTGGTTCCTTCTTTTTCTCCAGGGACAAAAATAAGATCGACCCGGCGAAAAGGATTACGGTTCATGAAGCTGACATTCTGGATCAAGCGGCTCTCATCGATAGACTCGCCCGGCTTGACGGAGCAGTATTTTTTAATCCGATCACTGGAGGTCCACCGATTTCCTTCAACCGTTAGTTTTCCCAAGCGACTTTCCACAACAATGAGCTCTAAAGTGCCTGCTGTGATTTCCTGCTCGGGCGTCTGGACAATCACAAAAGGACGGTGCTCTGAGGTGTAGTAATCGGTAATGGTTCTTTTAATCATCCCCAGAGTTTCAAGGGTGACGGGGTTCCCTAAAAATGCACTCAGTTTTTTGCGCAATTCCTCAGGATGCCCTGGAACATCTAACCCGGTCCAATCCACCGCTTGAACAGGCTCAAATGAAGGCGCTCTTCGGCGATCTTTAGCGCTCCCAAAAAGAGCAATGCCTTTCAGATCTCCTATCAGCAACTCATTTTCTTGTTTTTCAAGTTGAGAAGATTCGGCTGACAATGAAAAAAAGACCAACCCTGATAAAAGACCCCAAGCCCAGCAAAGATTCCAGCGCACGATCGTTCCTTGTTGAAGAGGTGGTTGCAAAACTCGCTTTGGAGGCCAAATTTGATGATTTTTAAGCAGGATCCGAATTCCGCGCAAATCGCCTATTCTAAATCGAATATGTCAATTTGCGCGGAATGCGGCCCTGCTTAAAAATCATCAAATTTGGCCTCCAAAGCGAGTTTTGCAACCACCTCTAAAGTCCCATTTTTAAAGCTATGTAAATTAAAATTCAATTATTATAAGGAAAAAATGAGATGGAGAGGATTTCTTAATGCCGCCTTTGGGGTCTGGCTCATCAGCAGCCCCTTGACATTCGGCCACACTAGCTCAGCACTTTATTGGAGCGATATCATTTGTGGCTTACTTGTCATCTTGATCGGCCTGATGACAGTCCATTTTCCTCTCTTAGCCTGGATCACCGCAGGAATCGGCCTTTGGCTTCAGCTCGCTCCCTTGATTTTCTGGGCTCCTGAATCTGCCGCCTATCTCAATGACACCTTCGTTGGCATCTTGTTACTGGTTTTTTCTTTTATCATCCCCGACACACCGGGAACTCCCGAAAGCCAAGGAGCAGAAGTCCCTCCAGGATGGTCGTACAACCCCTCTTCTTATTTACAACGCATTCCCGTAATTGCCTTAAACCTCATCTGTTGGCTCATTGCGCGTTATCTCGCCGCCTACCAGCTAGGCTATATCGACTCTGTTTGGGATCCGTTTTTTGGGAGCGGCACAGTTGAAGTTTTGACATCAAAAGTGTCAAAAGCCTTCCCTGTTCCAGATGCAGGACTCGGAGCCACCGCTTATCTCCTCGAAGCACTCTTCGGCTTTGGAGATTCTCGCCGCTGGCATACGATGCCGTGGTTTGTTCTTTTTTTTGGCGTCCTGGCCGTTCCTGTCAGTTGCGTCAGTATCGTTTTAATTATCCTTCAGCCGATGGTTGTCGGAGCGTGGTGTACACTTTGCCTAGTGACAGCGGCTTTGATGCTACTGATCATCCCGTTTTCCATTGACGAAGTGTTTGCCACTCTCCAATTCATGAAGCACGCTAAGCAAAGAGGAGAGCCGCTTTGGAAAACATTTTGGGGTGGTACGGCAGTCGTACCAGGCCCTCTTGATCCCCGCACACCGCCTTACAACGCACCTTACCGCAAGCTGTTTGATGCGATGCGGTTTGGCATTTCTTTTCCCTGGAATCTGGCTGTGTGTGCTTTAGTAGGAATCGGAGCTATGATGAGCGGTGACACGATTGAAGGAGCGCTGATCACTGTATTAGCGATTGCCTCCTGCGCAGAAATCACCCGTTTTACTCGTTACGGCATTATTCCTTTGGGCATCTGGCTACTCTTTTCAAATCCGCTACTCGGGATTGTTGCGCTTGTACTTTGTATAAGAAAAGGTCCGATCAAAGAGCAATACGGACCTTATGTTCCTTAATGTGTCTGAGCTAATTCTCCGATAATATGAAGAACATAGCCACAAGTGACACCCTCTTTCAGTTTCAAAGTGAGCTGGTGGTCACCGACGACCTTGATAGGCTTGTTCATACCAATATTGCGACGATCCACTGAAATCCCTTCTTTAGCAAAGAGCTCAATGATGTCAGAAGGGCCTACAGATCCGTACATATTGGCTTCAGGGTCGACCTTCACAGTAATCGTGAGAGCCATCCCTTGAATTTTCGCAGCAAGCTCTTCGGCTTCTTTACGCTCAACAGATGCTTTTTCAGCGCGCTCTGCTTGGAGCTTCGCTTGCATCCTGAGAGTATGAGTCGATGCTAGGACAGCCTTTTCCTGAGGAAGGAGGTAATTGCGTGCAAAGCCAGGTTTTGCAGAGATCAACTCGCCACTACGGCCGACATCTTCCACATCTTCGGTGAGTAAGTATTGTTGTTTCATAAATTTTCTCCTTCTTAAATCTCTGACACAAACGGCAGAAGCGCCATATAACGTGCCTGTTTGATCGCAGTGACCAACTTCCGTTGGTGCCGAGCGGAGACACCGGTAATCCGGCGCGGATGGATTTTGCCTCGCTCGGAAACAAACCGGCTTAGCGTATCCAGATCTTTATAGTCGATATGATCGACACCTGCTGCAGTAAAAGGGCAGTTTCTTTTCTTCTTAGGACCAAAAGGTATTTCCATAGCTCCTCTTATTCAGGTAGGGGTTGAAATTCAATCTTCTCAGGAACGTTTGCGACTTGCAACGTCATGAAACGGAGAATATCTTCGTTTAAACGGTACTCTCTCCACATTTTTTCCATCACGTCAGTCGGAACGGAAAAATAGAGAAGGAAATAATGTCCTTCACGCTTTTTGTTGATCTCTGAAGCCAATCTCTTGCGCCCCTGATCAAACACTTTATGGATCTCTCCACCTTTATCGACGATGTTCGACTTGACTTTGTCTAAAAGCTTTTGTCTCGCATCATCTGTCAAGGCGGTATTGAAAATATACATCCCTTCGTAGAGATGTTTCGATTGTTTCTTCACTTTATTACTCCTTTGTATTTGCCTTT
This sequence comes from Parachlamydiales bacterium, assembly GCA_023265455.1. Taxonomy (GTDB): domain Bacteria; phylum Chlamydiota; class Chlamydiia; order Chlamydiales; family Rhabdochlamydiaceae; genus PALSA-1444. Next base: position 18,012 of record JAHFTQ010000002.1, read on the forward strand.
GTCATTGCTGGTTGGATACCCTCATGGATCCAGCAGTCCAAGACATCGGCCGCCTTTTCAAAGACCTGTGGCAAAAGGTCTTCTTCTGAAGGCTCAAATTTTCCAAGCACGTAATCCACCATAGAGCCTTTTTTCGGGTTACCGACTCCTATCCGAAGCCGGGGATAAACATCCGTTCCCAAATGCTCCTCAACACTTTTAAGGCCGTTGTGACCTCCACTGCTCCCCTCTGATTTGAGACGCAGCACCCCAAACGGCAGCGCGACATCATCAACAACCACGACCATCTGCTTAAGAGGCATCTTGAAAACCTTAGCACAGGCTCTCACAGCTTCCCCACTGCTATTCATGTACGTGAGGGGAAGAACAACTTCCACCTTAGCTCCTAATACCTTGCCGCGGCCGATTTCAGCTACGATCCGATCTTCTCTCCGTAGCCCCATTCCATGCCGCTTGGCAAAATACCGGACCGCACGAAACCCGACATTATGCCGTGTCTTCTCATAAGAAGACCCTGGGTTTCCAAGTCCCACAATCAAATAATCCTTAGCTGCTGCGTTTTGAAACGACAACAACGACTTCATCCATCTTAGCAAGAGGTTTAACTCCTTGAGGAATTACGATATCGGATAATTTTCTAGATTGCTTAATCCCTAAGTCCCTCACATCAATCTGGAACTCAAAGGGGATATCCTTAGGTAAACACTCGACCCTCACATGACGGATCACCGGCTGCAAAAAACCACCCAGCTTGATGCCAGCGCATTCAGCGACGCCCATATACTGGATAGGCACCTTCACATTCACCATGACATCATCGAAAAGCTCTTCAAAATCGATATGCGACACTTTGTAAGTCGTCAGCTGATACTGAATGTCTTTAATGATGGCGCGCGTCTGTTTTCCATCCAATTGAAGATGAAAAACCGTTGTTCCTAGATGTCCAGGCTTCATCTGCCTTAAAATCGCATTAAACTCCGCCGCTTCCAGCACTAACTGTTGGTTAGGCTTTCCTGCGGAGTAAAGGATAGCAGGGACCTTTCCTTCACGTCGGATCTGCTTCGTGTCGCTTTTCTTCGTCGAAGGGCGCACAGTTGCAGTCAATTTCATAACTAACTCCCGTTAAAAATATTCAAAAAAAGAGAGATTGACTCTGTCTTAGACAGATAAGAAGGCCACCGAAAAAGGACCTTTTGTCAATCGCACCTTATACCCCTAAAAACCAGGGAATATACATTCACAAAGCCACTCCATGAAGATAGGGGTCAGGATGCCGTGCGATCGTTAGTTAAACGAAAACACCCTCACCTCGGACATATGCCTATCTCACCACAGATGGCTCAATACTTTGGGGTGGAAGGATTCGAACCCTCGAATGGCGGTACCAAAAACCGCTGCCTTACCACTTGGCGACACCCCAGCCGTAAAGATGAGATATCGTACTCGAGCTCTCTATTTTAAAGCAAGCGTGTCTTAAATCAAGTTTTATGCTAGAATGATGCCAGTTTTGCTCTGAGGAGCATGAATAAAGGATGTAAATGGCTGTCGTAACTATATTTTCCCTTCCAAACGAAGTGTTATCGACAAGAATTTTTTTACTTTTGCCAACAACAGACCTCCGAACGACCTCACTTGTTAGTAAATTTTTTAATGAATTTTTTCATGAGCATCTCCCCTGGCAAGATCTCTTTAGAACAAGACCTTTACCTTCAACAGTCTTATATGCGCCTTTGAAAAACGCCTGTAACCGTGGATATCTACAATTTGTAAGGACCTGTTTTTGCATCACGGAAATCGAACAACCAGACCTAAAACAACTGGTGAATTGGTCTGTGGGAAACAAGAATATCGAGGCGTACAAAGCTTTTATTGAAAGCGGCCGTTTCTCTCCACACAATAGGTTTTGGATGGAGAGTCTGAGGATAGCTTTCGTGGATTGCCAAGAGGAATTCATCACAATTTTTGTGAATAATCCTTGGGAAAATGCAGTGATAAGACACTCTATGCCGACGGGCACACCTCAATGGTGGGCCGCACAACTAACGCAAGAAACCGGGCGCTCCTGCCTGTCTGTCATGCAAAAAAAAGAATCTCTAAACCTGTTAGAGAAATTCGACTGCATAGAAAAAGGGCATTCGCACACTCGGGACCTCCTTCTAAAAAAAGCAGTAGAACTGGGCAATGCTGAAATCGTTCAAACCACTTTACAGTACTGCAGTCACGATGCCATCAGCAACGCCTGCGAACAGTCCGCCATTCTCGGTCATAATTCAATTATCACCGTATTTATCGATCAAAACGTCTATTCTGATAAAGCTTTACCAGCAGCTGCCGAAAATAACCGCCTAGCAACACTACAACTTTTAGTCTCACGAAAATGTTGTAGCCCAAGGGGCCTAGGACAAGCCCTCATCATAGCTGCACAAAAAGGTCACCAAGAGATCGTTGAGTACTTAATCGATCTTAATCAACATCTTCCGGAAACCCATGACTTAGCGCTGAAAGGCGCCGCAAGAGCAAATCATCTACCCATAGTTCAGCTCTTCATCACGCGCAAACTGTGCGAAAAACCCGCTAGCCTAGTAGCTTGCCAGGAAGCCGTTGGTGAAGGACACGTAGAGATTGTCAGGGCTTTCTTAGAAATAGAGTGTTGTGAAAAACCCGAGGCTTTAAAATTAGCTGCAAAAAAAGGCCGTCTTGAAGTTCTCCGACTCCTTAATCCGGTCAATTTTGAGAAGATTCTCCTTCAAGATGTTCTTAAAGAGGCTGTTTCGCATAATCAACCCAAAATTGTCAGCGCTTTCATTGAAAATAAATGGGTTGCCACTATTCCGATTGACTTGATCTTCCCTCCTATCCAAAAAGGGTTTCCTGAAGTCGTTAGCCTACTTTTTAACAGCCCTTCCTTTGAAAAATTATTAGATCTCGATTTTCACGCGATGTTACTTAACGCAATCACATTTAAACACCTTTCAGTCATCCAAATCCTGATCAACAGCAAGCACTTCAGAGAAAGTAAAATTAATACATTGCAAGACATGGCAGCCTCACCTGTCTCAAAGCCTCTTTTGAATGATCTCATTAAGCAAGCAGCAAAAACTGGCTGTCTCGAAATTGTGAAGGCGTCCAAGCCTCTTTGGTTTTCAGAACCGATCCGCAATCAAAGCTTAGAAAAAGCTATAAAATTTAATCATCTTAAAATTGTTGAATTTTTTATCCAAAATCATTGGTGTAGAGCCGTGACAGCGGACCTCATGATCCTCCCCTTGCAAAAAGGATTTGATGAAATTGTTCATCTTTTTCTTGCTAGCCCTTTTGCTCTAGACATGGCGCTTTCAGATTACTATTCCCTTTTATATCATACAGTAAAATTTGAACGTCTTTCAATCCTTCAGACTCTTCTTACAAATCCTCGCTTTGAAGATGTAGACACTGTTCATCTAAAATTGTTATTTGATTTAGCAAAAACTAAAACCAATCCCGGTATTAAAACAAACCTTCTGATTAGCAGCCGTGGATATGAGCTATCTGAGTACTTTCTGGTCAGGTTTTTTGGCCGCGCGCTACTACTTTCTAGAAGGTTGTTCGCATGGTTCTATTCTCTTGGCACAGCGCGACGCCTGTAGATGCACAATCACAGGTTTTGAGTCTTTCTGCTCATCGCTAGGATGGCCTAAAATATGAATGTAAGAGACAGGAAGGGTGCCTGCTTGGTGAGGTGAAAGCAGGAGAGCATCGCGCAAGGCCATCTGATCCCAAAACTCCTCTTGTCTTGTAGGATCGGCCAGTTGTTTTTGGCACACAGTCACCCACTGCATTAAGAGATCTCTTGCGCCTTGGGTGTAGTTGATATAAAGAGTGCTTGAGCGGACTTTCGAGGGGTGGTCGGAAGGAAGCTCAGGGTCCGTATAAGCTGCAAAATCACTTGAAAAAACCTTCAGCTGCCGAGGCTTTCTTAAAAAGATCGCATCGACGTCCACCCATAGAAGAGGCCTTCGAAATTGTTTCATCTTCTCAATGATAAAAAAGGGCTTAAAGGCGCAGTTGAGCTCCCAAGAGCCCCAAGAATCTATCCCCTCAACACAGTGGGGGATTCCAAACTTTTCACAGGACGCCACCAAATGATGCGCTTGCAATTGATAGGGAGAGTTCCGAGTATAAAACGATACGACAGTGGGGTACATTGTTTATGCCTTCTTACTTAAAACGAAGAACTTGAACCTAGAAAAATCGGCCTTCTAGGTTTTTCTAGGTTGATTTCCAGGTTCAGTTAAAATAAAGGTTTTATAGGGATCAAAAGGTCCGGTGGAGAGCTCAACAAGCAGCCCTTCTTGGCACATTTTTTTCAAACGGTTAGTGGCAGTTCTCCGGGTTAGTTTCCAAAGTTTTTCGGCTTCCATGGCGGAGATTTTGCCATGTTGTTGGATATATTCCACAATAGGTATATGCCAAGATTGTGAGAGGACAATTTTTGCCGTTCTTGGATAGAGAGTTACACGGAAAAAGTGGTCCAATTCCTCAAATTTCGGAGCATTGATATTTTGTTGTTGGCAGAGATCCCTGATTCGGTTAAGGCCCGATCCCCATTGCTCAATTAACTGTAATTCTCGAAATACCCTGGCAAGCACCTTATTGCGAAGTTGAGAAACGCCAGACAAAGCGGTTTCTAGACTCAACCCAAAAGGTAATGGCCCTGGATTAGTGATTTCTATCCGATCGTCAAAAATAGCTACCTGAATAGGTGATCTTTTTGTTGAGTAATCTGTGTGCAGAATTGCGTTGATCACTGTTTCTCGCACCGCTGCAGGGGGATATTGAGGAATATTTTCTCTTTGAGCAGCATGAATTACGGCCCCTAAAAAAGTGTTACGTTGGATGAAAGCGAGCATTTCATCGATGGCAAGCGGGAGGGGACTCTTGATCTCAGCTTGGTCAATGATTTCAATTTTGGAAGTTCCTTTGAATCGAGCTAGCCGAATAAGAGGATCGGGAAAAAGACGGTTACGATCTTTTCCAAAGAGAAGGAGAGCACCTTTTGTCGGATATTGACTTTCTTGGTACTCTACCAACATTTCGAGCGATTTAGCAGTGGATTTTGTGAATGGTTTATTCAAGGCTGAAAATAATTCACGTGCCAGTTCAAAATTAAGATCATCAAAAGTAGCATGCATCTCTGGCAATTGATCAAATGAGGTATGTTCTTTGAGTCGTTTGATTTCGGAAATGAGAGATGCATCAGCTACGCGATTGGTTGAACCAAGGCGTACGTAGACCCCGTCATTTTCGCCTTTTGCTTTGAGATAAAAAGGTCCAAAGCTGTGAGGAACGGTCACAATAAGCACATCCCGTTTCCTCCAAGAATGTAATTGCAAACTCGGAAGAAGAGAAGGGCTTATGGAGTCAGCAACAGCATTGGCTACCCGCTCCTCGTCTTGCAGGATGTTTTCTACGCCTACAACTTCTTTTGTTGTCCCTTTTATTCCGACGATGAGCGTGCCTCCAGCCGTGTTCGCAAAGGCAATGATGGTCTGAACGATCTTTTGAATTGATAGGGTATTTTCTTTGAATTCGACTGTTTTACTCTCTGGTCTGGCAAGCAACTCTTCCAACATAATACCTCTCAGCGCGAACCTAGAAAGTAACATAGAAAGCTGTAATTTTGCAAGTATCTTTTTTCTCCAAAATAGACTACGTAGATATTTATGCACATCGTTCATATCGCTTCTGAGTTGGCGCCGATCGCCAAAGCTGGGGGTCTTGCCGACGTTGTCTTCGGGCTTGCCCGGGCCACTCAGAGTCAGGGGCACACGGTTGAAGTCATCCTCCCCAAATACGACTGCATGGATTACACACAGCTAAAAAATTTAAAACCCCTCCTTCAAGAGCTGGGATCTTACGACGGCCCCTACCGATATCATAATACAATCTGGTCTGCAGATGTTCAAGGGATTAATGTGTTTCTTTTAGAGCCTCACCATCCCGGTAATTTCTTCAGTCGGGGTAAAATCTATGGCTGTCCTGATGATGTCGACCGTTTCATCTATTTTTCAAGGGCCGCCCTGGAATATCTGTTCAAAGCTGGGAAAAAAACCGATGTTCTCCATCTGCACGACTGGCCCACAGCGCTGGCTGCTGTTTTGTACAAAGAGATGTACATTCCCTTGGGGCTCAAAATCAAGAATACGGTCTTGACCATTCATAATCTTGAGCATCAAGGCAAATGCTCGCCGCAGAATGTGTCACAAGCGGGCCTTCAAGGTGATAATTTTTTAACGCCTTCAAAAATGCAAGACCCTTATCTTCCTAACCATCTCAACTTGCTGAAAGGAGGCATCGAATATGCCGATTTTGTCACCACGGTGTCTCCGACCTATGAAAAAGAGATTCAGACCGTCGAAGGAGGGTGTGGACTCCATACCTTCTTAGCTAAACACCAGGGCAAGCTCAAAGGCATTCTTAACGGCATTGACTACGATTATTGGAATCCTGCCACCGATCCGCTCATCTCGACTCGTTACGATTTAAAAACCGTGACTTCAGGTAAACAAGCCAATAAAAAAGAGTTGAGAAAAAAATGCGGACTCAAAGAGTCCAAAGGTCCTCTCGTTTGCTGCATCAGCCGCCTTGTCCCCCAGAAAGGGCCCGAGCTCATGAAATACGCTTTACGAAAAACTCTGTCGCAAGGAGGTCAATGCGTCCTGATAGGAACAACTCCCCTCCCTGAAATGGCTGCGGAGTTCCAAGCGCTGCAAAAAGAGTTTGCTAAAACGAAAAATCTGTTCATCCATCTTGAATATGACGAGGCCCTTGCTCACCTCACCTACGCAGCCTCCGACATCATTGTCATTCCCTCTCTTTTTGAGCCGTGCGGGCTCACTCAGATGATTGCACTCCGCTACGGCTGCGTCCCCGTCGTGCGACGCACCGGAGGGCTGATCGACACGATCTTTGATATTGAGACCTCCCAAAAACCTCTCAGTGAACGAAATGGCTTTGTCTTTGATTTTCCAGACAATTTAGGCATCGACTGGGCGCTGGATCGCGCTTTGAAACTTTACAAAGACAACTCCACTCAGTGGCACACTCTTGTGACACAAGGAATGCAATGCGACTTTAGTTGGAGCCGTTCAGCAGAAGCCTACTTAAAAATCTACTCTACGAGTGAGAAAAAGCTTTCTGGATAAGCTTCCAGTTGGCGACGAGATATTCTACCCCGGAGACGACGGTATAAAGCGCCGCAACTGCAGTCGCATAAAAACACATCGCGTAAAAAGAAGAAAAATCCAAGCATCCCGAGGTATACGGGATCATCAAGATCAAGATGAAAAATGCCGTTGTCGCTTGCACAACCGCTTTCACCTTGCCACTTAAGCGGGCAGCTAAAGCAACTCCTTGAAGGGCGCAAAGCGTTCTTAAAGAGTTGACAATGGCGTCTCTGAGAAAGAAGATCAAGACCATGAGCAAGGGAATCTGGACGACTCCTTGCGTGAAGCTCAGAAAAACCGTCAGACGAAACATGCTGTCGGCCATCGGATCGAGCACTTTTCCTAAAGCGGTCACTTTATTATGTTTTCTTGCTAAAAACCCATCAAAAATATCGGATAACTCGCAGATGAGCATAATCCCCAGAAGAACATAAGGGACAGCCGGAGTCGGAATACCCCACGAAGCTCCATACAAATAGAGCACCAAAAAGACAGGGCTCATGACAACACGAATAAAGGTCAGATAGAAGGGCAAGTTCATAGAACTTTGTTATACGGAGTTTGGAGAATTTTCTCACCTTTTTTCTGAATTTCCTCTCTGCTATCTGATAACTCCGCAATCCTACGGAGAACAAAATCTTGGAAAGAACGCTGATCGTGCTCTTGGCGAGTGAGGCAGATATTTTCTAGGATAATCGCAATGGTAGAAATGCCCTTGACTAACATAATAAACCTTTTTTTAGACAAAACTTTATCAGTCTGGGAAAATACCTTCAAGCCCTGTTTTTTTAACTGTCAAAAAAGTCTTTCTTCGGGTAAAATATCTGGCACATAAACAAATTTTTAAGGAGGAGATTTCCATGGCACCTAATGACATTAAATTACTGAGCAGACCCTTTATCGAAGGCTATGTACAAACGGCCCTTTACGATGCGGGCACGTACCTTCAAGCCAAAGCCGATGAAGAAGCCATAAAAGCTAGTTTTGAAAAAAAAGAGATTGAGGGAGGTTACCGGCCTATTATCCTGAACTATACCGACAACAGCTGGAACTGGGGAACTCACTCACTCTTGATTGATTTAATTAAATTAGTCATTTCGGTGGTCCAAAAATCTTCATCAACTCCACCCTCACGGCCCCTAACCCAAGACGAATTAAAAGCCAAAAAAGAGGAAGAAGAAAAAAAGAAAAAAGAAAGCGCAGCAACCGGGGCGGTGATCGGAGGTGGTCTTGCCGTCATCATCGGAGGATTTTTCACGGGCAAAAATTACGAACCCTTTATGCGCTACCAAGAAACAGCAAAGTATACCCAGAGTGTTTATGAAGCTACTAAGCAAATGCCCGAGAGTCCTTTAAAAAAATCTTTTCAAGCTCTCGTGCAATGCCAACAAAACATCGATAATCTAAGAGCCCGTAAAATCATGAACTATTTTTACGCGGCTGTTGGGACAACCCTCGGTGGCGCCGCTCTTGTGACAGGAGGTGTCTTGGGCATTCATTTCTTAATTCCATCAGGAAAACTGATCGTCATTGCCTCCTTGGCTTTGGCTGCCATTAATGCAGGAGTTCATTCGAGCGACGATAAAACAATTCGAAAAAATTATGAACGGATCGGAGGCGATGGTAAAACCCACAACGGACACGCAAATTGGATTTTAACGAATGAGCTGCGTTTTTATGATGAGGAGATGGTATGTGATCATCAGCCACGTCCCCTCTATCCAAGCTATTATCCCGAGTATAATCAACCCCAATATAAAGGTCAGGCGCCCTCAGCGCCGCCCATGGATGCTTAACGCCGCAGTTCCTGCAAGGTAGCCTGTCGTCCAAGCATTTTGAAAGTTAAAGCCGCCGGTGATGCCATCGATATCGAGAACCTCACCGGCAAAGTAGAGGCCCGGGCAGACTTTGCTTTGCATCGTCTTGAAGTCAATTTCTTTGAGGGTAACGCCTCCACAGGTCACAAACTCTTCTTTGTGAGTCGTCTTCCCTTCAACAGAGTACTTGTCAGCTTGTAACTTTTCAGCTAACGCTTGGATCTCTTTTTTTGCGAGGTTCGCAAGGAGCTTGTCTCCCGAAGAGCCCGCAAGAGCTTTCCAGAGGTTTTTGGAAAAATAGAAAGGGTTTAGGGCTAGGAGAGTTTTTTGAGGCACCCTTTCTTTGAGCTGCAGCAGCACTTGAAGCTTTGCGCTGAGGGAGAGATGAGGAACCCAGTCCATCAGACAATCAAATCGGTAGTTCATGGCATGAAGGTCACGCGCTCCCCAGGCGGAGAGTTTTAAAATCGCAGGGCCGCTGAACCCAAAATGAGTGATCAGCAGCGGACCTACTTGAACATGGGACGTCCCTGCAATGGAGACTCGGACGGCGGGGGCGGAGATCCCACTCAACTCTTTGAGCGGAGAGGTCGGCACATTGAACGTGAAAAGTGATGGGACGGGTGGCTGGAGGGTATGGCCCAGGTGCTGTGCCCAGGCAGTCCCTTCGGGACTGCTGCCGGTGGCAAGAAGGAGTCGGGAGCAACGAAGTGGAGAGCCTTCTTTGAGATGAATCTCAAAACCGGTCTCTTGTTTGATCACTTTTTCGACGCGCTGTCGAAAACGGACCTCAATGCCGAGACGTTTAGCCTCTCCTAGTAAACATCCGATAATGGTATCGGAGCGGTCGGTCACGGGAAACATCCGCCCATCGGGTTCGGTTTTCAGTAAGACTTGGCGGGATTCAAACCAAGCGATGGTGTCGCGTGGTTGAAAACGGGTGAAAGGGCCTAAAAGCTCTTGAGACCCCCGAGGGTAATTTTGGATGAGGAGGCGAGGCTCGAAGCAGGCGTGAGTGACATTACACCTCCCACCGCCGGACACTTTGACTTTAGCAAGAGGGACAGCGGTTTTTTCTAAAACAAGAACTGAAGCTGTAGGGTTTGACTCTCGGGCTGCAAGAGCGGCAAAAATCCCGGCGGCTCCTGCGCCAATCACGATAAGGTCTTCCATCTAATTGGACTTATAATAAATGGGAGCTCTACGGGGAGTTAGCATGAGACTATGAATGAACCCTCCAGGGATCACATGAAATAGATCAGGCATGAGTGACATCAATTGCTCTTCTTCTGCAAACACTTCTTCGATCAAAAGGTATTGTACCTCATGTCCATGAAAAATCAAACGAGGAGGGGGATTTTTAGCATAGACGTGGGGATAGCCGTCAGCAGAATTGCCATCAAGATAAGCCATCGATTTCGCGCCAACATATAAACGGCCTTGCGTAGTCACGTGAATAGGGAGTTCATCCGATCCGATCATTCCGTGCTTAGCATTGAGGATCACATCGCCCTCAGATACGATGGCGTCTTTACTAGAGTAATGAATATCACGATCGGCTTCCATGAAAATAGAACCTGCCTCGGCAATTTTCCCTCCTAATATGATTTCACGACCTTGGATGCGAAGTTCGCCTAGCTTACCGAGCATCTGATTGGTTTTGACACTCCCTTGGCCCGCGTTGACAGTAATGGGTTGCCGGTGATCTCCTAAAATGACGGGAAGCTCAATCCCCCCTTTCTTTCCCTCAAAAAAAACTTGCGCGTGCGGCTCCATTTGGAGATTGCAATCCGCTGCAAACGTCATCGGTTGACTATCAGAGAGAAAAGTCGCCGTTTTGCCCTCTCTCAGAAAAATCTGAACGTTATTCCACGTTTGTTGATTAGCGTGCACTGTCGCAGTCTCGTGCAGATATAATGAGCTATTTTTGATATTGAGATGCTGGACCCCTGCTTGGTTTTTATTTCCCACATTCGGCATTAAAAGCTTGCCAGTCTCGATGATTTTCAGTTCGCCAAGCGGCCCTCTACCCCCTATCTCTTTTTGAAAATCTAGTGTCCCTTTTCCATTTTTGATTTCCAAAAGGCGAGTTGGATGATCAGCATCTAATCTTCCTGTAAAAGTGATTTTTCCCCCACTACTATGCCCTCCGATGATTTTCACCTGATTGTCTATAAGCACATCACCTTTAAATGTGATATCTTTATTGCTTGTACTCACATCACCACCCAGATAAATTTGGCTGGCCTCATAAACTACGGGTGCCATTCTTGCATTGACTAAGCTATTTTGGTCGATCGTTTTTGCAGTGAACGACAAAGACTTAAAAGGCCCTATCACAGGACTATCTAAAACGAGGTCTGCTGCTCTGAAAGCGACTTCAGCGCCCCCAGCCTCAAACTTTCCACCTTGCCAATGCAGCTTGTGCTCAGCTTCCAAGGTGATCTTATTTTTGGCTGCGATGTTTCCCACTAACCTTACAACGCCGTTTTCTTTTTGGATTGAAGAGGCTTCAATGAGACCATTCACATTGACAACACTGCGGATCAGCTCACTTGCGACCCTCAACTTGACATGGACATCGCCTTGGAGTGCCGACAGCTGACCTCCTTGCTCAATAAATCCTGTCTTAAGGGGCACATCAATTGCAAAAGAGATTAGATGGTCGCCCTCGAAATCTAACGTGATGAGCTCTCCACCCAAGAAGGCGATGTGATCGGCACGCGCTGTGATAACTCCCGAGTTCACGATCTGAGGGGCCATGAAAATGACTTGTTCTGCGGAAATATTTCCCTGGTTGATGATGACACTATCTTGCGAGCTTGACTGAAGAAAAAAACGAGATTTACCCTTGATAAAGTCTTCATCCTTGATGTCGAGGGTTGATGCAACCAATGAGCCTGCGCGGACTTGAGCCGTCTCCCGAAAAACAATGCTCGCGGGGTTCACCAAGAGAAGACGGCCATTAGCCTCCAAAATCCCTTCGATCAGCGACGGCTGGCCTCCAGTAACACGGCAAAGAACGGATGATCGATGATGAGGTTGAACAAACCTGACGGTCTCGTCTTTGGCAATGTTAAATTTTTTAAAATTGATCGCTGTTTTATCGGGAGCATGGATCACTTGAGTTTTAGAGTCTGGATACTCAAAAGTAGGATCGCCAGCAACTGCGACGGGATTTTCCCCATGCCCAACAAGTTGCCCACTTAAAAAAGCTAAAGGGATCACCCACTTCAGAGAATATTCCATGCGACCCTAAAATAGGCAATCGTTTCAGAGGAGCGGTGTTGATCGGTCAAAGGATAGCCTACATCGAAGCTCCATTCGAACTTCCAAGGACCGTATAAACGAGCGCCAAGACCTACAGACGTTAAAACAGCGCGATCAAAATGGACTCTCTCCCGAACGTTTTTACCACGTTTTACACCAATTTCACGTAAAATGTCTTGTCCATGAGAAAATGTCTGTCCATGGTCACAAAAACCGACGAATTGAAGAAACTCTCCCCAGGTGGTTTGCGTCCAAGGGATCTTTCTATTTCTGAGAAAAGGAGGGGGAAATCTCAGTTCAAAATTGGCGTAAAATCCATGATCTCCAATCCCTGATGCCAATTGATATCCTCTAACTGTATCGACACCGCCAATATAAATTTGCTCAGGAAGAGGAAGTTTATAAAAGCTATACTGCATTTGGGTGTTGAAAAACAAAAAACAGTTCCAGGGAAGCTTTTGGAGCCGTTGCCATTTCCCATTCAGCTTGACAAAGCGTCCCCCTGCTTGAACGCGACTATCGTGTTTGTCATGCACAGGCGCACCTCCCAAAAAATTAGGAATCCCTATCCCAGTAGAGACCTGAAAAAGGTTTCTTCCCTTCCATCCATCGATATAATCGATTTGCACACCTCCTGTCAAAACCCTTAGCTTGTCATAAGACGACTGGATTCCATTTCCGAAGTTTTGAATTTGCTTATAATCAAACGCTGTGAAGACATCGGTATTTAACCGACGCGTGCGATGAAGAGCCTGAGAAAACTTTAAAGTGGCAATGTGGGAGCGACCCGTATATCTCGTCTTATCGACTTTATCCGTCTTGAAATTGGCATACAGATATGAAAGATCAAACGCGCTGCCATAGGTGTTGATCGGAATATGGTAGACTCCATTTGTAAAATCGAGACTCGGGATCGGGGAGCCGACAACCTCTACTAGGGTTAACTTATCCCCATCTAGAATCATATTGCCCCAATCAAAACGGACTCCCGTCCGGTGAGGTGACGTATGATCCGATCCAAAATTGTTATGATCTGCCATGAGATGGATAGGCCGGTGATCTTTGACATGCACAATTAGATCCGCCGTTCCAAATGCCGATCCTTTTTTAAAAACTGCTCCTACATCCAGATCTGAATTTTCATCTAGCAAAAGAAGCGCTTTGATGATGTCGTCGTAATTGATGGGCTTACCTTGGTATTTTTCAAAATAACGGGCAATAAACTTTGCCCCATAATACCGATTGCCGATCACAGAGACTTCACCTAGACTCCCCTCAATGATCTCAATCTTCAGCGTCCCCTCTCGAATCTCTTGTGGAGGCGCATAGGCCCGAGCTAAAAAATATCCCTTCCTTGCATATTTCGATTGAATTGTCTCACAGAGCTGCCCAATCTCTTGCATCGACAGCTCTTGCCCTAGAAATTTCTCTGTGATGCGCGTGAGTATCCTTGTAGAGACCACCGTATTGCCAGAGAACTCGATCTTCCGAACCAATACCCTTTCGCCGCCCAACTCAAGTTTTTTCTCAGGAATATCGATTTCCAAAAGAGGCACTGGCTTTTGCGCTTCTACCTCTTGCCCTTCATACTCTTGCTCAATCTGCCGCTCAACAACACCCGCTGGTGGAACAGGCTGATTGGCGGCCGCTCCCAAAGACAAAGATCCTAATAACCCAATGATGATTTTAATAGGCGACATGATGTTTCCAAAAAGCACAGCAAAAGATTTTCCATGAAAACCGCATCAGTCTGAGCGCATTTTCTATCAACCAGCCCAGGAGATAAAGCGAGGGACCAAAATGGACAAGGGAAATCCAAAACGTCTCTAGCCACTGATGAAAAATCCACTTAGAAGAAGGCTTTCGGTATTCATAATCGGTCATGATACGACGAACGAAAGCCTTGCGGAGTGTCGGCGCTTTGAAATAGCGACAAATTAAATCATATCCCCCTTGAATAGTATATTTTTCCTGAAATCCTCCTAGCATCAACAAGGAGTCTTTTCTCAGCCAAAAAGGCTGCAAACTTGTCGGCAAATGAGCTCTTTTTAAATCACAAAGCTGCAAAGGGTCTGTATCCACCGTCGGCTGCCCAAAACTATGCCGAATCATCCAAGCCGTATTCAATAAATCTGGGAAATCGTGTGCATGGATCATTTTTTTCATAAACGCAAGCGTCTTTTTCGCGATATAAAACTCACCCGGATTTAGAAAGTGGATATACATTCCTTTTGCCAGGGCTAGAGCCTCGTTGAACATCGCGAAAGGGTTAAGGCTTTTGGCACGGAGCACTGTGACATGTTCCAAAGGCAAATGTTGCAAAGAAGCCCCCTCTTTTGTCCCATCGATAATGATCACTTCAAAGGGAACACCGCCCTCTTGAATCATCAAACTGTCCAATGTAAACGGAAACAAATAAGAATGCCTGTCGGTCAGAGCAATTATTACCGAAAAAAACAGCGTGTTCAAGGTACTACCACCTCAGGAACCCGGCGCTTGAGCTGATCAAACTGCTTAGCCAGTTCAAGAGCCTCTTCCTCATTTAATTTTCCACTGTGAAGCTGAAGCTTAATATTTTCCCGCTCTTCCATCCAGTTTCTTTGAAGTATACGCTGGATCGTGAGAACAAGCGACTCTTCAATTTTTTCTATTTGAATTTTGCGACTCAGCATTTCCTGCATGAGGTCCCCTTCATCTTCTTTTTCAAGTCCAGCAGCAAAAGTGAGTAAATCCGTTTGAGCTCCCGCTTCGTAGGCCTCTAGAAAAAGTTGATAAAGCCGCTGGCAGACACTCACTCTCAACTGATCAGGCACAAGGTTGGCTTTAACAATTGGCATCAACTTCTGAAGTTTTTCCCCTGCCATGAAAAGAAGTCTCAAAAGATCCGCCTCTAAAATTTTATCAGGATCGATTCCTTCGGCTGTCAGACGCCCTGGCCTTCTCACCACCACCGGCTGAAGCACACCGATCCCAATCAGATCCTCTGGCACTTGGACAAGCTCTGCTAGTCTTTTCAGGCTCTCATGAACCATCACCGGATGTTCCCAAGCACGGATTTTTTCAACAATGTGCTGAGTTAAGTTGTTTTTCCCCGAAGGAGAATCGAGCTTGATCGTTTGGGACATCTTCTCAACTAAAAACGTGAGATAATCGGTCGGCTGCTCTAGCAAAGCTGTGAACTCACTCGGGCCCTTTTCTCGCAGCAACGTGTCAGGATCTTGCCCTGCAGGAAGCTTGATCACACCGACTTCGATTCCCTTTTTTTGAAAAAAATCTCCAATCTTCACCGCGGCATCTTGCCCCGCAAGATCACCATCTAGCGCCAGATAGACCGTCTCTACACCGAGGTTAATCAATTCCCTCACATGCCCTTCCCCAAATGCCGTCCCCTGCCCTGCGACCGTAAAATCAAACCCCGCTCCGATCAGCCGAAGGCAATCAATTTGCCCCTCGACGATCAGCGCTTTTTTCTCTTTGGTAATCCTCTTACGAGAGTAACTGAGTCCAAATAGCACCTGTGACTTTTTAAAAAGAGGAGTCTCTGGCGTATTGATGTATTTGCCTCCAAACGTCTCCTCTTTGAACTTCCTCCCCGAAAAGCCGATGACAGAGCCCATCCCATCCCGAATCGGAAACATAATCCTATCTGAAAAAAAATCTCTCCTAGCCTCCCCCTCTCCTACCACAAGAAGCCCTGCCGCCTGCAACACTTGATCCGAAAGCTCTTTGCTTTTTAAAAACTTATAAAGAGGACTCTTATAGCGCGGCGCAAAACCGACTTCAAACCGCCGAATGAAATCGAGATCGATTCCTCGTTTATACAGGTACTCAAGCGCCTGATGCCCCTCTTCCGTCTGCAAAAGCATAAAATGATAAAAACGACATGCTAGCTGCACCGCCTCCTTCAGAAGCGTCTTGGAGGGCCCTGTCGGTTCACTCCCCTCTTCCTTCTCCAGAACAACCCCAAACCGCTCTGCCAAACTTTCGACAGCCTCCATGAACCCCATCTTCAGATGGTTCATTAAAAAACCGATCGCATCTCCGTGAGCTCCGCACCCAAAACAATGGTAATGCGTATCTCCCTTATGCATCATAAATGAGGGTGTCTTCTCTTCATGAAACGGACATAGCGCCTTAAACGAAGCCCCCGCTCTTTTTAGATCGATATGAGCGCCCACAACTTCAGCCAAATCAATCCTTTGGCGTAAAAGATCCAGGCTGTCTTTTGTATACAGGGGCATGAAAACCAGAATAAATCATCCCCATTTATTGGGCTAGACCGAGTTTGAACGCGGCATCATCCACTGAATGGTCTTGTCACAAACAGTGATAATTGTCCGTGTTGAGTAGTAAAGCCCTAAAGCCTCTAAAACAGGTGGCGTTCGCAGATGGAAGCGTTGTCCTAAAGATCTCAAAGCTAGAATTGTTAAAGCGGCTGTAAGGTTGGAAAGCACACCAGTTTGTTGTGCTGCTAACAAGAGCTTCTTTGCTCTTTCATCACTAGGGGTTTCTTTAAATATAGGCTCTCCCAAATAAATCCAAAAGCCACCACTCACTACCAACGAAAATATATGAGTACACATGATCGTAGTTGATGCAATTTTTGGATCAACTGACGGGATGAAATGTCTGCTAGTGCAGTATGAGAAAACGCTTCCGATACACCAACCCATAACACCAGGATAAATAGCAGCCATAAACTCAATACTCCATTTTAAAGTTGAAAGGAGTATAGCAGCCCTTTGGATTTTCCCGAATAGATTTTTTTAAATTAAAAAATATTTTTTACGATCAAATATTGATAAAAAGGTCCACACTTATGCTTTTCTGTAGACCTTTCTATCACATTTGAATAAGTCATCGCGCTTTAACCCATAAATTCTGTTCGCTTAGTCCCTCTGCGACATTTTTTTGAAACCATGCCTTTGTAAATTGTGTTGAAAGTTTTTTTTGGCTTGCTGGATTACTGATATTCTTTAAAAGTTCTTCTACCGACACTCCTTTATAACCTATTCCAAGTATCCCCAGAGCTTTAACTGCTGCCTTATCAGCAGTGGTAAAAAAATAGTCTTTATATTTTTTTGAGATAAGAATCGCCAAAGCCTCTTTTTCCCCCGCATCAATCGCAAGCATAAAGTCCTTTGAGAGCTTGTCGTTCAATGCCGCATAATTCGATTTCTTTGTCATTCGTCAGATAAAACCCTTTTTCTGATAGATATTGATCGACTTCCCGCAGTTTAATACCCAACATTTGAGCTAAGCGACTTTTAGAAAGACGTCCCTTTTCATAAGCCAGATAGGCAAAGCGCATGAATCGATTTCCCAATGGTTGGAATGATTCAAAAGCTTGTTTAAATATAGAACGATCAAGCTCTTTAAATTCTTTATCGGCAAGAGCTTTATCGACTGCTTTACGGTCAATAAATCGTAAATAGCATAACCGCCATAGCATAGCTTGTTTAGAAACATGATATTTCATCGCTAAAGCCACAATGAGAGAGTAGGTGATCTTATAACCGCGAATATCTAGATCAATCATTTGGGATGGCATAAGTAGCGCTGCTGCAAAGGCATCGGCTAGTTTTTCGTTTTTACGAAATAAAGCCTTATCGGATTGTGTTTGCTCAATGAGTGTAGGACTCCAAGTAATGAGATGAAAGAGTTCATGAGCTAGGTTAAATCCCTGTCTCCAAGGAACCTCTTTCTCATTGAGCACAACAATTGTGCCAGATTCATTACGACTACAAGCAGCAGAGCCGTTACATAATGGCCGACTTAATAACAGCACACCGTAGTCTTCTTCAAGACAATTTGCCAGAGAATCGGCAGGATAGTCGCCAAGATGGAATTCCCGGTGAATTTTATCAGCTAACTGGTTAGCCCAATCGGTATCAACAGATGCAATATCACAAGGTTCTTGAGGGAGCTGCTTGGATGAAGAAGAGTGTTGCGTTAGCCTTTCCACCAGACGATAATCTTGATATTGCTGGAGGATAGTTTGCTCTTCGAGTGCAACGGTGTTGGGATCTTCGGATTTTTTTCGCCACAATATCACGGGATGAGCTGCAATACCCTGAGTGTCTTCACGATATAACGCCTCAGGAGAAACTTTCAAAATATCAGCTAGCTTGAGAAGTTCCCAAGTTTTGATGTCTTGGGTCCCGTTTTCGATAGCTACGATAGAAGCGTGACTTTTCCAGCCCATAAGTCTTGCTAATTCTTGTTGTGATAGATGGCAGTTTTCACGAGCTTCTTTGATTTTTTTAGCTATAAATTCCCGTTTCATAGTCATATTCTCCCACATTATCTTATTTAATTGATAGCATTTTTGATTGTTTTTTGTCAGTTTTTCTGACATATAGATATAAGTTACCAATTTTTAGTTGGTTACATTAATACAGATTCTCTATACCTGGAGCAGGATTGTGATTTTTTGAAATCTATACCCTGTGATATAAACGCCAACTATATGGAGTCGATTGAGACGGAACGCTTAATCTTAAGGGAATGGAGGCCAGAAGACCTGGCCCACTTTGCTGCGATGAATCAAGATTCTCGGGTGATGGAGTGGATGCCAAAGCCCCTAACGGAGTCTGAAACTGCCCTCATGATTGAACACATTAAAGCTCATTTTAAAAAGCATGGCTTTGGGCTTTTCGCCTGTGTTCTCAAAGATTCTTCCAAATTCATCGGCTATGTGGGTCTTAAGCTCCAAGATTTTGAAGCTCCGTTTACGCCTTGTATAGAAATTGGATGGCGGCTCGCCTATGAAGCTTGGGGCAAAGGATACGCAACAGAAGCGGCACGAGCTGTTCTCAAAGCTGCTTTTGAAAACTATGGCCTTCAAGAAATTGTCTCCTTCACCGTTCCCATGAATGATCGCTCAATAAAGGTGATGGAAAAAATAGGAATGGTGCGCGATTTACAAGGCGATTTTCATCATACAAAGATCTCGCAAGATGATCCTCTAAGCTTGCATCTGCTTTACCGAATCAACAAAGAACAACACGGCAAATTATGACAATAACTCCGATGATGGCTCAGTGGCAAGAGTGTAAGAAAAAGGCAGCGGGGGCGCTGCTGTTTTTTCGGCTGGGCGATTTTTACGAGGCGTTTGAAGACGATGCGGTGGTAGTGGCAGGCGAGCTCGATTTGGTGCTGACTAAAAGACAAGAAACCCCCATGGCGGGAGTCCCCGCACATATGTGCGAGACCTATGTTGATAGGCTGGTAGCGAAGGGATTTCGGGTTGCCATTGCCGAGCAGATGGAAGATCCTCAATCGACGAAAGGATTACTCAAGCGAGAGATCGTTCGGATGATCACACCAGGGTCCGTGATCAACTCAACGCTCCTGAGTGATAAATCAAATAATTTTATGGCATGCCTGGCTCAAGTGAACACGATGTACGGACTGGCAATTGTGGATTTGACGACGGCCGATTTTCGTGTGATGGAGTTTGAAGAACAAGGGGCACTACTCGACGAACTGGGCCGGTTTTGTCCTAAGGAGATCATCGTTGGAGAAAAGTGCTTTAAACATTTGGGAGAGGCAGTAAAGCAACTCGGCAGCACGCTGCAGGTGAGAGAAGAGTGGCATTTCGATCACCGGTCCTCCTATGAGACTCTTTTGAAACATTTTCAGGTGCAAAGTCTTGACGGTTTTGGCTTGAAAGGGATGACGGTGGCGATCAATGCCGCGGGAGCGCTCATGACTTATGTCAAGGATGATCTCAATTTGAGCTTCACCCATGTCAAAAAAATTCAGCTGCATCTTCTTTCAACCTACATGACACTCGATCGGATCACTCAGCGGCATTTGGAGCTCACCCAGCCCCTTCATGAGAAAGGAAAGACTCTGCTAGCCTTGCTCGATGAGACAGCAACGCCGATGGGAGGCCGTCTCTTAAAAGAGTGGCTTTTGCACCCTTTGCTCTCCGTTGAAGAGATTCAAAAGCGTCAAGATCTTGTGGAGATTTTTCTTCAGGCATCGGTGAAAAGAGCGATCATTCGTAAATATCTCAAAGAGATTCGGGATCTTGAACGGCTCATCATGCGAATTGAAACTGGCTACGCATCGCCGCGCGATCTGGCGGGACTACGCTACTCGTTAGAGCCGCTACCACAGCTCTCAAAACTGCTCCAAGAATTGGGAATGGAGCCTCTGCCGGACTTAACTCTTTTAACTGAGACCATTACCAAAGCGATTGTCGATACTCCACCTCTTCGCTTAAGTGAAGGGGGCGTCTTCAAAACCGGCTATAACTTAGAGCTCGACGAACTGAAGAAACTCAAAACCGACAGCCAGGAGTGGCTAGCCTCTTATCAAACGAAATTGCGAGACGAGGTCCAGATCAAAACCCTCAAGGTAGGCTATACCCAGGCGTTTGGGTATTATATCGAAGTCAGCCGGGGTCAATCTGATAAAATGCCACTCGCCTTCCAGCGAAGGCAAACCCTCGTGAATACGGAGCGGTTCATTTCCCCCGAGCTCAAAGAGTTCGAGCATAAAATTCTCACAGCAGAAGATAAAATCACCTTCTTAGAAAACCGTCTCTTTCAAGAGCTCAGAGAAGACGTCGGAAAATTCGCAGATCAGATTCGAGAGGCCGCGCGGCAAATTGCTCAGCAGGATGTTTTCGCAGCCTTTGCTGAAGTGGCAGCTCAACACTCCTACACAAAACCTGTGATGAGCACTGAAGATTTTCTAAAAATCGAAGAGGGACGGCATCCGGTCATCGAAGCCTCACTACAAAGAGATACTTTCATTCCCAACGATACCCTCTTCAACTCTGAGGAGCGGCTTTATGTCATCACCGGTCCGAATATGGCGGGAAAATCGACCTATATCCGGCAAGTCGCTTTAATCGTGCTCCTGGCTCAAATCGGATCGTTTGTGCCAGCAAAATCAGCTCATATCGGAATCGTCGATAAACTTTTCACTCGCATTGGAGCCAGTGACGATTTGAGTCGAGGTCAATCGACTTTTATGGTTGAGATGAGTGAAACCGCTAACATTCTCAACAATGCAACTGAACGATCCCTCGTCATCTTAGATGAAATCGGCCGCGGCACAAGCACGTACGATGGAATTGCCATTGCTTGGTCAGTAGCTGAGTATCTCAGACGCACCAAGACGCTTTTTGCCACCCACTATTTTGAGCTGACAGAATTAGAAAATAAGGTTCCTGGCGTTGTTAATTTCAATGTCGCAGTCCACGAGTCGGAAAAAGGGATCGTTTTTCTTCACAAAATTATCCGCGGCGGAACCGACAAAAGTTATGGAATTCATGTGGCAAGGCTCGCAGGGCTGCCAGCTCCTGTTATCCAAAGGGCCCAGCAGATCCTTGCCAAGCTTCACAAGCAGCCTAGCAAAACCCCGCGCCTGAAGGACCAACAGCTTGACCTCTTTTGACGTTAAAACTCTCGATAAATATTCGACAGAGCCTGGTGTTTATCTCATGAAAAACACCAGAGGCGGGGTCATCTATGTCGGCAAGGCCAATAACCTCCGCCAGCGGCTCAAACAATATTTTCATCCTGGAAGAGATGAAAGGCCTATGATTCCTTTTTTGATCGCAGAACTCTCTCAGATCGATATCATTGTTGTTACAACAGAAAAAGAGGCGCTTCTTTTAGAAAACACCCTAATCAAAAAACATCAGCCGAAGTTCAATGCCCTTCTCAAAGACGATAAAACCTTCATCAGCCTCATGATCAACCATAAGCACCCGTGGCCCATGATCCAGCTAGTCCGCTCGAAAGGGAAACAAAAAAAAGACGGTCTTTATTTTGGACCCTATACGAGCGCCTATGCAGCTCGGCAGACCCTCGAGCTCATGGCCCGGCTGTTTCCTCTCAGGCAATGCTCCGATGAAGAACTGAAACGGCGCACACGTCCCTGCCTGCTCTATGGCATCAAGCGGTGTATCGCCCCCTGTGTGGGTTTTTGCAGCTCGGAAGAGTACCACGCCTACGTGGATCGAGCGATGGATTTTCTGAAAGGTCACGACAATAAGATTCTCAAAGAGCTGAAAAGTGAGATGGAAAAAGCGTCATCGGCTTTAGAATTTGAAAAAGCCGCCTCTTTATTGCAAACGATCCAGCAGATTGAACATATCACTCAAGGAGGAGGTGTTGTTGCTAGAGCAGCTGGCAAAGACTGCGATGCCCTGGCACTCCACCGTCAAGGCGGAGAAGTTATGCTAGCCCAGCTGTTTTTTCGGGAGGGAAATCTGATTGGCTCGGAGCATTACACATTTTCTGAAGTTGCCGAAACGAGCGAAGAAATCTACGCCTCATTTCTTTTGCAGTATTACAAAGAGCGCCAGGCCCGCCCTCACGAAATCTTACTCCCTCTTAAGCTTCCGAACCACGATCTTTTAGAAGAGATCCTGGGAACTTCTCTTCTAACTCCGCAAAAAGGAGATAAAAAGCAGATCGTAGAGCTTGCTGAAAAAAATGCAAAGGAGCTGTTCCAACAAGAAAAAGATGAAAACGATCTCACAGAGAAGATGCTGTTAGATCTCCAAGAAACCCTCGGTCTTCTCAAGTTTCCCAAGCGGATTGAATGCCTTGATACCTCCAATATTTCCGGCAGCGACCTTGTCGCTTCGATGGTCGCATTCACCGATGGAAAATATGACAAAAAAAGGGGCCGTATTTTCAAAATCCAGGGTATCCTCAAGGGCGACGACTATGCCGCTCTACGGCAGGTAGTCTTTCGACGCTTAAAACGGGCTAAAGAAGAAAACGATCTTCCCGATTTAATCATCGTCGATGGTGGAAAGGGACAGCTCACCCAGGCTCTGGATGTGCTAAAAGAGCTCGATATCGCCACTATAGATGTCATGTCAGTAGCCAAGCAAGAAGGCAAACACGAAAAAGGGCTCACCCGGGAAAAAGTTTTCCGACCAGGTCAATCAGAGCCCTTCATCTTATCCCTCCACTCCCCTCTCCTCTTTCTTCTTCAACGGATTCGGGATGAAGCCCACCGTCGAGCGATCGGCTTCCACCGCAAAAAGCGCTCCCAAAGAACTCTCACCTCGCTGATCGATGAAATCCCTGGCATCGGCCCTGTCAAAAGAAAGCAGCTTCTCTCTCATTTTGGAAGCTTGCAGCGCATCTTACAAGCCTCTGAAGAGGCTCTTAAGGAAGTCCCCGGCATCACCTCTAAAGATATCGCCCAAATCAAAAAGTTTGCTCAGACAATATAACCCTCCATCCCATATTCTTAACCAGCTCATTACATTACAGATAGGCGAAATTAACCTTGCGTAAATATCAAGTTTAAGTTTAGTTTTAACGCTTGCGATGCATTAAGGAGAGCTCTATGACAACAAAAATACCATCGATCCTTCATAAGCCACTATCTACTTTGGCAGACTTGCCCGAGGGTCTTCTCGAAGATCTCCGGCACATGATCGATCAGACTCGCAAATCCATTGCCTCAACTGTAAACACCTCGCTTGCAATGAATTATTGGCGTGTTGGCCATCGGATTCGCAAAGAAACTTTACAAGGAGAGCGAGCTGAATATGGACGCGAGATTGTCGTAACGCTGTCACGACAATTGGTTATGGACTATGGAAATAGCTTTTCCGAGAAAAGTTTACGTAGAATGATGCAATTTGCTGAGGTTTTCCCTGATGAACAGATTGTCGTAACGCTGTTACGACAATTGGGGTGGTCTCATTTTATTGCACTCATTCCAATCAAAGATGCTATTAAGCGAGATTTTTATGCAGAGATGTGCCGGATTGAGCAGTGGAATGTACGGACCCTGCGTAAAAAAATTGATTCTATGCTCTTCGAACGAACTGCGCTTTCAAAAAAGCCTGAGCTGCTTGCTCGGATCGAGTTAGATGCTCTCCGCAAAGAGGATCAACTCTCTCCTGACCTTGTATTTCGTGATCCTTATATTCTTGAGTTTTTAAATCTTAATGATCGCTACGTCGAAAAAGACGTTGAGGATGCAATCGTGCGAGAGCTAGAACAGTTTTTGTTAGAGCTAGGTGTGGGTTTTTGTTTCGTTGCTAGGCAAAAATGCATCACTGTCGATAATGAAGATTTTCACCTTGACCTTCTCTTTTTTCACAGGAGGTTAAAACGACTCATTGCCATCGAGCTGAAACTTGGCGATTTCAAGCCTGAACACAAGGGACAAATGGAGCTCTACCTGCGCTGGCTTGATAAATATGAACGCAGTCCTGGAGAAAAACCTCCTGTGGGTCTTATTCTTTGTGCTGGAAAAAAACAAGAACGGATCGAATTGCTAGAACTGGGCAAGGCAGGCATTCATGTTGCTGAATATCTGACAGCCTTTCCATCCAAGGAGATCCTACGCGAGAAATTGCACAAGGCTATCGAACATGCTCGAAATCGGTTTGAGAACATAAGTGAGTAGGAGACGTCTCACTTGACACTCCAATTAGCCACTTGAATATGAGAATCTCCCTCAAGAAAAGTCATCCAGGCAATAACGCCCTCCCCTTTTGAGTTAAACGCAAAAACAGGGGCCCAGCATTTTTGTCCTGTCGCTGAGAGCTGTGTTTTATTCCATTTCTCCAGTGCAAAATCGGCTCCATGAACGACGATCTCACCACATTTGCACTCTTCATCCCAAGCTAAGATAAAGCGGCCCGCTTCATTAGTACCCAGCTTGAACGCTTGGCACAATTTGTTGGGATTTGAAAGCGTCATAGGCACCCCCCACGATTCGCTGCAATCTTTATAGGCCACCCGAAGCTGAGACTCCTCGATCCAGGCTGCCACCATATTATCTTGATCATCGATGGCAATTTGCAGCTCGACTGGCAACGTGGATAGCTGAGCTATTAATAAAGGCTCTGCCCACTTTTTTTTAGTTCCTGACGTCGCAAAAATACGATAATCGCTCTCTTTCCAAGAGCACCAAGTGAGCGCGCCTCCCTCTTGGTTATTCACTGCAGCGAAATATTTAGCATGTTTGTAATCGAGAGCTAATTGACAGATCGTCACGTAGGGGTAAAATCTTTCGCCTTCCTGTGTCCAAACTGCCTGTAGAACATTCTCAAAGCAGGTGGAAAATTTTTCTGCAGACCGCTCTTGGCAAAAGGTCCATGTAGCAAACCCGCTTCCCTGCTTATTGAAAACCAGACTCTTGATACTGTTAAGCCTTGCAAGCCTACGAGTCATTTTCTCGCCTGGCTGATAGCGGATAGCCCACGACTCTTCCCAGTGATCTTTTTCATATTGGGTTAAAATAAAAGGCTGAAATTTTGAATTAAATGCAAAGAAGGGCTGTTTTAAACGATCCTCCTCTGTCAAAATAGAGACAGGATTAGACCAAACATCCCCTGGATCTTTTTTAGAAAAATAGAGCAGGCTTTTTGGGAAAAATCTGCTATGCCACATCACATAGCCTGTCCCTTGGTCATCAATGCGAGCTAGAGTAACACCGAGTTTTCCGAGGCACGAATCAGGAATAATATCAGGCTCACTCCAGCCACTTTCTCCGACGCAGAGAGCAACAGCTACCGTGTGTTGTTGACCGTTGTAGGAAATCCACTTCGCAATCGCCTCTCCCCGTTCATTAACATCTACTGCAGGAGAAACATTCGCCTGCAAACCTCGGGAAATCGTCTCTGGAATACCGCAGCGGAGCTCTGCGTATAAAGAGGCTGAAAGCAAAACCAACATCCCTATGATTGCTCTCATACAACCCTCCCATCTTGTTGCGGGAGTATATCGCAGCTTTCAGTGAAAAGTAAAGACACACTCCATATATTTTTTTAGAAATGAGAACAAGGTGCGTTAGCTGCTAATGCCCTTGATGAATTCCTCGCTTAACACAACCTGGAACTGACCGCATCTCAGCGGTACATAAGACTGGATAATCCTTTTTTCTTGTGCATATTTTAAAAGACAGCCGTGGATACCTGAAACCTCATGCGGGCTCTTGCACATCTCCTGTAACTCCAGAGCACCAAGTACTGGCTTCTGGGGATCAGGAACATCGGGGCATACACGATTTTTTGGATCACTCCAGACCTTATAAACACGAGTTAAATAATCTATCAAATTTTTAACTTGAAATTCTTGGAGTCCGTACGGCAATGGCACTGGTACTTCTGACACCAGTCTAGGTGAAGAAGTAGTGCTTGGGGCAGCCTGTGGAGGTGCTCCAGTAGTTCTTGCTCTATAAGCTTTAAACGCAAGGCCAAATGCCCCTAATACCACCGCCACTCCCACAATCTTAAAAATAGTGCGATAGCTACCTACTGAATGTAGGCTCAGATTTTCCCAAATCCGAAAGCCTTGACGCACCGGGGACATTACAAAAGAAGACCCCCTCATAAGAATTGAGCTTATACCCGTAATCATACGCCCATAGTGTACCCGGTACACAATTTGTTTGCCATTGAGTTTCCCAAATTTTGTTAACAGCTAACCCAGCCATTAAAATTTTCCTTTTCACCCGATCGTGATATACAGTCTTTCATTAATTTTGGAGTATGGAAACAGGGTTCGCAGCAGCTTGTTGAAATTATTTGAATTGAGCTGTAAATGTAAATTCCTTGCGATAACCTAGCTGATGCACGAGAAGCTGTCCTAGGTCTTCTTCCACCTCTTCGAATAGCTTCTCTATCACGCTAGAATCTAAGGAGGGAAGCTCGGCAATGAACTCGATTTTTTGGCTCCGATGAAAGACGATGTCCGTCTTCAGAGAATCTTGTGGAAACCGTTTCTTCCAATACATCTCGAGAAGACCTCGTAGAACCTCTTTTTCAAGATAGGCTGCAGGGTTCATGTTGATCTGCAGGTAAGCCCGCCTTTGCAAAAAATAAAAACCGATCCCCAAAGCGAGTGCAAGCGCTAGCAAAATCACTCCTAAAGGAATGAAAAAAGCGCCTTGTTCAACTAGAAAAGAGGCCGATTTAAACCGAATCTGTGGCGCCCATGGCAAAGCGATAAAAAATAACCCCGCTGTTGCAAAAACCAACACTAAAAAAAACTGAACTGCGGAAAATAGAAGATTTTCAGCTCTCATTAAAACTCAGCGGAGTAGTGATGATCAGTGGCGTTTGCAGAGGTCATCGCAGGGGCTGGTTTTGTGATCAGGTTTTTGAAAATCACATGCACTAGGCTCACATGCAGCCCTGTCAAACGGCTGAGTTCTTCATTGACTTTGGTTTGGATTTCTTCGGCTTTTTCGGGAATGCAAACTCCATAGGCAACGTTCACTTCCAGTTTAACTTGAATGGAGGGGTTTTTTTGATCTTGCTCTACTGTGATACCGGTGATCCTTTCCGCAGGCTCTCTTCCAAATAGGCTGTCAATCAGATTGCCTTCAACCAAAGCGATTCCTTCAATCCCTAATAAGCATTGGACAACGATCGATTGAAACACCTTTGTCTCAATGTCGCGAATGTAGACAGTCTCTGGAAGCTCGACTTCCTTAGTATCAATTTGCTTGAGTTGATCGTACATAAATTTCCCTCATGAACACAGTATAATGGGAAAGGAACATTTTGATAAAGATATAAGGGCCTGTATTTCCAGGCCCTAAATTATAAGAAGACTACCAGCTGGCTTTGATGATCCCGGGGATCAAACCTTGGTTGGCCATCTCGCGGAAACAAAGGCGAGACATTTTGAATTTACGGAGGAACCCTCGTGCACGGCCTGTAAATTGGCATCGGTTACGTAGACGGGTCGGAGAAGAGTTTTTAGGAAGCTTATTGAGATTAATCTGCGCCTCCAGCCGTTCTTCATCGCTTTTATTGGGGTTTTTGACGATCTTCTTCAGCATTTGCCGACGATCCCACTTTAACTTAACGAGCCGCTCGCGTCTTTTCTGCTTTGCCACCAAACTCTTTCTTGCCATTATTTTTTTCTCCCAGGACCTTTTTGACGTTGTTTTCTGTTAGGATCATTTTTGTTAATCACATAGACACGACCTTTACGGCGAACGATTTTGTCGCCTTTTGAGGGGTCTGCTTTAATAGATGCTCTGACTTTCATAGCTAGCCTTGTTTAAAATAGTACCTGCTATTCTAGATGGAAGAACATTTCCCTGCAACAACTTTTCCTTGAGCCTTTTACCCTAATGAGGTAAGATACTCACTTTCGAGAAAAAATTATGAAAAGAACCTATCAACCTAGTAAAGTAAAACGTCAGAAAACATGCGGGTTTCGCAAGAGAATGAAAACCGCCAAGGGACGCCAAATCGTCAACCGTCGCCGTCGCATCGGTCGCAAAAAGCTGTCGGCTTAAGCCGCTCTTTTTCCCGATCGAAGCGCCTGAGGTCCCGGGAGGAATTTAGACGGGTGAAGAAATACGGTAAGCGCATTACCGGCCATTCGGTCGTTTTTGACGTTTTAACTGAAAAATTTCCTTGTCACCGTTTAGGAGTCACTGTTTCTAAACGGTTTGGTGACGCCCATTTGAGAAATCTATTCAAAAGGCGGTCCCGCGAAGCGTTCCGTTTGAGCCAATCTAAGCTCGCTCCTGGAACCACCGTGCACGTCTCTCCTAAACAAGAGGGAACAGTTCCAACCCTCCAACAATTCCTGGAAGATTTTACCCTTCTAATATGTTAAACGAAGAGCAAAAAAGGGCCATACTCACAACCGAAGGAAGAGTTCTCATCCTCGCCGGAGCCGGAAGCGGAAAAACCAGCGTGATCACCCATCGCATTGCCTATCTCATTAAAAATTTAAATATCTCCCCTTCATCGATTCTAGGCCTCACCTTCACCAATAAAGCCGCCCAGGAAATGAAAAAACGGGTCGCAGCCATGATTGACCCGGCGCTTGCCCGGCAAGTGGTTCTTTGCACCTTCCACAGCTTTTGCATGCAAATCTTAAGACGGGACATCGACAAGCTAGGATATACTCGAGATTTTACCCTCTACGACGAACGGGATGTTCGCAGGCTTCTCAACCACCTCGTGCGCGAAGAGCTGGCCCATGACGGCGACCTCCCCTCTTTGGACCCTACCTTAGAGGCGATTTCATTAGCAAAAAATCGAGCCCACACCCCCGAAGAGATGGAGGGAGATCCCCTCTCAAAACAACTCTTCAGCCGTCTGCAAACCGTCATGCGAGCCTATAATGCGGTCGATTTCGACAGTCTTCTCTCGCTGACTTTGCAACTCTTTGAACAACACCCCCAGGTCCTCACCAAATATCAGACCAAGTTTCGCTATATTATGATCGACGAATACCAAGACACCAACCCGATCCAATACCGACTTGCGCAGCTCCTTAGCAAAGAGCACAACAATCTCTGTGTTGTCGGCGATGACGACCAAGCTATCTACGGCTGGCGAGGTGCTGAAATCAAAAATATCTTACAATTTGAATCCAAGACCGTCATTAAACTCTTACAAAACTACCGTTCAACTCCCACTATCCTCGAAGCTGCAAATACGGTGATTCGCAATAATGAAGAGCGGCATGCCAAAGAGCTGTGGAGCTCTAAAGATCGCGGCGACCTCATCCAGGTTTTTCATGCTCCTACCGAGCAAGATGAAGCCGACTCGGTTGTCATGCGGATGATCTGGTATCACAAAACCCATCACATCCCGTGGTCTGAAATGGCCATTCTTTACCGATCCAATCTTTTAGCCCGCCCCTTTGAGCTGGCTCTTCTTCAAGCTGCCTGGGAAAAAGATGGGGTTTGGCGCCGAGGCATCCCCTACCAGACCTTTGGCGGAACGGAATTTTCTGAACGCAGCGAAATCAAAGACTTAGCCGCTTATCTTCGTATCATCCTCAATCCCCTTGACCAAGAAGCACTTCTCCGCATCATCAATGTCCCTCGCCGAGGGATATCGGATCAGGCCCTCGACAAACTCACCCAGCAAAGCCGGACCCACAACCTCCCTCTTTGGAAAGTCCTCCAAGAAGCCTCCTCACAAGCGGATCTCTCTGATCGTGCCCTTGCGGGTATTCAGCAGTTTCTGACCATTATCGAACAGGGCCGTGAAAAATTCTCTCAACCTCCCTTCCCCGATGCCCTCAGATGGCTTGTTGAAACCATTAACTATAAAAAGGCCATTCAAGAAGAAGTCAAAAGCGATAAAGCCCAGGGCTATAAATGGGAAAACGTCGAGGCCTTCATCCAAACCTCTTCGGAATACACCAACCTCCATGACTTTTTAGAGACCCTCTCCTTGGACGGCGATCAGTTCCAAAGACGCCGGGAGACCGGGCATGAAAATAAAGTCAATCTCATGACATTCCACAGCGCAAAAGGATTAGAATTTACCCTCTGCTTCTTAGTCGGTCTTGAAGATCAAATCATGCCCCACGAAAGAAGCCTCTCAGAAGGAGGTCTCGAAGAAGAGCGGCGCCTCATGTACGTTGCCATGACCCGCGCCAAAAAGCATCTTGTCCTTTCGATGGCCCGCCAACGGAAAAGGTACGGCAAAGACATCAACATGAACCCCTCTCGTTTCCTCTTCGAAATCCCCAAAGAACTCATTAAAGTTATTTCTTGGAAAGAAATTTAAAATAACTATTATATATTTATTAATAATAATATTGTGTATAATATATTGTATAAACAAGGAGATCAATATGGTTACAAAAATCGAAGAAACAAAGAATGAGCCCGTCAGTTTTCAGACTTCAACAAAAGAAGAAAGTAAAACTCAAGAAGTTGCCCAACAGGTTTTCGTGGATAACAGAGCAAAACTGCCTCCCAAAATCCTAAAAGCGGCTGAAAAAGCAGCGGCAAAAAAAGGGCTAAGAATATTAAGTATTACTTAATTTTAAGAAAAACGCCTTCCATTTTTATGGAAGGCGCAGATTGAACGTTTGCTTAAGAAATAATTCACGCCGTGTGCAGCTCAAGTCGTCGCAGTAAAAACAGAGGAGGTTGCAAAGCGACATCATCATAAGCATCATAGACATCATCATCACCATAGGCATCACCGATAAGCCTCTTTAATGGTGGAGCTTAAGAAAAAAATGGCTCTATGACCCTCCACTTAGACAAGGACCTTTCTTGAAAGGGGGGGGGGTTATTTTATTCATCTTTCCCCCTCTTGTTTCCTCTTTGAAATACCCCAAGAACTCATTAAAGTTATTTTTTGTAATGAAATTTAAACCGCTTGCAATTAAACTAAATATTTAATTTTTAAGTATAAGTTATTTTAATAACTTATATTATTGAAAATAACAGCAATTTAATGCATAACACTAGCCGTGAACATAACTCACATTAACAAAAAGAGGAAATATGACTATCAGTGCTATTGACAATAGAGATGTAAAAAATGACCTACCACTTATTGAGAATCAGACAAACGCTGACGCTCAAATACAAGAAGCTGCGCAAAAAGTGTTAGCAGCCAATGCTGAACAAGCACAACTTCCTGCTCCAAAAGAAATCGCACAAGAAATCGTGAAAATCGAAGCTCCAAAAAAGCAAACAGAAGTTGCCCCAGCTCCAGTTGCACAACCTGCAGCTCCTGTTGAAGTGAAAGCAGAAGTTGCCCCAGCTCCAGTTGCACAACCTGCTAAATTGAGCGAACACGATCAGCTAAAAATAACTCGCCAAAAAGATAAAGATGCTTTGGCCGCAGCTAAGAAATCTGGCGTTAGCAAAGAAGTTATGAAACAATTAGTAAAAGCTGATGAGGCGTCTCATAAAGCTCTCAAAAAATATAACAACAAGCATAGACATTAAACACTAGCTTTGTAGGGGTTCTTCCCTTAAGGGCCTTCCATACACATGGAAGGCCCTTTTTTTAAGCATATACCACCGTCAAAGCCGCGGCTAATGAGCAGCTAGAACTCCCTGATGATCACTGTGCTATTTTGTGGTACATCTATCATAGTAAACTCGACTGGAACAAAACTGAATTTTACTACTCCTCGGTAGATAGACAAGAGACAGGATATGGTTGCGAGACTTTTGCACTGAGAGATGCTGTTTCCTTCCTGCAAGAACCGCGTTTCTTTGATAAAATTCAAAAACTATCGGTTGAGATTGAAGCTCCCGCAAGAAATATCCGGATGCAATTACAGCAGATCAATCAGCTGCCCCCTGCTTTCATGAAAGGAACCCAGAACAAGTCGGCATTAGAAGACTATATGGGATCCTACTCAAACGATCCCGAAAAACTACAAGAAATTTCGGATTTAAAAAAAACCATTGAAAAACATACGGTTCAAATCGAAAAAATCAAAGATGACGAAGTGAAAATAAAAACTCAAAACCACTACATCAACCACTGTTCGATGAAGTATCATCTGAGCGCTCTTAAAATGACAGAGCCGGAAGAACTCCAAAAAATCATCTCCGAAGCGTTGTTAACCGTGCCAAGGCCTGTGATGAAGGAGGGCGAGCTTCCCCGTACACTCAGCGATGCAACCCAAATGAATGCCGTCACATATACATTCCATATGGGCCCTGCTTAAGTTTTTTATCCTTTTGATAAAACAACCTCATTATCTACGATGGGTATATGGCGAAAGACACATTTAATGATGAAGGGGCGAAAAGATTTCTAGAAGCGAAAGAGCAGCAAGAAAAAGAAGAGCAGGAAACTACGAGAAAAAATCTTCTTCAACAAGTCACTGCAATCCTAAGAAAGGAATTTGAAGGATCTACCACTGAAGTTTATTTGATCGGGTCAATTTTGCAACCTTTTAGCTTTTCTTCTCGTTCTGATGTAGATATTGTATTAAAAAATTATGCAGGTGATCGATTTGAATTTTGGGCAAAGATAGAAAAACAAATTGGGAAAAAAGTGGAAATCATCCTTTTCGAAAAATGCCATTTTCAGGATTTTGTTCTAACAAATGGACTTAAGGTAGTGTAGCTATGGAAAAATATGCGATTCTATTGGGATATTTTGATAAACAAATTATTTTCATAGAAAAAATGTATCAGGAAATCATCACCGTCAACGTCTCCGTTTACGACAAACGTTTTTTATTTGCGATGAGAGTCCAGCAATTTTATACAGCTCTAGAAGACCTCTTTAAGCAAATCGCAAAAGCCTTTGAAAATCATATTGAAAATATGGGCAACTTTCACAAAGAAATGCTGACCCGGATGAATACCGAAGTCCCCAAAATACGACCTTCTGTCATTTCTAACCAAAGCTTAATTTTATTGGATAAAATCAGAGCTTTTCGTCATTTCATCCGTCATGCTTATGATTGTGAGCTTGATGAAAAAGAACTGCTCCTCATTCAGGACAAATTAAAGAACGACTACTCTCTTGTTGAGAAGGACTTGCAAAAATTCCGGTTATTCATCCAAAAATTAGCTGGCTAGATCCTACGAATTAACGACGCGGCGGATGACCTCTTTACCCCACTGGCCAGCCCAGTGAAGAATGATGGCCTCGAGGTGGATCCCTTTCTGGATGGTCCAGTTGTATTTGCTGGGTAGTTCAGTCACTTCGATCTCCTCTGCATGAATCAGAAAACTTAAGGCCTCTTGATCATTTAAAAACCGGTCATTTTGACGAAGACATAGATCAGTCCACCGAGCTAGTAGAGGAGAGTGGTGATGATAGGCAACGACTCTAGTCGTGTAATCTTCAGTGTTAGAGTCTCTGGCAAGGGCGATTTTCGAATGGGAGTGGATTTTAGAAAAGAGAGGTGCTAGAGTCCCGGCGATTTCACAATCAAGATCTATCCAGATGGTTTCATCAAAAGGGGTTTGTTGGAGGGCAAACGGTTTATAAAAGTGCTTTTCACGGGATTGCCACACCTGTTTTCCATACTTTTTTTCCCACCCCTCAGCAAGCTCTGGGGAAATCAAGACTTTGGGATAAATGAAATTTCGGGGAGCTTGTAATGAAAGGTATAAGCCGTGGGCCTGGCACCACTCTTTTGCAGAAGCCGACATCCCAAGGTCAATGAAAGCGACAGGATAGCGGTTGTGCTGAGTATAGTGGGACCACCACCAAGGTAGCATCCATTCATGGTCTTGATCGCACCCAACAACAATTCCTTTACTCATCGATATTTAACGGTGTAATCATCTGTTTAAGCTCAGGTGGAGCATCAGCGATGGCCTGTTGAATATGGCTCCTGGCTTTCTCCATTTGATTTTTTTCTTTGTAGAATTCTCCTAGAATCAGATGACATCTCCAGCGGGAGTCACGATCTTGATCTCCATAGCGGCGTAGGTATTTCTCGAGAGGCCGGGCAGCGTCTTTGACTTCTTTACCCCTCTCTTGGTGAGATTGAAAGGTAAGCATCGCCAGCTGCCATTCGATAGAAGCGTTAGAAGGGCTCCGCTTGCGAATCTCTTCTTTGATCTTATGAGCTTTACGAGGATGGTCTTTACAAATTTTGGTATATTTTTCGATCAGAAAATCAACGCCTTGATCAAGAAGAAGGCCGGCTTCCAAGATTTTCTCCCCGCACACTTGCATGTTCAAGAGGCGGCACTTGCGATAAAGGATCAGAAGTTGATCTGCTGTCAATTGATTGAGATGATGACTGATCTTGTCGATCTGTAACATCTCATTGAAAAGCTCGCCATATTTTTCTGGGGGAACAATTAAATAACCCAGACGTCCTATCTCTTCTCCTTTCGAAGAGAGCAAGATCAAGATCGGGGTTTCAGCTTCGGAGCCTGCAGCTTTTCGAATTTCTCTTTGAATGCCAGATTTTTCCAAAACCGTCTGAAATGCAGCAGAGTCCCAAATATCGTCTTGCAATTGTTTTGACCAAGGGCAAGAGGATCCTCCAAAGATCGCGACAACCCGCGGCTCAGCTAAAAGAGCCTGGATTCCAAAACAGATGAAAAAGATCAGCCACTTCATATATAATAGGCTATAAGATGATCATGGACTTTCCGCCAACAATTATTTTGAGACACCGCCGCGAAAATCTCAAAAAATGTTCTCTCAGCGGCTTAGAGGGACGAGGCGATATGCACTTTTTATCTTATCCCTTATTAGCTCCCCTGCCCGACCTGAGTCACTATTGCGCCTTAGCCATCGATGCTCCCCCTTTAAGTGAGAGTGATGCCTCGCGAGGGCTATTTCTGATTGACGGCACCTGGCGTCTGGCCGAGAAGATGGCAAAAACATTACCCTCTAATTTTATTTTGAGAAGTCTGCCATCCCATTATAAGACGGCGTACCCTCGGCGCCAGCTCGACTGCCCTCATCCTGATCGGGGGTTGGCCTCCGTAGAGGCGCTTTACCTGGCTTACCTCATCTTAGGAAGAAAAACTGAAGGAATTCTTGATCATTATCATTGGAGAGAATTGTTCAACTCGACAAACTTCTCCAAGTTAGGCTATAATCCATAATTCTTTTATGAATCCAACCCACTATGAACCTGGTGTTCATCAAATTTCTTTAGATGCTGTAGACCCCGATGCTCTCAGGGTCGTCGGTAACTTGCAAAAAGCTGGCCATGTTGCCTACATCGTGGGAGGAGGCGTACGCGATCTTCTTCTCAAGAGGCAGCCCAAGGATTACGATATCTCAACTTCTGCTAAACCCGAAGAGATCAAAGCCCTGTTTCGCAGCCACTGTCTACTCATTGGACGCCGCTTTCGGCTAGCTCATGTCAGATGCGGAAAAAAAATATTGGAAGTCTCCACATTTCGCGCAGGCAATAATGAAAGTGATCAATTGATCTTTCGCGACAATGAATGGGGAACTCCTGAACAAGATGTGCTGCGTCGGGACTTCACCGTCAATGGCCTATTTTACGATCCTTCGACCGAGCTCGTGATTGACTATGTCGGAGGATTTTCCGATCTTAAGAAAAATTACCTACGCACCATCGGGCAGCCCTTTCTCCGTTTTAAACAAGATCCTGTCCGCATGATTCGCCTGATTAAATTCCAAGCTCGATTTGGATTTGAAGTGGACCCTGAAGCTAGAGTCGCTTTAGCCGAATGTCGATTGGAAATCATGAAAAGCTCCCAAGCACGCATTTTAGAAGAAATTCTCCGCATGCTTGAATCGGGATCTTCTGCACCTTTCATCCGTCTGATGAATGAAAGCGGATTCTTAGAACATTTGATGCCAGCTTTGTCCAATTTTCTAGACCTCCCTGAAGGGAGCGATGTTTTTTCTTACCTACAAGAAGTCGATTCCCGCGCGCAAGAAGAGATTCTAGACCGCAGTATTTTGCTCAGCTGTCTGATATTTCCTTTTCTTCAGCACCAGCTTAAGATTCATTATCTCGACAGAGGAAAAACTCCTCACCTAGGTGAAATTCAACAAGAAACTCACGATGTGATCTTAGATCTGTTTAAACCCTTCTTTTTGATCCCCCGCAAGCTCAAGATGAAGATCGCATCTTTACTCACCTCGCAATACAGGATGACTCCTTTTGAAAAAAGAGCTGGCAGACGGCCTCGCATTCCTCGCGATCCTGAATTCCCCTTAGCTCTTGAATTCCTCAACATTCGCAACTGTTTGGAGCCTGGGTTAACCCACATTTGGGAATCGTGGGAACAAGCTTATCAGTCGTTTCACAAACGTGTGTCTCCTAGAAGACACCCTCATGAGTGACATCACCCTGTTTAGGGGGCCTCCCCTAGAAGAGGGCCCTCTTCCTGCCGTTCTCTACTTGGCTCTTTCAGCCCACGATTCTTTACACCTTGATCCCTACAATCAGCCTGCTATTTTTCTTCAATCTTCCCCCTTAAGAGTGTTTTCCCTAACGCTTCCTGGACATGAGCTACTTCCTCCCACAGAAGCACTCCGTTTTTGGGCCGATGAAATCCAAAGCGGAAGAGACGTCATTCAAGATTTTATTCAAAAAGCAAAGGCGTTCGTTGATAATCTGATCCAGCGACAAGTCATCGATGCTACCAAGCTGGGTGTCATGGGCCTTTCCCGTGGTGTATTTGTTGCAGCTCATCTCGCTGCCGCGATCCCTGAGATTTCTGCTCTCCTCGGCTTTGCTCCACTGACGCGCTTAAAAGAGGCTCAGGAATTTGAAGCCGCTAACGTTGACCCGTGGGATCTCACCCATTTAAATGATCAACTCTATAACCGCGCGATTCGCTGCTACATCGGCAATCGCGACACTCGCGTGGGGACTCAAAGTTGTTTTGATTGGATCTCCTCCCTTGCCGAAACAGCTTATCAAAAACGGATTAGCTCTTCTCCCATTGAGCTCATCATTGGCCCTTCGATCGGACATAAAGGGCACGGCACCTCCTCTGCAGTCTTTAAACAGGGAGCTGATTGGCTCAGCTCTTTACTGGTAAATACTCATGATTGACATCTTTATCATCGCCGGAGAAACGAGTGGAGACAACCTCGGCGGCGAGCTCCTCCAAGCTCTTTATCTTCAAAATCCCAAACTTCGTATTGCGGGAATTGGAGGCCCTCGGATGCGCGCCGCTGGCATAGACCTCTTTTTCCCGATGGAAGAGCTCCAGGTCATGGGATTTATGGACGTCTTCCTTGCCCTGCCTCGTCTTATTTCCCGCTTCCAAAAAACAGTCCGGGCCATCCTTCAAGCCAACCCTCCAGTTGTCGTCACTATCGATTATCCGGGGTTCAATTTGCGCTTGGCAAGGGCACTTAAGAAAAAAGGATTCAAAGGAAAAATCTGCCACTACATCTGCCCCTCCGTTTGGGCTTGGGGCAAGAGCCGAATTGCTCTCATGGAAAAAAACCTCGATCTCCTCCTCTCTGTTCTCCCTTTTGAAAAATCGTACTTTTCCCACTTACGTGTCGAATATATTGGCCATCCCCTCGTTGATCAAATCACTGCCTCTTCCAACCATGACCCTCAGTTGATTGCCTTCTTTCCCGGCAGTAGATCCCACGAAATTGAGAAAAATTTCCCTTATTTTTTACAGCTGATCCAGAAGCTCCAGTTAGAATTTCCTCACCGCTGTGTCGTTTCGCTATCCCAAGAAAAATACCGCCCCCGCCTTCTAGATATGATGCAATCAGCTAAGATCCAGCTCCCTCTTTTACTTCCCGAAGAATTAAAAAAAATAAAGCCTGCACTGGCCATCGCAAAATCGGGAACTATTTCCCTCGAGCTTGCGCTTCAAGAAATCCCTACTGTCATTACCTACGCCATCTCTAGTTTCGATACCTTTGTCGCCCGCTATATTTTTCGGATTTCTCTCCCCTATTATGCGCTTCCCAACCTCATCGCTGACAAAGAAATTTTTCCTGAGCTGATCGGACCTAGCCTCACTCTAGAAACCCTCTACCGTGAAGTAAAAAATTTAATTATAAACCCTGAAGCGCGTGAGAAAATCATTCAAGACTGCCATAGCCTAAGATCCCTACTAAGCTCAGAAAATGCCTCCCCTAAAGCTGCCCAATTGATATTAAGTCTCCCAAAATAGTAAACTATAGCTTATGGATAGCCTTTTAAAACTCCACACCCAACAGCTCAGAGATGGCAAACGCCATGAAATTGAGCATATCCTGCCTCCTGACTTCCTCCAGATTGAAGAGCAAGACCTCGTCTTTAAAAGCCCTATCTATCTCAAGGGAGAGGCCTACGTCACCGATGATCACCTCATTTTACAGCTCTCTGCCCAAACCGAAGTCATGATGCCTTGTAACCTCTGCAATGAGATGATTTTTATCCCCCTACAGACTGAAGAAATTTATCATACAATCCCCCTCTCAGAGCTAGAATCGACAATTTTTGATTTTAGCGATCTCGTCCGCGAAGAAATCATCCTTCTGATACCCCAGTTTGTAGAGTGCCAGGGAGGGCGGTGCCCCCAGCGAAATCTCCTCTCTAAACTCATGAAAACTAAAGCTAATTCTACCCCCCACCACACCCCCTTCTCTGATTTCCTCTAGAAAACAACATCCCCTTTTGTTATAATTCCCCCTAACTCAAGGAGTTTGAACAATGGCTGTACCACGTAATCGATCTTCCAATGCGAGAAAAAACTCGAGAAGGGCCCATCACGCTAAAAAACCTAAAAATACAATGACCTGCAGCAACTGCAAAGGCAAAAGACTCTCTCACACCGTCTGCCCCCATTGCGGTCACTATGCCGGTCGCTCGATCTTAAAAGGTGAAAAAGATTAACGGGCCCCGCATCGGCATCGATCTCATGGGAGGGGATACTCCTCCCCAAGATCTCTACTCAGCCGTGCTTCAATTGATTGAAGAAGGCGTTACTGCCTCTTTTGTCATCTTCGCTTCTGATGAAGTCGCAGGAGCATTAGATTCTTCTCTTCAGTTCATTAAAGGGTGTGAAGTCATCCACATGGACGACGACCCTGCGCTAGCCATCCGGCGAAAAAAAAATGCCTCTCTCTGCAAAGGCATTGCCCTATTGCACAGCAAGCAGATTGACGCCTTTGTCACTGCTGGCAACACAGGAGCTCTTCTACTCTCTGCAACAACTACCCTCAGCGCCTTGCCCGGGATCGATAGACCCGCACTCTTGACACTCCTCCCAACAAAGAAAAAAGAAGTGGCTGTTCTCGATGTCGGAGCTAATCTCACACTTCAACCCCAGCAGCTTCTCCAATTTGCGGCCATGGGAATCGCCTATCAAAAAAGCCGCGGGATTGCCCACCCGACCGTAGGACTCCTCAATATTGGCACGGAAGCTACTAAGGGAACCCCGCAATTGCGGGAAGCCTACACTCATCTAGAAACTCTCGGCCTTGAGACCTTTCTTGGAAATGTCGAAGGAAAAGCTGTGTTCAATGGTGACATCGATGTCTTAGTCACCGATGGGTTTACAGGAAATGTCTTCCTCAAAACCTCCGAAAGTGTCGCCGCCTTTATCTTAGACTATTTAGAACTCACCTCTCGTGAGACGGCGTCTCACTTCAAGCATGAAATTTCCACCCTCAACAGTCGCCTTTATCAAGCGGCCTCCCACGGTGCCATTTTGTGCGGCGTTGAAGGCATTATCATCAAATGCCATGGAGACGCCTCCGCTGCCGTCTTCCGACAAGGGATCAAAGGCGCCATTCGCCTATGTGAGCACAACTTTCTCGAGAACATCAAGTCGCAGCTTTTGCTGTAAATATTGCAGAGGAGTAAACATGTCTTTTCAGATTGTTATAACAAGTCTAAAACCTACCGCTTTAGACAGCCTTTTTCAAAATGTTGACCTCAAATCCTTAGGAAGACTCAACCAGGTCTGTCAATTATTTAAACAATTGACTGACTCAGAATCACTTTGGAAAATGCAAGCTGCAAAAATTTACCCCACCCTCCTACCAAACCCGTCTTTTTGGAGAACCTGGTTAAAAGAAGGCAAGATTTCGTTAGAACACGGCTCCATTGATCTTCCCAAGAGAACTATTCAAATGTACGCGTTTGGTGCCAAACTCGTACAGCCCATGCTGGAATACATTCCAGGTAAAATCACCTGCAAAATGGTGTTAGGAATGGGATTTGTTACAGGTTGGTATCGAGACGAAAGCAACACGATAATTACTACGAATCTTCAGGAATGTGGCGCTCGGTCAGACTCCAGTGACGCTGCAGAAAAACTCCGCGCACAAATGAAACAGGCTGACAACAAACATTTTACAGCATTTTGCGTACCCAAGAGTTGAGTCCTTAATCCGTAGTACTCGTTCAGTCAAAATTAACCAATGAATCTCAACCAAAAACGATGATGACCCGAAGAAGCTGGAGGCGCAAACAAATCCGCAAGCCAAATTCCCCATGCGAGGTAGGAATTATCTGATGTGTGCTTCCAAAAGCGGGAGATTTTATCATCCAGTTTTTTCTGTTGATCTAAAACTACAACAATTACAGAGGCAAGGACTGTGACGGCCTTAGTTGGCGCTGTTGCACAAGATTGGAAAATTGAAAATATTACAGTAACTCTGTGAGAGTAAACCCAAGTGTAAGCACTTATTTTTTCAAACCATCCTTTTCTAGGATTTATATTCTCGCACATATACCAATTGATCCCATTCAAAACCAGGACTGCAGCAGCACCTACTCGGAGAGCTGTGTGGACTTGAGGAGGGGCAGAACGCAATACAGAAGTTTTCATCTTTGCAAGCAATTCGTCTGCCGTCAAAGCCATCCAAAATAGACGCCCCAAAGACATGTAATTTAAAGAAAAAAATGCTTTTTCAAACTCATTGCCTAAAACAACACCGCTCGCAATTTGACATGCATTTCTGCTAAAGATTCCACTGACCGACATAAACTTCCCTTCCTGAAATTGTCTCCATTTGTTGGAGTAAACGAGGAGGAGTATGCACCACCATCAGTTTTTCATCCAAGCAATTAATTGGTATGTAAATTTTATTTTACAGCTTGCAGGGCTGCCTTGAGTGTTTGGGTGAGAAAATCAAGACGGGCATCACACTGGCGTAATCCTTGCTCGACAGATGGATCGGAAGATTGCGTTGCCAGATAGACTTTGAGTTTGGGCTCTGTTCCTGAGGGGCGGATAATGATCTTGCTTTGGTCCTCTAAGCGGAATAGAAGAACATCGGACAAAGGAAGGCCTTGACCCTCTTTCATGAAATCTTGCGTAGCGGTGACTTTTAACCCTGCAATCGTAGGAGTAGCGCGGAGCGTTTTCATCAGGTTGTGGATCGTATCGAGTCCTTTTTTGCCGTCTTCAAAGGTTAATGAAAATTGCCGCTCGCGGTAAACGCCAAACCGTTCGTAAATCTCATGGAGAAGATCGACAAGTGTACGTCCCTGCTGTTTCATTTTGAATGCAATTTCAGCAAAAAGACAGCCTGCAACGATGCCGTCCTTGTCGCGGGCATGGGTACCAAGAAGATAACCATACGATTCTTCAGCGCCAAAGAGAAAATTGTAGCTATCAGGCTTTTGCTCCCACTCATGGATTTTTTCTCCGATGTACTTGAACCCCGTCAGAACTTCGATACAAGCGACACCATAGGCGGCTGCAATCACTTTTAAAAGCTCAGTTGTCACAATCGTTGTCACAATTGCAGGTCGCTGAGGAAGTTTTTGTTGGCAAAGAAAGTAAGCAGCAAGGGCCGCTTGCTCATTTCCTGTGAGTCGCACCGGGGTATTGCGATGTTGGACGGCAATGCCTAGCCTGTCAGCATCGGGATCTGTCGCGATTAAGAGATCACCCCCGGTTTGGATAAGATCATCCATCCCGGCCTTAAGAGTTTCAAGATATTCGGGATTAGGAAAATGAACGGTGGGAAAGTTGCCATCTGGAACCACTTGAGACGCCACGAGATGGGGAGAAGCAAATCCCGCTTGCTGAAGAGCCGATGGCATGAGGGTAATGCCTGTCCCATGTAAGCTTGTATAGGAGATTTTCAGAGTGCTTCGATCCTCTTTAGGAAAAAGCTTTGCGACCTCCTCTAAGTAAGCCGCGTCTAAAAGACAATCGGTGACAGGAGAATCAGATAAATGAATTTGCTGAGGAGACGTGATGGCATCGACTTCGGCGATAATACCGGTGTCATGGGGAGGAACGACTTGCCCTCCATCTTGCCAAAAGACTTTGTAGCCGTTGTATTCCTTGGGATTATGCGAGGCGGTGATCATGATCGCAGCCTGCGCTCCCAGATGGCGGCAGGCAAACGAGACGTAAGGAGTGGGTCTCAGCTCAGGGATAAAAAAAACACGGATCTTGTTTCCCATGAGAACTAGGGCCGCTTCGCGTGCAAATTCAGAAGAATGCAGCCGACTATCAAAACCAATGACGACTCCTTTGGCAGGGTCGCCCTTTTTTTGAATATAGTTTGCGAGTCCTTGGGTAGCTTTCCGAATGGTGTAGATATTGATCCGGTTAGTTCCCGCTCCCATGATGCCGCGAAGACCTCCGGTGCCAAAAGAAAGATCGGTGAAAAAAGCGTCGGTCAGTTGGTCGGGGTGTTGGAGAAGCTTTTGAACCTCGGCTTTCGTGGCCTCATCGTAATAGGGGTCCTCAAGCCATGCTTTTGCGCGTTGAAGAACGTTTGTCAATGGAGCTCTCCCTGAATGGTTTCAAGGGATATTAAAGGAGCATCGGGGTGGTCAATTCCTTCGCAGCGCTGGGCTGTCTCTTTCCAAGCAGCAGGAGACTCAAGGTTGTCTTTCCACCATGGAAAAGTCCGGCATTGCCGCGGACGTACGGGATAGATTTGACATCTGTTCTCTTTTAAAAAAACGCAATCGAAATTGACTCTCTCTTTTAGCGAAACCCTTCCAAAAACAGTGCGGGTGTACCGCTTAAGAAACTCTTCTTGCGAAATGTTCAAATGAGCTGAGATTTGCTCGATTTCTGCAGGCGAGACCCAGACATAGCCAGGTTCTTTAGAGCAGCAAGCGCCGCAGCCCGTACAGGTGAATCTAAGTCCTTTTTTATACCAAACCATACGTCTCCTGGCGGCTAGGCTCCCACTGGCTTTCTTTCCAGCTATAGACGTTTGTGATGACTTGGTGAGGAAGAATGTCCATCTGATGCCACGACCCTCCCTTGCGAAGCACAGTAGAGCCACTATCGAAAACAATGGGAAGATGGCTACTTTGCAAATCGGCAAGACACTGGCGGTGGGTATGGCCATGGCAATAAATTTTTACTTGGGGAAATTTTTCAAGAAGTTTGCGAAGAGCCTCTCCTCGCACGAGCCTCTTGCGAGGACTCTCATGCTGAAAGAAGGGAAAATGGTTCATGAGAATGATTTGATCATGGGAGGAAAAAGAAGACAGTAGCTGGGAGAGATTTTTTTCAACGGCCTCAGAAAATAGACCTGTAG
Source organism: Parachlamydiales bacterium (assembly GCA_023265455.1). GTDB lineage: Bacteria > Chlamydiota > Chlamydiia > Chlamydiales > Rhabdochlamydiaceae > PALSA-1444. The sequence goes on from JAHFTQ010000002.1 coordinate 61,943, forward strand.
AGAAAAACCAGGAGGTCGCCAGCGCTGTATCGAGACCTACCAAATGCCAGTCAGCAGAAAGTCGGCAAGAGGTGACACCCTGCTCTTTGAGGCTGTACGGGGATTTTTTATCCCACTGAGACGGGAAGTAGTCATAGAAGAGCCGGTCCCTATAGGCGCTACGCGTATATTGGTCGTGGTTTCCAGGGATACAAAAGACAGAAATGCCTTGTTTTTCCACGTCTTGAACGAAGGCAAGGCTTCTCTCAAATTCTGCAGGTGAAGATGTCGTGGTTAAATCACCGGTGATTAGAAGATGGGTGATCCCGCTTTTGGCAAGGATCACCGGCAAAGAAGAGAGTCTTTCGTAGCTGAACATGCGCCTTCGTCCCAATAGAAAATTGAGATTTCCTAGCCACCGCTTGGAAAAAAACTGCGAAGGATTCCAATCCCAATTGGAAAAATGCAGATCCGACAAATGCGCAATTTTCAGCAAACTATTTGGACCCTTTTTTAGCTAAATGCCGAGTTAACATTTTTCTTTTATTCACATTTTGTTTTTCAAGGGTCTTAATCCAACGTTTACCTTCAACATGGACGATATGAGGAGGCGACTTTTCATCCACTGTGCCAGGAGTCGTCCGTTTAGAGACATGCGATTTCTTTTTCTGGGCTTTATCAGCAAGTCTTTCTTTGAAAGATTTCTGCAAAGAGATTTCTTTTTTGCGAACCTTAAGAGGGGCCCTGGACAACAGGTCTTTAGGTGTGATAACATCGCTTTTAAGAATGGGTTCGGGCTGGAGGGTGGCTTTTTTAAGCTCTTTGTTCATTTTTTTGCGCAATTGAGCTGCCATGGGTTGCTTGGATTTGTTCATTGTTGACTCCTATCATTTCATTATAGTTGAAAATGTTTAAAAATTACCAGGAATTCATTCCGAAATCTTACCTTTGCTTTAAACGGTATTCGGCTGCAATCTTTAAAAAAGACTTGATAGCGGGGGTGACTGTCGGCATTGTCGCCCTACCCATCGCAATGGCGTTTGCCATGGCTTCGGGTGTTTCGCCAGAGCGGGGGCTATTTACAGCGATTGTGGCTGGGTTTCTCATTTCATTTCTGGGCGGCAGCAAGGTCCAGATTGGAGGCCCCACAGGAGCTTTTGTCGTGATCGTCTACAATATCGTCCAAAGACATGGCTATGATGGCCTTATCATTGCGACCCTGATCGCGGGGGTTTTACTTATCCTCATGGGGATTTTTCGCTTAGGCAATCTGATTAAATACATCCCTCACCCATTAACCGTGGGATTTACCACCGGTATAGCCTTGGTTGTTTTCTCTTCTCAAATCAAAGAACTATTAGGATTACAAATCGAGCATGTCCCTGTTCATTTTTTGGATAAATGGGGCGCCTATTTTCAAGCTGCACATACGACCCATCTATTGACAGCCATCTTAGGTCTTAGCACGCTCGGCTTTATCCTGTTTTTGCGCCGTGTATTTCCCAAAGTTCCTTGGGGAATTGCCAGCATTATCATTGCAACGGTTGTCTGCTGGGGGTTACATCTAGAAGTCCCGACGATTGGGTCTCGTTTTGGCGCGCTTCCTTCCCATCTCCCTAACCCTTGCTTTGATTTTGATCTCTCACGCATCTTTGATGTCATGCCCGATGCTATCACGATTGCACTTCTGGCCGGGATCGAATCGCTCCTTTCGGCTGTGATCGCCGACACTGCAACGGGGGGTCGCCACAAACCAAACTGTGAGCTCATTGCGCAAGGGATTGCAAATCTCGGAGCGGTGATTTTTGGAGGCATGCCTGCAACCTCTGCCATTGCCAGGACAGCAACGAACATCAAGACGGGTGCACAAACCCCTTTAGCAGGGATGATCCACGCGGGGGTCCTCTTGTTCATTTTATGGACATGCTCTTCCATCGTTGTTCATATTCCCCTGGCTGCACTCTCAGCCATTTTGATGATTGTCGCCTGGAATATGAGTGAACTGCCCCATTTTTTTAGGCTGATGAAAACCTCACGTGGAGATGTGACGATCTTGCTGACGGCCTTTTTCCTGACGATTCTCGTTGACTTAACCGTTGCTGTCGAAGTGGGAATGATTTTGACGGCATTCTTATTTATGAAGCGGATGAGCGATGTCAAACATGTACTGGCACTTGATCGGCGCCATCCCGAGCAAGGAATCGAGGTCTATGATATGCGAGGACCCTTCTTTTTTGGAGTGACAGACCAACTGAAAACCCTCTTCCATGAGATGGAAGCTCCTCCCCGACTCTTTATTTTGCGGATGAAACATGTGCCCCTCTTAGATGCAACGGCGCTTCAAACCCTGCAAGAGTTGCATGATCGGTATTCTCAGCTTGAAACCCAGCTCGTGCTAGCGGAAGTCCAGCCCGAGCCTGCCGCTCTTCTTCAGAAATACGGACTAGGTCATCTCATTGACGAAGGTAGAGGTAAAAATCCTTGATAGTTGATTGGTTGATGTAATTTTGACTCGTTACAGTATCGGAGACAAGCGCTAGAGTTAACACGACAAACTTGCAGCCACTGATAACTTTTGCAATTCCTGTTTCTGCTCGTAAAAACACTAATCCCGCGGGACATAGGAAAAGAATTTTGCTGCCGGATCGGAAAGCTTGGACACCTTCGCTAGCGAATTGATAAGTTTCAGAGTTTAAGTTGGTCCATTTACAAATCGCCTTACAGATCAGGGGTGTGGGAAGTACAAATGCAATACCTATAACGGTACCAATGAGACGTGCTGTAGGCATTGGAACAAGAAAACAAGCTGCAGCCAGCAAATATTGAGAAATATCGAGTCCGTGAAGTATCCCTCTTCCAACGTTTGAGTCATCCGAGAAAAGTCTAATTCCTGCTTTTCTAAATAGCGCCTCTCCTATGCAAACCGCAGTGGCGCTGGTGGCTATGGTATTGAAAGTTAAGCTCATTTTTTACTCCGGAGCATTCCCAATAAGGACTTCGGATCGAAGAACAACACCTGCTGTCGAGATGGCAAATTGGAGTCCGTGTTGAACTACTTTGCGAGGATCGATGACTCCAGAGGCGAAGAGATCTTCAACCTGGAGCGTCAGCGCATTGAAACCAAAATTGACCTCTTTAGAGAGAACTTTTTCTAAGACAATCGATCCATCTTGTCCTGCATTAGAGACGATTTGACGAAAAGGAGCTTCGCAGGCTTTCAACACGATGAGAGCGCCCGTCAGTTCATCTCCGACTAACCCCAGCGAAGATGCTGCTTTTGAGGCACGCAGGAGTGCAATTCCGCCTCCGGGAACAATCCCTTCTTCTAAGGCTGCTTTCGTTGAACTTAAACTATCTTCAAACATTTGTTTCTTTTGGTGCATTTCGGGCTCGGTTGTAGCTCCTACTCGGATAACAGCAACGCCTCCAGCAAGCTTGGCCTTCCGTTCTTCAAAATGATCTTTATCGTAGGAATTCGTAGACGCGAGACTCTCTGCTTCGATTTGCTGGATACGAGATTTGATGCGCGGCTGTTCGCCTTTACCACCGATCAGCGTGGTTTTCTCTTTTGTAACGACAATTTTTTCTGCCTCTCCTAGTACATCAGTCGTGGCCTCATCCAAGTTCATTCCGGTCTCTTCGGAGACTACCGTAGCACCTGTCAAAATCGCGATGTCTTCAAGCATCGCTTTACGACGATCCCCAAAACCAGGAGCTTTGACAGCACAGACTTTTAAAGTTCCACGGAGCTTGTTAATCACTAAGGTTGAAAGGGCATCTCCTTCGATATCATCGGCAATGATGAGGAGTTCCCCCCCTGTTTTAGCAACGGTTTGGAGCAAGGGCAGAATATCTTGAATCGATTGGATTTTTTTATCAGTGATGAGGATTCTGGCGTTATGCATCTCAACAGATTGGTTGTCGGCATTCGTGCAGAAATAGGCGCTTGTGTACCCTCTTTCAAACTGCATTCCTTCCACGGTCTCCAGGATCGTCTCTGTGATTTTTCCTTCCTCAATCGTGATGACGCCGCCTCTCCCAGCTTTTTTAATCGCCTCCGAGATGAACGTCCCGATCTCTTCATTTCCTGAAGCTGAGACCACAGCGATATTTTTTGTCTCTTGATCGTTTTTAATTGGCATAGAGAGTGCGGACAACTCTTTTAAGATAGCTTCCAGAGCTTTCTCCATCCCTCTTTTGATACCAATAGGACTAGCACCCGCAGAGATATTTTTGATTCCATTTTGGACAAGAGCGTTTAGCAAAAGAATCGTTGTCGTCGTGCCATCGCCACATTTTTCCTTCATCTTGGCAGCGGCTTCTTTCCCCATCGCAGCTCCCATATTGATGTACTGATCTTTGAACTCGATACCTTTGACGATACTATTCCCATCGTTAGTCATCGTCGGAGCTCCCCAGCTAGCCTGCAGTCCCACATTGCGCCCGTTGGGGCCTATTGTGACGCCGACGACATCAGCAAGTTTTTCAATTCCTTCTCGTAGCTTCTCTCGAGCTTGTTCTTCAAAAATCAATTCTCTTGCTGTTGTCATCCTAACCTCGGGTTAATAACCTGAGTTTTGGGTTCATTTTATAGAGCCTTGCCACGCCTTTCGGGTAAATTTTACATTTTTCGGCTTGCCAAGATGCCCTTTGGAATATTGGCTGCGCCGAAAAATGCAAAATTTCCCTCGAAAATCGTGACAATCCTCTATAAAATGAACCCAAAACTCAGGTTAATAGGTGGCACTCGGAATCGAACCGAGGATGGAAGCTTTGCAGGCTTCTGCCTTACCGCTTGGCGATGCCACCGAAATTGGCTCATTATGCCCTTTGAAATGATACCGGTCAATTGTGAATTTTTTTATTTACGGAACAGCCTAATTAACTGAGAAAACTTCTTCGGATCTCCAGATAAAAGTCGCCTGTTTACTGGGGTATTTAATACGGGGGTGTGAAGTGGCGATGAGTGCATGAACGAAAGCTTTTTTAATCGCTTCAATTTCATCGAATGTCAGGTGAGATGCATCAAGCTGGTGCTCGCGAATTTTATCACCGACAATGGTTTCCACTAATGCTACGATCTCTTTTTCTGCAAAGGTCTCCAACGATCTGAAAGCGGCTTCAACAGAGTCTGAAAGCATAATGACCGCTGATTCACGAGAGCGCGGCAATGGCCCTGGATAACGAAATCTGCTCTCTTCCATGATTTTATCTTTCATGCGGCATTGTTTCACTTCCTCATGATAAAAATAATAGACCAGACCCGTTCCATGATGCTCGCGGATCACATCGATAATATTGGTAGGAAGCTTATATTCCTCAGCCAGTTTTATCCCTTCAAGGACATGAGAAATAATCACTTCAGCTGACTCAAGAGGAGTGAGCAATTTGTGTACATTTGGTAATGAAAATTGATTCTCCGAGAAATACTGAGGTTGAGACAATTTGCCGATATCGTGAAAAAGTGAAGCCACACGGCAAAAGACAGGACTTGCATTGATGGCAATGGCTGCTTCTTCTGCTAAAGCTGCTACTGCCAAAGAGTGTCGATAAGTCCCTGGAGCTTCGAGATTCAAACGCCGCAGTAAGGGATGGCTCAGATCACCTGATTCAAAGAGTGTCATATCTGTCACAATTCCGAAAGCGGATTCCAAGAGAGGTAAGACTACAATAATCAAAACAGCAGTAATCGTCATCCAAATCAACGTGCTGGCTAAATCTATCAGTACACAGCAATTCCAAAAATGATTTTCCATCATGTTAAAAGCCAGCACCATTGGGATCGTCATTAGCCATAATTTTGCACAGATCCCGAAAATTTCTTTCCGTTTTCTCACCGTTTTTACCAAGACAACCGTCATGAGCGCTGTCACAACATTGATAATCAAGAAAGAATGCGAATACCAACTGAGCGTCAAGCAGAGCATCAACATGGCGAATTTCGAAATAAGGATCGCCACTTTTTTATCTATTAGGATCGCGAGTAGAAGCGTCAAGGAAGGGAGCACTAATTGATACCTGCAAAGCTCTGCGAGCTCTCCTCCTTTGTTAAGGATCAGATATTCAGCCAACCTCGCTAAACCCAAAGTGAGAATGACAAGAGCAACAATCAATATTTTTTTGGAATATGATTGGAGAATTTGAGGATAGAAAACCTTGAGATACATAACCCCAAAAAAAGTTAAAATAGCTGATAAAACTAAGTTGCCAAGCAAAGAAAGGGGAGTCACTAGACGGTGCTCATTTAGCAACATTTTTTTCATACCCTTCATCATATCAACGTGTCGCACAGTGATTTTATCTCCGGCATCGATAATACGCATCCCGGGAGGAACTTTGGTCATTTTAAGAGGAATCGCTTCCTTAATCACTTGGGAAAGATAATTTTGTCTTTCAAAATCTTCTTGCATCATCCAAAAATTGCCCACATACTGCTGAAGAATAAATTCCGCTGCAGGAGTCAAAAATTGTTCCGGAAAAGCTCTCTGCTCAATTTTTTTCCAAATTGCATTTGGCAACTTTTCCTTCTCTCCATCTGGGCTATAAACGATGTAATCACTATAAGGGTGTCTGATCTGCGTGAGCTTTACAATCGTTCGAGCATCGGTAAACCGAATATGCTGAAGCGTCTCCCTGAGTGTTTCGCTAGCTCTAATCAATTCGTCGAAAGTCACTGTAGAAAGCGTTTGGCGCCACTGAGGATTTTCGACTAATCCTTTCTGAATTTTTTTTTCGACTGCAAAAATCTCTTTGCCAGGAATGCGATAAATCTTGCCAAGATCACGGATCGATTCCTCTCTTAAAAGATGGGTCGCTTCCGTGTCAGGAAATTCAAAGCCTTTCTGGGAAAAAATATATTTCCTAGCGGTCCCATTCAATTCCAAATGATCAGTCTGGGTCTCTCTTAAATACAGAAAACACGTCAAAAAGATCACAAAAAAAAGCGCTAAAAGCCCATTTTGCAACCACCCTTTCTCTTTAAGCCGAGAAAATCTAGACGCTAATCGTAGATTCTTACCCATACCTCAAAGCATGCTCCAAAGTTGATTTAACGGCAATGGGACCTAGATCCACTCTTGCATCCCCTACCAAAATTCTATATAATTCGCCTCATGTACCAAAACATTTCTAGAAAATACCGCCCTCAGACATTCCAAAGCATCGTGGGGCAAGATGCCATTGTGACAACACTCAAAAATGCCGTTAAACTCGGCAAAATCGCACCTGCTTATCTCTTTTGCGGATGCCGCGGAACGGGAAAAACGACACTGGCTCGCCTCTTTGCTAAAACCCTGAACTGCCACCGTCTTCAAGATAATTTCGAGCCTTGTAACGCATGCCCCTCTTGCCTAGCGATTATGCAAGGAAAATCTTTGGACGTCATGGAAATCGACGGCGCTTCTAATCGAGGCATTGATGACATCCGACAAATCAATGAAACCGTCGGTTACGCTGCAACCCAAAGCACCTATAAAATTTACATTATCGACGAAGTGCACATGCTGACCAAAGAGGCGTTCAATGCGCTTCTTAAAACCCTTGAAGAGCCTCCTTCGACGGTCAAATTTTTCTTTGCGACAACAGAGCCTCATAAAGTCCTTCCCACGATTACGAGTCGCTGTCAGCGATTTGACCTCCACCGCTTGTCACCCGAGCAAATCGTCTCCAAATTGCAGCAAATCGCTACCGACCTAGGAGCTACTGTTCAACCAGAAGCCTTTCAACTGATTGCACACGTTGCCGAAGGAGGACTCAGAGATGCCGAGTCTCTTCTCGACCAACTCCTCTGCTATACCAACGGCCCCTTAACGTATGATGAGACCGCTCAAATTTTGGGTATCAGCCCCCGCTCGCTTTATTTCCGTCTGGACCACGCGATCGCCTCTTACCATCTCTCGTTTGCCTTTGAGCTCGCCTCTGAGATTTTCTCTTCAGGGAAAGATCTCTCTGTCTTCCTCGATGGCCTCATAGAACACTACCGAACCCTTTTGCTCCTCAAACTCCAGCTTTCCCCCTCTTCTTACCTCTCAGAAAAAGATCGGCAAGAGTACTCTCAGTCGGCGGCTTTCTATACCCAAGAGCATTGTTTGGCCCTCATCGATTACTTAATGCATTGGTACAAAGAGATCCACCGGACACCTTTCAAACGCGTGACTTTAGAAATGATTTTACTCCACCTAATCCGCAGTCAAAAAAGGGTTTCTCTACCCCAGCTCGTCCGCCGTTTAGAAGAACTCTCCAACCCTCATTCACCCCCCGTGCAGGAAAAAGCTCCCCTCAAACCCCAGCCCTTACCACCCAAGGCTGAAGAGCCTCCAGCTTCCCTAGCACCCATCTCCCAACCGCAACTAGCTCCGCCTCCTGAAATCGCCCAAGAGCCGATTTCCGAGAATAAACCCACCGAGCCTCTTGCCACTAAAAATGAAAGGCAGCAAAAAAGCCGTCATGATACACTCCTGCGCTTTGCAGCTGTCGAACTCGAAGGTGTCATTAAAAGAGATTAAAGGTAATTTATGGGAAGCGGATTTTCAAAACTCAAAAAGCAAGCTAAACTCCTCGGTGCACAATATGAAAAAATACAAGAGGAGATGCGCCAATTCACAGCGACGGGAAGCGCCGGTAATGGCCTCGTCACTCTTGTTCTCAATGGAGAGCATGAGATGAAAGATCTTCAGATCAAACCCGATTGCGTCAACCCCAGCGACATCGAAGGACTGCAAGATCTGATCCGCAGTGCCTACAGCGATGCCCTGCAGAAAATCCAAGCTCACCGCGCAGAGCAAAATCCCCAATCGGGATTTCCCTCATTCTAATCTTTTCAAAGGTAAATTTGGATGTTGTCTAAAATTATCGCTATTTGCTGCTGCGTCAAATCTTATGCAAAAGTCGCGCAGCCTGCGCGACAAATGGTGGATGGAATTCCCTCATTTTGCCTTCCTTATACGACATAATACCATTTCCAGAAAATAAAGTCATATTCTAGCTGCGTGAAAGCTGCCGGAATTCCACGATCGTAAGTGGGTTAGTATTAACTCAATACAAACCCACTTACGATCGTGAAATTGCGGCGCTTTGACGCGCTAGAATGTGGCTTTATTTTCTGGAAGTGGTATAAACAAAAACAGCTCTTTACAATCTTACCCGCTTCCATTAGATATAAATTTACATTGGAGGCAACCATGTACACTAAACGAATCGGAGGAGCCGTTGCATTTTTCCTCGGCATTCTTCTCATCATCATTAGTATCTATGGAACGCATCGGGTAGAAAATGCCGAATCAAATATTCACAAAGGGATGGGCTTTTTCTCGGGGAACCCCTATGCCGCGCTTATAGGTGGAAGATTAGAAGGCGAAGCAGCTAAATACCGCGTGCCTTTGATGATCTGTTTCATCAGCGGAATAGTGCTCGTGGTTGCCGGAGCAGGCGTTTTACTGACTTCTCGCAGAAAAAAATGATCACTTAAACCTTATGGATCTGACCATCATTTCCGTGACTTATCAGTCATGCGAATATATTGATGCCTGTATTCTGTCGATTGTAGCCCACACGTTGAACTGCACCTATGAGCATCTCATTGTCGATAATGGATCGAACGATGGGACAGTCGAGCTCATTGAACGCAGCTATGCCCATTATGTGCGACTCATTAAGAACCCTGACAATCGAGGATTTGCAGCGGCCAATAATCAGGCTTTAAAAGAAGCTCAAGGCAGATACATTCTCTTTTTGAACCCCGATATGCAGCTTCAAGAAGGTTTTTTGGATGCGTTAATCAAAGGGATGGATGCAAAACCAGAGGTGGGCTTAACCAGCTGCAAACTCCTCAGTTTTCTAAATACTCCGATCGATCCGCTCCGCCCCTCCAAACTCCCCTCTCTTCTTCCCTATCTACCTGCACTGTTAAAATTAAGGCCTTTTTTTTGCTCGGTTCATCCCCAATTCTTTTATCCTGAATTTGATGACAATCTCGAGCAAGATGTTGAGGTCGTCAGAGGCGCCTTTATGCTCGTGCGAAAAGAAGTTCTCCGCCAACTAGGATTTGCATTCGATCCTCGCTATTTTCTTCTTTTTGAAGATATTGACCTCTGTAGAGAGGTTAAAAAATTGGGATACCGCATAGTCTATTCACCCCTAGTCACTTGCATTGATTATTTTGGGAGAAGCTTTCTTAAGCAGACAAAGCCTTGGAAATACCTCCAAATGACCCGAAGTTTTAAAGTCTATGTGCGGAAATGGCACTCCCCGCTCCATCTCATCTGGCTCTATTTGGTTATCGCTTTGGGGTTTCTGCTCAGAATCCCCGAATGGGGATTAAAAAAATCATTTGCAGCTTTGCTCTTTTCTAAGTAATATTTTTAATTTTTGAATAACTTGCTTGAATGAGGTATAATGTTTCCTGAGGAATCCCCTATGATCACAGATCATGTTAAAACTATTTTTTGCAATGGTGTTGCCAACACCTATGAAGATGCTCGCAGAGGCGCAAAAGCCATTGGTCAAATCATGGGCCGCCCTGTCGAATGTTTTTATAACAACGCACACCATGACCTGCTATTTGGAACAACAACTGCCCTGGCTGGAACGGGCCTAAGCCTTCTGGCTGCACACCCCCTTCCCTTGATGATCGTAGGATCAAGATCGCAGTCCCTGGTTGAACGAAGAAAAACTCAGTGCGCAGCTGCCATGGCCGAGAAAATCCGAACGGATTTGCAAAACCACCCTCTGAACCAAGTTGTGCTGGTTCTTCATAGTCAAGGAAGAGATATCGGAGATCTAGCTCTTCGGCGCTTAAGCCGACAAGAAAGACAGCGCATTAGCGTTGTCACTTTGGGAAGCAGCCCGATCGCCGAAAAAGCCGCCGCAAAAGTCACCAATCTGCAACAAAAGGGGGATCTCGTTCCTGCCTTCATGAAATTACGCGATAGCGCTATGCATCTCATAAACCTGAATTTTTTCCCGTCTAAAAGAGAGATCCATTCAATCGAAGGCAATGGTCATTCCCTGGCAAGTTATTTAAGACATCCTCATGTCCAGCGCTGTCTGATGGATGAACATTCCCGCTCTGTTCAAAAAGTTGCTGAACAAGCCCAGATCAAGATTTGAAGATCTTTTTTAGGAATTCCAAATAACCAATGTTAAGTCCTATAACAGGCTCTAGCTGCATAGCCATACGATAAAGTTCATCATTAAGACCAACAACAGTAGGCATCGTTGGGCTAGAAGAGCAAGCCTCAACATCATAGATGTCATTCACATATAATGAAGTCATGCTGCCCTTTTCATCCTCAATAATACATTTTTTGGCTTCTTCAAGAAATTTCCGAGCCTCATCATAAAAAATGGCAAAGGGCGCTGTAAGACTTTGCATCTTTTGAAGATTTTTTTCCAAATACCACTTATAAGAGTCAGGGCAAATTACACTATAAACAAGACAGCTATATTCTAGACAAACTTGTTTGTTTTTAAGTGGCTGGAAACGGTATAGACCATTGCGTAACTCCCATTCCCGAGTTTTTTTGACCTGAGGATATAACTCATCAAATCCCGCTACAAGTTTTTGAAGCTCGGCCACTAACTTCTCTGTACACTCTTTCTCCTGGTCGTTTGGCACAACTTGGCCCAATACGTAATGAGCAGCTCTGTACTCTACAAAAGCATGATATTTTTGAATACATGGGTTAACAGCTTTTACAGAAACAGCAAAACCCTTATATGTTTCGTTTAACTCTTGAAAAGATTCCTTATCCAAGGGAGAATCGCTTCCCCTAGTAAAAGACCGCATCCAATCTCGTTTTTCCGTAGGAGTCTTTGGACTTTGATCTAAAAGATTTTGGACCCACTTAGAAAACTGATTTTTCCAAATCTGAAGGACTTCTGGATGAGATAAAACCCCCTTAATTTGCAACTCGAATGCTAGATCCTTGAGGAATTGTTCATACTTTTGTTGGTCACCCTTTTCAACTTTCATTTGTTTAGCACGCTCAAACCACTGATGATCTAACACACAATCAGACTCTTCGATCTTAATATTAGAGATCCCATCAGATGAGACTTTTTGTTGAAAATTGAAGCTCGTCCCTTGATCTCCGTTCAGATAAGCTAGTAACTTTTTAACGATTTCTTGAGTCTCTTCATAAAAAGCCTCTTTAGAACCCTTGAACAACTCTATTTTTTTAATAATTTCGGCCCACTGTGCCCTAGCGCCTTGAGGCAAGGCGGCGATATAGGCAAGTTCACAATAGTGTTGATATGCACCTGAATCTAATCCTGCTTTCGCAATTTTCGTAGATTGAATTGCGGACCAGCACTCAGCCATTTTTGCTACCGTTTGTTTTCCTTGCAAATCTGCCACTGTATTGTGCCAGTTCTTAATATATGTGCAGATCTGAATATACCCATTAAAATTCTCCAAAGGGTTAAGACATCTTAAATTTAAATCATTTATGTATTTTTCAAAGTGCTTTTCGATTTCGAAAAACATTTTCACAAACCCACTTTTCCCATCCTCTAATTGTCCAGGCAGTTTCTGAAGATCCTCCAACCAACGTTTAAGTTTGACCTTAAACAACGATTCTCCTTCAAGACGGTGAAGAACCTTTGAATCAGCAGCTTCACCGGCGAAATATTTTTTACGATTTTTCAAAAGGGTTTCAGCTTGTCCCCTAGTCTCATTTTCTGCTTCTGTGATGAACTTTCTAGCCTGTCTAGACCTAAGAAATGCAAAGCCCGTAAGAGATATGGACAAAAGAGCCAGGGGAATGTAAGGAACCCTTACACGCTGTTGTAGAAAAAGCTTCGCCGCTCCCAAAATAGCGGTGCCTACAGTGGCTAAGAGAGCGGTATTTTTCATTGCCGCCTGCATGGCGCGGCTAACGACTAAGCTAGCTCCATATCCTTGTAAGCAGCCATCGACCTGGTACCCTCCGTCGTATTGAATAACGCGCTTTGCATTAGGTCCGTTCTTGATGGCTGTCACACGAGCTAAATCTAAAAGGACTATTTCATGAATTTGAAAAAGGTGATTCGGCTTCCAGGAACTGGAATCACCGAAAACTAGAAAATTGAAATAATTGCTGAGGGTTACCATGGCTTACTCCTATGAAGGAGCCAGTCTATACTCAAATTTATTAAAAAAAAAGCCCCTTCCTGAAGGTTCAGGAAGGGGCTTCATGAAGACCTTTTACAGTCTGATTACTGCTTAACCAAAACAGGCTCTGCAGCAGGAGCTGCAGCTTTGGCTTGCCCTTCTTTCTCTTGAGTCTTCTGGTTATAGAGCTTACCCAATTGACGGGCGCCCCAAATCCAAGCAAAGATGACGAGGAAAAGAATTCCAGCAACATACGGCGTGATCATGGAGATTGATCCAAAGAACAGGATCAAGCCTTGATTAATCAAAGCTCCGCCCGATTTACCGAGGCGAGCTCCGACCACGTCAATGGCCGCTTTTCCTTTCACTTTTGACTCTTGATCAAGAGGAACGTAGGCCATCTCTTTGGTAGGATCAAAGAGGGAGTACTTCGTCGACTTGGTCATGATGTTCTGGGCTTGACCAAAGAGCACGGCTAACATGAGGGGAGAAGTCCCGAACATGGCAATAAACCCTACTAAAGAGTCTTTGAAAATGATGAAGGAGAAGAACCCTACACCAGTCACTAAAAGGACGATCGGAGTGATCTGCGCTGCAGCGGACCAACCAAAGCGACGGATGACGTTGCTGCTCACAAAAAGCATCATCAGAATCGTCACAGCACCCGTTAAAGTCGAGAACTCTCCCATGAAGGCGCTATATTCATTAGCGTTGCTTTGGAAAAGAATCTTGAGCTGGTTTTTCCAGGTCACTTCAACGAGGTTAAGAGCGATCCCGTAAGAGACCACTAGAAGAGCCACAAGTCCAATGTATTTGGAACGCGCCAAATACTTAAAGCTTTCTGACAGGGACATTTTGGGTTTTTCTTTCTTCGCTTTTTGTTGCTCGGAAGTGTCATAGAAACGGGTGTCTGTCAAGACGTTTTTATTAATCCACCAGTAGATTCCCATGATGATTAAAGCAGAGAGAATGACCATACCCACGAGGTAATTCAGAGAAGTCCCGAAGGCATCAACACCCGGAGCCGCTTTGCTCTGAACACGGGAGAAATACATAATAAGGGGTCCAGCAACGAGCATCGCAAAGTTTGCGCCAAGCCCAAATACTCCATAGAATCGTTTCGATTCAGAAACACGCGTTGTATCGTTGGCAAATCCCCAAAATAACAGAGATAGGGCAACGCTACCCCACAACTCGGACATGATATAAAACAGAGACAAGGTCCAGTTGCGCAAGATCGCAATCAAACCGCCAAATCCTTGTGGCAGAATCGATTGAAGATGATCAGCAAAGACTGTCGGATGGAGCACTTCCTTATTCGGATAAAGGATTAACGCGAAAAGAGCGAAAAATCCCATGAAAATGGAGATCATCGTGTAAAAGAGTTTCGGCTTACTGAAGACATTACTGAGTTTTGAATAAAGCAGCATAAAGAGAATAGCAAACGGAAGCACTCCCCACAATTTCAAGAAAGGAATTGCCTCAGCCCCTGAACCGGGCGCCGTTACAATCAGAGTATCTTTTGTATCTCTTAAAACGGTGTAATTGAAATTAATGAAGAAGAACAAAAGTGCCATAGGAATAAATTTTTTCAATTCCCAGGTGTGGATCGGCCAAAAAAATGACCTCCATTTCCCAAATTTGGGCGTACTTGCAGTTGCTGTTGACATTGGTATTTTCCTTTACTGTTATATTTCTCTTGAAGAGAGGTTACTCAAATAAGAGCGGTAGTATAACAGATTGCCTTGAATTTTCAAGAGGTAAAATTTAATTTTGACGAAAAAAAGCCGCCTAAAAAATTTAGGCGGCTAAAAAAATAACTTAATTGACTTAGCTATTCTGGATCATTTGTTGAGCGTTAACAGCTTCTGAAAAAGCATTCCAAAGCTCAGTCTCAACCCGGTTGTGCCGAATCGAAGCAATCAGCTCTCGTTTGCATTTTTCTAAAGGAAGCTGGGGGCTAAGAAGAGACACCATCTCTTTATTGCCTGTTTGACGGGCCATTCCTAGGAGCTGCTCGAGCTGAATTCGAGTAAATGTCACAGCACTGCGGCGTTTGCGAGATCCTCTTGCAGCGCGAGGTTTTGGAGCAACCATACTGGGGTGGTTCGAATTGATAATAGATTCTTCAATGAGGGCTCCGAGTTCTTGGGGTTGCTTGGTTTTTTTCTTTTTCCAAGTGAAATGGTGCATATAGCCGCCACCTGGCATTGAAATATACCGGCAAAGGTCGCTTTCTCGTTTTGCACCGACTTTTTTAATTGCACGTGCAATCACATCTTCAATTTCTCTTAAGTTCTTCGTTTTAGGTTCTACAGCTTCGTGGCTCATCTCATTACTCCTTATAAAATACAGTTTTTCTTTACTTTTGTGGGAGTTTATAAAAAGGATAATATTTTTGCAAGATCGACTTTTAAATTAATTGCATTTATACAGCAAGGGTGCCCCCTGGCTGTGAGGTTTCAGTATATATTATTTTCAATATGGGTTACAATAGATGCTTATGAAGAAGTACGTTATTTGTTTCTTATTATGCTGTCTTTGCGGATGTCAAAATCCCCCTTCAAATTTCGAACAATGGATGAAGCCGAATGGTCAGCTTAAGGTCGTATCGACAACGGCTATCATCGATGACCTTGTCGCTCAAATTGGGGGCGAAAAGATTGATCATTTAGCGCTCATCCAAGGGGCGATGGATCCTCACAGCTATGAGTTGGTCAAAGGAGACGATGAGAAGCTTTTATTCGCAGGCATTATTTTTTACAATGGGTTGGGTCTTGAGCATGGCGCTAGCTTATGCTACCAACTCAAAAAACATCCTAAGGCAGTCGCTTTAGGGGAAACCATCTGGGAGCAAAATCCTTCGGCTATTCTCATCGAGCGCGGACAAGTTGACCCCCACATCTGGCTCGATGTCTCACTTTGGGCCCTGGCCATCGATCCCATTACTCAAGCCTTAGGCGAGAGCGATCCTGAGAATCGAGAATATTATCAGGAACGGGCCAAAGAAGTTAAAGACCGACTCTTCGCCCTCGATGCTTCGATAGCCAAAAAATTGAGGGGTATCCCTCAAGAAAAAAGACATCTTGTCACCAGCCATGACGCTTTTAATTACTTTGCTAGAAGGTACCTGGGCGAAGGAGATCTTTCTTGGAAAACTCGATTCTGTGCTCCTGAAGGGCTGGCTCCCGATGGGCAGCTGAGTTACCATGATATTCAAATGGTTGTTGATTATCTCGATAAACACGGGGTCGAAGTGATGTTTTCAGAAGCGAATGTCAGTCGAGATTCTTTGAAAAAAATCTTCTCTGTCTGCACTGAAAAAAAGAGAAAAGTCAAAATTGCAAAGACACCTCTTTACTCGGATACCCTTGGAGATTCAACTTACCAAGAGATGATGGAACATAACGCTAACACACTGTATACGGCATGGATAAACTAAACTCAATCGAGGTTCAGCAGCTCACTGTTAATTATGAAAAAACCTCGGTTCTTTGGGATATCAATTTCTCGATTCCAGAAAATAAAATCGTAGGAATTTTAGGGCCGAACGGTGCGGGGAAAAGCACCCTCTTGAAAGCTCTACTAGGACTCGTCCGTCCCCTCAGTGGTCAGGTGACCTTTTTTGGAAAGCCACTTTGCAAGCTGCGCCACAAAGTAGGATATGTTCCTCAACGCTCATCCGTCGATTGGGATTTCCCTATCACTGCATTCGACTTGGTGATGATGGGGCGCTACGGAAAAATGGGACTGCTGAAGTGGGCATCGAAAGAAGATCGGCAGGCCACCAGGCAAGCGCTCGATCAAGTCGAAATGCTCCCCTTTGCTCATCGGCAAATCGGACAACTCTCTGGTGGGCAACAACAAAGACTCTTCATTGCAAGAGCGCTGGTCCAAGATGCAGACATCTACCTATTAGACGAACCTTTTGCCGGTGTTGATGTCACAACTGAAAAAGCTCTCGTGCTCCTCTTTGCAGAGATGAAGAAAAAAGGAAAAACTCTACTCATCGTGCATCATGATCTAGCCACTGCTGATCAGTATTTCGATTGGATGATCTTGCTCAACACTTGTCTCATTGCCACAGGACCCACAGAGGAGATCTTCAATGCTCAGAACATCTCGAGAACCTATGGTAGGAGCAGTGTTTTACTAGATGAGGCCGCTATTAAGGCAAAAAACAAATTCTCTGGCCTCCTATGAGAGATTTATGATTCCTGTTTTAGATTTTTTTACCGACCCCGTCTTGCGACCTTCAGCCATTGGCAGCATGCTCATGTGCTTGTCTTCTGCTTTAGTCGGCGTGATTGTCTTTTTGCGAAAACGATCTTTAATTGGAGAGACGCTTTCCCATGCGACCTTTCCAGGGGTTGTTCTGGGAGTAGCCGTTGCGGCTTTTTTATTTCCATTCTCCGATGAAGGCTCTGCTCTAGCCATTTTAGTCGGAGCATTTCTCTTTGCCTATCTAGGCCTCAAGACTGTGAATGTCTTAGAAAACCGTCTTCATGTCAAAAGCGACAGCGCGCTTTGTTTTGTCCTAGCCTCATTTTTTGGAGTGGGCATCCTTTTGGCGTCTCGCCTGCAGCAGACTCACCCTCTCTGGTATAAGCAAGCCCTAGCGTTTCTCTATGGACAAACCGCAACCATGACGAATATGCATGTCATGATCTATACGATTTTTGGACTTTTGATCTTAGGATTCATCGTGGTTTTTTATCGCTATCTCGAAGCGATTAATTTTGATTCAGCCTTCGCTGACACCCTGGGGATTCGGTCAAAGCGGTTGGATGATACGATGTTTCTACTCATCGTGCTCGCCATCGTTGTCGGAATCCGCAGCGTTGGAGTCGTCTTAATGGCTGGGATGCTGATCTGTCCAGCGATTGCTGCGCGGCCCCTTTCGCGCAATCTTGTCCATCATTTCATTTTTGCAGGAGCTATCGGAATCGCAAGCGGATTTTTAGGCAATTACCTTTCCATCTTGATCCCAGGGCAATCTTATTCCCTACCAACAGGACCGATGATTTTACTCTCATCTGCAGCCATCTGCCTCTTGAGCCTTCTTTTTGCACCCAATAATGGTCTTATCATACGCTATTTACGCATCCGAAAATTTCGTTTTCAGTGTACTTTAGAAAACGCACTTAAATCGCTTTGGAAAGGACAAAAAAAAGACAAGCCTTTCCCCAAGTTAATCCACCTCCAGCTCAAGAGAAAAAACTGGATTGACCAAGAAGGCAAACTCACCTCCGCAGGAAAAGCCATGGCTGAAAAGATCATCCGGCTTCATCGTCTGTGGGAGGTCTATCTAGTCGATTATTTAGGGCAAAAAGCTGATAAGGTCCACAAAACAGCAGAAGAGCTCGAGCATCTCATGTCCCCCGATTTGGAAAGAGAGCTCACCGATTTACTTAACAACCCCAAGCTCGATCCCCATCACCAACCTATTCCACCCGGTCCACCTGGGAGGGATGCGCTATGAACCCTTATGGAGGTCAAAATTTTTGGGGATTTTTCTCAGTTCTCCTGCAGCGACTCACAGGACAACTCCCCCTCAACCAGCTTCCCTCCGATGAGCTTCAATTGCTCGTGCTCATCGGTGTGGTGCTATCCACAACTCTTTTGGGAACATTTCTCTCTTTAAAAAAAATCACGATGATGGCCAATGCCCTTTCTCATACCACTCTTTTAGGAATTGTGCTTGCCTATCTTATCCTGGGAACAGCTACCCCTGTCATCAGTCTAGACCCCAGCTCACTGCTTTTAGCTGCTCTCATCTCTGCAGCATTGACAGCCCTTTTGACACAGCTCGCTAAAGACCTTCTCAAGCTCCCCGAAGATGCTGCCATTGGACTTGTCTTCACGACTCTATTCGCCTTGGGGATCATCTTGGTCACCGTCTTTACCCGCAATGCCCATATCGGCGTTGAAACGATTACCGGCAATGTCGATGCTCTTCATCCTGAAGATCTCCGCCTCGTCGGAATCATCGCTGCTCTTAATACGGCTATGATTGTGCTATTCTTCCGTCAATGGACGATGACAGCCTTCGATGAAAAACTCTCCTTTTCACTGGGCATCCCGACCTCTGTTTTTCATTATCTTCTCATGTTGCTCACCTCACTCACGCTCATTGCAGCCTTTCGCGCTGTCGGAGTCCTTCTCGTTCTTTCATTTCTTGTGGGCCCTACCTTGATAGCCCGTCTTTGGACAGACCGGCTGATTCCCCTCCTCCTGCTAGGCCTCTCCATCGGGATCGGCATCTCTATCTTAGGTGTGGCCCTTTCTCGGCACTGTCTTTCCGTCTACCACACCCCTCTTTCTACAGGAGGCCTTGTCGTCACCCTCATCGCCATCGGATACCTCATCTCAGCGCTTCCCATCAAAAGATTGACTTTTAGATCTTAGGACTGTTTAATGAAGGGTCACCAAAGACTACTATGACTATTTTTTATTTGATCCTTGCAATCCTAGGTTTAGGACTTTTAATTTTCGTTCATGAACTCGGCCACTATCTCATGGCCCGCAGAGTCAAGATGACTGTTGAAGTCTTTTCCATTGGTTTCGGTCCCCCCATCCGAAAGTGGACGTTCCAAGGCGTCCAGTGGCAGCTCTGCATGCTCCCCTTCGGAGGCTACGTCCGAATTGCAGGCATGGATCAAAAAAAAGGAGTGGAGCCTCATCAAATCCCTGATGGCTACTACGGAAAAAAACCGTGGGATCGTATCAAGGTTGCCCTTGCAGGTCCCTTAGTCAATATGGCTTTTGCCTTTATCCTATTTTGTTTGATTTGGACAGCTGGCGGCCAAGAAAAGCCGTTTCAACAGTTCACTCAGCTGATCGGATACGTCGATCCTCAGTCCCCCCTCTATAGCGGCGGCGTGCGCCCCGGTGACGAATTCAATGCTCTCGATGGCAAACCGGTCCATAACTATCAAGAACTCGCCATTGCACTTCTTCTAGAAGAAAAATCCGCCACCCTTCAAGGCACCGAAATCAACTACTTTTCAGGAAAAAAAGAACCCTTTTCCGTCGCTCTTCGCTCTCCAAATTCAGCAGATCCAGCTTCCAGTCAACTCGGCATCATTCCAGCCCAATATTTGATTTTTCAAGATTACACATCCTCTGCCTCTCCGCTTAAAGGGAGTGGCATTGAAAAGGGAGACCGTCTAGTCTGGGTCGATGGCGAGCTCATTTTTTCCCGTGAGCAACTCTCCAGCCTTCTCAACGATTCCAAATCGCTTCTAACCATTGAAAGACCTCTCAATGGGCAAGTGCAAACCCTTTTAGCCCAAGTTCCCCGGCTGAAAATCTCTGACCTTTGTTTAACTCCTGAACATAAAAGCGAACTGGATGATTGGCAACATGAAGCCGGTCTCAAATCCAAAATTCAACAGCTCTATTTTATCCCCTACCTCCTCAAACACGATGGCACGGTTGAAGAGGCTCATGCTTTCATGGATTGCAATGCTGAAAAAGTCGTTCCCACATCTGCACCCCGTACGCCTTTTGCTCTCCCCCTCAAGCCAGGAGATCGCATCATCGGTATCGATGGAGTTAGCGTCAAAGATGCCACTGATCTCCTCAAAAAAATCCAAACTAGACACGCTCTTATCATCGTTGAACGTGGAGGCGACACCTCTACCACCTCCTGGGAAAAAGCCGACTCTCTCTTTGAATCGTCTTTAAATCCAGAGGCACTGCAACAGATCATCTCAACCATTGGAACAGCCGACTCTCAATCTCGCTCGGATGGATTGTTTCTTCTTCAGCCCGTCCCCCTCAAATCCTTCTCTGAGCTAGAGTTTGACTCAAATACGCAAAATGCCCTCAAGGCCCAATACGAGGCTCAAAAAAAACAGATTGAAAAAAACAGCGATGCCAAAGAAAGAGAGCAGCAGTTGGCTCTCCTAGAGCAATCTCAAAAACGACTGATGCTGGGAGCTCTTTTGAAAGACCGCCTCGTCAGCTATAATCCCCCTCCCACAACCCTCTTTGCACATGTCCTTGATCAAACCTGGAAGACCCTCACGAACCTCGTCTCAGGCGGTTTAAGCCCAAAAGCTCTAGCAGGGCCCGTTGGAATCGTTCAAGCGCTTCAATCGAGCTGGGCCAGCGGCATTCTCGATGCCTTTTATTGGCTGGGTTTTGTCAGTTTAAACTTGGCGATTTTAAATCTTCTGCCCATCCCCGTACTCGACGGAGGGCATATTCTTTTTGCAGCCATCGAGGGAGTCACCAAAAAACCGATTAAGGCCAAGACCATGGAGAAGTTCATCCTCCCCTTCCTGATCTTATTGGTGATCCTATTTATCTACTTGACCTACCAAGACATTGCCCGGTTGATTCACAGGCTTTTCTAAGATTTCATAAATGTAGTGAGAGTAACGATCTTCTATTCGCGTCTCCTCAACCGGAGATTCTTCTGTGACCTCACGATCATCGATAAACCATCGCTTCTCACCTTGGATAACATGTGCCAGATAGTGGCCTCCTTTGAGCGACTCTCCTCTATGTTCAATAAACACCTTCTTCTGATAGGTCTTCCCCCCAAATTCAATTTCCGGGGGCATGTTGACTCTAGAGAGGTTTTTTGTATTGTCGGCTTTCC
This sequence comes from Parachlamydiales bacterium, assembly GCA_023265455.1. Classification (GTDB taxonomy): domain Bacteria; phylum Chlamydiota; class Chlamydiia; order Chlamydiales; family Rhabdochlamydiaceae; genus PALSA-1444. Next base: position 83,623 of record JAHFTQ010000002.1, read on the forward strand.
ACCTGTCAATCTTAATGATCAAGCATTTTTGGGGAGGGCTAATAATCCGAGAACGCATGGATTTTTTGTAATAAAATTGCGGCCGACCCTCAGAATTTAGATAGCAACTCAAATTGTTTAAATCGGGAGGGAGGTGGTCTTGACCAACGGTCAGTCTATCTAGCATCAGTTGGCCCTCCATGCCCATTTCAGGATTCAATCTGACATAATTAAAACATTGGGGAGTTTTAATAATACCACCTTCTGGAAATGGAGACCGTTTATCTGGGTGATTTTTATCGCCTTGAGCCTGGTCAGATTTTGTAGTAAGCTGAGTTAATTGATCCTGCAATTCCCGCCGTTTTTTTTCATCTGTTACCGCCCCTAAATCTAAAAGTGCGTATTCCTCCGTATCCTCGGTGAAACACTGAACATCTGAATAGTGAATGTTAACAAACTTGGTGTCGAGAACTCTGTCCAAGAATTCAGTAGGATCTTCTTGTGTAGGACGATTTGCGTCTTGTTTCAAAAAATGCCGAAGAGGATTGGTTGTGACAAATCCCCAATTCGATCTCAGATCTAGACGTTGCTGGATCCTAGCTTTATTTTGGGCTAAGCGAACATTCCCGTATCTCACCATACTGCCGAACAAAGCTTTGTAGCCCTCAATTTCTCGGTCCACCTGATCTTTATAAGTTTTTAAAAACTGAATGATAGGATCATTATTCACCACGATATCTGGAGACGTTGACCAAACATACCGCAGCTTGCTTACGAATGATGAAAAAGAGAATGAAGTTTGCTTTTTACCTTGAATATCCCCTTTAATTTTTTTGAGAATATCTCCAACCTGATTAGTTTCTTCCTGGCTCAGTTTTAATTCATCTAATTTTTTTTCCTTGATCGCAGTCTTGAACCTTTCCATCAAAGGCTTCAAAATCCCACTCAATTCAGGTTTTTTGTCTATCAATGCTTGAAAAATACTATCTTGAGCCAAAAGCAGAAGAACCGAATATATTTCATCATTGGTAAAAGAAGAAGAGGGCGCTTCTCTACTGAGATGCATTATTCCCCGAAGTCCATTTTGATTAGAGAATATTTTATCGTAAACTGCTACAAAATTACCCAAGTGCCCCCCCTTGGAATCTTTATTCCCAGCAGCAACTATACAATGTCCCCCCAACAAATCTTCCAGGCTCCTAACATGCATAACTCCCTGCAAGAAAACATTAAAGAAACATAAATTTGTATCATTTTCTTGAACAATTCCGACCGGCTGATCCTCGAAAGCTTCCAAATGCTGCGAGCTGACCAAAGTCGCAGCTTCTAACCCTTCGTAAATTTTCGTCATGAACCCCAATCTGCCTAAAAACTCCGTTCCAAAAACGCCCAGTCCAACCCCCATCACACACACAGCGACTTTCCAAGGAAAACTTATCGTTACCCTACTTTGAAAAGCCACCCAGCAACAACCCAGAAAACCTGTGATCATCACCGCAGCAGCCGCAAAATAAAGCCTTTCCGAACCTACCTTATCACTCTTTTTAGCCGTCTCCCTTTGCTCTTGGGTCCCTTGAAATACCTGAGAATTATTTAACTCTTCAGGAACCGCTGGTTTAGGAGGAGGTTGTGCAACTACTGACTCTGATTTTTTTGAATTTTTCTCCCCAGCAACTTTCCTTGGAGTTCGAGAATGTCTTGGAGTGGGATTATTGGACTCTTTTAGATCAACTCCTGCACCATCATCATTAGATGGCTCAAAAAATTCTTCGTCATCGTCCCCTTCAGACTCGACATTCCCAGTAGCACTAGACAAGTCAAGTGGTGTAACACCTTTCTCCGATAGAGGTATAGCAGGAATCGCCTGAGGTGAAGATTGGGTGGTCATTAAAGGTATCGGATCTGCAGTCGTTTGAACAGGGGGAGACCCAATAATTTTGACATCTGTTGTGCTCATCGTACATCAAAGTTAGCAGAAATTTGAGTATCATAAAAGCCTTATTTTCAAGGTTGACTCCGCAGAGAAAGAGACTTACAATGGCTCCATGTTCAAATACGACATCAAACTCATCAGAAATTTTTCTATTATCGCTCATATCGACCACGGTAAATCCACCATTGCCGACAGACTGCTCCAACTCACAGGCACCATCCCCGATCGTGAAATGCAGGCGCAAGTCCTCGACAATATGGACCTCGAACGAGAACGGGGCATTACCATTAAAGCCCATCCTGTGACGATGACCTATACCGCAGAAGATGGACAGACCTATCAAATTAATTTTATAGATACCCCGGGCCACGTCGATTTTTCCTATGAAGTCTCCCGCTCATTATCTGCTTGTGAAGGAGCGCTTCTCGTCATCGATGCCGTTCAAGGCGTCCAAGCTCAAAGCTTAGCCAACGTCCATCTGGCCATCGAACGGAACCTCGAAATCCTTCCCGTCATCAATAAAATCGACCTTCCCTCCGCAGACGTCGAAGGAGCCAAGCAACAAATCGCCGATGTCATCGGGCTCGACACCTCTACTACCATCCACTGCTCTGCTAAAATGGGCATCGGGATTCAAGAGATTCTCGAAAGCATTCTCATCTACGTCCCGGCTCCCAAAGCCCCTACCGATACGATTTTGCGAGCTCTGATCTTTGACTCCCATTACGACGTCTACCGCGGCGTCATGGTTTATGTCCGCATCATCAGCGGAGAGATCACCAAAAAATCGATGATCATGATGATGGCAACGGGGAAAACCTATGAAGTCCTCGAAGTCGGCATCTTTACACCTGAGGCCAAAGCCGTCGATCAACTCCTTCCCGGCCAAGTCGGCTATGTCATCGCTAATATCAAAAATACCTCGGATGTCAAGATCGGCGACACCATGACTTCTGCAAAAACACCAGCCCTTGAGCCTTTACCCGGTTTTCGGGTGATTGCACCCGTCGTCTTCGCAGGACTCTACCCCATCGATTCAAATGACTTTGAGGCTCTTCGCGACGCGCTCTATAAACTTCAACTCAATGACTCTGCTCTCTATGTCGAGCAGGAAAGCAGCATGGCACTCGGATTCGGGTTCAGATGCGGATTTCTCGGACTTCTCCACTTAGAGATTGTGTTCGAAAGACTGCAGCGCCACTTTAACCTCGACCTCATTACAACCGCTCCCAGCGTCATCTACAAATTCAACCTTACCAATGGTCAGCAACTGCAGATCGACAACGTCGCTCACTATCCCGACCCCGCCCAAATCGAAGACGTCGAAGAGCCGTGGGTCAAATGCCACGTCATGGCCCCTTCGGATTATCTTGGAGCCCTCATGAGCCTCGGAATGGATAAACGGGGATCTCTAGAAAAAACCGAGACCATCGATAGCAAACGGCTCCTCCTCACCTATCTTCTTCCTCTCAACGAAATCATCACCGATTTCAATGACAAGATCAAATCGGTCACCCGTGGCTACGGCTCTTTTGACTACGAGTTTGACTCCTATCGTAAAAGCGACATCGTCAAATTAGAAATCCGGGTCAATGAAGAGCCTGTTGACGCCTTCTCTTGCCTTGTCCACCGCTCAAAAGCAGAAGGGCGCGGCCGTGCCATCTGTAAAAAGCTCCTCGAAGTGATCCCCCGGCAACAGTTTAGAGTTCCTATCCAAGGAGCAATTGGTGGCAAGATTATTGCCCGTGAAACCATTGCTGCTATCACCAAAAACGTAACCGCAAAATGCTACGGCGGCGACATCACACGGAAACGCAAGCTATGGGAAAAACAAAAAGAAGGAAAAAAACGAATGAAAGAGATCGGCAAAGTCACGATCCCTCAATCGGCCTTCATGGAAGTCCTTAAAGCTACGGAGTAATTAGATCTCTCTCGAAATTAAATTGTTGAGTCTGAGTCACAGGCTTTCTGCTTAATGGTTTGAGTTTCATCAGCGCAGAGCCGCTGCGCGGGGGAGAGACGCAGAGAACGCAGAGGGAAATTAAAAAATTCCCCCTCAGCGTCCTCTGCGCCTCGGACTTTGCGCGGAGCGCCTCTGCGCTGATGAAATTCACCGTCTTTTTTGATAAATTGCAAAGCTACGTGACTTATACCATTTCTAGAAAATCGACGAACCCTTAACTTTGAACGAGGTCCATTCTCATATTATGATGAACAGCATCGACATCGTCGAGCCCTTCTATCCATTCTATGAGCTCGAGATTCGCCTTTTGATCTTCAGGACTGCACTCAACATAGACTTTGGGAAGCATCTGAAGCTCGGCTGTTTCACACTTGATCCCTAAATGATCGATCGCCTCTTTCACACGAAAAAGCTGATCGGGAGGTGTCGTGATAATAAACATCTCGTCTTCCGTCTCAAAATCATCTGCTCCAGCTTCCGTAACGGCTCCGAAGAGCGCATCTTCCAGAGCGTTTGCTTTCAGAACTTGAATCACCCCTTTCTGATCAAAATTGTAAGCGACAGCCCCAGGGTTAGCTAAATTACCCCCTTTTTTATTGAGCGCAATCCGTACATCCGAAGAAATCCGATTTTTATTATCTGTCATAATATCAAGGATCATTCCGACGCCCCCGTGACCATACAGCTCATAGGTCATCTCAGAATAGGCAGCCTGATCAGCACTTGAGGCTTTTTTAATATTTCTCTCGATATTATCGCTGGGCATATTCGCAGCTCTGGCTTTTTGCAAAACTAGCCTTAAGCGAGAATTGGATTTGAGATCAGGACCGCCCAACTTGACAGCTGTGATGATCTCTTTCGTGATCCGTGTAAAAACTTTACCTTTAGCCGCATCAGCTCTTCCTTTCCGATGCTTGATGTTCGCCCACTTACTATGACCTGCCATTTAATTCCTTTTGCATTAAAATCTTATCGAAATACTCTTCACCCAATTTAATGAAGCGCGGATGACGCCCATATTCATGAAATCCCATCCTTTCATAGAGATGAATCGCCGGATTGCCACTGTAAACCTCCAGATGCAAAATCTCGATGTGAAAGTGGTCCCTTGCTTTAGCAATCATATGCTCAATCAGCGCTTTTCCAATCCCCCGATTGCGAAATTTTTCATCAACAATGATGGCAAAAAGACATTGGTGGGCAAATTTTTTGTAAGGTTGAATATAAAGAATTGACATCCCCGCAGGAGCCCCCTCAACACATGCCGTAAAGCACGCCTGAAGCTTTGTGTAACTCATCCAGATACGGACAGAATCTTCGATTTCCCTAGCATCTGCCATCGGAAACCATTTTAAGATTTCAGGATCATTCAGCCATTTTACCAACGCAGCCCCATCTTCTAGCGCAGCAGGACGTATCTCAATACTCATAACTTTGCCTCAAAAAAAATCCGCGCTTTATAACCTTCCTCGTCCTTCACCGCTCTCTCTTGCCGAAAGACTTCGGTAAATCCACTCTGTTGCAAAAGAGCCATCAACGGATTTCCTTCAAAGACTTCAGAACCGATCGTCTCAAGATGAAAATAGCTTTTCGCGAGATGTTTAAGATTTTTCACAAGCGAGAGTCCAATCCCCTTCCTTTGCCAGTGCGGATCGACAATTAACTTGATCAGACAGTGGTGAGCCACCTTTTTATACGGCATCAGAAAAAGAGTCCCCACCCCGCACGGCACATGATTGATCGTTGCCGTCAAACTCGCGCTCCACCTGCAAAAACCCATCCAACATTGAAGCGCATCTTCGATCTCCTTCTCACTGCCCATCGGAAACCACTTCAGCATGCCAGGCGAAAGTACCCACTGCCTCAAATAGCTCATATCCGTCAAATACGTATACCGAATATCGAATCCCGCTATTTCACTCACGAGCCCCACTCCTTCAGATAAGCAATCACAAAATCATCGATCTCGCCATCCATGACAGCTTGGATATTTCCAACCTCAAGGTCTGTCCTATTATCCTTCACCAACGTGTAAGGCTGAAAAACATAACTGCGAATTTGATGACCAAAACCAATCTCTTTCTTTTCCCCACCCATTTGCGCAAGTTTAGATTTCCGCTCACTCATCTCTCGATCGTAAAGCTTCGCCTTCAGCATACTCAAACACGCTTCCCGATTCTGGATCTGACTCCTCTCCCGTTGACACGACACAATAACCCCCGATGGAAGGTGCGTCATCCGCACCGCCGAATCGGTTTTGTTCACATGTTGCCCCCCCGCTCCCGAAGCCCGGTAAGTATCAACCCTCACATCTTCTGGCCTGATCTCAATCTGAATATCATCCCCGACCTCTGGCGTCACATCGACAGAGGCAAAACTCGTATGCCGTTTTGCATTCGAATCAAAAGGTGAAATCCGCACCAACCGGTGCACACCTTTTTCCGCCTTGCAGTAACCATATGCAAAAGCCCCTGAAATCTTAAACGTAATACTCTTGATCCCCGCAACATCGCCTTCCACTGTATCTAACGTATCGAGATCCCATCCCCTTTTAGCCGCCCATCTTTGATACATCCTTGAGAGCATCAGTGCCCAATCGCACGCTTCCGTACCCCCCGCTCCTGCATTAATACTCAGGTAGCAATCTTTACGATCCATCTCACCCGAGAGCATTTTACGGATTTCCAGCTCGGCTAATTTCTTCTCGATCTCCCTAAGCTCTTTCGACAGATCCTCAATCAAACCCAGATCCCCACACTCTTCCGCCTCTGGAAAAAGTGCTTGTACATTAGAAAATCTTTCCTTGATATTTTGATAAGGAAGCGTCCACTCTTTCAGACTATTGGATTCTCCAATCACCTTCTGCGCCCCCTCAGGATCATCCCAAAAGGCCCCCTCTCCCATCAAAGCTTGAAGCTCTTCTACCCGTTTTTCCTTATTCTCCAGGTCAAAGATACCTCCACATATGAAGGATCCGATTCTCAATACTCGCTATTTTGTCTTGCGTCTGTTCATTCATATTTTAAAAATTTTTATCCTCTTTCAGCACCAAAAAAATCCACTCTGGACAGGGTCACTAGTGTGCCATTTTTTCCTTAATCCTTCAACCTCAGTTTCTATCTCACAAAAAATCGACTTTCAAAAAACCCCCTTTACTTTTTAATCCAACCTCGACTATTATCTCCCACATTAAACAAGCCCCTTAAGGAGGATATCATGGCTAGTACTGTACCAACAACAACCGTTCCTGCACAAACAAGCTCTTGGTCAATTCAAAGCTGCTGGGCAAAATTCCCAAGCATGCCTTCTAATGTTACCACCGTCTATAACAAAGTTCTTACCAACCTGCCCCAACCTTCGACCTGGACCCTAAAGAGCAAAATAGGAGCCGCTGTTGGTTTACTAGTTGCCCTCAGCTTCTTTGCAAAATTTGTACACTCTCTTTATACAGCCCGGGCCCCTAAAGATTTATCAAAGGTTGATCTCACAAAGCAATTGACTGATGCACAAGCTGCTGCTGCAGACGCTGAGAAGGCTGCAAAAGAAGCTGAAGCACTGTCTGAGTATTTTAGCAAGCTTGCGGCTACCAACAGAACTGCTGCTACCAACATCCCTAATAATGCAGATCCTCTCCAAAAAGCTGCTGCTCTTGAAACTGCTACTCCTGATGACAAAGAGCTCGGGTTCAAAGCTACTGTGAACGTAAAAATTGCTGAAGAAGAGGCTAAGATGGCTGAGAAAGCCGCTTTTGACCATAAAGCTGCATACGATAAAGCTGCTGCTACTTTAAAAACTGCTGGTGCGAAAGTTGTAGAACTCCAGAAAGCTGTTAATGAAGCTGCGCAAACTAAAACCGAAGCGCAAAAAAAAGCTGACGAAACTAAAAAAGCTGCAGAAGATAAGAAAGCTGCAGAAGATAAGAAAGTTGCAGAAGATAAGAAAGTTGCAGAAGATAAGAAAGTTGCAGAAGATAAGAAAGTTGCAGAAGATAAGAAAGCTGCAGAAGATAAGAAAGCTGCAGAAGATAAGAAAGCTGCATCAACAACTACGACAACGACTACCACAACAACGACTAGTACAACGCCAACAACAACAACGACTACAACAACAGGAACACCACCAGCAACAAACTAAAAATAAAGTTCTGATAAGAAAAGGCAGCTGCGCATCCTATGTGCAGCTGCCTTTTTGCATTTAAGGCTCTAGACTTTTTCCTACCTCTGTGCTCTCCCCGCCTCTGTGGTAAAAATTCTAACTGATCTTCTTCAACGCAATTGTATGATCTTTTTGAACCTCGTACTGCCAATGCCAGGAAGGCACTTCGATTCTTTCAAAACTCAGATGGATCTCTCCACCCACTTCTGTAGCAACACACCGCTGTCCATCGGGCACTTCGATAAAGTGGTCTCCGCGCAAGGTGATATTTTCAGCATAGAACTCGCTCCTGCCTCTTAAAATAATTTGGCAGACCTCTTGCCGCGCAATCTCACAGCGCCAAAACACATTGGGCATATCGTGATCAATGCCTTTATTGCGCACGGTGACATTGTTCAGAACGCACCTGCCACACTTTTCAGAATAGACCCATTTGCTAGCTTCACTGTGCCCCATGACATGGTCGGCTTGAATGAGAAGAGAGCCGTCCAAGTCGAGATTTTCAATATCGACCTCGGCTATCTGAAGCTGAAGCTCGCTCCCAGAATGCAGCCTTCCTCCCCGCAGTTTTTGAGCAATCACCGAGTAGAGAGGGCCTAAAGCAGGATGATAGAGAAAAATAAACGAAGGACCCTTCTCAAAAAAATGGAGAGGATCGCTCATCACAGGAACCTGAAAATGACACCGATGAACGAGAAGATCTCGGCTATTTTGGAGGATATCTAAAAAACACCCTTCAGGCGTCTCTAGAAGGGATGCTCCTAAAGTAAACTCTCGTTTAGCAGCTGAAATCGTCTTTCGACGGTGGTTATAGGTCAGATAAGTCTTCAGTTGGCTGCGCTGGCCCATCGGAAGAGGCCTTTCGAAGGTCTCTTCTAAAAAGTCGGCAATGTTTTGCATAGTCGACTCTAAACGGGCAGCCTCTTCTTCTTTCTTGTGCCCCTGGGTTGTCATATAAGTGACTTTTTTGAGGTTCACTAAGATGCCAGGGATAGGACATTTTTCAGCAGCACTGAGAACCGCTTTTAAATCGACAAAGAGGATATTGGTGTTGGAAGAAAATTTTGAGTAGGGACTTCCTGGTTTTTCAGGTTGGTCGACAATCCCCGATTTTTTAAAATCGCAATACTCGATGTTAGTCAGAGTATATTTATATCCTTGTGAAATGGGTGTTTCAAGAAGAACATTCACACCTTCAGAAGCTTTCACCTGACGAGGACATGATGCAAAGCCAAATTGTTTATCATACGAGCATCCAATGCCTGTAAAAGCAATAATTCCGTAGTCGGTATTCGCCACCGGGTTATTGACTTGGCGAACAACGGCTTTTTTTCGTCCCCAGGCAAATAGCCAATCAAAAACGCCCTCTTCTCGGGCTAATCTCCAAATCGCCCCATGCCCTCCAGGCTTCATGAGCAGTTGTAAAGGGCCCTGCAGACACCACTGCCCTTCTCGATTGACAGCGGGCACCATCGGCTGACAAAAAAACTTGAAGCTCTCAGGCGCCCTACCAAACCATCCGCTCTCTTCACAGATATCGAGGACGTGCTGATGGTTATTTTTTTCTTGAGACGTCATGATGGCAACGGGTGTTGTGAGTTGAACTCCTTTGAGTTTGTAATGGAGGTATTCTCGAGATTGTAAATCGTGAATGAGTCCTTCTAACAGAGTTTTTCCAAGAAATGGAAGGCGCGCCGCAGGAAGAGGAAGCCCTGTTTTATTATCATAGAGACGGAGACGATCTGCAGCTCCTCCGAGTGGGTAGATCTCGGCAAGGAAAGGAAGCGTGGAGATCCCATCGATGATGGCTTTACGCACCTCAGGACTTTCCTCTGCGATGTCAATTCCCTCAGGGGGATGGTATGTAGGTCTGCTAGAATCTTGAAAGGTTGTTTCAGAAGCAGTCAGTAGCTGCAGCATCCGCGCCTGGTAACCGACAATTCCTCCGATAGAGGAGTAAAATCTCTCCACAGGAATGAGCTGTTCAAGGAGCCCAGCTATCTTCTCTTCAGAAAACTCTGCAAAAAGTCTCTCGCCTTGTCCTGCAGCCAGCGCTGCTTTGATGACAAGCTCTTGCTCAGGAGAGGCTTTTGCAATAAAAACCTTGAGAGCAGGAGCCTCCTGAAGAAATTGCTCAACAGGAATAAATCCGGCCAATAAAATGTTCTTATCTGCAACGGATGAACAATGCGCAAGTTGCTCTGCTAATGACTGAAGCATATTAGACGAACCTTTAATTTCGAAAGAGGTCTCTTTTTCCCAGACTGAGATATCTGATCTCGCTGAATAATGCAAGAGCTTTGCAATTTAAGTAAATTTTTTGTTACATTCATTGCTGTTAAAAAAGGAATATTTATGCCTTCAATTGAAGAAGTAAGCCGAGATCCCTATAGCTCCTATGAGTACATAGGAGTGTCTATTTCCGCATCAGAGAGTGAATATTTAGCTGCCATAGTTGACCCTTTTGAAGCCGCAGGAGACTTTCAAAGAGCTCATGACTGTATCAGTGAAGCTCTGAGACGCTTTCCTCGTGAGCCCAAACTCTATTCCCGCCGTGCCTATTGTCTTGTCAATATGAAAAGACCCAAAGCAGCTCTAGTCGACTTAGATCAGGCGATCGCGCTACATCCTAACAAGGCGACTTTAGCAGAAATCTACAAGTTAATGGGGATGTGCCATGGCGACCTTGGTGATGATCTCTTAGGGATAGACCACTTAAAAAAAGCTGCTGCCCTAGGAGATGCCTACTCCATTGGGGTCTTAGCCGCTATGGGAATCAGCAGCTAAAAAAACTCATAGAAACCTCAGTTTTGGGTTCATTTCATAGTGTCTTGCCGTGCCTTTCGGTTAAATTTTGCATTTTTCGGCTTGCCAAGATGCCCTTTGGATATTGGCTGCGCCGAAAAATACAAAATTTCCCTCGAAAATCACGACAATCCTCTATAAAATGAACCCAAAACTGAGGTTCGAGAGAAAAAAAACTCTTCCCTCTACAGATCTTTTTGACTATAATATCCCAAGTACGATACAAGAGACATTCGAGGATACAGAAGAATTACCCTCAAATAATCTATCTAACCGAGCTATTCGGGCGGGTAGATAGCAACTAACCAAAAGGAGAACTTGGACATGGCAAAGAAAGCAACAACATCTAAATTCATGCAGCCTATGCAAATTAGCGAAGAGCTGGCTGCCGTTGTAGGCCGAGGCCCTATGCCGCGGACTGAAGTAACAAAAAAAATATGGGCTTATATCAAAAAGAATAATCTCCAAGACAAAAAAAATCGTCGGGATATCCTTGCAGATGACAAACTGAAAGTTCTTTTCAAAAAACCCAAAGTGAATATGTTTGAAATGACGAAACTCATCAACAAACACCTTTCCTAGTTTTTCTAATCTATCAGTGGCGGAGCGACCTGCTCCGCCTTTTTTATGAACAAGTATAAGCTCACTTTAGCCTACGACGGAACCCTCTATGGCGGATGGCAAGTCCAATCTAACGCCATCTCAATCCAGTCTCTCGTTGAAAAAGCACTCTCTACAGCTCTCCGTACTCCAACCTCAGTGACAGCTTCAGGAAGGACAGACGCTGGTGTCCATGCGCGTGGACAAATCGCTCACTTCACAGCCCATCACCCTTTAGATCTTTTCCGCCTCCTCCACTCCCTCAACGGTCTTCTTCCTCCCGATATTCGTGCTGTGCACTTGGAAGAGGCTCCTTTAGAGTTTCATGCTCGTTACAGCGCTCTTTCCAAGGAATATCATTATCATCTCCATCTCGATCCTGTGATGGATCCTTTTAAACGCCTCTACTCCACCCACATTCATACACCTCTGAATCTCACTCTGATCCAAGAGGCTTCTCAGCTATTACTGGGAACGCATGATTTCACAACATTTGCCAATGAAGCGAGCGCCGGAAGCGCTGCAAAAAATCCGATCCGCACTCTCAGCCGCTTAGATCTTTTACAAGAGCCCGGTGGAATTAGACTTGAATTTGAAGGGAATGGCTTTCTCTACAAGATGGTCCGCAATATCACAGGAACCCTTCTCGATATCGGCCGCGGAAAATTAACAGCCCAGGCGATTCCCTCTCTTTTAGAAGCCAAAAATCGCAAGATCGCTCCTGCTGCTGCGCCACCCCAAGGATTGTTCTTAGTTAAAGTGAACTATGAAAAGGTTCAGAGATCCCTTTAAAAGAGACTTTTTCTTTAAAATCTTTCCAGGGGAGGAGCATTCGCGACTCACGCTTGAGCTCTTGCCTTACAAAACACTTTACAGCCTTTGTGCTACTAGCTGGATTTGCATGCATCACTGTACGTACAACAACGAGGAGGTTGTGGAAAGCATGAGTGATGATTGCATTTCCAAGCCCCCCGAGATGTTGAAGTGCGAGGTAGGAATGAACCAAACTAGCTACAAAAAGCCCTGCAGCTTGCTCTGGACTAGGATTTTCATGATGGCCATAAGTAAATCCAATTGAAATGATAATGGATAGGGCTATCTTAAGAACTTGTCCGCCCGTTAAGTTTACAACCCCTTTTAGGATAGGTGTAGAGATAAACTCAAATGGCATTGCATCGATTTTTAAAGATGTCATTATTAACGGAAGTCGATAAATCAGTTCTTCTACAACAGGAGTCACCACGATTATTCTAATCGGTATTGCTTTAGTGCTACTAATCCCCAGTCCTCTTGAAATGCCACGCTGTAGGCTAGAGGAAATGTTACCGACTAGACTACCCATCATTCGAAGGGCCTTTCTAGTCGGTTGTGAAATCAAACGATTTAGCTGGAAATAGCCTCCCGTAAGGGCCGAGAGGGCCCCTGCACAGTGTTCAGCTATCATGTAGATGAAGAAATTAGCAAAAGTGGGGATAGGATTGGATTGTATGCTTGAACCCACTGATCCTAAATAACTTAAAATAGAAGTGTTAGACGCATAGCTTAAAATAGCACTCATTTTGTTTTACCTTTTTATTAATTATAATAATCATTATACTAATAATTTTATAAAAAGTAAATAAAATATATTATGTTTAAAATAAAGAACTTAAGCAAAAGTCGCAGGGATGGCTTCGAACGAAGGGAAATAGAAACCACCTGAAAACGCCCCTTCCTTCATCTGAGGGTGATCGGGAGGGCAAATCAGCAACCGCGTCGGAACGTTTGCCCCTTCCAGAGCCTTCAATCCTCTTACAGAATCTTCAAACCCCACTAGGCGATCCCCTGCCTTCCCGAGCTCAGCAATCGCTTTTAAGTAACAGGCAGGATGAGGCTTTGGCTCAACGTACGTCTCACGGGTGAACCAAACAGGGATGGTCTTGAGAAGAGGAAGTCTTTCGCGAATCACCTCAATTTGAACCTGGGCAGAGTTTGTCACCACACACCGCTTTTTTCCTAGGTCCGCAATCGCTTGAAGCACGGTTGCAACACCTGGAAGCAGTTCAAGTTGTCCGTTTTCTAAAAGATCTTGGTAGATCTGTTTTTTTTCTGCATAGAGCACTTCCCACTGGGGCTCCTGCTTGAATAATTGGGGAAATGCCGCGTAGATCGCCTCTTTGAGGCCTGACGCATTGAAATGGGCAGCTGTGAAGAACTGAGAGAGATCCCAGTTCAAATCAAACCCACGCCGCTCACACATCTTTCGATAGGCTGCAAAGTGAAGCTCTTCTGTATTGACGAGAAGGCCATCAAAATCAAAAAGAAATAAATCGAACTGTTCTAACCAATGCATTGCCGAGGACTGGACTCGAACCAGCACCTTATTGCTAAGAGTAGATTTTGAGTCTACCGCGTCTACCAATTCCGCCACATCGGCATCAGAGAGAGATTATAAAGAAAAGGATCATTTTTCCCAAGGATAAGCCTCCCGCTCTCGGTGGCGGGGTGGGGGAATAGAATAGAGAGTCTCATCGTGATGGCGGTAGACATACTCCCCTTTGGCGTTATTTTCCCTCAGTTTTTCTCGCTCAGATTTCTCTAGGCCTGAGCAGCTGCTCATTAAAATTAAAAGAAAAATGAGGAATCTCTTTTGCACATTAATAAAAAATTTTTTAGAGTGCGGTTTAAGAGGGTATATGACCATTGAGAAGATTCTCCTACAAAGTGAAAACAACTTTTTCTCCCCTCATCGACATATCACATGGGCAAGAAATAGCCAACAGGCTTTACAGATTCTAAAGGAATCTCCCTTTGATCTCATCATTCTTGAAGAACTAGAGACTCTTCGGCTGGTCAAGAGCCTTCTTCCTAAAACTCCCATTGTCATTGTGGCTCTGATCGCTTCTATTGCCCAAGCTGTCGAAGCCGTTCAGCTAGGGGCTTTAGATTATCTGACCCACCCTCTAACCCCGGAAATCCTAGAAAAAATTGTCGCGAAAGCAGAAAAGCTGGCTAGCCCGCAGATCCTTCCTCATCTCGGAGGACGTCGAGAGAAAATCTTAGCTGAAAGCTTAGTCATGCAGCAAGTGCTGGCCGATATCACAAAAGTCGCCCAAAGCCACGCGAGCGTTTTTATCTGCGGAGAGTCTGGCACTGGAAAAGAAGTGATTGCCCATGCCATCCACTACCAATCTCCAAGAGCCCGGCAGCCTTTTATCAAAGTCAACTGCGCAGCAGTTCCCGAAACCCTCATTGAATCAGAGTTTTTCGGCCATGAGAAGGGATCGTTCACTGGAGCTATTGAAAAGAGAATTGGCAGGTTCGAGCTTGCTCATAAAGGAACGCTTCTTCTCGATGAGATTTCTGAAATCCCCCTCGGTGTCCAAGCTAAGCTTCTACGGGTGGTCCAAGAGCAAGAGTTCGAGCGAGTGGGAGGAGCTCGTCCCATCAAAGTGGATGTTCGGCTCATCTCAACATCGAACCGGCATATGAAACAGATGATCGAACAAAAACAATTTCGCGAAGACCTCTATTTTAGGCTCAATGTCGTTCCGATTTTTCTGCCTCCTCTTCGTGAAAGACAAGAAGACATCCTAGCCCTAGCCGATTATTTTCTTGAGAGGTTCTCCGAAGAAAATCAGAGAAGAAAAAGCTCATTCTCAGCTGGAGCCCTTCAGCGCCTTTTAGACTATCCTTGGCCCGGCAATATCCGTGAGCTTGCCAATACCATCGAAAGAGCCGTCGTGATGAGCTCTGGCAGCCTCATCGGCGAGGGAGAACTCCGTCTAGATCCTTCAGCTCCTTCTCTTCTCTCCCTTCCCATCGCAAAAGAAATCACCCTTGCCGATCTTGAGAAAGGACACATCCTGGAGACACTTGCCGCTCACGATCATAATCGCACAAGGGCAGCAGAGGCGCTTGGCATCAGCGTCAAAACACTGCGCAATAAGCTCCAGCTCTATTTCAATACCTCGAGGTAGAACCCAGGGCGATTGCATGATAAATTTCTTGACATGGTATGCGACCTTTTTATTTACCGGTTTTGGTATAATACGGCTGTAAGTGAGAAAAAAATTACGTTTTATCATTTTTTAGGTGTTTTCTATGGCTGATGAACTCGATGTCTTAAAGCACGTATGCAAAAAATTGGATGATGTTGGCACCTCTTACATGGTGACAGGGTCGTTTGCATCTAATTTCTATACGGTGGCTCGCTTGACACGAGATCTCGATATTGTCGTTCAGATCTCAGGACCGGATATAGAAAAGTTTGTCCAAGCTTTCCAAGCAGATTTTTTCCTGAACAAAGAATCTATTACTGAAGCTTTGAAGCATCAAGGGATGTTTAATATCATCCATCTGGAAACTGTATTCAAAGTCGATTTTATTATTCGTAAAAATTCCGATTACCGTATGGTAGAATTTCAGAGAAAAAATCAAAAATATTTAGATGGCATCCCCATCTGGGTTGTCTCCCAGGAAGATTTAATTATTTCCAAATTAGACTGGGCTAAAGATTCCTTATCGAAAATACAACTTAATGATGTAAAAAATATCATAGAATCTTCAGAAAATCTCGATGAAAATTACCTTCAAAAATGGATAAATGAGTTAGAACTTAACGAGGTCTACAGTTTGGTGACACATGAATGACACATCCCCTGAAATGCACAAAAAAATGCATGAGTTAATCCGGCAAAAAACTCCTGAGGAACGGGCGAAAATGGGATGGTCGATGTATTTGACGTCGAGATACATTATTACGCAGGTGATCTTGCAAAAAAAACCAGATATTACCCCTGCCGAGCTTCGCAAGGAGTTATTTTTGGCATTCTACAAAAACGATTTTTCTCCCGCTGAGCGTGAAAAAATCCTCCACTACCTGGAGACCGGAACTCAGTAGAAGGGGAAAAAAATCAAAGATAAGACCGAGCGATCTCTTCGAGGGGGCCCCACACTTCGGGTCTACCTAGCCGCTCTAGCGACAAACGTGGAGGCTCTAGAAGCAACCGGTAGGCTAGCTCTGCTTCAAGATCACTCTCGTAAAGAATCGCCTTTCCGCTTCCCTTCTCTTCTTGTTGAAGGGTGAGAAGAAGGGTAAGACAACGCTCTACACTCATCTTGATCGTACGGAAAAGCTCAGACACTTGCTGAGCGTTGATATCTGTTTTCTTGTCCATGAGACGATTTAAACGCCCTGTCAAATCGTTAGATGAATATCCTGAAAGGGCTTCTTTTAGACTTGTCGAAGGAATATGAGAAAATTTTAATCCTTGGCTTGTATTCAAAAAAGTCACCTCAGGATGATGTTTTGCATAGGCGTCAAAGGTATCTCTCTCCATGATCCATTTCAGTGTTGTTTTTACAAATTTGCCGCTCACATCGAGGCGCCGCAACAATCCTGTCATCGGAATCTGTTCTGCAAGAACTCCCTTGGAGTAATGCGTTTGACGCGTATAAGCCAAATCGACACCGGCGAAAATGATCGGATTACACCCCCAGTGGCGAGCCAGAGAAACAGCTAATGTCGTCACTGAAAGAGCCTCTCTTCCGAGATCTTGCCCTAGAAAGGGATCCTTCAGCCCTAGTTCATGTTCGACATGGTTTTCGAGAGAGCCTCCACTTCCACACCGGATATAGCCATAGCGGCCCTCAAAAATCTCAAAAACCTTCGGGTAGAGACGGCTAGCAAATAAGAGAGGCAAGTCCCGATAGGAACACCCTTTCAGACAATCGAATTCCCGCGCATTAGGATCGATGGCCACTCCTAAATGAGGCCGGATGTTCAAATGGGATAGCGCTGAGAGTGCTGAGCCGCAGGCGATGATGAGCGCTCTGTCTTGCTTCTGGTCCTGCACCTGTCTGAGAGCCTCCGCAGAGGCTTCTAAAGAGGGACCTGCTCCGCAGATGATCGCAGGGACTCCCTTCCAGGCTCCTTCCCAGGCGTTCACATAGGAACACTGGGGCAGACGGTGGAGGTTTGCAATGATGTTACGATGAAGCAGATGTCCCGAAATCTCCTCAGAAGTGACAGAATGCCAAAGGAGCGTGCGCCGCAGTAGGCTCTCTTGGATTTTTCGAAAAGCAGGGTATTTAGCCTTTGCTGAAGTCGCAATGACTTGAATGTGTTCATAAGAAAATTGGGCAGCGCATTCTTCTAAGATATGAGAAGAAAGGGCCCATTTCAGATGAACCTGAGGATGAGATAAAAGTTTTTCTGCCTCAGGGGCAAAAGCAGCAAGAGCCGCGAGATCATTCTCTAAAAAAATCAGCTGATGGCGAGGATTTTTTTCCAGCCACTTCCATAACGGCTGTCCACACCGTCCGAGGCCGTAGATATACACCGCTTCAACATCCTCTAAAGGCTCCACGGTAATCTCCTCAGAAACCCACTGAGTGGACGGTAAGTTAGATATCTGCAGATGAAGCGCTAAGTCGGGATATCTTAGGCTATAAGGCATTGATTTTCTCACAAAGCGCTTGAAATAAGAGAACACGGTTGAGGAAAAGCCCTCTTTCACCATCGGAATTATGAAGGCGGATCGGGTGTTGCCAATGGGTCCAAACGGGACTCAGTACAGCTTGGTAGGCCAGTTCTTCGCTGAGGTCATGTTCCAAAAGAGCGCACCTCCCGCTCTCTAGGGGATCTTGTGGAAAAATTTGCTGGATCTCTTCTAAAAGACTCCGAGAGAGATCTCCTGCGCGGATAAAACTATTGGAAATCTCACTCCATAGGGCTTGTTCTTGACAAAGTGGAAGAGCTTCAAGAACTCGCTTGGAAACTCCCTGGGAACCTATCACCCCTTCCAATGAACTGTAGGGAATCGAGGGAATGTCTAGCCCACGCTCTGCCACTGTTCCCCATTGGATAGAGTGATGAAGCTTGGCAAACTGCTCCAACCACTTTGCAGCTAAGATCCAATCGGGCCTGCTCACGGCATTTTCCCCCAGCCGGTTTTTCACTGGCAAAAATTGATCAGCCGCGGCTTCTCTAACACCTGGAGCGTAGATCCGACCTGCTAAATCCATCCCCGCTAAAATGATGGGATTACACCCCAAATAGACAGCCATGGCAACTCCAAATGTTCCTACTGTCCATCCCCCATCAAAACTAGGCTCTAGTCCCAGCTTCTCTTGGATCCAACTCTCTAAAGGAAAATTGCCAGCGCCCGCTGCTAAGAGATGAGGCCCCGTATAACGAGCGCAGGTGGCTTTCGAACTTCTCAGTTGATACAAGAGTGGAATATCGGAGGCTTTGAAGGTATGAAGGGGATCAGGATCGACATGAGCAGCAAAATGGGGACGGATGTTCATTTGCGCAAGCGCTTCGACTCCAGCTCCACATCCGATGAGAAGAGCGCTATCTTCCAATCTTTTCAAATGAGGCCTGGCTGCCGTCAGAGAAGGTCCGCCTCCACAGACAACAGCTGGAAGCCCTTTAAAAGCTCCTGAGAGGTTTTTGACGGTGCTGATAGGATGACTCAAGTGGTATTTGATATTCGCAAGCAATCCAAGGCCCTGGTCGTTAAAATCGAGGGCGCGCAAGTGGACTTTAGATTGGATTTCAGCGAGCTTTTGCAGCAGAGGGTTTTCCGGAGATTCAAAGGAAAAGGGAAGATAGAGAAACTCCCATGCTACCTGTTCTAAAGTATCTGAAAAATCCTGGGGAACAAAAATACATCGAATCCGAGGATGAGGCGTCTGCAAGGCCACCTTTGCAGGATCCTCTTCTAAAAATAGCGCATACCGCTGATCATCCGCTTGAACCCACGACTTAAACTGAAGGGCCTTTTTCTCATCCCAGGGATGAAGACAATGAACTTTATCCATAAACAACCTTGATAAGCTCAGAAAACGAAGGAAGCCTATTCATTTCAACACCCTGATACTGAAGTCGGATATGACTTTGATTGACAACAGCCACATAGCGAGCTTGAACAAAACTATTATAGGCTAAAGCTTGCTCAAGCACATTTTGAGAAAGCCTTTCTACTTTACACTCGACTAAAAGCAGCGGAAAAAAAATCCGCTCGTCTGAATATGCAAAACTGAGAAGATCAATCCGCCGCGTCGGAAGAGGCTGAGGATGCCTTTCTAAATGAGGCAAAGCTTTCAGTTCCCTCTCAACAACAAGAAGTTCCTTAGGGAACCCTAGCTCTTTAACCATCCGCTGAATCCAGCTCTGCCGAACCATCTCTTCTGGCGTTGCAGCCACCCATTGCTGACGGATCTCATCGAAAACCTGTTTCACTCAGGTAAAATCATTCCGTAGTTGCCATCATTACGACGGTAAATCACCTTCAACTTACGATCTTCTTCTCCGCGGAAAATCAAGAAATGGTCGTCGGAGAGCTCCATCTTCATAACCGCTTCATCCGTCGTTAAAACCTTGAGTGATCTCCGATCGTTGCCAATGACTTTATGAGGACGGTACTCGTCCATCATGGCCTTTTTAGCCTCATCTTCAATCTCAGCATTGATCTCTTCGGAAATATCATAAGGCCGCTGCAAGACGTTCACTTGCATATCAACCACTGATTGCGGTTTTTTGTGATGGTCCTGGATACGGTCTTTCCAACGACGAATTTTCGATCGCAGCTTTTCAACAGCTTTGTCAATCGAAGCGTACATATCCGTACTAGCGCAAGCCACCTTCACCTTAAAGTGATCAAATTTTAAAATAATGACACACGAATGCTCCAGTTTTTGGATATCCAGCGTCACATGAAGATCTACAACATGATTATGAAATCGATCCAACTTCGAGAGCTTGTCAAAAGCATGATTTTTCATCGCCTCTGTCACATAGACATTTCTTCCAATAATTGTCAGACGATACCCGAGAGCCTCTTCTTGCTGTGCAAATTTCGCTTTGTCTACCATATTAATTTACCCCTGTGTGCATTCAGTTTGTCGCATTATAGAGGATCGGCTATTTTCTCTAGTATTCAATTGACCACAAGCCGCCATAATTCCTCTGCCTTTATGGCGGCGTAATAGGGCTTGATAGCCCCTTTCACGAAGTCTTTGCAAGAAAGCCTCTTGAGTCCCTTCATCCGAAGACTCGAACCGACTCCGACGTTGAGAGTTGTAGGGAATTAAATTAATTTTTACCCGAAGTCCTTCTAAATACTCTGCCAATCCATCTGCCTGCTCCAGCCCATCATTAACCCCTTTCAGTAAAACATATTCTATTAAAATCTCACGCCGGGGATGTTGGCAGTACTCAAGTAGCGACTTTTTTAACTCCGTCAAATCCCACTTCCGGTTCACCGGCATCAGCCGATTTCTCAACTCATTTGTCGGTGCATGAATAGACACCGCCAGGTTCAGTGCAGGATCGGCATCTTTTGTAAAACGATAAATTTCATCAACGCATCCACTTGTGGAAACCGTGAGCCGACTCGGTCCAAATCCCCAACCTCCAGGATCAGTCAGAATGGCTATCGCCTCCATCACATTGTCATAGTTATCGAAAGGCTCTCCCATTCCCATGAAAACAATGTTACGCACAGGAGCCTTTAAAACAAACCGTGCCACAAAAACCTGCACCACAATTTCTTCTACTGACAGTGAACGGAGCAGCCCCATTCTTCCCGTCTCACAAAACGCACATCCCCTCTTGCACCCCACTTGAGAAGAAAGACACAGCGTAGTCCCCGCCTGCATTGAAATTAAAACCGCTTCTACTACCATCCCATCAGGAAACTTCAGCAAGAATTTGACCGTCTCACCCTCATGGTGCTCTGAAACCACTTCCGGTAACCTCGCATCAATCAGTCCTATCATCTCCTGAACAAGCGCCTCAGCCTGAGGCTCTGCCCAAGCCTGCGGGTCCATTTTCCCCTCTTTAAACCATTGACGATAGAGTAAAGCGGCATGCCGCTTGCCCTTTCCCAAGCGCTCATACACCTTCTGGACAAACGATTTTTGCGTACACGAAAAAATTGAAATATTAGTGAGGCTCAAAGTCAGACAACACTCCTTCGTAAAACACTACAAATATTCACGCCATGTGCAACTTTTAGCACACCATCCAACTGATCAAGTTATAGCGGTAAATTTCATCAGCGCAGAGGCGCTGCGCGCGGGAGAGACGCTGAGGACGCAGAGAGGAAGCTTAAAAATCCCCCTCTGCGTCCTCAGCGTCTCCTGCTTTGCGCGGAGCGCCTCTGCGCCGATGAAACTCATACTCTTAGGACAAAGTACTGATAACTACGTGATATGACAAAAGTTGCACACGGCGTAATATTTCGGCGGTCTTACAACCGCTAAAATTGATTTGACGGAAGCCCTAATACACGATACAATTTCTATGGTTAAGTTCCGCCTTATTCCGCCTTATTCCGCCTTATTCCGCCTTATTCCGCCTTATTCCGCCTTATTCGCCAGGAGAGCTGAAGATATTGAACAAATGCCTCCAGAGAACAAAGTCTATTATGGATTTTTTAAAAGATGACGCACCGAACAGGACTTGAACCTGTAACCACCCGGTTCGAAGCCGGGTACTCTATCCGATTGAGCTATCGGTGCAAAAGTAAAGAGGGTAACAGATCTTCCTCTTAAAAGGAAGGGGCCTTTCTGCTATCCTACAATCATGACTGAAGAACACGTAGAAGGGATCGTCTTGAGAGTAACCCCCTATAAAGATCGGCATCGCATTGTTACACTCTTCACTTCTCAAGCAGGGATGATCAGTCTCTTGGCAAAAAAAGTCTCTACCCCAGAAAAAATGGCTCTTCTCAGCCCCTTTTCTCGCATAGAGGCTCTCTATTTCAAAAAACAATCCGACCTCTGCCTTCTCAAAGATGGAACCCTCATTGATGGTCATCTTTTTCTACGAGACAAATGGAGCTACCTCGAAACAGCTGGCAAGATGGCTCAAATCCTTCTTCATTCCCAACTTCCTGGTAAATCGTCTCCCCTGCTCTATGCACTTTTCAAGATGTGCCTCAAACAGCTGCCTCAATTTGAAGACCCTTCATCCCTTCTGCTATTTTTCTATTTAAAACTACTCACTCATGAAGGAATTCTCTCCTGGGATGACCCCTCTACTTTTCCCTTACCTTGTAAAGCAGAAGAATGGGAGCTCATGAAAGAGTGGGCAAAACACCGCCTCTTTCAGCCTCTGCAAAATAAGAAAAGCCCAACAGCCCTTCTCAAGCTGCTAGAAAAAAACTTAAGGGAACTCATTTAGCTGCGAAAATCAGTCCGTTTGCCGCACCATTTCTCGCATTTTTGCGACTGCAATACTGATAGACGTTTGCTTGTTAAAACGATTACCGAGTTCTTCAACTCTTCCCATCAAGCTTTGCACAAATATCATCTCATTTGGTGTGATGTTACCTTGATAATTTGTCAGTGCCGCAGAAATCTGTCCAGAAATTTGTTGCAGCTCATTTACCGCATTTCCGGCTGCTTGAGGGCTTACTCGCCGAAGATTTTCGAGTTGACCAACTCGGATTTCAGCGTTTCTTAGTGTTACATTGAGTGCCATATGAACCTCCTTAAGTTCGAATTGCTCCTAATTTAACATACTGTTCTCATTTGACGAAAGAGTGGGCGCAATAAAATTGTTTCTATGTTCGCTGTATCAGTCTTGCGCATTTTTCCTTCGGAGTCAGTAATTTCAACTGTACCGTTTTTAAGTACAGTTGAATAAATCTTTCATTTAATGAATTATAAGGCTAAAATCAACGTTGCACGCCGTAACACTTTGGATCAAATGGATGTCTGCCAAGCTATTCGTCTTAGAAAATCCTGCAGAGCTTTCACAGATCAGGAAGTTAGCCAAGATGTCATTGAGAACATACTAGAGCTGGCTAGATGGGCGCCTTCCGGGGTCAATCATCAGCCTACACAAGTAGCCGTATTGGGCAAAGAAACAAAAAGCAACCTAGCAAAGCTGCTTGTTGAGAAGCATTCTTTGGGAATTAACCCAAATCCTGATTATATTTTTTGCCCAAAGGAATGGTCTGAGGTTTATAAAAATCGGCGCAAAGAATGTGGACTCGCATTGTACCAAGCATTGTCCATTTCTCCTGATGACATAGAAGGCAAAAGAAAACATTGGAGAACCAATTACCATTTTTTTCACGCTCCTGTGGGACTCATTATTTTTCTCGAAAAAAATATGCCCGTGGGCTCTTGGTTAGATGCTGGCATGTTCGTGCAAAATATTTTGCTTGCTGCTCAAAGTTTTGGATTGGCGACATGTCCTCAAGCAGCTTTTGCAGAATATCCTGATGTCATACGTGAAGTTTTAAATTTGGATAATGTAGATATTGTCTGTGGTATCGCTATCGGCTATGAAAACGTCTCTCACTCTCTGAATTCTTATAGAACAAAGCGAAAACCTGTAGAAGTATTTACTCGATGGTACAGCTGAAAAAACAGAGACATTCTCATTTCTGAGAATGTCTCCGAGAAAATGCGAAAGGTGGGACTCGAACCCACACGAGTTTCCTCACTACCACCTCAAAGTAGCGCGTCTGCCAATTCCGCCACTCCCGCAAATAAACTTCAGCATCTTAGCTAGACGTGGAAAAGAAATCAATCGGAAATGAGAAGGATGTCCCCTTCCCCTTTTTTCTGTTAATTAATGTTATTATTTATAATATTTTTATAAACAGAACTAACAAATGTATTTAGTTATATATAATGTTAATTTTTATACTAAAAATAAAATTAAAGTTTATCGCGCTTCCCTTTTTAAGACCGATCCGCTATAGTCGCTTTTTATGCGTTGTACCACCTATTGCACGGCTGCGGCCTACGACATTGCTCGTCTCTTTCAATCCCTACAAAAGTTTGGCTCAGCTCAACTTTTTCGTGACTGCGCCCATATTCTGATTAAAGAAGACCGCAAGCCCAAAGGTGATATTTTTTATTTCTCCTATGGCTGCGCTGTGCTATGGGGATTTACCGACGAAGAAGAACAGGCCATCTTAGGGGCGCTCAAAGAATTTGAAAAAGACTCTTTTCCTAAGCCAGAAATGGATGAATTTACATTCAATTACGGCGAACATATGCGCATTGAGGAGGATGAAATCACCCTCCAGAGTAAAAATACTCTGACTAAGCTTGCGATCTCGTATGGTCTTGCTCAGTCGGTCAAATTGACCACGTTTGAAGAGACCATTCAAAAAACCATCGATAATACAAAACATCTCCCTCAAGACCTATCGACTAAGGGGAAAATCTCAATGTCTCGGCGAGACATTTCCCGAAAGATGGGAGAGCTTTTCATCGAGCGTAACTTTATTAACCTCCATTCCGAGACCCTCGATACTCCTGAATTTTTTTGGAACTACCCTGAACTCGAACCTTTCTACCGCCGTACCTCTCACTACCTCGATGTTGCAAAAAGAGTTGAAGTCCTCAACAAGCGGCTAGGCGTGGTTCATGAACTCTTTGAAATCTTAAGCGGTGAACTCAATCATCAACATTCCTCTCGCCTCGAATGGACCATCATCATTTTGATCTTCATCGAAATCATCATCGTCATTTTACGCGACTTATTTCGGATCATTTGAAAATTTTAAGGGCTTTTTTTTTATTTCTCATCTGGCTCTACCGATGGACGATCAGTCCTGTCATTGGAAATCACTGCCGTTTTTTCCCCACCTGCTCGCATTATGCCGAGCAAGCTCTGCGCAAGCATGGCCCTTTCCGAGGTCTTTGGTTAACTCTTCGACGAATCTGCCGCTGTAACCCTTGGCACCCTGGCGGTCCCGACTCCGTTCCATAAAAGTGACAGATTTGTCACTTTTATGTGAAAAAAAGTGACAAATCTGTCACTTTTTGCTAATATTAGGCTTATGAAGCGCAAAATGATGGCCAGGCTACTCCAATGGAAACAAGAAAAACACCGTAAACCACTCTTGCTCAAAGGGGTACGCCAGGTAGGCAAGACCCACCTATTAAAAGGGTTCGGCAAGCTCCACTTTCCTCAGCTCCATTACTTCAATTTTGAAAAACAGCCAGATCTAGCTAAAATCTTCGATCCTGACCTAGTCCCTCAAAGAATTTTAAATGAACTAAGCTTCCATCAAGATCGCCCTATCCATGTGGGGAAAGATCTTGTTGTTTTTGATGAAATCCAAGAATGTCCCCAAGCATTAACCAGCTTGAAGTATTTTCAAGAAGACTGTCCTGAGCTACATCTCTGCGGGGCAGGATCTCTGTTAGGGCTTCATTTAAGTCCCTCGTCTTTCCCTGTGGGAAAGGTGACCTTTGAAACTTTATATCCTCTCTCTTTTGAAGAATTTTTAATGGCACTTGGGGATAAATCTTTGCCGATTCTGGAGAAATTGACCTCAAAAGATACTATCCCTGAGATTGTACATGAACATTTGTGGGAACAGCTCAAACGGTATTTTATCGTAGGGGGTTTGCCAGAAGCTGTTGCGACGTATTGTGAAAATCAAGACCATCTGTTTGAAGCCTTTTCCCTTGTAAGGAAAAAACAAGATGATCTGGTGAACTCCTACTATGCAGATATCGCAAAACATGCAGGAAAAGTGAATGCGATGCACATTGACCGCGTCTTTCGATCAGTGCCCGCGCAACTGAGCCATGTGCAAGATGGCACAGTGGCTAGGTTTAAATTCAAAGGAGTCGTTCCAGGGATCACACATTATGATCGATTAGCTGGTGCTATCGACTGGCTGGAAGCGACGGGACTGGTCATTAAAGTTCCTATCGTCAATACAGGCTACCTGCCCTTCAAAGGATATTCGAAGGAAAACTTCTTTAAACTATTGCTCTTTGATGTGGGTATTCTTGGAAATATGAGCGGCATTTCTCCTAAAACTCTTCTGGATGCCGATTACGGTAGCTACAAAGGATATTTTGCTGAAAATTTCGTTGCTCAAGAACTCATAAGCGCAGGAAATCCCTCACTCTTCACTTGGCAGGAACAGCAAGCAGAGATTGAATTTCTCATGGAGATCGAAGGAAAGGCCATTCCGATTGAAGTCAAATCAGGACTATCCACAAAAGCGAAAAGCTTGAAACTCTTCGCAGAGAAGTACAACCCGCCTTATCAAGCCATTTTTAGTGGCTGTCCTTTACAAGCACGTCCCAGTGAGAAATTGCGGTACTATCCGCTATATCTTACAGGATGGTTCCCTCTCTCTTAGGAAAATCAGAAAAAAATCTCCTAAAGTTTAGCGTGCAAATGCGCGAGTTTTCTAGCAACGTAGAGACTGACTTTTCCGTCTTCTATTAACAGTTTTTCTGCCCACCTGCAAAGTTCCTCTTGTTCAGAAGTAAGTCCGGAAGTTTTTTGGCTCATGAGTTCTGAGATAAGGTCTTCCAGTATGACATTCAAATTGAAATTACCGCGGATCTGGGGCTCATCCAAAAGGGAAATAAAGAGGTTAATGTACCGATCTTTGGAAGGGCTCGGAAGAACGGAAGATTCCAGAAGGATCCGGGTGGTGTAGTTGGGAGTGTATTTCTCGATAAGTTGCTTATCAACAGGACAGAGTTTATCATGGAGTAAACATTTGAGGACTGTCTCTTCATTTAAGATATGTCCGCAAGGAATGAGAGTCACAGCTTTTGTCATGAGCTCTCCAGAGACGGGATCATGAAGTTTTTTCAAGCTGTTGGCTTGAACATGTGACTGCATACTAGGGACAATTGCCATAAGAATCCTTGTAGGGTTAAGTTATGGGCATATTTTGCATCCAGAAAAAATTAAATGCAATCCTGCACGATTTGGCGATCATCAAATGGAAAAGTTTGATCACCGAAGAGTTGATAGGTCTCATGTCCTTTGCCTGCAATTAAGACAAGATCTTCGGGCTTTGCCAGATTTAAAGCTTGATGGATGGCACGCTTCCGATCGAGCTCGACGGTGTACCGATCGCGAGTTTTGAATCCGGCGATCACTTGCCGTGCAATCTCTTGGGGATCTTCACCGCGTGGATTGTCGTTGGTCACAATGGTAAAGTCGGATAGAGTTTCTGCAATCGCGGCCATCTGGGGTCTTTTTTGAACATCCCGGTTGCCACCGCAGCCAAAGACGGTGATCAACCGTCCCTCTTTAATTTCTCGAAGTGTTTGAAGAACATTTTTGAGGGCATCTGGCTTGTGGGCATAATCGACAAACACCTGAAGCTGACGCGGGTTGGGCACACGTTCAAGACGCCCGGGCACTCCTGCAAAATGACGTAGCGCCTCAGCAATTTTTTGTAAGCTCATTCCCTGACTTAAAACGGCTCCGGCTGCAGCGAGGATATTATAGATGTTAAAGCGGCCGATTAAAGAGGTTTTGAAGAGCGCCTTCTCCCCTTTCCATAGGACTTGAAATTGCATGCCGCGGGAAGAGAGTTCAAGATCAGTGGCAACAAGTTCGAATTTAGGGTCTGTTAAACAATAAAGTAACCCATGTCGCGGCGCCAAAGCCCCGGGGTTGGGCGATTGGAAATGGGGTTGTATCTCCGATACTACCCCCATTTCCAATCGCCCAACCGCGGGAGCTTTCGCGCTAGCGAAATGGGTTACTTTATTGTTTAACAGACCCTTAGGATCAAGACCATAGCGGAGGATTTGCGCAGGTGTATCTTGGATCATCACGGAAGACCACGGATCATCGCCATTGACAAGAGCGATGCTCTGAGGAGAAAGATCTTTGAACATTTGTGCTTTTGTAGCGCCGTACTCTTCCATAGAGCTGTGATAATCAAGGTGGTCTTGTGAGAGATTGGTAAATACTCCGACTCGGAGGGGAATTCCTTCAACTCTTTTTTGATCAATTGCATGCGAGGAAATCTCCATTGCAACGGACCCGCATCCTTCAGCTACCATCTCGTGAAAAAGGCTGAGCACCGTCACCAAATCAGGTGTTGTCAGGGTCGCAGGAAGAATTTTTTTTCCGGTCATCCAGGAGACCCCGCCGATGAGGCCACAAGGATGGCCGACAGATTCGAGAAAATGCCTAATCAAAAATGTCGTCGTTGTTTTCCCGCTTGTTCCCGTTACTCCATAGACTGTAAGACGAGAAGCCGGATTGTGATAAAAGCGGTGGGCAAGCCTAGGCTCTAGCGCATTGACATCAGGATGGATGATTTGGGTGACAGAAAGAAACGGATCGAACGTATCGGTCAGAATGGCAGAGGCACCCGCAGCAATGGCTTCTGGAATATACTTGTGACCATTGCCAGTTTTTCCTCGTTTGGCAAGAAATAGCGTTCCAGGACCTACAGCCTTGGAGTTAGCGGTGATAGAGGTAATGACAGTTTCCTTACTGCCTTTCCAAGTGAGTTCATCGATTTCTTTAAAAAGTGATTTAAGCTTCATTTACGGTTCCACTGGTCGTAGAGGGCTTTGAGTTTTTGCATCTCTGGAGCCCAAGCGTCATTTTTGGGATCATCGGGAGTAACACCTAGGTATTGAAGTGCCTTAAGGCCAATGGCACTAAAGCAAGGGGCTGCGCAGGCGCCTCCCAGTTGGTTTTTTCCCACACCGGGGGTGTATTTATACTCAGGCTCATCAATGGCGATCAGTAAGACAAAGCGAGGATTAACGGCGGGAGCATAGCCGAGAAATGTCGAAATATGATTTTTTTTGGAGTAGATGCCATTAATAACTTTTTCTGTGGTGCCGGTTTTGCCAGCTTCGGTGTAGCCGGTAATGTCTGCGCGGCGAGCAGACCCTCCCAGCTTCGTCGTAAATCGCATGGCTGTGGCAAGCTCCGAAACCAGCTCGGGCTCTAAGATGCGCTGAGGAGCCTGGGGAGTGGTATTGTCGACGAGGACTTCGCCATCTTTTTTCACGATCTTGCGAACGAGCTTGGGTTTGACGGCAAACCCCCCATTGGCAAAGGTGGCGTAGACAGACATCATCTGAAGACTATTGACCAAAATATTATGTCCCATGGCCAGAGAATAGGGGGTCGCTTTGGACCACTCCAGCGTCCCATTGGGATGTTTTTTTCCCAGTTTTGGCAAAAGACCGCTGCTTTCTGCTCCGAGTTCTATCCCTGTTTTTTTTCCAAACCCGAAAAGCTCTGAAAGAGTGTCGCGATACCAAGTCTCTCCGAGAGTCTCAATGATCCTCTGAACCATCCGGGCCACATAGATGTTGGACGATTTTTGAATCGCCATATACATATTGAGGTAGGGATGGAATGCCCCTAGCTCTTTGAGAGGCTTTCGTCTTCCGGGAAATTGACTGTTTGCTGTTGGAACCTTCTCATGAGGAAAAAATAGAGGCGGCTTTCCTCGCTTTTTAAGCTCGGCATTAGCCTTTAAACAAACCGCCATTGTGATTGGCTTAAACGTGGAACCCGGCTCATAGGGGTCTGTCAGAGCCTTGACTTTTGTGAACTGCTCTTTTTTGGGATCGTTGAAATAATTTCGGTAGTTCCCGGGCTCAAAAAACGGATATTGGGCCCATGCTAAAATCTCTCCTGTATGAGGATCCATCATGATCGCCCAGCCTGCAGCTGCATTCGCATTCTTAACAGCTTTGGCAATCTCGTCTTCTGCAATAGCTTGCAAGTGGTGATTGATCGTCAAGTAGACATCGGCGCCATGCTGAGGAGCCTTCGTGACCGTCCCCATTTCAATTGCTTGTCGAGGAGAGCGTAAGATGACCCTTTTTCCATCTTCTCCTTTCAAATACCGATTCAGCGACAGTTCGAGGCCGCCTGTGGGAATACACTGATGCGTTGTTGCATCACGCTCAGCCCTAACAGTGTGTAAAATTTGCCCTAGAAGTTTGCCAAAGGGGTATGACCGTTTATAGTCCTGCACAAAAAAAAGCGCATTGCGTGGGAGTTTGTGGGATTTTGCGTAGGGCTGCCACCACTTCACAATTTGATCGTGCATCTCCCTTGTCATCCACAGCACTAGCTTACGGCTGCGGCTTTTTTTCTTGAGTTGCAGCTCCAACTTCCCTTTGTCAGCGCTATTCAGTTGCAGAATTCGCTGCAATCTTTGAACGACTTCTCCATGAAGACGATCAGGAATCGCTTGGGGATCGGCATACAGATGAAAGCGCGGAACATCGATGACAAAAGGCTGGGGTTTCTCAGGATGGCCTTTTTTGACTGCAGTGTTAGAATAGAAGATACCCCTGCAATACGGTTCTGTGAGCACCAGTCGGTGCTGCCGGTGGGCGGTGCGCTGCCATTTGTTTCCCTCAACGATTTGGATTTTGTAAAACTGGATCACAAGAAGGGAAAATAAAAAAAACAAAATGAGGGCAACATAAACCAATAGACGACGATCAGACGAGGTAGGAGCTTGAGACATAAATTAAACTTAAGGCTTTGCGCCGATGAAAATCGCTTTTGCGGGTTCTTTTGATAGCGGAGCCTTCGGCGCTTCCCATTGTAGCGCAAGACCTTCCTTTAACGTAAGGATTTCTTCTGCAAAGGGAAATTTTAAATGGGAATAGACGGGCTGAGTCGCTAATGCCCATAAATGCTCAGGGTTTTCAAAACATTCGATTTGATACTCGAGGTTGGCATTAACTTCACGAACTGCCTGAATCTCTTTCGTTAGCTTTGGAAGCTTCATTTTCAGCTCTGCGCACCGATTTTGCTGATTCAGATAAGAATACAGGCAAAAGCTGCAGCACAAGAGACAAAAGAAAATACGAAAGAAGATACCACTCATTGCATTAAGTCCTTTCAGCAAAACGCATTTTGGCACTCCGAGAGCGAGGGTTCTTACGCATCTCTGCAAGAGTTGGAATCAGCGGCTTTTTTGTCAGCAGCTTCATGAAAAGCGAGCTGCCTTCATTTTTACTGCGATGGCAAGCGTCACGTAAAATATTTTTGACTAACCGATCTTCCAGACTATGAAAACTAATGGCGCCCACGATGCCGCCCTTAGCTAGAAAACCCAAAGCTTTTTTTAAACCGATTTGGATAGCATCGAGCTCTTTATTCACGACAATTCGAAGCGCTTGAAAAACAAGCGTTGCAGGATGGAGCCGCCCGCGGCGTTTAAACCCGAGAGTAGAGACCATTAAAGCAGCGAGCTGCTGAGTGGTTTCAATCGGATTTTTATAACGCGTTTCAACGATGGCTTTTGCGGCTTTTTTCCACTGCGGCTCTTCGCCATATTCGCGGATAATCTCGCCTAGCTTTTGTTCGGAGAAAGAATTGACAATCTCTTTTGCTGTGACATCGGAATCGGGATCCATGCGCATATCTAGCGGACCCTCTTTTGAGAAACTAAAACCTTTATAGCCTTTATCGAGTTGCATAGATGACACCCCTAGGTCAAAAAAAAACCGTTAACTTCTTTAATTCCTTTTTTCTGAAGAACCGTATCAAGGTCGGCGAAATTACCTCGCACGAACTCGACTTTATCTTTCCAAGGCTCCAGCCGACTTTCCGCCAGCTCGAGAGCTTCTGGATCGCGATCACAAGCAATATATCTTTCGATTTCAGGATGGGATTCTAAAATGGCCTGGGCATGCCCACCAGCTCCCACCGTCCCCTCGAAAAACACCTTCAGAGATCTCCCCTCAAAAAACTTCAACATTTCTGCGACCATGACAGGCGCATGATTACTCTTCTGTTGCATGCTCGCACTCTTCATCTCCGAGCAGGGCAAACGCCTCCTCGGTCATTTTTGCTAAATCAAAATCGGCATCTCGCCCTTCCATCGCAGATTTCAGATGGGAATCGTACCGCTCTTTAGGCCAGATCTCGATCTTATTGAGAACGCCTGCGATGACAAGCTCGCCTTGGATATCAACGGCTTTTTTCAAGATGGGAGGAAGCAGCACCCTTCCCACAGAGTCGCACGTCGTCTGATGCAGGGTGGAAAAAAAGAGGGTGAAAAATTTTTGATACTTCGCGAGATGTTGCTTAGCTTGGAATTTTTCGATGATCTTCTCAATATCACTTCTACGGTAGATCGCAAGACATCCCCCTAAACTCAGGGCGATGGTAAATTCAAGCACACCGTTTTCCACCAGACCAAAGCGCATCTGTTGAGGAAGAACAAAACGACTCTTCCCATCGAGCTTGGCGTAACTAGATCCACTGAAGAAGAACTTACTCATGCGGCTATTTTCCACGTATTGCCACAATTTAACACCGAAACCCCAATTCCGCAAGTCCCCTCGCCATTTTTTGCCCGATTTTTCATTAAAAATCAATTCATAACACCCTCATTCATATAGAATTATAATAAATTTCAAAAAAGTGGGAATTTGTGGGAATATACCATTTTTAATTCCTGTTGAGACAAATTTTGAATCGGAGTAAATAGGAAAGAAAGGCTCAGATTGTTAGACTGATCTGCCAAGCAAAAGGAATATCCTGTGGTTGAATCCAAAACCGTATCCAATCTTCCCCTAGATGTCTCGATTAGGTGGGCAGAAGATCAAAAGCTGCTTGAACAGAGCAAGCCTATCATTCAAGAGTCGGGGGTTATTTCCCAACACGCTCAGACGGAAGTTATCCTTCCTAAGACACAGTCACAAGTTGACATCTTACTGAATCTGTCGGGGCTTCATCCGACATGGGCGCTTTTTCAGATGCCCAAAGGCTTTGCCGGACAACGGAGAAGACTATTCACCTCCCAGCTCGTCTCCTTTCTAGGCTCTGATGAACAGCAAGACGCACTCATCACTCGCATTGAAGGAGCCCGCGGCCATGATGAGGATCAAGAGTCTTGGGAACAAGAAAAAAAACGACTCCTCCATGTTCTCAAACTGATGAATACTCTCAATAAAGACTTGATCGATATCGTCCTAAGTTGTACACGATACCAAAAGGGGTGATCCTCATGAGCTCAATTAAGTGGTCAGAAGTCGTCGGTTGGGATGCAGCAGCGCTCGAAGATCTTAGATTTTTAGGATACGCTTACCTCAAACAGGGAAAATTCGATATCGCAAGGTCATTCTTTGAAGCTTTGATCTCTTTCAATGAAAGCACTGCCTATGATTTACAAACTCTAGGTGGACTTTATCTGGAGACCGGCCAAAATCTCCACGCTCTTAGCACGATCGAACAAGCTCTCAAAATAGAGCCTCAGCATCCACAAACTCTCCTTAATCGTGCTAAAGCCTTATTTGCCCTCGGTTATCGCCGTCAAGCGATTGCTCAAACAAAAATGTTAGCCTCACACTCTGACACAACCGTTGCCAATCAAGCCTCTGCCCTGCTTCTTGCTTTTACTTAAACATTGATTCATGTTAAAAATGGGGATCTCCGCCCGGTTATATGCTAACTAAACACCAAGAAGATCTGTGGTCTGACTTTCTCGCTCATATCGAAGAGCGTTGTTCTGCTGCAGAATTTCAAAATTGGATAGATCCCATCCGTGTGGCTGAAGGCTCCTCTGATGAGCTTGTCTTGACAGTTCCCAATATCTTCGTGCAAGAGTACCTGCTTCAAAATTATAAAAAAGAGCTCTCAGGATTTATTCCTGTCAAAACCAATGGAGAGCTGGCTCTCCGGTTTGTCATTTCCGCTGAAGATAAACCCCTCTCTCCTCCCCTACCAACTGAAGCTGCTCCCCCACCCGACACCCTTAAACTTAATCCTCATTACACTTTTGATAACTTCATCGAAGGCCCCTCGAATCAATTTGTGAAATCTGCCACCCTTGGCATCGCTGCACATCCCGGCAAATCGTACAACCCTCTCTTTATTCATGGCGGAGTAGGCCTTGGCAAAACCCACCTTCTTCATGCCATTGGCCACTATGTCAAACACCATCACCGGAAACTCAAAATCCACTGCATCACAACGGAAGGGTTTATCAACGAGATCGTCGATAACCTTAAAGGAAAATCGATGGACCGGATGAAACGGTTCTACCGCTCTCTTGATATTCTCCTCGTCGATGATATTCAGTTTCTACAAAACCGACTCAACTTCGAAGATGAATTTTGTAATACATTTGAGAGTCTTATCAATCAGAATAAGCAAATCGTCATCACCTCTGACAAGCCTCCTTCTCAACTCAAACTCTCTGAAAGGTTGATCGCCCGCATGGAGTGGGGACTCGTCGCCCACGTCAGCACTCCCGACCTTGAAACTAGAGTTGCTATCCTCCAGCATAAAGCAGAACTGCGCGGCATCAGGTTACCCCCCAAGATTGCCTTATTCATTGCAGAACATATCTTCAACAATGTCCGTCAACTCGAAGGCGCTGTCAACCGTCTCTCTGCCTACGCTCGCCTGATTGGTAAAGATGTGACTGAAGAAGTCGTTGAAAACACCCTTGGAGAGCTGCTCCAGCACAACCCCAAAAAAAGCATCTCCGTCGATAACATCCTCCGGTGCGTCTCGACCCTTTCAGAAATCAGTATTAGTGAACTACGCGGCACATCCCGCACGAAAAAAGTTGCCCTCTACCGCCAAGTCGCCATGTATCTTGCCAAAGAATTGATGACCGATTCTCTTGTCAAACTCGCCTCTGCTTTTGGTGGCAAGACGCACTCGACTCTCCTGCATGCCTGGAGAAAAATCAACCAGCAACTCCAAAAAGACGAAACCCTAAGGCGGCAGATCGAAATCGCCCGCCACAACCTTGAGGAATGATCCCTATGCTAAAATTTGCTAAAAACCTTCTCTCACGTGGTGTTCAAACAGACAGCCCCTACAAAATCAATCCTATTCCCGAGGCTCCACAGTTTGAAACGTTTGAAGGTCCTGAAATGGTCATTGGACCCCAAGTCACCGTGATTGGCAAGATTGCTTTTCAGCGAGAGATCCACATCGAAGGTGTCTTTGAAGGAGAATTTGAAGGACAAGGCCGCGTCGTGATTGGCCCTGAAGCTTTTGTCAAAGCCAACATCGATCTTCAAGAAGCCGAAATTGCCGGTAAAGTCGAAGGCAATATCACTGTGAAACACCGTCTCATCCTCCGCGGCAATGCCGAAGTCCGCGGTAACATCACTGCCCCTTGCCTCTCCGTTGATGAAGGCGTCTCCATCATTGGGCAGGTCTACGTGACCGCTTCCCAGGCTCCAATGCCTGACCCTGTTGAATATTGAATAAACTTTAAGACTTTAAAAATAAATCTCTTTTAGATTCCGTATCAGCAAAGAGCGCTCTTAGACGATTAAGAGGCTCAAGCATTCTAACAATGTTTTCATGCCCATTTTCTCTTGCGATGCTCAAAGATTTTTGAATAGAGGAATCTGAAACTATCTCACAATGCCTTTTGTTCAAAAGCAAGTTTTCTACCACTTCATAGTGTCCATTTCCTGCAGCAGCTTCTAGCGCCATACCACGCGATTCATTTGAAATGCTGCTATTTGATAACAGCTCATCTACGACTTGATGGTGCCCATTTTCAGAAGCTTTATAAACCGCTAGATCATAAGAGAAAAAGAAAGGCCCATTTTTCTTAACTACTTTTACAGCTTCAAGATCTCCTTGCTCAGAAAATCTGACAAGCGCTTCGCTATCAGTTTCAATCGATGTCACATTGACGGAACAAGACAAACAAATCGGTGCTTTTAGTTTTTGTGCATCTGTCCAAACTTGCATACAACGCCGGTGCATAGGGTGATTTTCTCCCCCATTTGTATGAGCAATCGTATCATTTCCTAACTCTAAAAAACATACCGGGCAAGCCCCTTTTGCAATTACAACTTTAAACGCCATTGTTTCACACTCCCGTTTTTTCCTACGAGCTTAACAATGGCTGGGGATAATATGCAACTCTCGTTTTCCTTGCCTCACCTAGGAGAATTTTCTCGAGTTTTTATCCACATTGTAGTTAAAATCTTGTTTTAGATATGAAGAGTCATGGAGAAAAAGTGCCAATGAGAACATGTCTGGAAATTTGCGCAGGTGCGGGCGGCCAAGCGTTAGGCCTTGAAGCCGCTGGATTTGATCCATTGGCATTAGTTGAGATTGACGCCGGAGCATGCAACACTCTGCGCCTTAATCGACGCAATTGGAATGTCATTGAAGGCGATGTGAAAGAATTTTCCGGAAAACCCTACAGAGGTATTGATCTTTTGGCAGGAGGTGTTCCATGTCCTCCATTTTCCAAAGCGGGGAAACAGCTGGGCGCTAGCGATGAGCGAGATTTATTCCCCGAGGCCCTCCGATTGATCGATGAAATACGTCCTAGGGCCGTGATGTTAGAAAATGTCCGAGGATTTCTCGATTCAACATTTGACAATTACCGCAAAAACTTAAAATCTCAATTGAATAAGCTGGGCTATCAAACAGAATGGAAACTTCTAAATTCTTTAGATTTCGGAGTTTCTCAAGCTCGGCTCCGTGTTGTAATTGTGGCAATGAAGAAAGAGATCTGGCCGCATTTTGTATGGCCAGAATCTTACAAGCTAAGACCACCCACCGTGGGAGAGTCTCTTTATCACTTGATGGCTTCTCGGGATTGGGAGGACGC
This sequence comes from Parachlamydiales bacterium, assembly GCA_023265455.1. Taxonomy (GTDB): domain Bacteria; phylum Chlamydiota; class Chlamydiia; order Chlamydiales; family Rhabdochlamydiaceae; genus PALSA-1444. The sequence continues at coordinate 120,392 of JAHFTQ010000002.1, forward strand.
TGCACTCTGGCGAGAAAAGGCAAACCAAGTAGCTCCCACTATTGTGGGAGGGTCTAAAAAACATGGGGGTCCAGATCTGGGTCCGACCAGGGCCAAGAGAGCCTGGGCAGCACTGGGTGTCGACGGTCATGGAATTGCCGATTCCCCTCCTGAACCTGGTTTTACAGGAATGCCACGACTTACAGTACCTATGGTCGCTCGCATTCAGGGATTCCCAGAAAAATGGCAATTCTCCGGAAAAAAAACTTCCGCTTACCGCCAAGTGGGTAATGCATTTCCTCCACCAGTTGCCCAGGCAGTCGCAACTCAAATTATGCAGGCGCTTAATATACAATAAAATCCGGTATAACGGATGATGTTGGTATGCGAAAAGTGGGTGTCGGATATGAACCATTTATTCATTTAGTCACTTACGATCTTATGATTCTTTCTATTAGTTTGTAGACAGTTGTGCTCCACATTTGTGGGAAATCACTGGATCGATGGGCATCTCGTTGCTTGGCTCTGGAAATGGCTTTGGTAATGAGCTCCAGCGTGATTTTTTTGCTGTCGATATCTTTCTTGTAATTAGGCAAGTGCCGTTTTAGGCGCGTCAGGCATTCTTGAGAATTTGCAATCCCTTTTCCTTCTTCAAAATGGAGTAAAAGCCAATATTCGAAGTTGGGGTTGCTAAGAGCAAAGCCGTGGTTTTCGCTTTTATTTGCCCACTGCAAGAGCTCTCTAAGCTGATCTTTTGTCCAATCATCTTGATCCACAACAATCCACGCTTCATCCGTCTTCCTTAAAGACTCTTTCCGCAAATAACTCTTCATTTTCTTAAGCACCTGAATCGGCGAACTTTCCGTTGACGGCCTCTTAAGACATTTTACTAGGACGATCGATTGCGGCTGGTTAAAAAGGGCAAAATATTGGGGCTCCGTTTTGGAACCCTCCACTGAGACCACAAATAGTTTTTTATACCGGCGCTCTCCTAAAGGTCTTTGAAAAGTGCGCAGCTTTTTTGGCATTAGTCGCTTCCAACAATTGGAGATTGTAGAAGAATACGGGGAATACCTCCTAGACGTCCTTGTAGATAGCTTTTTCGAATGTCTTTATCATACCGCACGTCTTTGTATTCGCTGAAAGACAGCAAACTAGAAACGCCTTGAGCATCTCTTTCTGCAATCCACATTTCATCTCGTCGCAACAGATCTTGATCCATTAATAACACATTGTGAGTGGTAAATAGTAACTGAGAGCGAGTATTATGAGAACATTTTAAAAGATAGTCTTCCAGAAGACGCCTAATCAGCAGTGTATGTAAACTTCTGTCTACTTCATCAATGACGTAGACTTTTTTGGATTGAGCTGCAGATAACTCTAAAAAAGCGGGAAGAAGGTCAATAATCCGTTGAGAACCATCTGATTCTTGTCTCATGTCGAACTTCGTTTCTGAACCATCAGAATTTAAATGATAGGTGACCAGCTTTTTTGAGAGCAACTCGCCATTTTTGCGAGTTACGACAAAACGCTCATTCATAGGTTCAGCTAATAGTCTGACAGTAGAATCTTCCGCTAGTTCTTCTCTTAATTTCATTTTTAGCGGTTCAGGCAGCGGTAAATTTTCAAAGGGAATCTCTTCACCACCCAGGTGAGATATTCCGGTGTCTAATTGGGACAACATCTTATTCATTGTCGCGTACAAGGGGTGTCCCTCATCCAAAAATTGCTCAAAAAGCTCAAACCTTGAATCAGGCGCGATGAGCTCCAAAGTATCTTTAAACCAGTCGTACACGGGCCTGAAAGTGTCTATTTTTTGAGAAACTGAGTTGGTTAGAAAAAGTTGATTATCGCGCGTGCCCTTAAAAGCAAACTGCAGTGATTGGTCACCCTTTAAAGATGAATCGAAGTGAGGCTCTCCTGATATTCGGTGGTAGAGCGTCTTTTCACTATTACCAGAAATATGAACCAGTTTTTCTTCTATTATGGTTTTGCGATTAACAGAAAAGCTAAATGCATAAACTGTCTCGTCGATCAGCAGTTCAAACTCAAAATGGGCGGGTTGTTCGACTTTTTGTGCGTGCCCAAGCCTAAAACTATCTACAGCAATGAGACTATAAGGTTGGGTCCCTTTAACGATCAGTCCTTTTGCAAAATGAAGAGCTTTAAAAAGATTGGTTTTTCCGGATGCATTTCCGCCATAGACAGCTGCAACAGGAAGAACTCCCAGCTTAAGTTTGTCTATTTTAGGGATACGCTCTCCGTGCTGACGCTCACGACTGGCTATCAATGAGAAAGTAGCTTTGGCTTGGAAGGACATCCAATTTTCAATTGAAAATCGAATTAGCATGGGAAACCTCATTTGTGAGATAATTTCTCTCAATATACCCTTATTTTAGCTAATTCTCCGCCGAATAGCAATGTTTAAAGAGAAAAAATCTCATAAACACGACAAGCAAAAATTTACATATCGTCGATTCTGCCTGCAATATTGTCATATTTAAGGACTTGTAAAGACAGGCTAACCTAAAAAAACCTTGAAGACCCCTTTTTCTAGGTCAACACCGACCTAGGTGCAATGCTCAATTAAAGACCTGCCAGAGTTTTTATCAGAAAACAAGGCGTAGATCCGATCATGCTGTTCAAGACTTGTAACAATGTTTTGATACCCTTTTTCTCTTGCGATAATCAAAGATTTTTGAATGGAAGGGTGGGGAACACTCTCGTAGCGCATTGTACCCGAGAATAGACGCTTCACCACTTCACAATGCCCGTTTTCTGCAGCAGCTTCTAGCGCCATACCACGGCATTCATTTGAAATGCTGCCACTTGATAACAACTCATCCACGACTTGATGGTGTCCATTTTCAGAAGCTTTATAAACCGCCAGATCATACGAACCGAAGAAGGACCCATTTTTCTTAACTGCTTTTACAGCTTCAAGATCTCCTTGCTCAGAAAATCTGACAAGCGCTTCGCTATCAGTTTCAATCGATGTCACATTGACGGAACAAGACAAACAAATCGGTGCTTTTAGTTTTTGTGCATCTATCCAAATTTGCATACAACGACGATGAATAGGGTGATTTTCTCCCTCATTTGTATGAGCAATTGCATCATTTCCTAAATCTAAAGAACATACTGGGCAAGCCCCTTTTGCAAATACAACTTTAAACGCCATTGTTTCAAACTCCCCGTTTTTTTCCACTGAGCTTAACAATCGCTTGAAATATTATGCAACTCTCATTGCAGATGTTAAGCAGCGATTGTCTTAGGAAGCAGCTGCTGACACCTTGTCACAAAATCTTCCGAAAAATACAAATCGTTGTTGTTAAAGACTGCTTTGATTTTTGTCCATACCTCTGGGGGAAGTTTTCTAAATTCGAGCGCTGACTCATTGAGCAGATTTGTTAGGGACATACGAAATTTACTACAATCAGAAATACGATTTGATATTTTTTCAAATCTATCAGAAGACATGCTTTCATTTAATAATATTTTTTGAGCTAATTCAAGCTCGTCTTGCAATAACCTAATACTACGGCTTGCGATGCCATGTTTAAGCTCAGGATGTTCAATAAAACGGGCAAAATTTGACAAATCCTGCTTTATACGAGCAAAGAGCAAGGAACATGCCTTGATAATGTTTTCATCACATGTTTTTTTCACCTCAGCTGAGGGAGTTACGAACAACGTGTGTAAGTTTTTGACATGCCTTAATTCAAGTTCACATTCTTGAGCAAGTATACGCTCCGAGACAACCGTGCGGTAAAGTTTTTTGATCTCTTCGGTCCCATACTCTTTTTTGCTGTCTTGGGAAAAAGACTCTAGGGTTTCTGCATTTCCAACGCTACCGATCGCTGCCATATTAACCTCCACGTTAATGTGATGAGCTCCAACTTTAACAAAAAAATATTATTCACCCTATCAGATTTTGGCGAACAGCGGCCATCTTGATGATTTTGAGAGGAAAGGCTTCGTTGAGGCGCTGGGCGCAGCAGCGGAGGGTGGCGCCGGTGCCGATGAGGTCATCGACGAGGAGGATGGTTTTTTCGTGGAGAGGAAACGGTTTGCGCCACTGAAAATGGGAGGCGGAAAGAAGGCGGCGACGATCAAGAGGTAATTGAGTTTGGCGTAGGAGCTGAGGAGAGCGTTTGAGAAGGGAGAGAACGGGACGATTGAGGATTTTACCGAGATGGTGCGCGAGAAGATAGCGGGGGTTGTAGCCGATTTGGAGGGAGCGGAAAAGCGATTGAGGAACGGGGATGATAAAGTCGGGAAGGGGGTGGTGGGAGTGGAGAAGCTGAAGAGCCATGTAACCGGCAAGCCCTTCGGCAAGATGGGGAGCTTTTCCGGATCTAAGGGCTTGGATAAGGGTCCAGGCAGGTCCCTCTCCTTCAAAGGTGATGAGGGGATCGGAGGAGGAAGAGAGGGGGGCGAGAAAAGCAAGACAAGCCGAGCAGAGTGAATGAGAAAAGGGGGCAGGTTCATTGCAATGCCAGCAGAGGGGCGGGAAGAGAAATTTTAATGCAGAGAGTAGCGCGGTTTTTCCCACGTCCCCTCAACGGTGATGGTGAAGGGTTCGACAAGTTTGAGTGCAGCGCTTTGGCGCATCCGTAAATGAAGGGAAAGGCGGCCATCAAAGTCGATGAAGGAGGACGTATCAGGAGCTAGAAAGAAGCTAGAGCGGGACTCTTCACTGAAGACGTTTTGCAAATCGGTGAGGAAAAATTTTCCGCTCTTGAGTTGGATCTCAACTTCTCCTGTGACGGGTGTGCAAAGATCGAGATCCAGCCCGAGATCTTTCAGAAAATTTAGGGGGACGTCAAAGAGGGAGGGATCTTTTTTCATGTGCTGAGAGAAATTGAAAGATCCATGGCCTTGAAAAGAATCTGGATGACCTAGCTGTCCTGTCAGGTCAGCCAAGATGAGATTGCGGATCACTAATGGCTTAGGCTCTTGAGGAGAGGTTCCTTTTTTTCTGAGAGCGCTCAGTCTGATCTCCTGCGCTTTCAAAAGTGGGATAGAGATCTGCCAAGGATCTTGAGAAGTGGCTCTTGATCCATAACATTTTCGGATGGTGCAAGTGCCTGCGGGGTCTCGCAGAATTAAGTCCTTTAAACGAAACTCGGTGGGGGTATAATCGACCTTAGCATCGATCTCTTGAAGAAGATAATCTTGGAGACAAAAGTCATGACCCTTGAGATGGCCTTGAAAAGTCCATCCTGAAGGGAGTTTTTGGAGCTGTCCTTGGAATTGAAGGTTCGATTGGGTCAATTGAACAGATCCTTCAAATGAGGGCTCTAGAGTGAATTTGCCGGTGAGTTGGAGAGGCTCTCCACTATGGACCCCCAGGCATTTGAGATTGAGAAGTGAATTTTCGTAGAGTCCGTAAATTTCTTTGAGTTGAAGAGCAGATTTTCCAAGCGTGAGTAAGCCCTGAGAAAAGGGTCCTTGAAAGGTGATCGTATGAGGGGTGAAGCTCAGGTGTAATTGGGCCTGGACTCCCCAGGGGGATAGAGTCGTGGCAACGAAAGGAGATGTCCACTTCCCCTCTTGATACTGGAGCTCTTGGCACTGGAGAGTGGCAAGGGCTTCGCCACTCTCTTGAACTTTCAGGGAAAGATCTTGAATACGGAAGTTCAAAAGATCGAAAAGTCCTTGACCGGCGATGCCGAATCGAGATGCGATCTGAGACTCCATTTGAAAATCGAACTTCCCTGCTTTGTACAAGCCCGAAAGGTGAGTATTAAATTGTTTGCCCACGATGTCCCAGCGAGAAATGATCCATTGATCGCCCTGTTGTGTAGCAGCGCCTTGCATTTTGAAGTCATTGATAAGGCCTTCATGGAGTGTCCAGTGGCTGCCTTTTTGACGTATAGTAGCTTTCACGGTTTTGAAATCCAAAGATCCATAATGCAGTTGAGTGCCTTGGAATTCGTAAAGGTTATGATCCCCGTCCTGCATGCATTGAAGAGTAAGGCTCCCTTGTGTGAGGATCTCTTGCAAAGCGACAGAGTAACCACTTTCAAGGGTCGATACCTCTCCTTGAAGAGAAATAACTTCGGGGGTGAGAAGGGTCACATCAAAGATCCACTGTCCATCTTGGAAATGAATCCGCTTCGAGGTCAAAGGAAGCGAACTGAGTTTGCCACTCAAGTTTTCAATAGTAAGACTATGCTCTCCTACGTGATAGGCCAGATTGCAGGTATTGAGGTGCAATGTCGGAGTATTGGGTCGGCTTAAAAAGAAATCGTGCCCTTCTGTTTCAATATTGAGGCTGTTTCGGGTGAAATCTCCCTTGACGTCAAGAGTGCCATCGATAAAAAGGTTAGATATAAATAGTGGGGCATAAAAAGAGGGGTGAAGGTTTGATGCTTGAAACTCCCCTTTCCAAATCTCTGAGAAAAGGTGGCCCTCGGCTTGGAATTGAACGGTATCTTCTAGGCAAGAGAGTTTTCCCTCGACCTGCAGATGGTCTTGCTTGCGGTGTAAAGTCGCTTCCATGATAGCCAGCGGCTCATCAGGCTGAGGAGGAAGAGAAATCCAGGTGGAGGGGTTGGCAGCTAAGTTGATTTTAGCTTGAAAAGATGCGGGGGGACCTTGGAGCTCAAGTGAGAAAGGAATCTCTCCCCATTTTCCAAAAGCACAGCTGGGCTCAAACTGGTTGTTACGGATATGTACAGTTGCCTGAATATCAGAGGCAGGGCGCCCTAGGTAAGAGCCTTTTGCGTCTTGAATTTGCAGCGTTAACTGCTCAAGGGTTTGGGTTTGAGGATTCCAAGTTCCCGAGCCTTCGAGTGAGGTGAGTGAGAGTTGATCATTTGCAAGATGCTGAGCAAAAAGTTCATCTAGCTGGATCTTCTGACAGACGTAGTGATCCCATAGTAAAGTGAGCTTCGCATCGCAAGTCCCCTTTTGAACGGTAGAAAAGGGAATCAGGGAGATCACCTCAGGGCTGAGGTGGGAGCACTCTGCTTGTAAGGCTTGGGTGATGCGGTCATCGGCATAGGAAAACTTGATCTGAGTGGGTGTTTGGAGCGCTGTGACATAGTCAGCCATCCCTTCAAGCCAGAGTGTTCCATCGGATCTAATTTCACCCTTCCCGATCACATCGGTGCGTCCTTCAAGCTTGTCAATATTTAACGCACCATGGGCTTCAAAAATAGGAGTTTGGCCGGGGTTGAAAAGAAGACTTCCTTGGCTTCTTAAAATTTCGAGCTTGTTCCAAAATAGATCGGCTCCCTCCCACTTGACGTCAAGGGCTATCTCTCCCTTAAAATCGATCTGGCTATTGAGTGCGTCGATATTGAGGGTGAGGTCCTCTGACTCCCAATGGACATCGCTGAGTGCAACAGTTCCTCGAACAGCAGAAAGGTCAGCCGCCTTGAAGATCATGTCAAGGTCTACCGAAGCTATGCCCTCTATAGGTAAAGAGACTAATTGATGGAGAGAAGCATCTTGGGCTGTGAGATGGACGTGGAATTGGATGGTGAAAGGCACCCATTGGATTTCGACGTAAGGAAGGTAGAGAAGACCTCCTAAGGTGAGCTCTTGATAGATGAGTTTTTCTTTTTCCCATGTGCAACTCTGATACGTTAATTTCTCCCCAGTTTTGCGCTCGAGGACAATTTCAAGTGCTTTTTCAATAATGACATGGCGGCCTAGATAGATGGAACCCACAAGAAGACAGAAAGCGATTAAAAACTTTCTCATTCAGGTTTGACGAGTTGAAGATAGGTAGCGCGGTTCATGAGAGTTTCGAGTTCTTGGGGATGAGAGAGGCGGATTTGAAAAAGCCAACCCCCGGTTTCGGGAGAGCGGTTGAGTAAATCGGGAGAACGGAGGAGTTCTTCGTTCACGGCAATGATTTCACCGGAGACGGGACTATAGACATCTGCGGCGGCTTTGGTCGACTCTAAAATGACGACTTCTTCTCCCGCCCGGACCTGGCGGCCGATTTGGGGAAGCTGGAGATAGACGATTTCACCCAGCTCTTGCTGAGCGTAGGTCGTCATGCCGATTTTTCCTTCGGCATCAATCCATTCATGTGAATCTGTATAATACATCGATTACCTATGGTATGAGTTTACAGGTGGCCCAAAGAGAGGGGTGCTGTGGCACTGAAACATAACTGGAAGAGACGGCAAAGTGCTGCGACTCTTTTTTGGGACGATGGATGCAATAGGTGAACCCTAGCCTATCAAAAGAGCGGGGATCATATCCATGCAAAATTTCAGCGGGAAGATGGATGTCGACGGTGAAGCTCCGGAGGTGATTTTCAGTGTGGACTTGGATAGCTCCAGGGTCACAAAGAGGGTGGCTGTCTTCACTACGAAAACGGGTCAGTTCAAGCGAGCGTACTCCTTGAATTTCTTGAGGTAAGATCAAAAAATGGTGACAGAAACGCGTGGGAAATCCTGCCTCTTTCAAATCTCGTGTATCGAAAAAAAGCTCGATGGCATCGCCTTGCTCGTATTTAGGATAGATCGCTTCTTCAAAGGGCTTATTCACATCGATACGCGCAAAAATTCCCTCTTCATGCCAACCTAAAGAGACGTCGGAAAAACTCTCTTCACCTAAAAGATCGCTCATGTCGGAGAGTAAATATTTTTTCCCGAGCTGCTTTCCATATTTGACATCGACATTCAGTCGAAAAAAATGAAGCGGCGCTATGGGTGGAAATTTCTCACCGAGAACCATACTCGTCCATGCGCGTGAGAATTTGGTGCATCAGAAGACGTCTGGCATCGATACCCAGTTTTTGTTGTCCTGCAATAATTTTGTCATCGATAGCTTTCAAGGGCTGCTGCCGTTTGACAAGGCAGAAAAAAGCTGTATCGCCATTAGGCGGAGTCGAAACAGATGACCACTCTCCTTCAGCTAAGGTAAACATCTCTAGTTTAGCTAAAGTCGAAGGACTACTCCGCTGAATTTCTTCTGTTTGCTGGATGAGTTTCCATTGGTCCTGCAGAGGATTTCCAGTGGATTGAAGCAGCGAGATTTCCTGTGCTGCGATAGCTTTCCGAGCTGTTTCCATCAAAGAAACGAAGCGGCGGCAAGGGTATTGATCCAAAGAAAGCGGTTTATCAGAGATCTGCTTAAGGAAATCTCCATAAACTAAGGCTCCGACTTGATCTTTGACCTCTTGAAAAGATGTCCATTCTCCTGTTTTTGTTTTGAACTGTTCAGGCTCTTTAGTACGGACATTCACATAGGCGTCGCTGAGCTTACGATCGAGAAGTTCACCTAGCCAATCTCCTTCGAGAGCTTCTTGAAAGGTCATGATTTCTTTCGCTACAGGTTTTTCCAAGACGGTGATGCGATAATACGTGCGCTGATCGTGACTGAAAAGCTTAGGCTCGCCTACAGGGATTTCATGAAGAAAAGCTCGCAGACTCGCTGTCTCTTCAATGTCATCGAAGGGAGCGCTGCTGCCTTGAGATCGAATCGCAACTGCTTGCTTTTTGACCTCCACTTTGGATAGCGCCTCTTCGATCCATTCAGGATGCTGCTTGACTAAGATCGATCTGGCAAACTGATCAATTTTCAGACGAAGGGCGGCCTCAAGTGTGTCAAGTCTTTGAAGGCGGTCTTCCCGGGTCGGGGCTTCCGAGCGTGCGAGAGTTGGAAACTCAGCTTTCAGCTGATTCCATCCAAAGTCGCTCGCTTCGAACTCCCATGTCTCCGTCAACGAAAGGCGGCTTCCGACCTCGTCTTTAGAGATTTTTGCGACTTCAAGCATATAACGAGAAACTACGAGTTCAGGGGCTTTTTTCTCAGCCTCTTCAATAGAGACAAAGGAGCTCGGAAGGGTGACGAGTTTGCTTTTAGCTTTGGGAGCCACGGCTTCCAGATAATACTGAAATTTCAGAAGCGACCTAAAATCTGCAAAGCGCAAAGCGGCAGGAAGACGATAAGTTTCGACGGTGGCGGTCTCTTCCGCAAATTTAGAAAATTCCTGATAACTCAAAGGGTCCACGAGAACTCCTTGCCCGACCTCATTAAAGAGGCGATGGACAAGCATCACTTTTCTCCAAATTTTGGCGGCTTCTGTCTCGTCAATGCCCGCCATCTGAACTTGAACTCTCAGAAAAGCACTGGCATCTGCAAAAGTCGCTTCTCCTCGGGATGGGACTGCCTGCAAACAGGTCTTGAGAAGATCAGCCCGCGCTTCACTTAAGGAAACACGATACCCCTTCTCTTCAGCAATAGCCGCCGCATTCCAGAAGAATTTTCCTAAAATTTCCGTAAAACGAGGACCGTACCACTCTTCGAATGTCTGGTAACCAAAAAGAGCCAGATGACGTGGATCGTAAAGCGCACGGTCGACCGATCCTCCGGAAAGCTGCTGATGCTGGTACTGAAGGACGCGGCTGAGCATTTCAGGGGGAAACATGAGTTGGTCAAGATAAAGATCAGAGTAAAGAGCAAAGGTTTGAGGAGAAGGATCGCTAAGCTTGATCTCATCGAGATGACTTGCAAGCTGTGGAACGAATCTGCTCCAGACGCTACTTGCGCTTAAAAAAGGCACTTGAGGATGTGCGAAAGGAGTAAAGCGCCTGGCCTTCTCTAACCGCTCTTGAAGATCGCCTTGGATCTGAGAGAAGTGTTTTTCAGCTAAGATCGCCATCAATCCTGTCGAGAAAAAATCGTTTTGGAGAACTTCGTGACTGCCCAAAGAGAGAAAGCGGATCATCGCATGGAGCTCCCGCTCCCGGATGTGACTGCCATCGATAGCTTTTCCAATGTCTTTATCAGGAATATCTCGCACGCCTAAATTGCTGACGGCTCCAAAAAAAGAAAACGAAGCGATGATCATCACGGTGATCACAATGAGCAGTTTTTTCTGATGTTTGCGCAAAAATATCATCATACAGTTATCCTAGTAAGATTTTGCATAAATCACACGGAGTTTACTCTTCTTGCCTGTGATGATGCAAGCGCCCTCTTCAGCTTGATCATCTAAAGGAATGCAGCGGATCGTCACTCCGAGCTCGGCTTTCACTTGGCTTTCAACCGCAGAATCTCCACACCAATGGGAATAGGCAAAGCCGCCGTGACTTTCTGGCTGTTCTTTATTCTTAGGGGTGAAGAAGTCGTAAAACTCCTCTTTCTTATCAATTTTTCGGCTACGGGAATTGCGGAACGCAAGGGCTTTTTCATAAAGGCCTGTTTGGATCTCTTCGAGAATATCGGCGATCTTAGCAACTAAATAGCCACGAGAAAGGGGGGTCGATTCTTTATGTGGTTTATCGCGGCGCATGAGAGGAAATGCATCGTTTGCGATATCGCGAGGCCCCACCTCGATCCGGATCGGAACTCCTTTCTTGATCCATGACCACATCTTGTCTCCCCCTCGAAGATCGCGACTGTCAACAATCACTTGGAGCGGTTTTCCATCAAACATCACATGTCTGAGCTCTCCTGCCAAACCATGACAATACTGCATCACTTGAGCTCTCGTCTCTTCCTGATGAAGGACAGGGATAATCACCACATGCGATGAAGCAATTTTCGGTGGTAGAACCAACCCGTCATCATCGCTATGGGTCATGACCAAAGCTCCAATCAAACGCGTTGTGGAGCCCCACGATGTTGTCCAGGCGTGAGCGAGTTCCCCATTTTTATCTTGGAACTTAATCTGAGAGGCTTTTGCAAAATTCTGGCCTAAAAAATGGGAAGTTCCCATTTGGAGCGCTTTATGATCTTGCATCATGGCTTCAATCGTATAGGTAGAAACAGCTCCGGGAAATCTCTCTGAAGGGGTCTTCTCACCCGGGATAACAGGAATCGCAAGCGTCTTGCGGGCAAATTCTTCATAGATCCTCAGCATCTGCATCGTCTCTTCAAGCGCCTCTTCTGCAGTGGCATGAGCGGTGTGCCCCTCTTGCCATAGGAACTCGGTCGTGCGCAAAAATAGCCGTGTTCTCATCTCCCAACGCACCACGTTGGCCCACTGATTGATCAGTAGCGGAAGATCGCGGTAAGAGGTGATCCACTTTGCAAACATCTCACCGATGATGGTCTCAGAAGTAGGCCGCACGATAAGGGGCTCTTCCAAGGGACCGGCAGGAACTAATTTCCCATCTTTGTCTTTTTCTAGGCGGTGATGGGTCACAATGGCACACTCTTTTGCAAACCCTTCGACATGTTCAGCCTCCTTTTGGAGAAAGCTTAACGGAATAAAAAGAGGAAAATAGGCATTTTGATGGCCTGTCTCTTTAAATCTTCCATCGAGAATTTTCTGCATGTTTTCCCAGATTGCATAACCCCACGGTTTGATCACCATGCAGCCTCGCACAGGAGAATGCTCTGCCAGATCAGCAGCCTTTAGAACTTCTTGGTACCATTCGGAATAATCTTCATCACGCTTAGGAGAAATGGCAGATTTAATCGGTTTGTTGCTCATAATTTTGTAAAATATTGTTTTAATAGTTCTGAAAGACGTTGACGCGCAATTTCTAAATCGCCTCCTTGCGTCAGAAGAGGACAGGTCACTTGGAGCATCGCTTTTCGCACGTCAGGTGAAGGAAGGAGTGCGGCCAGCATCTCTTCATCGGGCCTTTGCAGCGCAATGGTTCCTTGATGCAGAAATCCCTCTTTGGTTTTGCGCTGAGCAGCTCCTGCAATTTTTTTCCCCTCCAAAATAACATCATACTTGGTGGGACGAGCCATGCAAAAATAGGTGCACTCTGGAGTCTGAACAGTTGCATCTTCCGGTGTCAATTCACAATCTCCTAACCACTCTTTAGCAATGTTTTGAACGACGCGGTTGATAAGCTGATAGTTTTCCAAAGTGTTAGCTGAATAGAGGGACGATTTTGCCGGAATAAGGACAGAAAAAGCCAAGTCCCAAAGATGGAAGACAACACCTCCTCCTGTGGGCCTTCGGGCCAGATCGACACCTCTTTTTTCAGCTTCTTGCAGATTCAGCACTTTCTCAGGATTGATAAAATGGCCAAATGTCACGCTGGGGCGCTGCCAGGCATAGAGGTGAAGAATCGGCTTTTCCCGACAGCCTAAACCCTGCAGCAACATTGCATCCCGTTGCATATTCTCATCCGCACGTGCAGGCTTAGTTTCAAAAATTTCCCAGTCCATCCGGAGCATTCTACTAGTTATCCCAATTTTGTGGCAGCCTATACCTCCATTGGGTGTAATTAAAAGTATTAGGAAACGCCTCACCACAGAGCCACAGAGAAGGATGAGGTTACGCAGAAATTTTTTCTCATCTTTTCTCGTCCTCCTCTGTGGTGAGGCGTTTCCTAATACTTTTAATTACACCCCCCTCCATTTGCACCAAGGCATAGAAAAAAACCCATACCAGAATGTTTTATTGACTCGGGCCTCAACTCGGGCCTCAACTCGGGCCTTTTTCCAAGTTGCTCCTGTCTTTGATGAATTGAATTCTTTCCTTATACTTCTCTCCAAGATCTACCTGGTAATAGTTTGCGATTTGCAAAGCATGGATGAGCAAATCTGGAAGCACTTCATCGATCAATTGCGAAGGATCGGGTTCTTTTTTCCTGTTCTTTGATTTCACAATAGGCTGCCATTTTGCCCGTTGTCTTGACCAGGTGTAATAAAATGTGCCTCAATTTGTCAAAATCATGGTTAATTTCAAAATATTTTTCATCAAACTCTCTTTGCGCAAATTGCGCTTCGTGAGTATTGATCATCGCATAGCTAAAGCTGGGCAGCAGAACAAGAAAAAGGTATCTCATAACAACCTATTCCATATTAAAAATTTATAACTATATCGCAGGGTCCAGTATAAAATTTGCAAAAAAAAGAGGAAAGCACCTACAATCGCAGTGAGGCCGCCCCCGCTTCCGGGGGTCTTCCCCTCTAGGATGGTACGTTATGTTTGATAAATTCACGAATCGTGCAAAACAAGTGATTAAGCTCGCCAAAAAAGAGGCGCAGCGTATGAATCATAACTACCTAGGAACGGAACACGTTCTTTTGGGGCTTCTCAAACTCGGCCAAGGGATTGCCGTTAACGTGCTGCGCAATTTCAACCTTGACTATGAGACTGTCCGTCAAGAAGTCGAAAGGCTCGTCGGTTTTGGACCAGAAATTCAAGTCTACAGTGATCCTGCCTTGACTGCGATTGTCAAGAAAGGGTTCGAGTTCGCAAATGAAGAGGCCGCTAGCCTCAATCATAATTATGTTGGGACAGAGCACCTTCTCTTGGCACTCCTGCGCCAATCCGATGGCGTTGCTGCTCAGGTTCTAGAAAATCTCAATGTCAATCTCAAAGATATCCGTCGTGAAGTGTTGAAAGAACTGGAAACTTTCAATTTGCAGCTTCCTCCGATGGGAATGAATGGCTCTAATGCAACTCCACCCCCCGGTGGATCGTCTTCGAAACCACAAGACAAAGGATCCTCTTCTCCTGACAAAATGCCGGCGCTGCGCGCCTACGGTCACGATCTCACCGAGCTTTGTAGAGAAGGGAAACTCGATCCTGTCATCGGACGTAAAGAAGAAGTCGAGCGGCTCATCTTAATTCTTTGCCGCCGCCGCAAAAACAATCCCGTTCTGATCGGAGAAGCCGGTGTTGGAAAAACCGCTATTGTTGAAGGGCTGGCTCAAGCTATCGTCCGAGGAGAAGTACCCGACAATTTGGCTAAGAAAAAACTGATCTCGCTAGATCTGACTTTGATGATTGCTGGAACAAAATACCGGGGTCAATTTGAAGAACGGATCAAAGCCGTCATGGATGAGATTAAAAAAAGTGGAAATATCCTTCTCTTCATCGACGAATTACACACGATTGTAGGTGCAGGTGCTGCCGAAGGAGCTATCGACGCTTCTAATATTTTAAAACCGGCCCTTTCGCGCGGCGAAATTCAATGTATTGGCGCAACAACACTCGACGAATACCGCAAGAAAATTGAAAAAGATGCGGCTCTTGAACGAAGATTTCAAAAAATCATTGTCGTCCCACCGTCCATTGATGACAGCATTCAAATTCTCCATGGTCTGCAATCGAAATATGAAGAGCATCACCACTGCAAATATACCGATGAGGCTATTGAAGGTGCTGTGAAAATGTCGAATCAGTACATCGCTGGCAGGTTCCTTCCCGATAAAGCGATCGATCTTATCGATGAAGCTGGAGCTAAAGCTAGAATCGCTTCTATGCACCAACCCCAAAATCTCACTCAGTTTGAGGGCAAAATTGAAGAAGTCCGTATTGCTAAAGAAGAGGCCATCTCTCGGCAGGAATATGAAAAAGCCGCAAAGCTACGTGATAATGAAAAAAACCTTCGTGAAGAGCTTCAGTCTCTAGCTCACCAGTGGGAGACTGCTAAAGCAGAAAATCAAGTCGTTGTCGATGATGAAGATATCGCAGCCATTATCGCTAAACAAACGGGTATTCCACTGACTCGCCTGACAGAAGGAGAGACCGCTAAAGTCCTCAAAATGGAAGAAATTCTCAAGGGTCACATTATTGGACAAGATGAGGCTGTCAGTACGATCTGTAGCGCTATCCGCCGAAGCCGGGCGGGCATCAAAGATCCTAACCGTCCCATTGGAGCTTTCCTTTTCCTGGGGCCGACAGGTGTTGGAAAAACCCTTGTAGCTAAACAGCTCGCTATCCAGATGTTTGGTGGGGAGGATTCCTTGATTCAAGTCGACATGTCCGAATATATGGAAAAATTCGCGGCCAGTCGGATGACAGGATCGCCTCCTGGCTACGTCGGCTATGAAGAAGGCGGTCAGCTGACTGAGCAAGTTCGGCAAAGACCTTACTGTGTCATCCTTTTCGACGAAATCGAAAAGGCCCATCCCGATGTCATGAATCTTCTTTTACAAGTCTTTGAAGAAGGAAGGCTCACAGATTCTTTCGGCCGTAAGATCGATTTCCGCAATACGATCATTATCATGACCTCAAACTTAGGAGCCGATCTCATCCGTGGCCAAACAGAAATGGGTTTTGGTGCTCAGGAGACGATTACTGACTATAACAAGATGAAAGAAGCTATTGGAGGCGCTGTTAAAAAACACTTCCGCCCTGAGCTTCTCAACCGTTTAGATGGGATTGTCAACTTCCGCATGCTTGATAAAAACAGCCTTCTACAAATTGTCGACCTCGATGTGCAAAAAGTCAAAGAGCGGCTCACCCCTAAACATATTCTTCTTAACCTCGATCAAAAAGCTAAGGAGTTCCTCGTCAGCAAAGGGTACGATCCCAAGATGGGTGCTAGACCTATCCGCCGGGCCATCGAGATTTATCTTGAAACTCCTCTGGCTAATAAATTACTTCTCAATCCTGATAAAGGAGGCTCTTACCTTGCCACCGTCGAAGGAGACAAGCTTGTCTTTCTCGAACAAGAGGCCCCTCCCAGTGATGCTAAGGACCCCTTAGCAACCCTACAACCCGGCCAAGAAGGTTAGAAGGCTAAATGGTGGATTTATATTCCTCTTCTAGATACCTTCCCTCCTCCATGATGTATCCTAGCAAGAAAATAACGAGGCTCAGCAAGATAAGCTTAAATTCAGCCGACATGAAGAGGAAGAGCGCTATGTTATTGCCGGGAGACACCAGAAAATAGTTCCGCAATGCGGTGTAGAAGGGGTAACACAACTGGCTAAAGAGTAGAAGAATCGCTATCTGGCGGATATAGCGAACATTAGCTTTTGAAAAAAATTCCAACCGTTCATAAAGTCTAAGAAGCCTGGCTAGTAGAAAGAGTATCGCCCAAAAAAACGCGTACGAAATCGTCTCCTCTAATAAAGGCTTCAACGCTAATACAGCTTTCTTAAAGTTGCTAGACCAATCCGCCTCTTGGATTTGGTAGTATTGGAGAGGAGTCCAAGATACTATTGCCAACACGATCATGAAAACCATCCCAGCAATGCACAGATACCTTAGCACCCGGCTTAGCACACGAATTTTACGCTCATTTTTCATAGATAATCTCCCAGACACCGACGCCGAATTATTGATAAACATTTATTTTTTATCAAGTATTAATAAGATTTGGAGCTCAGAACCCCTAACCAAGTCCAACGAGGCCAATTTTGGAAATACCCCTTGCAAAATCGAGTTGATTTCAATTTTGCATTTTTTATTCTTACATCCTTATCAGGAAGAAATGCTCGTATTTCATTCAATTTATGCTGTTTATTATTAAATATCTTTTCCCTCCAATGTTGTGTAAGAATTCTTTTGCATTTTTTTCACAAATTATGTTATATTAAAAAGGGGTCGATGGACTAAACTTCTAACAGAAAGTAGAAGATGGGCTAGTGCCTATACCGCCATGTTTGATTGGACTGAATGATTCGACTATTGTAAAAATCCTCCATCTGTAGTGATATGCCTATTGTTGTAAACCTTGATATAGCGTTAGCTAAGAAAAAAATGCGTTCTAAAGAACTCGCTGAAATGATTGGGATTACCGAGCAAAATCTCTCAATTTTGAAAACGGGAAAAGCCAGGGCTTTGCGATTCAGCACTCTGGAAGCCATCTGTAAAGCGTTGGATTGCCAACCAGGGGATCTTTTAGAATACCGCCCTGCCGAAGAAACCTCTCTGACTAGTTAAAGCGGTCGTTTTTCTATTAGCATGTCCTGAAAATAAGGATCTAAGGTAGGGTGATGCCTGTGAATCCACCTCCTAAGTCCTGTTGTCAGCAGTTCAATTTCCTGATAGACCTCTCTGGGGGTTTGCAGGTCGTAGGATTTTTTTAAAGACCCTGCATCTAGCAACATGACACGCTCACCGTAAAACCCTACATTTCTTCGAAATGCAGAATCTTGCATCTGAACACCTTTGAGAATGCGCTCTTCCACCGCTTCAAAAAGTGCGGCTATTGACTTTATTGCACCTGCAAGATCCTCCTCTTTCATCTGTCTATCGATCCTGACGATGGCAAGTTCACCATAATTTTGTAGAAGAAATTCTGTCTCATCCAAATTAACTTCATGCTCTACCCAGCTAGAGTCCACAAGCCGCACTTTCCCATGCTGACCAGAGGTTCTATTAAGATGAAGATACAAAACCCCCGTGAGCTCTGGCAAAATCTCGTACGCCAGCTGATAGCTTTCTATGACAAGTTTAGGATTGTAATGGATAAAAAATTTCCCGTACCACGCCTCTAGAGGAATCGAGCATTTGTTTAAGAGTCTCTCGAAGCTAGGATCGCCATGTCGAAAGAATTTCAATACCGTCTTTTGATCTTCTCCTAAAAATGCATGACATTGCTTGCCAGAGCCCAAATAGAAAAATTTCTGTTGTAGTCTTTCATTAACGCCTTCAGCTACCACTGGCTCAGTAGACGATGGTGCCAACTGACTCAAGATCTCTTGGAACCGGAATTTCTGGGTCCTGGACTCATAGAAAAAATAAAGAGTCAGCAACCCTAAAAAAACGACGCCCATGGCTATATTTTTCAAAATTTTTCTTTTCATAACGCTCTCATTTTACACTGAAAATAGGTGGTTTGTAAACAAAACTACCCAAGAAGCTTTAAAGATTTTTTTTCACTGGTTGAAGGCTGGCAAATCCTTTAAAATGGTGGGATGAAAAAAGTTGCCATTGGGATGTCAGGAGGGGTTGATTCCTCGGTTGCTGCCCTTTTACTCAAGGAGCAAGGGTATGAGGTGATCGGCCTTTTCATGAAAAATTGGGAAGAGTCTAGCGGCGCTTGCAATGCTGCGGAAGACTACCAAGATGTCATCCGGGTCTGTGACACTCTTGGCATCCCCTACTACACCGTCAATTTTACTGAAGAATATTGGAGCAACGTCTTTACCCATTTTCTCGAAGAGCTTAAATTGGGCTATACCCCCAATCCTGATATTCTCTGTAATCGGGAAATCAAGTTCAAAGCCCTTTTTCAAAAAGCGATGGAGCTGGGGGCTGATTATCTTGCAACAGGACACTACGCCCAAACAGAGAACGGGTTTCTCCTGAGAAGCGCTGACACAGCAAAAGATCAAACCTATTTTCTATATACTTTAAAAAAATCGATTTTGGAAAAGGTGCTTTTTCCCGTGGGCCATTTGAAAAAAGAAGAAGTCCGCGCCCTTGCCCATCAGCACGGACTTGCCACTGCCTCAAAAAAAGACAGCACGGGAATCTGCTTCATTGGAGAGAGAAACTTCCGAGAGTTCATCAATCAGTATATCCCCTACCAGAAAGGTCCTTTTAAAACCTTGGAAGGCAAGATCGTCGGGGAACATGAGGGAGTGGCTTTCTACACTATTGGACAACGGAAAGGACTCAAAATCGGAGGGCCTGGTGAGGCTTGGTTTGTGGTCGCTAAAGATGTTTCTAACAATACCGTCTATATCGAACAAGGTGATGACCACCCGGCTCTTTACGAATCCCATCTCACAGCTTCAGAAATGACGTGGGTCACCGATGCCCCTCCGACTCTTCCCTTCCGCTGCCTTGCCAAAATTAGGTACCGACAACCCGATCAGGAATGCGTCATTGAGAGCATCTCAGAGGGTGTAGCAAAGATCTCCTTCCCAACTCCACAGCGAGCGGTTACACCTCGACAAGCGATTGTTTTCTACGAAGGCTCCACCTGTTTAGGTGGAGCCCTCATCTGCCCAAAATCTTAGCTATTACGGATCTTACTATGCTTGCGTCCGTAATAAGCATAAAACAGGCAGCCCGCTCCAATGAGGAGAATAAACTGAATCCATGTGACTCCTGGCATGAGAATCATTTGGAAAAGACAGCCCAGCGTCCCGAGTAGCGGCACCCAAGGTGTAAAAGGTGTCTTGAAAGGACGGTGAAGGCTCGGTTGTGTGAACCGCAAAACGAGCACGCCAAAACAGACCATCCCGAACACAAAAAGAGCTCCCATGGAGGTGAGTTGCCCTAGGATGTTCACAGGGAAAAACCCTGCTAATAACACCCCAACGCCCGCAAGGATCAGTGTCGTATAGAAAGGTGTACGATATTTTGGATGTGTTTTTCCGAAGATCGCAGGGACGAGTCCATCGTGTGCCATCGTGTAGAAAATACGAGCTTGCGCTGTCATCATCACCAAGATCACGGACGTTAATCCTGCGAGAATCGCAAAATTGATAATGTAGCGCAGCCAAGTAAAACTTGGACCAAAGGCATTCACCGCAACACCCACAGGATCGGCAACACCTAAAGTTCTATAATCGACGACCCCTGTCATAATGACAGCAAAAATAATATAGACCACTGTACAAATGAGAAGCGATCCGATCATCCCAATCGGCATGTCGCGCTGAGGATTTTTAGCCTCTTGTGCAAGTGTCGAAACCGCATCAAATCCCAAGAATGCAAAGAAAACAACTCCGGCCCCGCGCAAGATTCCGCTCCAACCAAACTCTCCAAAAACCCCTGTATTTTCAGGAATAAAGGGGGTCAGGTGCTCTCCCTTGATAAAGGCAATCCCGAAGCCTACAAACAGAAGGATCACTGCTAATTTGACTAACACTAAAAGATCGTTCAAAAAAGCTGCCGTTTGAATACCACGGCTCACTAACCAAGCAATCAAGGCAATGATCGCCATGGCTGGCAAATTGAACATCGCTCCTGTTGATACCCAGCCCGCCTCGGCACTGTAAACAAGCGGAGCCTTGGAAAGAATCATCGGAAGGGGAATTCCCAAATCTGATAATAAACTCGTCAAGTAGCCCGACCAGCCAACAGCCACAGTACAAAACGAGAACAGATATTCGACTGTCAAAGCAATCCCCATGATCCAGGCGAAAAATTCGCCGATAGCCACAAAGGCGTAGGTATAAGCACTTCCTGCAATAGGAATCAGAGAGGCAAATTCCGCATAACATAGAGCTGCAAAGCTGCAAATAATCGCTGCAATAATAAAAGAAATAACAACTGCTGGTCCTGCAAAGTTAGCAGCGACCTCTCCTGTTAGAACAAATAAGCCCGCCCCAATGACAGCTCCGACTCCCATTGCAGTCAAGTTGAGGGGTCCTAAAGCTCTTTTTAAACCATGTTTTGTGTCAGCAGCCTCTTTTAAAAGAGCGCCTATCGATTTTTTTGCAAATAAACCTTTTTTCATTTTCACTTGGGGGTTGAATAAATTTGATGACGAATTTTTGTTTCCCATTCCTTAATGTAGGCAAGAAGCACTTCTAAGCTGGGTTTTGAAGCCAGAAACGTAAGTGATTCAGGCTGGCTTGCTAAATGAGCCAGCTTAGATAATAAATGCAAATGGGTTTTATCTGAAGAAGAAAAGAGAAAAAATAAAGTATGAACAGGCTGTCCATCCATAGCGCCAAAGTCAATAGGCTTCTCAGGAAAAACTGTAATGATCGCATCAGAGCCTGGTAATTCCAAAATGATATCCCGAGGATGTGGAACAGCAATGCCGAAATTCAGTGCCGTTGACATCAACGCTTCACGATCCAGAAGAAGCTCTACCGCAACGTCTGGATCTAGGCCTAGACGAGAGGCAGACTTTTGCATCACAGCCTGAATAAGCTGCTTTTTATTTTTGGAAGGGATATCAATCACCGCACCCCCTTTATGCATGGCGCGATAAAGACTAAATTGCTGAGTCCCCCCCCGTCCTAATCCTGTATCTTCACTGGTGGGGGTAGGATAGATTTGCTTTTCTTCGAAAGGAGAAAAGCCGTCTTTGCTCAAATTAAGTTTGCACTTGAGCATCCAATCTTCGATCTCTCCACGACTAAAGCGGTATTGGCGATTCAACTGATACGCGGGTATTTTGCCATCTTTTAGCCAACGCCTGACCGTTGTTTCAGAAACGTTTAGCAACTGCGCAACATCTTTAATTTTCAAATCCACAATTCCCCCTTGAGAGAGTCCCTAACATGCTTTAAAAAGATCGATAACTTGCCGAGCTGACGTCGCTTTGAGAAGGGCTTTTCTACGTTCGACATCTTTGATTGCCAGGGTTAACTTAGACAAAATATTTAAATACTCTGTCTGCTTATTATCAGGCCCCCCGATCATAAAAATCAAATGAACTTGTGAACCATCTAGAGAATACCACTCAATTCCACGCCCCCCTTGAATCCCAATGACAATAAAAAAGTCGTCATAGCCCTCTAATTTTGCGTGCGGGATGGCAACCCCCAGGCCGATTCCTGTCGAGACAATCTTCTCCCGATCTAAAATCGCCTTATGAAACGGCTCTTTGCCCTTCAGCTTATGTGCCCCCTCCAACGCCTCAATCAAAGCCTCAATCGCTTCCACTTGAGTTTGGACATCTAAAAAGACCACCAACCTATCATCTAAATATTCAGCCAGGGACATAGGCCCGTCCTTTTTCAAAAATTGACGAAGAAATTTCAGAAGTTTTTTAGGATCAAAAAAATCCTTGAATCCTCTTTTTCCACTATTGAAGCTCCAGCTTCCTTGGACAACTGTCATGGTTTACACTAAACTCGGAGTTGTAAAGATTCTAACCTTCTATTCGCAAGTCTATCCAAACCTTGTCATTTTTTACACCAAAAATTAAAGACCTGTATGACCAAAGCCCCCAGAACCTCTTGTCGTGGCTGTCAAACTCTCTTCCACCACAAACTCCGCCGTATAAACAGGAGCGATGACGATTTGAGCGATGCGCATCCCCGGCGTAACCGTGAATGGCTGCTGACCATGGTTAATCAAAATAATCCCCAGTTCTCCCCGATAATCGGCATCAATTGTGCCTGGAGAGTTCAAAACAGTGACGCCATGCTTGAAGGCCAGTCCGCTACGGGGCCTGACCTGAATTTCAAATCCTTCCGGAATGGCAAACTTAAGTCCTGTCGGAATCAAAGCCGACTGCCCCGGCTGTAAAATAACTTCCCCAGCTAAATGAGCTTTAACATCCGCTCCAGCGGCCAGCTCTGAAGAGTAAACCGGAAGATCGACTCCCTCTGCTGCAATGGTGGGGACATGGACACGGTGATTTTTTGACATGAACCTATCTCACTATTGTAAATATGGGATTTTTGAAGGATTTTTTCGTTTTTTTCAAAGCCGCTTCGCAGGACATACTTGAATAATTAGGCCAAGAAGCGGCTTTGGAAAGAACGGAAAAAGACTCGAAAAGCACATGTTTAGAATAGTGAGATAGGTTCATTAGAGACTCCTGATTCCACGGAGTATACTACTTTTTCAATAATGCGTTAACTTTTTGAGCTAAAAATGTAGGATTTTGCAATTCCACTGTAGGATGATCAGGCACTCCAATGAACACCTTGTTATGCTTGGGACACTTATCATCTTCCAACAACGCCTTAGCCAATGTTGCTTTAGCTTTTAGCATGCCATCATCTCTAATTTTCGAACTCTCTTTCAGTTCTTCATAACTTTCAACATTGGCGGCTTGTAGGATAATTTCTGGAGCCTGTAATTGCTTTGAAGAATCTGCAGGGTTTCCAAAAGGCATCACCCACTGTCGTATTTTGTTGAGGGTGGGGGGCAATAATAAGTCCCAATAGGAAAAAGTTTTGTTCTTAACAAATACATATCTCACATCTTTTTTCAATTCATGAGTTTTTAAGACATCAGCTTGAACGACCCCTTCAAATCTATAACTATATCCAACAATTTCCTGAGCCCCTATTCCTTTTTTCTGATCTTCTAAAAATGCAAGCATCACACGGTAAGCTTTTGTAGGATTTCCCAGCTCAGGGTAATTAAATATCACTGCGTTGCCCTGAACTTCACTCAAAAGCTGCATGAAACTTCGGTTGGAGGTCAATTTATCTTCATAACCCGTCGCTAATACCCACCTTCCATTATTCAAAGTGGAAGCACGCCCTACAAGGGTTGCATCGACTTTATCTCCATTGACCTCAACGGTAATCCGTTTGTACTTCCAATCACCTTCTAAAGGAATTTTTGCCCTTAATGAGTTAGCCTGCCATCTAATCTTCTTCAGAACCAGTATGGGGGAAAGCCATACAATTGCTAAAGCCTGTGTTATAAGTAGATTGCGTACACTGTTTCTTCTTCCGTTTGCTACGACTCGGAAGAGGAGGGCTAATGAGAACATACCCACTATAGCCGTTCCGACCACCACTTTAAGCACAACCAGCTTATCCCATGCTATTTCTTTAACTTTATCGTCAACCTTCGCTATATAATGAGCAGGCAGAGGCGCAGCCTGGGCAAAATCTCGCCGGGTCGTTTCAAGATAATCAGGTTGGTTGTAAAAGGCCTTAGGCCCCTCTAACATCTCTCGAAAGGGAGAACTATTTTCTCGATCAAGAACAGCAGAAGAATCGACAGCGGCTATACTCATAAAAAACCTCTAATCTTTGGAATCTACAGCCAGCTCAGGATCTGCCATTGCGAGCAGTTGCTTGAGTTTTTGAGGAAGTTTGCCAAGTGAAGCCTCATCGATGGACCGATCAAGACTAAACCGTCGCTCATTGGAGATGAGCAGCTTTAGCAAGGCGGAAAGTTTATCTTTCAGCACATGGCGTGCCACAATACAGTCGACCATCCCCTTTTCAATTAAAAACTCTGATTTTTGAGCTTTGGGAGGAAGTTTTTGACCGATCGTCTGTTCAACAACGCGGGGCCCCGCAAATCCAATCAACGCATCAGGCTCTGCAATAATCACATCTCCTAAAGAGGCAAATGACGCTGTGATTCCTCCCAAAGTAGGGTTCGTTAGCACAGAAATGTAAGGAAGCCCTTTTTCATGAAGCTTTGCTAAAGCCGCAGACGTTTTGGCCATCTGCATAAGAGATAAGACCGATTCTTGCATACGAGCTCCACCCGATGCTGAAACAAGCACAACAGGAAGCTGGTGAGCTATGGCGTATTCAATCAAAGAAGTGATCCTTTCTCCTACAACAGAGCCCATCGATCCTCCCATAAAGCTAAAATCGAGAACTCCCAAAGCCACAGAAACTTCGTTAATTCGGCAAGTTCCCACAATGATCGCTTCGTCTCTACCTGTCGTAGAAGAGGCCCTAGCTAACCGGTCTGTATAGGCTTCTGTATCGGTAAATTTCAACGGATCTAACGGTTTAAACTCTTGGAACTTCTCTTCGAAAGACCCTTCATCCGCAAGCAATTGGATCCTCTGCAGACCGCTGAGGCGGTAGTGGTGGTCGCACTTGGGGCAGCAATGCCGATTTTCTTGAAGCTGATTAGCATGAATGAGTTCATTGCAATGCACACACTTAACCCACCCGCTATAACCATCTTTTTTCGTGGTCTGGATCTTGATTTTCGGCTTACCTCTTGAAAACAGTCCCATCTAGCCTCTCTCTTAAAATTCTTCTTATTATACCAAATTTTACAATAAAAAACGATCTTATTTAGATTTCAAAAACCTTTCTTCGACATCTTTCCAATGGACCACTTTCCAAATATTTTTTACATATTCAGCACGGACATTCTTATACTGCAGATAATAAGCATGTTCCCATACATCGATCCCTAAAAGAGGGACAACCCCTAAAGTACTTAAAGGATCTTGATTCGCACAAGAAGCAATGACAAGTTCTTTTTTTAAAGGATCAAAACCGAGCCAAGCCCAGCCAGATCCTTGAATTCCCACTGCCATACTACTTAATTTTTCAATGAACAGATCGATAGAGCCAAAACGGGTCTGGAGCGCCCCAGCCAGCTCCCCTTTAGGAAGCTCTCCTCCCCCTTTGCCGATAGGAGCTAAATTCGTCCAGAAAATCGAATGGTTAACATGGCCGCCCCCGTTAAATTTGATCGCGCTTTGCAAAGCGATCATGGCCGCGACATCTTGCTTTTTTTCAGCCTCTGCGTACTTTTCTAAAGCCGCATTCAGATTATTGACATACGCTTGATGGTGCTTCGTATAATGCAGCTCCATAATCTGCCCTGAAATGACAGGTTCTAAGGCTCCAAAATCATAAGGCATTTGAGGTAGCTCGTATTTTGCCATGAAAATCTCCTGTTTGTTCCAAGGAACTTAACAGAAGGGGGTGATACAACTCAAGAGGCACTTTTTTGTGCTTTTTCAAATTCGAGATGCTCTAAAAGCTCAGCTTCAGTCACAGGACCGATGCAGGTGAGTTTTTTATCCGGAGGGATCTGACCAAAGGCAGCAATAAAGGCTCGCACCGTCGAAGGGCTGGTAAAGATAATCTCATCAATGAGATTTAGATCAGGAACAGGAAGAGGCTTCTGAAACACCGTCGTATAAAGATCCCAAACCTGATATCGAATCTGCTGCTCAATCAAAAAATTCTCTAGAGGTTTGCGCGCTAAGGCCGAGCGGGGATAAAGAATATAGGCACCTTTCAAATCAAGGGTGCGAAGCAGCTCAATCATCCCTTCTTGAGTCTCAGTTTCAGCAATACCTAAAGGACGAAGGCCGACTTGCAACAGTTGCGCTGCTGTCTTTTGTCCAATTGCCAGAAGTTGTTTTTGATGCAGAGATCTACCCGATTGCAAAAAAATCTTCACGCCATTTTTGCTTGTAAAAATCACATGAGTAAAATTTGGAAAATTGTCCCATAGGTGCGGAGCGATTTCTAGAGGGACCGTGCGAATGACAGGGTAGTGAAGAGCCTGTAAATCCGCAGGAAGATCAATGCCTAAATAGAGCTTGCGCATGTGTCCAGACAAGTCAATAAATCTCTCATGACAATATCAGTTTCCAAGGCCACGATCGCAAGCTGACCTTGGAATGCCGCCGTCTCACCCGGAAGCTTCTTACGCTTGCGATGAGTTAGCCCTAACCGAATCAACGCAGCCTCTGCCATCACAACTCCATCGACTTTGCCAGCGTCGAGAAGCGCTAGCCTTTCTTCAATGGTCCCTCGGATATCTACACACTGAAAATGGGGATTTAAAGTCAGAAGTATCTCTTCACGACGAAGAGAAGAAGTTCCGATCACGGCCGTTTGGGGCAAAGGATCTTGATTGTAGACGAGCACATCGGAAGAATCCACACCTTGAGTCAAGGCAATCACTTTAAGGCCTGCAGCCAAGGGATCAGGAAGATCTTTGGCAGAGTGGATCGCAATCCGAAACTCTCCTCTCAGTTGCCTCTGGTCAACTTCACGGGTGAAAAAATCGGTCTTATCGAGGAGCCGCAGCGAGGTTGTTTTATCTTGATCTCCCCGAGTTGTGACCCAAATGGGATGAAACCGGACATGGGGATGGACCTGGATGAGTTCGCGATGAACTTCCCACACTTGAGCTTGGGAAAGAGGCGAGCCGCGCGCACCTACAAAAATATCAAGAGAGGAGTTTTCGGATGGCATCATCAACTCGTTCGACTCCGATTAGCTCAATGTCTTGAGAGGCAAGCCCTTTAAGATTACGCTCGGGAAGAACGCACCTTCGAAATCCCATAATACGCGCCTCTTTGAGCCGCTGCTCAACGCGCGGAATACTGCGAACTTCTCCTCCTAGACCTACTTCTCCCATCACAACGGTATCAGAATTGATTGACCGATTAGAAAAGGACGACGCAATCGCCATGATGATCGCTAAGTCGATGCCAGGTTCGACAATTTTTAACCCTCCAGCAACGGAGACAAAAACGTCATTGCGATGAAGGGTGTATCCCATCCGTTTTTCAAGAACAGCTAAAAGAAGTGTCAGCCGATTTTGATCAAGACCCGATGAACGACGGGTCGATGTCGCAAACGCCGATGCAGCGACAAGGGCTTGGATTTCAATTAACAGAGGGCGGCTTCCTTCTAAGGCAGGAACGACTGCAGAGCCGGGAGACTCTTTCAGACGCTCCGCTAGGAATGCCTGTGAAGGGTTCTCAATTTCTTTGAGTCCCTCCGCATGCATTTGAAAGAGTACAATATCGTCTGTAGGCCCAAAACGGTTTTTTACAGCGCGCAAAATCCGGTAACCTTGTTGCCGGTCTCCCTCAAACTCTAACACCGTGTCGACAATATGCTCTAACACACGAGGACCTGCAATTTCTCCACTTTTTGTCACGTGTCCAATTAAAAAAGTGCAGATGCCCAGCTTTTTAGCGAGATGCATGAACGACGTGGCCAGCTCACGCACTTGCGTGACAGATCCCGGAGCCGAGGCAATTTCACTTTTATAAAGAATTTGAATCGAATCTACGATGAGCGCTTGAGGATTCAGCCGATCGATATGCGTCTGAATCTGCTCGAAGTTTGTCTCACTGTAGAAGAAAAGATTGTCAGTCGCTACTTGAAGCCGACGAGCTCTCAGCGCTGTCTGTTCAACCGACTCTTCTCCGCAAACATACAAAACCGTGAGCCCCTGACGTGCGAGCTGGTCTGCGAGGTGTAACATGAGGGTCGATTTCCCAACGCCGGGATCTCCGGCTAGCAGACTCAAAGAACCTACAACCCATCCTCCGCCGACTAATCGATCACACTGGGAAAATCCTGTCAGATATCTCTTAGAGTCACTCTCCTTGACCTGATCGAGTTTAACAGGCTGCGATGCCATGGGTGCACGGATATCGATATGTCTTGGAGTCGCTTCGACCTCTTCAACAAACGTGTTCCATTGCTGGCAAGCCGAACAGCTCCCCGTCCATTTTGTCTGACGGCTGCCGCATTCTTGACAAATCCAGATAGTTTTAACTTTACCCATGGGATAAATTGCTCAGAGCATTTTGGGCTGCAGCCTGCTCAGCCTCTTTTTTCGAAGAGCCGCTGCCTTGGCCTACCTCTTGATCATTTAAAAACGCAGCAATCAAAAACATTTTACTATGGTCAGGGCCCATTTCACTCACGACCTTGTAAACAGGAGGCTTCTGATATTTTTTTTGAGAATAGTCTTGAAGCTCGGCTTTCCAATTCCGCGCAGGACTCTCTAAAATATTTTGAATCTCCTTTTCGAAATGGATCCAAAAAACCCGTTTGGCCTCTCCGATTCCTCCATCGAGATAAAGAGCCCCAATTAGCGCTTCAAATAAATCGGCTAAAATCGTCTCCCTACCACGTCCTTCATTGGCCCTCTCGCCTTTGCCCAGCAAGACAAAAGGCGCAAGACCTAGCTGCACCAAAAATTTTGCACAGCTACTCGCCTCTACTAAATGAGCTCTGAACCGGGAGAGCTCCCCTTCAGCCTGCATCGGTAAGTGATGATAAAGGTAATCGGAAATCAGCAGCCCCAAAATAGAGTCTCCTAAGAACTCCAGCCGCTCGTTATGCTCTTCAACCAGGTCACGATGTTCATTGTAAAAAGATCGATGAACAAACGCCTGTGCAAGTAATTTTTTGTTTTTAAACCAGTAACCTAATCGGTCCTCGACCTCAGAAAGCTGGGGAATTAATTCTCTCATATAGTACACTACTATAACAACTTTTATGGTACTGCTCAACACTCAATTTAAGAAGCTGAAAAGGGAATACGTTTTTCCGATCATCGACCGCAAACTGGCCGAGATGAGAGAAAAGTTTCCCCATCTCTCTATTGTCAACTTAGGAGTGGGAGATATTGCCCTTCCCCTTGTTCCTTCCGTTGCCAGCGCCATCTGCGCAGCCACTCAAGAAATGACTAAACCTCTCACTTTGCATGGCTACGGCCCAAGCGTTGGATATTTATTTTTAAGAGAGGCCATCAGCCGTCTCTACGGAGCCTGCGCCATCGACCCCGATGAAATTTTTATCTCCGATGGAACCGGCAGCGATGTCGGCAATATCCAAGAACTCCTCAGCCCCCGCTGCAAAATCGGAATTCCCGATCCCACCTACCCCGCCTATCTCGATAGCGCCATCATCAGCGGCAGACTCTCTAAAGTGACATTTCTCCCCTGTACTGAAGCAACCGGCTTTGTCCCCCTCCCTCCCTCAGAGCATCTCGATGTCATCTATCTTTGCACTCCTAATAATCCCACAGGTGTTGCTCTGACACGCCAGCAGCTTAAAGCCTGGATTGACTATGCCCACCGTGAAAACGCTCTTCTTCTCGTTGATAACGCCTATGAAGCGTTCGTCTCCTCCCCCGATGTCCCCCGTTCCATCTATGAAATCGAAGGAGCCAAAGACGTCGCCATCGAGTTTAGAAGCTTTTCTAAATCAGCAGGATTTACAGGACTGCGCTGCGCTTATACAGTTCTTCCCCGTACGGTCTCTCAAGGAAAACTCCATCCGATGTGGAAGAAACGGCAAAATATCAAGTTCAACGGAGTCTCCTACCCCATTCAACGCGGTGCTGAAGCCGCCCTTTCCTCTCAAGGCCTCCAAGAAACTCGAAGCCAAATCGGTCACTACCTCCTCCAAGGACAATTGCTATCCCAAGGCCTACGCAAGCTCGGTTTTACCTGCGCTGGCGGGCAAGACGCCCCTTATATTTGGTGGAAAGTCCCCTCTGGAAAAACCTCATGGGATTTTTTCGATGAGATCTTGAACAAATGCCAACTGATTTCCATTCCCGGACGGGGATTTGGACACCACGGAGAAGGCTACATGCGCCTCTCAACATTTACAACCCAAACCCCACTAGCCCTAGAAAGATTATGCGCTTTAAAATAACTGGCCAGCATCGCAAGGTTTTCGAGAGTCAAAAGTACATCACTTTTGAAAACTCTCTCCCCTCCACTCTTCTCGAAGAGGCTTCCCTCCAAGCTGACACTATTCTTTCAGCCCGCCTTCATCGAATGATTGACAACGTCTCTTCCCCCGAGCTTTTCAAAGTCGGCCGGGACCTCTGGCGTCAAAATGCGACCATCAAACGTCTCGTCCAAAACCGAACCCTCGCTCAACTGGCCGGAGGCCTCTTCGGGAAAAAAACCCTCCATCTCGCCTTTGCTCAACTCCTTCGCACCACTTCTCGAATCGGATTTCCAGGATTGACTGCCTGCCCTCTCCAACAAATTTCCTGCATCCATCCCCTCGCTGGAGCCGCCCTCATCCGTCTCTCAGGAACAAATACCTCTTCGCCTTTACTTCCCACCCAACCCGAAGATGTTGTCTTTCTAACTCCTGACCTCCCTATCCCCTGGGAAATCTTTTTTCAAGAACCCCACCACAGCTTTCTCCTCATTGCCTACGCTCCCCCCAGAGCGCAATACCTCCTCAACAAACAAGATGTCCACACCCACGATCTGAAGAAACTGGGCTATGGATTTGGCGATGCCATCTGTCCTCCGCATCATCCTATTCTTTATATGGAGTGAGAAAAATAGAGTGACTGCTTCCTAGCCTTTAGGCAGGAAGCAGTCACAGCGTGCTTCTTTAGACATCATGCTTGATGGAGTCTTGCTCTTCTATTGATACAATCTATTAACCCATAGACAAGAACACTTGCTACAAGGGCAACAAAAGCAGCCTCAAGACCCAGCGCAAGACCTGATGTAGCGACAAGTGTTAGCCTTTCAGCTGAAGGATCTAAGTGTCCGTAACTCTGACGGTAGGCATTTCTTCTAAGATGCTGATGTACAAGAAATGTTACCATTCCCACAAGTATCGTCAGCGCTTTTTTTGGCGTTACATCGCTGTAAAACTCTCGTACAACATTTGTCGGTTCCGTGCGTAGAGCATTTGCCATACAGGCCTCCTTTTTTGAGATGAACGGTTGAATAAGCAATTCTCAACCAGATTCAACGATTCAAGTATTGATTTTCCAAGATATTTATACAATATTTTATAGAAGAACTTGCCTGCGCTTTGTAGATTTCGAGCATGATGGAACTCTAAAACTGATTGTCCCTAGTGCCCGACCCGCACTGTCTCCCAGAGAAAAAATTTGGCGATGCGATCAGTCCTCAGCATCATCCTGTGCTTTATACAGCTTCAAATTGATGCAATTTGCGTTTTACAAAATATTACAAGATGTCGATTTGTTTTTGTTAATTTGATTTTCAACTTCTTGTATACTTTTTAGAGTGGCTTGTACTTTTTGATGCTGTTCGTCAAAATTTTTCCTGCTAATTTTAAGCGCTGTGTTTAGATGTTCCATCGCTTGCTCCGGGTTATTTAATGCTGCATATATTTTTCCAAGTTCACAGTGATGATCTACAACCCGGGGGTCGTCTTCAGGAAGGTGCTTATAAATAATATTTAAGCCCTTTAATATTTTATTCTTAGCAGCCTCTAACTCTTGTGCTTTTTCTGTAGTTATTTTTGAATTAATGCCAATTTCATAATGACATTGACTCACACGAAGAAATACATGACTCATATAAAGACTGTCTTTATTCAACTCTTCCATCATTTTCTCAGCTGTTTGTAAATAATTCATGGCTTCTGGATATCGTTTAAGAGTCGTTAGATCTATACCAATATTAAGATGGGCAAAAATACTGGCTAGAGGATCTGGTAGTGGATACTTTGTCACTAACTCTAAAAATTCTATCCCTTTTTGTAGGGCTTGCTCTCTTAATTTTTGCTGCTTTTGTGGGTCTTTTTCGATATCAGCAAGGAAGGACAGAGCATGATTAACAGTATTTAAATATTGAGCTATCTTTATGTTAAATTTTTCGTTTTTAAGTTGTTGTAAACATTTTTCAAGATCGGATAATCCATTCTGAATTCTCTCTCTATCCCCTTCTTCTTTGCCAATATAGATAGAAGTTTGAGCTAAACCAGCTCGAAGTGCTTTCACTTGTGAACTCTCTTCACCCAATAGTTTTTGCTCAATTTTTAGTGCTTGTTGGTAATTAATTTCTGCTTCCTTGTATTTTCTTGCTAAAGCGTAAGCATTACCAAGATGATCGAGAAATAAAGCCTGAGTGGGCTCATCTTCCATTTGACGACTTGTCTCAAGTCCTAGTTTGGAGAAATGACGGCCAGAATTAAAATCATTTAGATAATAGATTGAGTAAATTGCTAACGATTTTATTCCTCCAATTAACACTATTTTATTAGAAAATCTAAGAATTTCTGGTTTTTTATACAAAAGTGAAAAATGCAAAAACCATGCCTTATTTATTTTTGAACCAACTTTTTTCCAGATAACTTCTGGCTCATTATCTATATTTTCAGCTTCTTTGCCCATTTCTTTAAGAAAATGAAAAGTTCTTTGAAAATACTTTGGGTGCCCTAATCCTAATTTTTTTTCTTCAGCGTCTTCTAAATGAACTACTTCTTGCATTAACTGGTGCATAGAATAGGTGTCATTTTGGGAATTAAATTTCATAAGGGCATAATTGCTTAGGTCCCTTGAAATTCTATCGCTAACCCATGGGCTTTCTGCCCATTGATCTAACCAACCCCCAGGTATATCATTATAATGCAAATATGAGCATAGTCCCAGCCATTCAATGGTCTTAGGCGATTGCTCTTTTAAGTCATCTAAAGTAGATTTCCAAACTGTTTTCAAGGTATGGGTGTAATCTCTTTCCCAGTCCTTCTCCATGGGAGCATCTACGACTTTGTTATGCTGAGTATAAAGCTCTCTATACTTGGCTATACTTTGTCTAGGAGTGTTTTTAATATAATGAGCCACTAAATTAATAGCGAAAGGAAAACGATTTAAATCTTCTACAAGCAATGAAGCTTCTTGTCTGTTTTGCTCCTCTGTAATCTCTTGCAAAAGTTTAATCGCTTCTTCCGGTTCAAAAGGTCCAACTTCTCTCTTGGTTTCTTTTTGAGGAAACCATATATCCTCTCGCCTGGATGTGATTAAAACGTACCCTCCTCTCTCGGGAACTTTTATTGTAGGTAGAGGCTTATTAAAATTGTCATAAATGAGTAACCAGGGCTTAGGCAAATCAAGATTGCTTAAACGAATGCATACCTTTTCAGGAATTTCTTCGAGGGTTAGATTTGAGATTTGGAAATTTTTAAAATAATGTTGAGATAAATGTTCTCCCAGTTCTTTATATTGAATTGCTAAATCTCTTCCGCAGTCAAAGGTCCAGACAAAAGAGAAATCAGGAAAATAGTCATTTGCAAATGCAATAGCCGATTCGCTTTTACCTACTCCACCCAGCCCATGGAGAAGCTTTGCCTTGACCGGAGTTTGGTTATTCCAGGTATCTTTATCCGCAAGGAATTGCTCCACCAAAAATTGCTCAATCTCATTTCTCTTAATGAAATCCCGATGCTTGCCATTTAGATTTGACAATTTGCGTTTTATGGGATCTCGCCTTTCTGCTATAGCTCTTGCGGAGTCTTTAAAAAAAAACGGAGCGCCTTATCTGCAGATTTAATTAGGGCAGATTGTTCCTCAGGTGTTAATCCAAAACGGCTCAATGGAATATCTACGGTTACTGGGATTGAAACAATTCGGTTTTTGTTATGAGGGTCATCTTGAATAAGAAGATCCTCTGCATGATAAAAAGTATCAAGCACGGCTTTAACGACATCAGGAGCTTTGTCTAGGTTATAGTTGAAATTTTTTGATGTTTCTAAACGAAATCCTAAGGTCCGACGATTTGTTTTCTCGCCTAGTTGTTTAGGCTCATTTTGATATTTATTATCATCAAAGGCTTTTATTGGTAAATTGTTAATGAGCCCTCCATCAACATATCGACCCAGATCTTTACGCTCATGCCTTGTATCTGTCGGAGAATTTTTAACCTGTAATACATAAGGCTCAAAAATCCCTGGAATAGACGCCGAAGCACAAACTGCGTCGGAGATAACCACATCTTGGAAAATTTCATCCTCCCAGCTAAATGTTTTAATCTCTGGTTTATTATTTTCTTTTAAACAGGTTGCATAAACGTACAAATCCTTATATTTATCTGGATTCTGTCCAACCAAATCATGAAGTTCTCTAAAAGTACAGTGCTTTTTGTTTGTGGCCTTGTAAACACGCTCTTCTACCCATTTATGTAGATCTGTACTTTTACACAATCCTGTTGTTTCTAATAATCTATTATTCAGCGCTTTGGCTTTAGCTATAGGGTTTAAAGATGAAGTTCCTGTCCAATAGTCTTTTAAAATTGATGTAATAGCTGGAATCATGTTACCTGTTTTCATTGTCTGTAAAATTCCAGCATGCATACTGCTAACAGGATCTAAAAATTCTTCAAAATCTTTAAGAGCCAATTCTCGATTAAGCTCTTGGCTATTATACCCAACAGCTACAAGGGTCGCAGTAATAGCTCCCGCCGATGTTCCTGCAACATGAGTCACCTGGCCCATACTTTCTAAATCTTCTAAAGCTTTAATAATACCAACATAAGCAATTCCTTTTGCTCCCCCTCCTTGAAAAACAATATGCTTGGGGGGTCTTTTAGTATAATCTTGAGGCTGATCCTTCTCTCGGTTGATTTGCACAGCAAGTGTTTCCAGCAAAGCAGCGCATTGAGTAGCTTCTAGACTCTTTTTTCCACTGAGTAATAATAAAGGTGCTCGATGTTGATAATCGCCTTGCATTAGATCGGCTTCATGATAATAAAGTCGAGTGATCGCATCAGGTTGTTCTCCTAACGCTGCCCAGTGAACAGCCGTTCTACCTCGACTATTTGCCTGGTTTACAGGAACGTGTTTCTTGGTGATTAAAAAATCGATGGCTAATTCAACTCCTTCAAAAGCCGCTAAATGAAGTGGGGTTCTATCTTCTCTATCTACTTGGTTCAGTAAAAATTCAGTTTCTTTGTGATATCTAGTCAGCAGATGTTTTAAAAGCGGACAACTTTCACTGGTCCTAGTTTTAATAGCTAAGTGAAGCACTGTCCCTATTTCTGGCGGCATAGCATCTAAAAGTTGCTTTGGGTTTTCTTTTAAAACCTTATCAACAGTTTCAATGTCTCCGGATTGGATAGCAAGATATGAGGAGGAATAGGCAATTCCTTCAGGGGATATCCATGGAGTAAATCGAACTCTCTCAACTAAAATTCCAACAATATGGGCATGTCCATTCTCAATAGCAAGATGAAAAGCTGTTTTCCCCATCTTATTCGTATCACTACCTTTAAATTTTTCTATAAGAAGAGGAATTAAGGGCGCGTATCCATTTGCAGCCGCTAAATGAAGACCATTGTTTCCTTCTGAATCACAGTAGCGATACTCTAAGCGCATTTGAATCAGATACTCTACTTGTTTCTTGCGCCCTTCATCAATCATACGAAGAAAGAGAGTCTTACCAGAAATATCCGTAAGTCGTGCTACAAGTGACTTATTAACACTAATTTTGCTCCATTCTTCCTTAATACAAGCTTCTACTAAGACCTGGAAGCATAGTTTTCTTAAAGAGTCACAGTCCAGCCCAAATGAGGAAATGCCCAAAGAATCAGCCAGCAGTGTTAATTCTTCCTTGGATAAAGGCTCAAGAAATAACTCGGCCTCTTGAGCTTCAGCCTTGTCCGTACTTGCAGCCAATAACACCGCAGTAACAGCAACAACAGCCAAAATCAATAATAGAAGATTATTATACGGTTTTTGCGATTGAATATTGTTAACATCTCTGACTGTATGAATGAAGCATTTCTGATTATGGGCATTATTTATATTCTTACGAGGAGAATGCAAACAGGAAATAGAGCATTTAAATATATCGGTAGGCTTAAGTAAAGATGCTTCTTTTGAGTATCGTCTCTTTTGAAAAGTTCTTTTAAAACATAGTCCTGTATAATTGTCTAGAAAAGATGGCTTTTTTTGACTAAAAGCAGGTCTTTTTTTCGAGGAAGAATATTGTTGTGCAGATAGAATTTTTAAACATATTTTCTGAAGAAAACCGCAGTTTACAGATGGCTTATGGACTAAGTTTCTGATTTTGTGGCTACCATTGTGACAAACAGCTGAAGATCTGCGTACAAAGATACTCATAGTTATCCTCCTCTAATTTCCAAAGAACAGGCGAGATAGTAGCTAATTAAAGATTTATTTGTCTAGTTTTTAAACATTGCACCGCAAAGTGTTCATGTGAATGCTCACCTTCCCCTATCTGTCTTGGTTCAAAAGGTGACATTACAACTTTGCCCTTACACATCCAAATCTTCCATTGAACCTTATCTGAATTTTTCGGTAGCATCTTCAGCTAAACAGTCTAAATATAGTGGTACTGTGACAGACAATCAAAGCCCTCCCGTAGCGCTCTCAAAATATCCGATGGCAAGCCTAAGAGAGCTTATCACTTTGGCTTTCCCGATCATTTTTGTTCTTGTCTGTACAAACTTAGCGAGTTTCTGTGATCGGCTCTTGTTATCACGTTATTCGTTGGAGGCTTTTGAAGGGTGTGTGAGCGCCTCGTTTCTCTGTATGCTATTTCAGGTGCCTTGCATTCGCCTGGCCTCGATTGCTCAAGTGTTTGTGGGAAAACAAGTTGGCGAAGGCGATGGCTCTTCTGTAGGACAATATGTTTGGCAGATGATCTGGTTTTCGCTTTTAAGCCTTGTCATCATTTTACCAGCAGGTCTTTTGCTGGCGCCTGTCTATTTTTCAGAGACATCTATTGAGCGGGTTGGGATGGTCTATTTTAAAGGGATGCTGTATGCACACGCACTGTTTCCTTTAGGAGCGGCTCTATCTTCGTTTTTTATGGGAATTGGGAAAACCCGATTTATCGTGTATGCCATGCTTCTAAGCCAAATTGTTCATTTCTCTTTGGCTTTACTCCTCATTTTTGGTGTTCCAGGAGTTGTGCCGCCCTTGGGAATTTTAGGAGCTGTGATCGCATTGATTACATCGCAGGGGCTATTTTGCATAACGCTTTTGGGTGTTTTTTTTAAAAAAGCTTATCGCAGGACCTATGGCACCTGGAATTACAGACTAAAAGGTGCTCTTTTCTACGAATGCCTAAAAGTTGGACTCCCCTCAGCTCTAGGTAAATTAAGTGCCTTGCTAGCGTGGGTGGCTATTACAAAAATCATGATCGTCAAGGGAGATGCCTATTTAACGGTTTTATCGGTGGGAAGTACGCTGACTTTGATCATTATCTTCATTAACGATGGGTTAGGAAGAGCTGTGACAACGGTGGCTTCCTATATTATTGGAGCTGGGAAATGGGTCCCTTATGCTGCTAAGCTGGGCAGGTCCACATTACTATTTTTGGGTCTTTTCTCGCTCATTTTTTTAGTCCCTTTCGTGATCTGTCCTGACATGTTCAGTTCCCTTGTCTTCCCCTCTTTACCTCGGGAACATTTAAGTTTCATTTACCCTGCACTATTTTGGATCTGGATTTACGCACTGACAAATGGGATCAGCTTTCTAGGGATTGGATTGTTAACCGCAACTCGGCAAACTTTTTTCTATATGGTACTTTGCCAGCTGACCTGGATCACCTATGGGATTCTTTTAAGGGGAATTCAAAATGGGAACTGGCCACCCGAACGGTTGTGGTGCGTAATGGCGCTTGAGAGTCTCATAGGATCTAGTATTCAACTTCTCTGGGTGAGAAAAAAACAAGCTGAATCGATTTTTACAGCACTCTAGATCGCTGAGCGGCACTCATTTTTCTTGCAATGCATGACTAGAG
Organism: Parachlamydiales bacterium; assembly: GCA_023265455.1. Lineage (GTDB taxonomy): Bacteria > Chlamydiota > Chlamydiia > Chlamydiales > Rhabdochlamydiaceae > PALSA-1444. The sequence goes on from JAHFTQ010000002.1 coordinate 158,619, forward strand.
GAATGAATTCGTCTAGATCCTCGCTGATAATCCCTATTCCATTGCGATAAGACCATTTTCTGAGTGTTAACTCAATTTTAAAAGGAATGTGTTGAATGGTAGAGTCGTTTTTAACGTAAGATATCAAGAAATGGTAGGGTGTCTCCCCGGGTCGCAAAAGATACGTATAGGGTGGATGATTTTTCAGCAGGGTTTCGCTTTGAAACAGGGTGAAGTCATTTTTCCAAGCTGGATGCAATTTGAGAGTCGCTAACATAGGGTCTTGTAGGAACTTTAAATTTTCAGGGTTTTTTAGAATGGTCGCTGTTTTATTTGGCATATTGAGCCTCCTTTATTTTAAGATACATAAAATCAATGGGAGCCGTGCTTAAAGGAATTTCTAAGTTATTCCTTTTTATAAATTTTTCTGGCTCATAGTAGATAGGAACCAGAGGTAGTTCTTGAATCAGAAGGGCTTCTGCTTGGGAAAAGTAACTGTTTCTTTTTTCAGGATCCTTTTCTCGCTGAGCTCTATCTAAAAGAGTTTGGTAGTGGGGATTTTCCCATTTGGGATAGTTAATGAGTTCATCCCGATATCTAAAGGCATTGAGTGTATAGAGGGGATCATTAATTAAAGCTTGCCACGTCATGCTGCCGATTTGATAATCGCCTCGAGTCATTTTGTCGAAAAGGGTATTCCAATCGCAAGCTTCTACGCGGCAATGAATTCCCAAAACTTCTTCCCACTGCTTTTTGAGGATTAAGGCCGTGGTTTCCCTAATATTGCCCTTTAAGCAGATGAATGTGAGGATAGGAAATTGCTCTTTTTTGATGTTGAGCTCTAGTAGGGCTTCACCAAAAAAATGCCGTGCTTTAGCAGAGGACTCTTCATAGTTAGTCATTCCGCTCCGCTGACTATGTTCTTGTGGCAAGGGGGTATCTGCAGGAGTTAGATCTCCCGCCAATGCCTGTACAATTTCCTGGCGACAAAGGGCTAGGCCAAGGGCCTGCCTAACTTTAAAGTGATTAAGAGGGAAACAATCGACATTAAAAACACACCAGTGAATTGTAGCGGCAGAGCGAGTACAATAATGGGGTAAACTCTTAGAAAAAAAAGGCTCCCAGGGACGTAGAGGACGGCCTAACCAATCGATTTTACCATCCATAAACATATCCAGCGCTTCATAAGGGTCTGTTTTATAGATCATAACTTCGTCAAAGTGCACACACTCTTTGTTCCAATAATGTTGGTTTTGCTTCAGTTCATATTTTTCAGAAATCCGTTTTCCAAGAGTGAAAGGGCCGTTACAAATGTAGGCTTCTCCTGATTGACTTGCCCAATCGGGGTGAATTTGATCAATTTTATGATGAACAGGCGAATAAAGAGCATTGGCGGTTAGCTCTAAAAAAGAAGGAGTAGGAAATTCTAGTTCCACCAAAAGAGTTTTCTCATTTAAGGCGTGCACTCCGAGCTGGTCCATAGAAACTGCATTCTCTTTCACAGCTTTTGCATTTTTTATGGGATAAAGAAGAGAAGAAAAAGGGCTTTTAAAACTGGGGTGTAAGATTTTTTTCCAAGCATGCTCAAAGTCATAAGCAATCAATGGAGAGCCATCCGACCAAAAACTATCTCGCAATCTAAATTGATACCGCATTTGATCATCTGAAATTTTAATGGATTGTGCAATAGAGGGTTGGGGTTTACCTTCTGAATCTATGCGTGTGAGACCCTCATAGAGCATTTTCAAAATCACTGAAAACTCGGTATAGCCACCTCCCAAGCGAGGATCTAAAATGGTCCGTAGATCATGGGAAGTTATCCGAAAAATCTTTTGGGAACGCCATTTGTTTTGCCATATTTCTATTGCTTCCTTAACCGCATTAAGAAACTCTTGTTGCGCGCTTTTTTCATGGGAAAGATAGAGAAAGCTTAAAGCGAGCGATTCCTGAAATATCACCTGAGAAAAAGCCAGCGTAATTGAAGAGCTAAACTTCGTGAGCAGCGGCTGAATGGCTTGTTGGATGGAAGTATCAGCTCGCAATATGACAAAAACTTGGGAGTCTTCTTCTATGATCTTAAGATAGTAACTTAAATTATCAGGCAAATCGGCCTTAGTCGCCACTAAGAACTCAGAAAAAAGTAATTTGAGGGAAGCGATCGGAAGAGCACACCTCGACTCTGTAGGTGTTAAAGAATAAAAAAAATCTTCTAGCAACTGATCCTCATTTTCTGAGAGTTCCTGAAACAACAACCGAAGTTCCAGATAATTTTTCTCCTGCTCAGAAATGAGGCCTCCTGTATAATCTCGGACCCGTCCGAAAAGCTCGTTGATCAAAGTCATCACCTTTTGACGAGCTAGGTGTAAATTAATAGAAAAGTCTGTTCTAAAAAAGTCGGGGGTTTTAGAAATGTGAAAACGCAAAACACAGGCCTCTTTTAGATGTGTTTCGTCTAGTTTTCCTAAAATTTGATACCGCTCGACCAAAAAAGACCGAGTTTGATCTCCTAAAGAAGAGAGCAGTTTTGAAGAACTTTCATTAACAGCTCGGACTAAGACAACGGAAAAGATTAATTCGTGAGGAGTTTGTTCATCAAAATGGACAATCATCTGCGGAAGATCTGAAGGTGATCGCAGCTCCTGAGCTAAGGTGACCATGTTTTTCATGATTTCTTCTTCATTTCGGACAATGAACAGAGAAGAGACGAGTTTTTCGATTTTTTTCTTGAGCTCTTCGGGCAACTCTTTTCTAAGCCGTCGGAGTTCCTCCAATGTAATTTTTTTTCCTCCCTCTTTTTCTAATTCCAAATAGATGAGCTGTGTCATTTCTTGGGGTTTCTGCTGAAAATAAAAAGAGCCCTTAACACGCTGGACGTCGGGGATAAATTTCTGAACAGCTTGAGTGATATGTTTTTCCCTAAAAAACTCTTGCATATCGTGTAAATTCAGACTAATCATCAATCCCAAGACAGGCTTATGGCCAAAGGGAAAATGCAAATGGGTAGGTAAAAATCGAACAAATAAATGCCGCCTATCAGGTACAAAACGAAGAGCCTTGGCCAAGCTTTTTTTGGTTTGGTACTGAGCGCTTACAAGCTCCGCAAGATGATAGACTGATCTATGGCGCCTAAATTCTTTATCTGAAAGAGTTAAAAACTGGCCCATTTCCTCGAAAATCCCTTCATCAAATAAGTGCGGATGTTTTCGTATTTTTTCTATAACTTTTTCATGGATCAGACCGATATTTTGATCATATTGAAGAGGCTTATTGTCTAGGATATCAATCGCGTATTTTGGAGAAGAAATGCCAAATTGAATTTCTTTGGCAAATAAAGGCATGATCTGTTGCACTCTCTGATAATCTTGATGCGTCTCAATCAATAGTTTGGCTTCAGCAAGAAATAATTTCTCCTCTCCAATCAGGTAAAACTCCAAATATTGAAAAGAAATCAAACTGGGGTTTCTCTCGGGTATGAGTCCTCTCATGAGCATATGTCGAAAGAAAGCCTCTGTGGGAGTCCCCTTACAAGGGTGGCATAGAAGATAAATGCTGATACAGTTGGGAAGAGAAAGAGCCTCCGTCCATTTCACTAGGGGAAGATGCTCGCCGATCCATGTAGACAAATCTGTTTCATCTTCAAATAACACACTTTCTGGGATCAATTTTTTCAAAACATGCCCCATAGCTTGAATATAACCTGATAGTTCGTGTGACTCTATAAAGGGACCAAAACAGGGACGAATAACAAGAGGATAGGGGTGGGGTTGACTCATGAGAAGTACTCTCGTGAAGTTTTAAAATCGCGGTGACCACCAGTTTAGGAGAATTGCATGATTGTGTCCATTCGATAGTGCAGTAAGGGTTTACAATAAATTGGTTTTCTTTAAACTAGGCCTCTATTTTGTGAGGTGAGTATGGAGTTCGTATCCCCGACCGATGGTCCTTATATCCTTTGCCAGGGAAAAAAATGGCTCGATTTTTCATCGTGTGACTTTTTGGGCTTAGCTCAGCACCCTGAAGTCAAGAAAGCAGTGATCAAATATACCCTAAAATACGGTGTAGGACTCCCCGTGGCTCCACTGGGATCTGCTCAGCAGCAGCAATTGGAAGGCAAGCTGGCGCAATTTCTCGGAATGGAGACTGCAGTCTTATTTCCCTCATTTGAAGAAGCGCTGATGAAAGTCAAACAGCTCAAAGCGACTCTTATCTCCTCGGATAGCGAAGAGTTTGCCTCTTTATCTAACAAAAAATCTCTCATTTGCGTCGATGACAGTTTCACAATCGGCGTCAAAGGAGAGCATGGATTTGGGATTGCCGCTCATCAAAAAGGCATCGATCTGATCACCGGCTCATTGGCCTATGGAGTGGGCTGTAGCGGAGCTTTTGTCGCAGGATCTAAAAAGATTTTAGCTGAAGTGACAGCCTCTCAACCACTCAGTTTTCCAGCTATCGGCGCTCTCGATAGCGCGCTCAGCTTTATGCTCGAAATGACCCCTGAAAGAGAAACCCTGGTTAGCCACTGCCAGTGGCTAGGAAAGCAGCTCAAAGATCTGCCCGCTCACATGATGACTTCTCCCCGCGTTATTTTAGAATTTAAATCTGAAAAAGAGGCGCTTCTGGCTCGCCAGCTTTTCCTAGAGGGTCAGATTTTCTTGGCGCCGCCACAAGGCTCTACGCTTTATCTTGCCGTGACAGCTCTTCACACACCGGATGATTTAGATCAGCTCGCAGGCGTGCTCAAGAAACTCTCTGCAACCGATTGGGCCCTAGCAATGCAGTCGTTAACACCAGGACCTTCCAAATAGTTGCCTACGAGTCGAAGCCTCGGGAACTTCGAACGAAGAGTTGATTCAATTCCTTGAATGAGCTTGCCATGTCCCACTTTAAACTGCGGAAAAACCTTGGGCGCTCGTAGTACAAGCGATACCGCTGGTGGCTGAGAAACCTTTAAGTGCCGCTTGAGCGCTTTTAGAGCTAAAGCCCGCGCTTCATCCTCTCCCAAATCATCGCTTTTGAGCATGACCGTCAGCCGAGTCTCCTCAGAAGATCGATTAAACTGTGGAAAGGCATTGGAATCAAAAATAACTCCTAAGACATCGTCGTCTTCTTGGGAAGAAACGAGATAGCCAAACCCTTTTTTCTTCAAAACAGGATTGGGATAACCCAGATGGACGAGCGTCGTGCCACGCAAAGAGACTTGGGAGAGCTGCGGAATCAAAAGCTTGCCAATCACATGGCAAGGAAGAGCGCTAAACAGATAATCGGCAGAATAAGAGCCCTTCGATGTTTTGATCGTAAAACCCTCCCCTGCCTGCTGAATTGCCAAAACCTCTTCTTCATAATGAAATTGAGCAGAAATACGCTCTTCTAACCGACGAATCAAACTTTTCATTCCTCGCTGAAAGCTAAACAAACTAGGCCCTTTTGTGCGAGGAGCTTTTAAGAGTCCCTTGATGACAGATCCATATTGCTCTTCAAGAGCTTTTAACCGAGGAAATCCACTTTTGATGGAGATCTCCTCCATGGCTCCCCCATAAACGCCTCGGACCATCGGATCAAAAATCGCCTGCGCGACAGCAGGGTTGAAACGTCGGCAAGCAAAATCCCACACCGACTCATCTTCACCGATCAATGGTTCGACTCTCCATTCTTTGAAGATTCCTTTAACCAACTGCCAAGAGAGTTGAGGTGTTTTATGGAGCTTCCCCTCTCTCCATACATACTTCCCTATCGCTTGAGAAAAAATCATCTCTTGATCCATTCCGATTTCGCTTGCGAGCTTAAGAAAAGCAGGCGATGTCGATGCTCGAAATACCCGGGGACCCTTCTCGAAAAAAAATCCCGTTGAGTTATCCGAGTCGATGCATCCTCCCGCCCGCGCGCTCTTTTCAATGAGGTGGATGTCAAATACGTCACTTTTTCCAGAAAGAAAATAGGCGAGCGAGAGTCCTGAAATGCCACCACCCAAGATAAATATCTGCTTTTTCTGCATAATGATATTATGAATCAGCAGCAAGAAATTGTCCATTTTCTCAAACATCTCCGTGAAGAGATCATTGGAGCCTTTGAGACTTTTGAGCCTTACGCAAAATTCGAGCGCAAATCTTGGAATTACTCTTCTGGAGGCGGCGGAGAAATCGGCCTTGTCCGCGGCTCTTTTTTTGAAAAAGCCGCTGTTAATTGGTCGGGCGTCTCAGGACCTCATTTTCCCATGGATGACAGTACTGGACCTTTTTTTGCCACGGGCGTCAGCCTCATCACTCACCCCCAAAACCCTCATGCCCCTACTGTGCATATGAATGTCCGCTACATTGAGACGGCTCAAGGCCATTGGTTCGGTGGCGGCTACGACCTCACTCCGATGGGATTTCCCTACGATGAAGACTCCCTCCACTTCCATACGGTTGCTAAATCAGCTCTCGATGCCATTGATCCTGCGCTGTATCCAAAATTTTCAGAGGCTGCCCGCACCTATTTTTTTATTCCCCACCGCAAAAAAGAACGTGGAGTCGGGGGGCTTTTTTTTGATCACCTCAACAGTGGAGACTTCACACACGATCTCAAGATCTGGAAAGCCGTGGCTCACAGCTTTCTCCCAGCCATCTTGCCCATTTACCACAGGCGCGCAGCCCAGCCCTATACCCGTCAAGATAAAGAGACTCAGCTGGAGACCAGGGCCCACTATGTTGAGTTTAACCTTCTTTATGACCGCGGCACCCAATTTGGGTTCCGCTCCGGGGGTAACCCCGAAGCGATCCTCTGTTCCATGCCCCCTCTTGTCAAGTGGTAACAAATTAAGGCTTGAGTGGTAAAAAACCTCCCGCCTGCATCTGCCACATGCGAGCATAGTGCCCTTCCTTAGACAGAAGCTCCGTATGAGAGCCTTGCTCGACAATTTTTCCTTGGTCAAAGACCAAGATCCGATCCATCTTGGCAAGCGTCGATAACCGATGGGCAATCACAAGGGTGGTCCGATTTTGCATGAGTTTTTCCAGGCTCTCTTGAATATAATTTTCTGTGACAGAATCGAGCGCCGATGTCGCTTCATCGAGAATCAGAATAGGAGTCTTGTTGAGCATTGCACGGGCAATCGCAATTCTTTGTCTCTCTCCACCCGAGAGCTTAGTGCCCCGCTCTCCGACTAAAGAGGCGTATCCATTGGGGCACTTGATGATAAACTCATCACAGTGAGCGAGCTTCGCGATGTCTTTCACCTCACATTGTGAGGCATCCGTACGGCCATAGCGGATATTGTCTTCTAGCGATCGATGGAATAAGACGGGATCTTGAGGAACCAAAGCGACTTGGGTGCGGAGCGATTCCAAAGTCACATCGGCAATGTTTTGCCCATCGATTAAAATCCTTCCCTTTTCCACGGGATAGAATCTTAAAATCAAATTGACGAATGTCGATTTTCCTGCACCCGAATACCCGACAAGCCCAACTTTTTCCCCTGCTTTGATATGAACAGCTTTATTATGAAAAAGCTTTTTTTCTCCATAGTGGAAAGAGACGTTTTCAAAAACGATCTCTCCTTTCGTCACAGCCAAAGGTGCCGCTTGAGGAGAATCTAGAACATCTTGAGAATCGTTCATGACAGAGAGCGCTTGGCTTGCAATCCCAATCGATTGAAAAAATTGAGGAATGGCTTGAGCGGCAAACCATGAAAGCATCATCACGTTAAAAGTTGTATTAAAGATTTGGATGATTTCTCCAGTGGTGATGCTCCCTTGCATCCACCGCAAGATCATGAATCCATTCAGAGTGATTATTCCCACAAGAAACACTACCGACATCCATAAAAACATCAGCGCAACATACCGCTGAGCGAGGGTGTTTTTATCTTGCTCTTCTTTTTGGTAAGAGGCGATAAGACTCTTTTCAAACCGAAAACGGTACAGCAGGTTCACTGTGAAATTGTTCGTCAAGCTATCGACGATTTTTCCAACTAATGAACTGCGGGCTTCTCCATGAATGTCGGAATAGGTCGCACACTTTTTAGTAAAGGCAAAGCAAATGGCTAAATGGATGAAAAGCCATCCTCCTAAAATCATGGCAAAAAGAGGACTGATGTTATAAAAAAAACCTATCGATACCACACAGGTTGCCAGTGCCGGGATAAAAATCGTCATGTTTTGTAAGAGCAACTTCACCTGATTTGTCATATCAGCAATTTTGTTAGACAAACTTCCAGCAAAATGTTCATTGAAATACTTAGGAGAGTGATACTGAATATGATCGAACATCGCCATCCGAATATCGGCTTCTAATTTAGGAAGTGCCCGAGCTTGCAAAAAATCCCTCGACCGAAAACCGGCCTCCACAACCACCCATAATGAGACCCCCCACATCAATAGCCCTTTTAAAACCGGCCAAGCAGCAGCGCGATCTGTATCATGCTGGGTAAAAATATCGATAATCAGACGTAGCAGGTAGGGCCAAAGTGTTGCATCCATTGCCCACACCAGAGAAAGTGCGAAGATTAAGAAAAATTTCCATTTCTGGAGACTTACAAACTTCCAGATAAACGAAACTAGGCCTATTGAAATTGTGTCACCAGCCCTTCGACATCAATTTTGCAGGGTTGGGTTAGCTGATGGGGGGCCGTTTTTGCAACTCCTGCCATCTTGTTAAAGTTCAAGCGCGGAATATTAGGGTCTGCTTGCTGGTTAGCTTGATGCATTTCTAAAACACGACAAATAAAAGGCAGCCCCAGCAAAATCGCTTGCGATAGCCTCTCTTCTTTTGTTTTTCCTAGCTGCGGATTATTGGAAAGATTAACAAGAACAGCGGGCATATAAGTCGGAGTCTGCAAAAGCCCTCTCTCTTTTTGAACATCGAGTCCCGCGATGATTTTTTCTCGCTCAGCTGGAGCCATTGAATCCACAGCCCGCTTTAGAATCGCTCCTTCCTCGGGGGTAAACAACCTTAACATTGCGCCAACACGTACTAAAACTCGATCGATTCCATTGTCTGGGTTGAGCCCCAGCCAAGAAGCTCTCACTGCTAAATAGGCGTTATAGGCATCTTTTGTTGTTTTATGAGAATCCGACAAAAGACGTACCGACTCTCCCATCGCTTGCATGGATTGATGGGCAAGCTCTGTGTAGACAAGCGAAGATGTGTTATTAACGTGGCCTAAGGCTCCAGCAACATCGCAGGTATGCACAAAAAGATCAAAAGAGACGGCTCTAGAATCGCTAGCTTTCAATTTATCAAACATCGAGGGCCCCCCTTCCAGATGGGTGATGTGTCCATAATGAGCTAAATTAGCGACTTTGATTAAAAGCTTTTTAGCTTCCTCGGGAAGTTTAGCAAACGAAGGACAAAGTTGAGGCTCTTTGGCAAGCACTTGCATAGCCTCTCCATAAAAATCATCATGGTCAGGAGCTTTGATCCCAAACAGCTCTCTGGCTTTTTCGCTTTTGCCGATATCACCGAGAACAAGAGCAGTTTCCATGGCTTGAGCCATTTGGAGCTCTGATAGTCCACCCCACTCTGATTTCAATAGACGAGTTCCCTCAAGATGAAGCTCTTGGAAACTTTTTTGCGAAAGCCGAACTTCTTTGGGTTGAGCTGAAGTAAACGTTTGATAAGCTTGCTCACTTCCATCCAAGATCAATTTCAAGCAATGAATCGTCATGAGAGTTCGATCAAACTCAATAAACTTTTGACCAAATAATTGTTCTGAGTATGGGCCTTGCAAGGAGGCGCTTCCTTCTTCGGTTTTTCGAACGCTCGCATCTGCTAGCCATAAGATTTCAGGGTGCTGCTGAATGCACTGTTTTACCCACGAAATCCCTTCTGCTTGAGAAAATATAACCGGTTTTGATGGTTGTTCAGGTGCAAAATCTCCCCTTATCGACATCGCACTGAGCGCTGTTGTTAGGTCAATCATTTGATCCTCCACTGGTTTTAATAAGTTTTTTACTGCGTAGATAACAAGTTCAGGCTGGTGCCATTGGACCATATGATCGCTTTTTTCTGCAATCAGATGGTGAGAGCCTTCGAACTTCAAGGCTAGATCTTTCTGAAGATCATTCCAAACGGTGTGCATTTCCTGCACAAACTCTTGAGAAAAACCCAATTTCGAAATATCGGGTACAGCTCCTGCTGAAATGACAAAACAAGGTTTGTTTTTGATGAGGGAGCGATCTGCATCTTTAACCTGCTTGAGGCTTGTAGAAAGAAAGCTGCCTTCCGCTGCAACCGCACAATCGTGTTTCGTAGTCGAGCAAAGAGCTAAGTGCCTCTGATGCATCATTTCAGGGAGAAAAGGCTTCATCACATGAATATATTTGAGAGCCATAAAGCGGCTGATCCCTAAAGTTGACATGAGATAAACTGTTTTCGGACTTTGCATCAACTTCATCTGCCATTCAATTAGAGGGTGGCGAGGGAGCCTGCGCTCCTGGTCTTCGTGGCAAGAATCGACCAAGACTATCCCTAACACATCATCAGGATAAGTGGCTGCATAAAGTTGAACATTATTGCCGCCAAAAGAATGACCTACGAGAATATAGGGTTTGGGAATCTGAGCTTTTTCTAACAACGCATGTAATTCATGAACAATCTGCTGACTCGTTCGTGGAAAAGGGCTCGGCTCGCTCCATCCCGTTCCGGCGCGATCATAGCTCACCACTTGAGTGAACTTAGCAATCTCTGGCTGGACCAGTCCCCAGTCGGAGCTGATGCAACCCATCCCTGCCTCTAAAACAACGGCGGGGCCACCCACTCCCATGCTATAAAGATGAAGCCGATAACCACCCACATCCACCATTTGACCAAGAGGTGGATATTTGCTTTCGTCGTACTTGGTGGTGATGAACTGATAGGATACCCCGCTGAACAATAGCAGAGCTACCATACAAACTAATCCCAGCCCAATTCTTTTACCCCATTTCCTAAACATGACCTAAAACCCAACCTTTTAGACAAAGATCATATCTATTTCGAGGGAATCATTCACTCGAAATTTGGAGGGGAGAGTCAGGACTAATGGAAAGTAAAAATTCTTCTAGGGGTATGCAGAGGATATCCCGGTAGAAAGTGCGGCGACTGCCGCCATAGACGATACAACACTTTGCTTCTGGGTATTCTTCTCGAAAGGCTTTTAATCCACGGACATCTCCAGGCGAGAGCTCTTCCTTACGTTTCACTTCTATTGCCCAAAAGCCTAGGGGGCCATAGATCACAAAATCAACTTCTAACCCTGTCCGCGTTCTCCAAAAAGAGAGCTGGTGGGTCTCTCTTTGAGATTGAGCCCAGGCCCGTAGATGTTGAGCAACAAGCCCTTCCAGTGCAGCCCCTTCAAGCTCAGCTTCTTGATCCAAGGGACCTTTGGGTCGTAAATAGCGGTAGACTCCCACGTCAAAATAATAAAATTTGGGATGACTAATCACTGCGCGCTGAGCTCTCCTTGTGAAGATAGGAACCGTAAATGAAAGGAGCAAATCTTCAAGAATTTGAAGGTAATTATCAACCGTTTGACGCGTTACATGTGATTCCCTGGCAATTTGCGTGGTATTTAAAAGAGAGCCTTGTGAAAAGCTGATCACTTCCATAAATCTGGCAAAATCACCGATTTGACGCACTAGCCCTTCAGCTAAAACTTCTTCTCTTAAGTAGACGCCTACATACGCCTTAAGACGCTCAATAGGATCTGCAGCTTCCCAGATGATGGGAACCAAACCCGTTTTAAGAGCTTTACTCAAGGAAAAAAGAGAGCCTAACTCCGATGCAAAAAACGGAGGCATGTGCCGTAAAAGCGCTCTTCCACCCAACAAGTCGCTCAGTGCGCGTCTTAGCTTGCGTGCGCTACTACCCGTGAGAATAAAAAAGATGCCTAGTTTTTCTTCGATTAAGGCATGGACGATAGGTAAAAGTCCTGGAACTCTTTGCACTTCGTCGATACAACAGACATCCCCGGCGGCCAAGGTCTTAATATCATCTCTAAGCCTTTCAGGCTTAGCCGAATAAATTCTTTCTTGGTCGGCATTTAAAAGATCTATACGAAAAGCTTTTGGAAATTCATGCCGAATCCACGTCGATTTACCTGTCCCTCTAGGGCCAAACAGGAAAAAACTATCACGCGGAGGCTTTAGAACTCGGGGAACATATGTCATAATATTGCAAATCGCCAACTCAGTTGGCGTTTTGCTTATCAAAATGCCAAATCCGTTGGCGTTTTGCAAGGAAAATAATTAACTATTTGATAGTTAATGACTTAATTTGATTCACGAGCCAGTGAACGTTCTCAAGAGGGGTATCAGGCTCGACACCATGGCCTAGGTTAAAGATAAAGCCAGGAATGCCTTGCATAGAGGTTAGAAGGGAATCGACTTCTTTTTGCAAGAGAGGTAGAGGACCTTTGAGAAGGGCGGGATTGAGATTTCCTTGGATGGCAATACCCGGAGGAACTTCTTTTCTAAGCTGAGACAGCTCTTTATCCCAATCAAATCCAATGGCTGTAGGTTGTAAAGAAACAAGCTCTTGAACATACCGGCAAGAGCCACGACAAAAGAGGATGATAGGAATACCCGTTGTCCTGAGAGCGTCGACGAGGGTCTTGAGGTAAGGCAAGGCCCACTCATGGAACTGGGCAGGCTCCAACATCCCCGCCCAAGAATCAAAAATCTGAATGGCGTCAACACCCGCTGCCACTTGCATTTGGAGGTAAGCAATGGTTGCAGTAGTGATGCGATCAAGCCCTGTGGGAGTCAGAGTTTTCATATATTTTGCAACGGTGTAAGGGCCACCACAAAATCCGATCAACGGAACGAGAAGATCTTTTTTCAGCAGGCGGATCGCATCAGCGACATAACTGAGGGCTCCTTCTACATCATGCCGCTCTTCTTGAGAGGGAGGGAGCAACTGGATCCCTTTCCCGTCACTAAAATCGATTTTGTATCCAAACACTTCTGCAAGAACGAGAATATCTGAAAAGAGAATGGCGGCATCGAACCCGAAGAGATCGATGGGAAGACGGGTGATCTGTGCAGCAAGAGAGGGAGTTCCGACAAGCTCGCGAAACGAGTAGTTCGCCCGGAGCTCTCGATACTGCGGCATGTAGCGGCCCGCTTGCCGCATAAGCCAAATGGGAGGCCGAGGAGTCGGCTCACAACGAAGAGCTTTAAGAAAAAGAGAACTCATGAAAGAAGCTTGGATAAAATCGCATCGACAGTAAAGCCAAATTCTTCTGCAAGATCGGCCTGCGGCGCTGATTCTCCAAAAGTCTCTATGCTGATAGAGACTCCCTCCAAGCCAATCCACTTTGGCCAGCCAAAGCTGACAGCAGCTTCGATACTCACGCGTCTCCCCAGATCTCCTTCAACAATTGAAGCACGGTAAGCTTTGTCTTGTCTTTCGAAGATTTCCCAGCAGGGCATCGAGACGACTCTGACGGACTTTCCTCGATTTTCTAACGCTTCGGCCACATCGATGGCAAGGGAAACTTCCGAGCCGGTTGCAAATAAAGTAAAGTCGGGCTTTTGCTTTTCTTTTTTAACAATATATGCTCCGCGGCCCATCCCCTCTGCAAAAGGAACTTGAGTAGAAGCTAGCTCTGGCAATGCCTGCCGAGATAAGATGAGAGCTGTAGGCCCTTGGTATCTCAAAGCTGCAAGCCAGGCCATTTTAACTTCCCAGTTGTCAGCGGGGCGAATCACCTGCAAACGGGGAATCGCTCGCAAGGCAGCGAGATGTTCGATAGGTTGATGAGTAGGACCGTCTTCGCCTAGGAAGATCGAATCGTGGGTAAACTGATAAATCACTGCAACTTTTGATAAAGCGGCTAATCGGATCGCATTGCGCATGTAATCAGAAAATGTCAAAAAGGTTCCGATGAAGGGGGTGATCATCTGAGTCTGGGAAAGTCCTGTGGCAGCTCCTGCCATCGCAAATTCACGAACGCCATACTTAATATTGCGCCCCTTAAAGTTCCCTGAAGAAATCAGAGGAAGTTTTTTAATCATCGTCAAATCTGAGCAGGAAAGATCTGCAGAGCCTCCATACAACTGAGGAAGTTCAAGACCTAGCACATCTAAGACAAGTTGAGAAGCGTTGCGGCCAGCAAGAGGAGATTTCATCTCGATTTTGCTAAGCTTGTCTTCAAGATCCTGTGGAAGCTCTTTTGTGATCATCTTGTGAAAATCACGAGATAACTCAGGATACGCCATAGACCACGCTTTGAAAAGCGCTTGCCATGATCCCTCAAGCGCAGCGCCTTTAGCAGCCCTTTCTTCAAAGAACTGATAAATGGTAGGAGCAACAAAAAAATCTTCTTCAGGTAGACCCAGCGCTTTTTTTGTGGCCTCGACTTCTTCCGCTCCTAAAGGGCTCCCATGCACTTTGTGAGTCCCGGATTTATTAGGAGATCCTTTGCCAATAATCGTGCGCATGATCACCAAGCAAGGTCTTTTTTGCTGACTGTTAATTTCTTGAAAGACAAAATCCATCTTGTCAAGATCGTATCCATCGATTTCATAGACATCCCACCCGTAGGAGCGGTAACGCGTTTTAGTATCCTCAGAGCAACACTCTGCAAGCGGTCCATCGAGACAAATCTTGTTGGAGTCGTAAATAAGAACCAGATTATCGAGTCCTAAATGGCCTGCTAGTGAAGAGGCTTCGGACGAAATCCCTTCCATGATGCAGCCGTCTCCCGCAAGACAATAGATCTTGTTATTGAAGAGCTTGTATTTGTCGGTATTGAACTTCTCAGCAAGAATCTTAAATCCCAACGCTTGACCCACCGCATTTGCAATGCCCTGTCCTAGAGGACCCGTTGTAGACTCTACCCCATCGGTAATGTGAAATTCAGGATGACCTGGAGTGAGAGAGCGCAACTGTCGAAATTGTTTAATATCGTCCATGGAAAGTTTAAAACCTGCCAAGTGAAGACATGCATAGAGAAGCATTGAACCGTGTCCCGCAGAGAGAATAAACCGGTCGCGATTGATCCATTTGGAATTTTTAGGGTTGTGCCTGAGGAGACACCCATAGAGATAAGCCCCGAATTCAGCGCATCCCATCGGAAGTCCCGGGTGGCCCGAATTGGCTTTTTGAACGGCTTCCATGGAAAGCTCACGGATTGTATTGGCGACCTTGCTCAATTGCTTCATCAAATCTGTATCCATAATGTCTCCTAAAAAAAATCCAGGTAGGAAACAATATATTCGAGAGTCGCCTTTTCGCCTACGAGAAATTCTTCGCTATCTTGCGCAATCAGTTATTGCGCAACTTATTCTTGCGTAATCATTGCGCAATAACGCAAAAGTTGCGCAATAAACCTGTTTTCCCCTTGCCAGACCCCTAAATAAAGAAAATACTATACAATTTAGAGACAATTGACCTCTTCAAAATTCCCTGGTATAGTGGCAGGCCACCCCAGGGAATGCTTATGCTATCGCAAGAGATACGCCGCCAGTTTCTAAATTTTTTTAAGCAGCACCACCACGCTGTCCTCCCCTCTTCCCCTGTCGTTCCCCATGACGATCCTTCTCTTCTTTTTACCAATGCAGGGATGAACCAGTTCAAAGACGTCTTTCTGGGCAAAAGCGTCCGTGACTACAAACGGGCAGCCACTTCTCAAAAATGCATCCGCGTCGGCGGAAAACATAACGACCTCGACAACGTCGGGCATACGAGTCGCCATTTGACATTTTTTGAGATGCTCGGAAACTTTTCTTTTGGAGATTATTTTAAAGAACAAGCGATTGTTTTTGCTTGGGAAGTCTCCACGAAAATTTTCCAATTCGATCCCGAAAAAATCTGGATCACCGTCTTTCGCGAAGACGATGAAGCTTTTGAGCTATGGAAAAAAATTGTTCCGGTAGCGCGCATCGTCCGGATGGACGAAAAAGACAATTTCTGGGCCATGGGAGAAACCGGCCCGTGCGGCCCGTGCTCAGAGCTCTATTACGATAGAGGTGCAAAGTACGGAGACGCTCCTTCGATCCTGCAAGATGTCTCTGGGGAGAGGTACTTAGAATTTTGGAACCTCGTCTTTATGCAATACAACCGAGATTCCTCTGGAAAAATGACTCCCCTGCCCAAACAATCCATCGATACAGGGAGCGGGTTAGAGCGCGTAATCTCCTTGAAGATGGATGTCGATAATCTCTTCGCCACCGATATCCTCCGTAGCCTGATCTCGCAAATCGAAACCGTCACGGGTAAAAAATATCAACCCACCGATTCAGAATTAGCACCTGCTTTTCACGTGATTGCCGACCATATCCGTTCGCTGGCGTTTGCCATCGCCGATGGCGCTCAACCCAGCAATATTGAACGAGGCTATGTTCTAAGAAAACTTCTCCGCCGCGCTGTGCGCTATGGCCGGATGCTCGGAACCCAAGATCCTTTCTTAGCAAAACTCCTTCCCAGCTTAATCTCTCTCATGGGAGAAGATTATCCTGAACTGAAAACAGCCGAAACCAAAATCGGAGATATTGTGACTCTTGAGGAAGAGTCTTTCTTGAAAACCCTCAAACGGGGCGGCAATATCCTCAGCGGCGTCATTGCCGATGCAAAAAAAAGACCTCAGAAAGAAATCGCAGGAGAAGAGGCGTTTAAACTGAAAGACACCTATGGCCTGCCTCTTGAAGAAATTCTCTTAATTGCCAAAGACTCTCATTTAACAGTGAATCTCGAGGCGTATCAAATTTTGGAAGAACAGGCTAGGGAAAAATCGAAAGCGGCTCATGTCTCCTCTGCAAGCCAAGTCGAAGATAACGTCTATCAAGCTTTTCTCTCTCAGCACGCGCCTTGCCAATTTGTGGGTTATACGGAAACTAAAGTTGACGGAGCGATTCAAGGAATTTTGGTCGGAGGAGCCTTTGTCGACTCCATCAAGCAGGGGCAAGAAGGGTTTATCCTTCTTGAAAAAACTCCTTTTTATGCTGAAAAAGGAGGCCAGATTGGGGATACGGGATTTCTCACTCATGGAAATGCAAAGTTCCAAGTCTCCGATTGTCAATCTCCCTATCCGGGCGTCGTTTTACATATCGGCGTTTGTGTATCAGGATCTTTCCGTGTGAAAGAGACGGTTTCCGCAACTGTCGATCAGGGTAGACGCAGTCTCATCCAGAACAATCACACCGCGACTCACCTGCTGCATTGGGCCTTGACCGAGATTTTGGGCTCTCATATCCGGCAAGCCGGCTCTTTTGTCGAGCCCTCCCGCCTCCGCTTCGATTTTAATCACCATAAGGGTCTTACAAAAGAAGAAATCGAGCGCGTGGAAGATCTCGTCAACGCCAAGATCCGAGAAAACACGCCGGTAGCCACTTACGAGCTTCCTTATGAAGAGGTGCAAGGCATCTCTGAAATTAAACAGTTCTTCGGAGATAAGTACGGAGCTAAAGTGCGTGTGGTCGACATTAAAAGCTCCAAAGAGCTCTGTGGTGGAACACATACCTCCTATACTGGCACTATCGGATCACTTCGCATTCTGAAAGAAGGCAGTATTGCGTCAGGTGTTCGCCGGATTGAGGCCGTGACGGGAAAAGAGGCTGAAGAGCTCACTCGTAGCCGTGAAAAACAGCTCGAATCTCAAATCCAGACGGCAGCTGAAGAGATCAAGAAGCTGCAACAAGAGCTCAAAGCCGCTAGGCGAGGTGCCTTGCGAGAGTTAGCTCAAAGCTTGATTCAAAAAACCACCACCGTCGGGCGAATTCCTTTTCTTGCCCACATCGCCTCTGTTGAACCAGATGAGCTAGGTATCTTAGCTGAAGAGATCATGGGTCGCTTTTCTTCAGGCGCTCTTCTCCTAGCAGTCCGCGGGGAAGACCGTTGCCAGGTCCTCCTGCGCATCACACCTGATTTCGTTAAACAAGGACTTAGCGCTGCTCAAATTTTGAAAGAGGTAGCCCCTCTCATCCAAGGATCAGGAGGTGGCCGTCCTGAAGCTGCCCAAGCCGGAGGCAAAGCTCCTGAGCAGTTGGAGAAGCTTTTCGAAAAAATAATTCAAATATTACTGTTGTAGCCGTCTCTTGAGATTCTCCAGTTCTTGCTGGAGTTCAGGAGGGAACTTTGAACCAAAGAGAGAAAAATAACTCTCGAGCTCTTGAACTTCTTTAAGATAACCTTCTTTATCGATATGAAAAAGCTCAGCAGGCTCGAAGATTCCGGGAAGAGGCAGATAGCCCAGCGGCGAGGCTTGAGCGCTAACTGTGCCGCTCACTCTTTCAAAGATCCAGCGCAGCACATAAGTATTATTCCGAAATCCGGGCCATAAAAAGTGCCCTTTAGCATCTTTTCGAAACCAATTTACATGAAAAATCTGGGGCCGTTTAGCAGGCTGGAGGCGAGCGCCCATTTCAATCCAGTGAGCAAAATAATCTCCCATATGATAGCCGCAAAAAGGGAGCATAGCAAACGGGTCGTGCCGAAGTTGACCTAAAGCGCCTTTCGCAGCAGCTGTGGTCTCAGAGGAGAGAGAGGCGCCCAGAAAGACGCCGTGATTCCAACTGAGCGCCTCAAAGACAAGGGGAACAAGCGTGGCTCTTCGACCTCCAAAAAGAATCGCAGAAATCGGAACACCTTGAGGGTCATCGTAGGCCGGACTTAAGATAGAACATTGCTCTGTACGAACGGTGAAGCGCGCATTGGGATGAGACGCCGGTTTACCAGACGTTGGATCCCACGGTTTCCCTTCCCACGAGGTTAAAGAGGGAGGAGCTTTGTCTGTGAGCCCTTCCCACCACACATCGCGGTGAGACGTCAGTGCCGTGTTGGTGAAAAGAGTTTTTTTCTGAATCATCTCAATGGCAATGGGATTCGTTTTGCTAGAAGTTCCCGGTGCGACACCAAAAAAACCATGTTCGGGATTGATAGCATAGAGTCCCCCATCCTTTCCGATATGCATCCAAGCGATGTCGTCGCCGACACATTCGAGCTTCCAGCCCGGGATTAGCGGCTGGAGCATGGCAAGATTAGTCTTGCCGCAAGAGCTGGGGAAAGCTCCTGCGATATATTTTTTTTCGCCAGCAGGGTTGGTGAGACCGATAATCATCATGTGCTCGGCAAGCCATCCCTGTTTTTGACCAAGTCCAGAGGCAATGCGAAGGGCTAGACATTTTTTGCTGAGGAGCGCGTTTCCTCCGTAACCGCTTCCAAAAGACCAGATGGAGGGCTCTTCTGGAAAGTGCACAATGTAGCGATGAGAAGAGTTGTGTGGCCAAGAAACATCGGGAGTCCCCTCGGGAAGCGGGTAACCGACCGAGTGAAGGCAAGGAACGAATGGTTTTCCACTCATCTGCTGCAAAACCTCTTTCCCCATCCGTGTCATCAGATGTAAATGACAGACGACGTAGGGCGAATCGGTAATTTGGACACCGAAAAGAGCATAGGGGCTATTTAGGGGACCCATACAAAACGGGACGACGTAGAGTGTCCGACCTTGCATGCATCCCCGGAATAAATTCCGGAGCAGGATCTTCATCTCTGCAGGGTCTTTCCAATGATTGGTCGGGCCTGCATCTTGTTCATGGAGGGAGCAGATATAAGTGTCTTCTTCAGAGCGAGCGACATCATCTGACGTTGAATGGCACCAAAAACTTTCGGGACGCTCTAGAGGAACGAAGGTCCCTTGCTGGACGAGCAAATCACAAAGATGGCGATACTCTTCTTCAGACCCATCGCAAAAATGAACATCTTTCGGCTGGCATAGGGCTGCACTCTCTTGTACGAAAGCGTCAAGTGTCATTAGACCTCTTGCGTAGCTAAGGGTTCGTCGATTTTCTGGATTATTTTGGCCGATTTTCAACTCTCTTTGCAGGGGTCATATCACCTTCGGATATTACCCCTGCAAAGAGAGTTGAAAATCGGCTCAAAAGAACCAGAAAATCGACAGAACCTTAGTTACGCAAGAGGTCTTTACATCGATTTCTTCTTTCTGGCTTTATCGGGATATTCCAAAGCCTTGCCCGTCCCGAGGCAAACGGCCAGAAGAGGGTACGGGGCAATGGTGACAGGAAGACCTGTCTCTTTGATCAACGCTTTGTCGAGTCCTTTAATCAAAGCTCCTCCACCGGCCAAAACCATCCCGCGCTCAACGAGATCAGAGGCCAGCTCAGGAGGACTTTTCTCAAGGATCAACTTGATGCTTTCAATGATTTGTTGGAGCGGCTCGAAGAGACATTGCCGAATTTCTACAGAGTTGATCCTCTTCGTGACAGGAAGACCGGCGACTTGGTCGCGGCCGCGCACTTCCATTTCAAGCTCGTGATCTCCTAAAGGATAGGCAGAGCCAATCGTGATCTTGATCTCTTCTGCTGTGCGGGGACCAATCAGAAGGTTATAGGTGCGTCTCATGTAGTTGACGATACATTCATCAAACTCATCACCCGCGATCCTCAGCGAGCGAGATTCAACGATGCCTCCGAGAGAAATAATCGCAATCTCCGTCGTACCACCGCCAATGTCCACGATCATGTTTGCGGCGGGCTCGTGCACGGGCAGGTCAACGCCAATTGCAGCCGCCATCGGCTCTTCGATGAGCATCACTTCTTGGGCGCCCGCACGGAGTGCTGAGTCTTCCACAGCTCTTTTTTCCACGTCGGTAATCCCGGAAGGAACAGCAATAATAATTTTAGGTCGAAAAAGAACACTCGAGGGAGTCACCCGTTTGATCAAAGCTTTGAGCATCCCTTCAGCGATCTCGAAATCGGCGATCACACCGTCTTTCATGGGACGCACAGCAATGATATTACGAGGAGTTTTGCCTAGCATCGCTTTCGCTTTGTGGCCGACAGCGAGCACCTCATTGGTGTTCGCGTCAACGGAAACCACCGAGGGCTCGGCAAGAACAATCCCTTTACCCCGCACATAAACGAGAGTATTAGCAGTTCCAAGGTCAATTCCAATGTCGCTGGAGAAAAAATTCGAGAGTGACCCGAATTTCCCGAAGGCACGGCGACTAAGATTTGCAAGTTTGTCTTTGAGATTAAATGATTTTTGTTGGCTCATAGAATATTATGTTCTCAGTAGTTCAAGAACGTCTTCCCAGGTTAATTTAGCAATCGCCTCATCATCGCAACTTACGACTTTCTTGACCAATCCTTTTTTCCGCTTCTGCATTTCAGCGATCTTTTCTTCTATGGTTCCCAAGGTAATCAGTTTGTAAGCTGAGACATTTTTCTTCTGCCCCATCCGGTGGACTCGGTCTGTGGCTTGATTTTCAACAGCGGGGTTCCACCACATATCGTAATGGATGACCGTATCCGCACCGACAAGATTGAGCCCGGTGCCTCCAGCTTTTAATGAGACTAAGAAGACAGAAAGATTTTCATTTTCATTAAATCTTTTGACAATTTCAAGACGGTTTTTACTTGAGCCGTCTAGATAAGCAAATTGAATATTTCGTTTTTCAAAATCTTCTCGCATGATCTGCAACATGCGCGTGTACTGGCTAAAGATGACCGTTTTATGTCCGCCCTCAATGAGCGTCTGAAGCAGCTCAAGGAGCATTTCATATTTAGCGCAGTCCCCAGGTTCAGCTTTTTCTTTGGCAAAGATCGCAGGGTGGCAGCAGATCTGCTTGAGACGCGTTAATGTCGCTAACACATGGATTTGAACACGGTCAAAACCATCTCGCTCGACGAGTTTCACCAGTTCATTGCGAGCCGACTCAGCGTAAGATCTGTAAAGGTCTTGCTGGATATCGGTGAGCTGACAGTGATAGACGATTTCGGAAATGGGCGGTAGATCGCTGAGAACATCTGCCTTCATGCGGCGCAAGATGAAAGGGGCGACTTTTTTACGGAGATATTCGAGATTTTTTGTCTGCTCAGCGCCCGAGACACGAATATACTTCTCGACAAAACGGTCGTAAGAGCTGAGGAAGCCCGGCATTAAAAAGTCAAAGAGACTCCACATCTCATCGAGAGAGTTTTCAATCGGAGTACCAGATAGAATGAGGCGGTGCTCCGCCTGAACCATCTTGACCGATTTAGCGTTGCGAGTCCCTCGGTTCTTAATATGTTGAGCCTCATCTAAAATCACATACCCAAACGCAGCCAACTTATAGTGTTCTACATCTTTTTGCAGGAGAGTATACGACGTGATGATCACATCATATTTACGCATATTCTCAATTAATCTTTTACGCGCAGAGGGGATATCATCAATCACCAAAACCTTGAGCTCAGGATCAAACTTGGCAAACTCCTCTTTCCAGTTGTAGAGAAGAGAGGTCGGGCAAACAATTAAAGAAAGGGCCTTTTTTTTCATTCGATACTGAGCAATCGCTACAATCGCTTGAAGGGTTTTTCCAAGCCCCATATCGTCGGCTAAGATTCCATTGAGATACATCATCCGAAGCCTTTCGACCCAATTAACCCCCTCTAACTGATAAGGACGCAAGGTAGCTTGGACCTCTTCTGGCACCTGTGTAAACTCTAGTCTGATTTCTCCCAGCATCTGCTTGCGGATCTCCACCAATTGATCCGAGATAGAAAATTTGACCGGAAGTCCTTTGAACTGATCAGCATCGATGTTAGCTAAGCTCCAGATGGGACGCTCGAGTTTATGGTCGGTTAAAACGGCGATTCCCAGTTCGTCAAACAGCTGAACAACCCCACCGATTTTCTCTAAATCCAGCACGAGAATCTTAGGCAGTTTATTTCCTTCACCGGCTTTTTTGGTTAGTCTAGCCTTAGGGTTTTCCATTTCGAGATAAGCCCTTTTTGAGGCTAAACACTCCCACAAAAGATCCATTTTAGCCCCTTTAAGAGAGCCATGGACTTTAAGCTCGATCTCATAAACATCGATACGAGACGTGTGCGAAAGATATAAAGAAAAGCTGGTCTGATCATAAATGAATTGATCGAGCAGGTTCTGGGGGCAATTAAACGTCACGCGGTGCTGATAACGAGGAATAATATCGGTCATGAACTCGACAATTTTCTTTTCAGACTTGGCAACGAAAATCCCCTCATCTTCTTTAAATAGAAAATCTTGAAACAATTCTTCGATAATCTTCTTTTCTTCCACAAGATTGCGGGCAAGAATTCCGGATTTGGAGACAAAAGAAGAGACGTGATCATAATCGAGTTTTCCAGGTGCAGCAGGAATCTTATGCTGTTCGTAATGAAAAAAGAGGGTCGCTTCCAGCTCTCCATCCAAATACCCCAAGTCGCAAGTTGCCTTCACAGGCTCTACATAAGGAAGCGTTACAAAATCTTCGATCGCTTCACTATTTTCAATCTCCGCAAACCGCGATAGCTCGGGCATGGCATTTTCCACAAAAGTTCCAAACAGCGGCTCTGGAATGGTGAGATCCAGTAGGGTTTTGAGGTTTTTAAGATGCATGCGCGTAATATGGGGTGGGAAGCGGTAGTAAACATTTTGATGCAGCATTCCCGGCTGTGCACAGGAAAAAAGCTTCGATTCTTCGATCGGGATTTGCTTTTGATCAATCAAAAGATTAGGTCTGACAAGAATCTTTGAAATCGGAGGTTTGAGATATTCAAGAACACATTTGAGATGGGCCGGTTGAGGAGAAAAACGAAGAGGATTTTCAAACGTCGTGTCAAAGAGTCCACTGAGCATGGGAAGATCATCTTCTTGCGCTGTAAACCCGCTCTCTTTAAGAGCCGTATTTGCCCCTTCGAAGATCTGCGCTAAGATGATCCCAAATAGCTCGATATCGATCTGGGCAATGCGATACCCTTTTTCAGAACTGGGCTGTTCTTGAAAACGGGCTTGATCCATCAACATTTTCATGATCTCCCGTTGCTTGACATCAAACGATTGCAACGCAAAGCAATACCGCTTGCTTCCAATAAAAATCGGCTCTTCGTAACGCAGCGCCTCCATAAATTTTTTCAAATAAGGAATATTGAGCGGTTTGGAACGCGATGGGAGTCTAAGCGATAATTGGAGTTCGACAGGCTGTCTTCCGTCTAGATTTTGTGGAAGGGAGAAGACCAAAGCTGCCTCTGCCCGATCGATATCGTATTTTTCTCTCGGCTTAAAAAATGGAGAGATCGCAAGCACCTCTGAGGAGGAGACATATTCTTGCAGCACCTGCTTTTGATGCATCTCTTCTTGTTTTTGGGTCTGCTTAGTTTCAGCCTCTTTAAACTTGGTAATCAACGCTTTGCGCTGCTCAGCATTGAAATCATGCTTTTCTGCCAAGTCATCAAGGCTGTTCTCCTTTGAATAAGAGACCATAATTTCATCGAGCCGGTTCTCGAGATAAAAAATGAGCGCTGCCAAATGTTGACAGTCATAGTTATAAGGGCAATCGCAATCTGAATCGATCGTCTCGCTCTCAATACGATCGATCTCAATCTCACTTTCGTAATGGTTTTCGTATTGTCCTTGGATACGTCCACTGATCCGAACCGACTTGTGGTCAAGATGAAGAATTTTAGCCGCAACGACTTTTTGTTTATCATAAAGTTCTTTTCCTTCATCGCGGATGGATGAAGCAAAATCCTGTCTCAACTTTCTAAAATTCAACATCGCATTACCTATTAAATTTATAACGTGATCCTGTACAACTCCGGAACCACCTATCGAACTTGTGTTTTACTTTATTTTTTAAAGTCTCGCAAGATTTTTTTTTCAAGAAGGGATAGAAAGTTTTTTACCTGGCCTCAGCTTATCCGTTTCAAGATGATTCGCTTTGCGCAAAGCTTCAATAGACACTTTATGTTTGCGAGCAATTTTCCAAAGATTATCGCCAGGTTGGACGATATAAATTTTTGATGCTTGAAGTTGAACAAGTGGAGGTGCACTCGGTTGGACTAGGTATTGGGGAACAAACAGTTGCAAAGCCGCTTTGTGATCATACGGCTCAGGAAGAGCAACACTTGCAAAAGCATAAAGTTTTTCTGCTGCTTTTTTCCAAATCGCATCGGAGCGCGGACTTGTCATAATCTCTTTCAAAAAAAGGTGAAGAGAATCGGTCTTCTGTGGAAAAAGATCAATGAATGTCATGAGCTCAGGATCTTCGAACTTTTTTAGAATAAACTCACGATCCCATTGGAGTAAAATTTTGGCAGCTAGTAGAGAGCGCCCACGGATGTAAGAGGCCAGCAAATTCTTCAAACGCGTCGCAGAAAAATCTTGGGACTGCTTCTGCTCTTCTGTGAACCGTTTGAGAATTTCCCAATCCCCTTGAGTCACCAGCTCTATCACATATCCCGCAGGTAAAGGGACTCCCGCTCGCGAGAGCAAAGTCGATACCATCGTATACTCTGCCGTCATGTAAAAAGCTTCGAGTAGCGCTGGGTCACAAGGTTTGCTGCTTTGTTTAAGCTCGAAAAAAAGTCCTTGAGTCGTGAAGGGAAATTTCTCCGTGTTGATAAAA
The DNA here is from genome assembly GCA_023265455.1 of Parachlamydiales bacterium. Classification (GTDB taxonomy): domain Bacteria; phylum Chlamydiota; class Chlamydiia; order Chlamydiales; family Rhabdochlamydiaceae; genus PALSA-1444. Next base: position 183,919 of record JAHFTQ010000002.1, read on the forward strand.
TGCAAAATGGCTCGGTGCTGGTCCTCCGTTAATCCAGAATAAACGGTGAGCTCGACTTGCTCGGGACCCTCCTTACGCTGAAAGGAAAGAGTCCTCCTCTGGAGAGGAGCCCCTTGCAGAGCCTTATTAATATCTATAGAATGAAATGCGACTAAGCTCGCCAGCGCTAAATCCCTTTTCTTATACCCTGCTTCAACTCCCTCATCGTTAGAGAGCATCACGACAAGTTCTCCGTAAGACATCATCGCAAACTGCGATAGAACTTCTGCAGTGGTGAGGGATTGGCTCTTTTCACCGAGCGGCTGAAGCTCAAATGCCACCGCCTCTTTTTTTTCACGCAGTGTGAAATAAAAAAAAGAAGTTAAAAGCCCAATATTGAGCGCTCCACTAAAAATCAAAGCTTGGGTTAAAAAACGGCCTTTACGAGCCCACTGTTCTTGCAGAGGTAATTCCACTTATGTTATCCTATGACTCGATGATCCACTTTTTTTTGGCTCATAGAGGGGCTGCGGCTTCCGTAAATCAATCTTCCTCCTCGCCCATAGACGGAGTCTATGAGCTTCGTCGGTCAGATCGATTTGCGTTTGCCTCGCTCACTCTATGAGCCAAAAAAAAGTGGATCATCGGGTACGACCTACAATTTAACGGGATAGCAACTTAAATGAAAGCCCCCCTCTCATGGTTAAAAGACTTTTTACCTCTCAATCATACTCCCCAGGAGATCGCCCAGACCTTAACAATGCTGGGAATCGAAGTGGAAAAAATCAGCGGTCTCACCACAACTTTTTCAGGCGTTGTCGTCGGTAAAGTTCTTAAAGCCGAGCAGCACCCCAATGCCGACCGCCTCAAAATCGCTCAAGTCACCGACGGGTCTCAAGAATACCAAGTTGTCTGCGGCGCTCCCAATTGCCGCGCAGGTATCTTTGTCGCCTTTGCCAGAGTCGGAGCCGAGCTGACTGACAAAGAAGGCAAACCATGGAAGATCAAAAAAAGCAAACTCCGTGATGTTGAATCGGAAGGCATGCTCTGCTCTTCTATAGACCTGTCGTTAGGACAAGAAAGCGACGGAATCCTCGAGCTCCCCATCGATCTGTCTCTCGGTTCAGATGTCTCTACCTATGTCACCGACCCCATCTTTGATCTCTCTCTCACTCCCAATCTCGGCCATGCCTTAAGTATGTTGGGAATCGCCCGAGAGCTCGCCGCTGCATACCAAATGACAGCTAAAAAACCAACCCCTGCATTGACCATCACCGGACAAATGCGTTTCAGCGTCGAGGTTTCCAACCCCCACCTATGCCCTCGCTACGCCTGCCGTTTGGTGACGGCAGTCCGCATTGCCCCTTCACCCGAGTGGATGCAGAAAAGGCTCACCAACTGCGGCATTCGTCCTATTAATAATGTTGTGGATGTCGCTAACTATGTCATGCTAGAGTTAGGACAGCCACTTCATATTTTTGATGCAGATACCCTCCAAGATCAAAAAATCGTTGTCTCTCCTGCAACAGAAACCCTCTCTTTTGAAACCCTCGACGGACAAAAAAGAGAAATTCCACCCGGCACCTTATTAATTAACGATGGAAAAAAACCACTTGCGATCGCAGGGATCATGGGAGGCCTCTCTTCTGCTGCCTCTGAAAAAACTCAAAACATTCTGATCGAATCGGCCTCGTTCGATGCGACCTCCATTCGCCGCTCCAGCAGAAAGCTTGATTTAAGAACCGAAGGGTCCAGCCGCCATGACCGAGGAATTGATAGAGCAAGTTGTATCTTAGCTCTCGACCTGGCTACTGCTCTCATCCAGGACATCGCCGGTGGCGACATCCACCCCGTGGTCGATATCTCTGCAGAGCCGTTCACTCCTCGCACCATCTCTTGCCGGTTGCACCGGTTGCAACAACTCTTGGGATTTCCTTTAAGCCTTGGGGAGGTCGTCTCTCTACTTGAAAGACTCGAGATGCGCGTGAAAACTTTAGACTCGCAGCTTTTAGAAGTCACAGTCCCAACCTATCGCAATGACCTCCAACAAGAAATCGACCTCGTGGAAGAAGTCGCCCGCCTATTTGGCTACAACCATATTCCACGCAAACGCCCTTCCTACACCGGCTCTGAGCTTCCCGATGCCCCTATTTATCTTTTGGAAAAAAATGTCCGAGACCTTCTCCTCAAGCAAGGATTACAAGAGTGCATCACGTGCGATCTGATTAGCCCCGAACTCTCGCAACTGACTCTAGAGAAAGGGATGCAAGACAACAGCACCATCCGCGTCCTCCATCCCAGGTCCCTTGATCAATCTGTATTGAGAAGCTCTCTTCTCCCCGGACTTTTACAAGTCGCTAAACTCAATTTCAACCACCAAACAGACAACCTTTCAGCCTTTGAAGTCGGACGCATTCACTTCCGTGACAAAGAGACGTTGAAAGAAGCCTCGTGTGCGGGAATGATCCTCACAGGCCTAAATCGCCCTCCTCATTTCGACCGCAAACCCTCTGAACTCGACTTTTTCGATTTAAAAGGAATCGTTGAAAATCTCTGCGAAGAACTGCGCCTCATCCGTTACACCTTTGAGCCCTCCCACCTCCACACCTTGCATCCCTGGCGCCAAGCCAAACTCAAATGTGGTGAAATCACCATCGGCATCCTCGGAGAAATCCATCCTCAGCTTCTTGCAAAGTTCGATATCCCTTCTCGTCTTTTTTTTGCTGAACTGAACCTGAACGATATCCTCCCCTTAAAGAAAAAAGCCGTAGAATATTCTCAACTCCCAACTTTTCCCTCCATCGTACGAGATTGGACTGTCACTTTGAAGGAATCGCTTCCTATCCATGTCGTCCTCCAAACCATTGCAAAAATCAAATCACCCCTTCTGGCAGAATTTTATTTATTCGATCTTTACACCAGCGAACAACTCGGTAAAGAACATAAAAATGTGACATTCCGGTTCGTTTATCAAAGTCCCACCAAAACCTTAGACGATGAGACAGTTAAACAAGAACATGAGAAACTCACACATTCAGTAGCGGAAAAGTTGCTCAATCCCTTATGATGAAGAAAATCTATCTCAAGGAAGGTTATTTATGGGCCGTTATCTTTTTTTATTAGGCTTTCTGGGCCTCTCACTCACTGCATGCCATAAGGACAATAAAGAGAACAACGTCGTCTCTCAACGCTATGTTCACAAATATGGATATGCAGTCGCTAAAGACGAATTCGTCGAGAGAAAATATCCAGGTCAAGTCATTACAGTTCTTAAAAATGGCGTGACAACTACATCAACTTATGAAAACGGCCATCTCGACGGCCCTTCTACTCACACCTTCCCCCATAGCCAAACCGTCGAAAACTATTTCTTGTACAAGCAAGGCAACTTAGTTAAACAAATCTCCTATGACATTAGTGGAATGCCGCTACGTGAAGAAGTGCAACTCTCTCCAACCCGTCACGCCTCGACGCGCTGGTATGCCGATGGCACCCCGATGTGCACAGAAGAGTACGCCGGTGAAGAACTTGTCGAAGGACAATACTTCAATCGTCTGAATGACGTAGAAGCCCGCGTTGCAAAAGGCCAGGGTAGTCGCGTCACCCGTGATCTCCAAGGAATTTTAGTAGCCCAAGAAGAAATCGAAGAAGGGTATATTACAAAACGGCAGACGTTCTATGCCAACACCTCTCCCGAAAGCATTGCCTACTATTATCGTGGAGCTCTCAACGGAGAGAAAAAAGTCTTCAATGAAAAAGGAGAACCCATCTCCGTCAAAGAATACGTTGCTGGAAAACTCCATGGCAAAGCCACCTTCTACAAAAATGGCGCGAAAACCGTTGAAATTTACTACCTCGATGGCGTGAAAAACGGTCTTGAAATCCATTACACCGATGGCGCTGCCATCTCCCAAGAAATCCTCTGGGAAAATGACCGGAAACACGGACCCTCGAAATATTACGTCGACGGCATTGCCCAAGTCGAATATTTCTATGACGGCAGCCCCGTCTCCGAGAACAAATGGCAAGAGCTCAACCACCTTGACCAAATGATCGGACAGATCGAACCCGTCGCCGCTTGGTAAAAGTCCCACATTTCATCTGCCTAGAGCCCCCTCTAGCGCAGATGAGATTCATCCACTGATCTATAAAAAAATCATTTACACCCCAGAGAACATTAGGAAACACAAAGATTTCTTAGGTCCCCTCTGTGTGCTCTGCGATCTCTGTGGTGTAAATGAATTTCTTTTTTGTTACTCAATTTCCTCTTAAATGACACATGCTCAGGGCGTAAAATTTTTATAGGCACTCCGAGATTAAAATTAAATTTTTAGCTCTTTTTTATTGCCTTTATGAAGTTTTTTTAGGATAATGGGTGTCTAAATTTTTTAGAAAACCCCATAGGAAAAGGTAATAGGAGTCATTATGAACCGTATTTTTAATTCGTGCAGCTTATCTTCATCCTACAAGTGGATCACCACTCATTCTCGTGCATTGACAATCACTACGATCGCAGGTGCAGCCCTCGTCGCGTTGGTATATTTCTGGAAAACCTATGGAAACAGTAAGCCAAAACCAACTCCGGATAATAATAATGGTTCCCCATCCTTATCCACCAAAGATAATATCCAAACCACATCTACAAAGCTCCAACAACAAGAGCAAAAGCAAAATAATAAGGGCTCTCCATCCTCATCCAACGAGCTCCCACAGCCAAAACTAACTCAGGATAATAATTTATCCACCAAAAGCAATCTAGGCACCTCTCTACAAACCACATCTACAGAGCTCCAACAGCAACGCTCTCAGTCAAGCAACATAACTCACGCCTTAAACACTACCCTACAACTCGTGGCAGATCAGCTAGAGCAGCTAAAGCCACAACCTCAGCCACAACCTCAGCCACAACCTCAGCCACAACCTCAGCCACAACCTCAGCCACAACCTCAGCCACAACCTCAGCAGCAACCAACCCCAGCTAGTAGTAATAATAACGGCTCCCCAATCATATCCAGAGAGCTCCTACAGCCAGAATTTCAGTCAAAAGCCACAACTAACGCCATGAATGCTACCCTAGCACTTGTGGAAGAACAGAAGAGACAACTCGCACTCCAACCCCAACAGACCCAACTGCAAGCCAGGACACAAATCGTAGCCACTGCCCTACAAACCCAGAGCCAACAGTCGTCTACAGTCCAGCCAATAATTACAGCAACCTCGACACCAGTAACTTCTACAGTGAATCTATCCACCCCCTTAGTACCAGCTACAGCGACAATATTCGTACCACAACCCGTAACGACTACAACAACGCCCGTACAACAGCAACAACTCCCAGCGGCTGACGCGAAGTTCCTAGCCGCTCTCTCAGCAGCCTCCCTACCCGAAGAGACTCGACACAGCCAACCCTCCTCAACATCGTCCCCAGCAACACCACCCACAACGACTACAACAACGCCCTTACAACAGCAACAACTCACGCCGGCTGAAGCGAAGTTACTAGCCGATTTCTCAAGGAAACGCTCCACTCAAGGAGGGACTCGACACGACCAACCCTCCTTAACATCGTCCCCAGCAACACCACCCACAACAACCACAACAGCTCCGGCAACGCCTTTGAGCAGTTCTAATAATGTGCAAACTCAAGCTACAACAAATACAACAACAGCTCCGGCAGACCCTAACGCTGTATTTGAAATCAAAAAATGTCAGGTAGCTATTTTTGAGAATGACAAACTCTTACAAAAACGAGGGCTTAACAAGAACAAACAACAGGCTTGTCAGGCTGTTTTAAAACTTACAAGCAAAGATTTCGAATTACTTAAAACACCCATTCAAATCAGTAAATTTATAGTTAATAATGAGAACGCAATTCTGCAAATGCCTCTACTTGATAAAAATGCTCCAAAGATCGAGGCACTTGAAGGATCGTTTAAATTTCCTGAATCAACTGACGAAATCGTCCATTGGACAGCCGATTTCGCTGATAAAGAGGTTGCTCAATATATCCCATTAGATTCTTTTCTTGCACAAGAAGAAATCGTCGCCGTCGAACATCCTCAGTTCTATCATTTAGTGCCCCATTTAAAGACTCTTGATGATGGAGAATTTGCTAAACTCTATACGAAATCGACAGAAAACTGCGCAATTCTATTTAAAGATGTTTGGCGTTTTGGGTCCTTAAACACCTCTAAAGCCCTTTCAAATGGTGCGCCCACCATTTACGGACCAAACTTTCAGTCTGCGACCCTCCAGGATATAAAGGCGTGCTTACAACCCTTAAAAAAGCCCACTAAGAGTAATATCTTCGCCATTGCAGCTCCTGACAATAGCAATAGCACGAAAAAAGGACAGCTTTATACCAAAGAAGACCTAAAGAGCTGCTTCTTTAAACTCTACGCCGCGTTTAGCGGAGCCAAAGCCGCATCGCCCAATCAAAAAGTGGCGATTCATACTGGGAATTGGGGATTAGGAGCGTTCGGAAATGATGGTAAAGTGACTTATATTCTCACGCTTGCCGCTGCACGACTCGCTGGGATAGATGAACTTTACCTTTATCCTATGCGGGACCAGCCATCCAATATGAAAAGAGGCAAGGAGATATTAGAACAACTCTTAGAAATGTATTCACAGAATAACATGTCATCAACAGTCACTCAACTTTTGAGTGATCTTGCCTTAAATGCAGAAAAATTTGATCTCAAATTTGGAGCAGGGAACAACACCTAAAGCTCCTTTCTTAATGCGAAAAAGGCATAAGATATAGGCTTCCTACAAAGAGAGTTCCTACCAGGATATACCGGAGGAACTCTTTTCCTATCTCCCTAATTCTACCATAGGCTTAGCCCCTCTTCAGGATTCTTTCCCAGACCTCGCACAACAAATATAACCAGCTTATCTATAATACCTTATAAGTTATTTACAAGCATTATATACATAACCTCACTCCTTGGCACGCCTTTTGCATCAATATTAATACACACAAGGAGAAATTTATGGAAAAAGACAAGATCCTCAAGAGAATTTCTGAGCTTGAAACCATTAATGACCAACTCGTTACAGAGCTCTCTTACCTGGACCAACTTCTTAAACAGATCGGTTTTGAGCAAGGCCTTGTAACGCTAAAAGCTGCAGCTCAAGAACTTATGGAAGAAGAAAAGAACGAAGGTATTTAAAATTAATAATTATGTTATAATTGTATTACAAAATTAACGGTAATATAATTATGACAAATTCTATTAAACCTGATTCTAACACACCTGGCACCTCATGGGTTAAAAGCGCTATATTCACTACGGATAGCACGCCCACCTCGAGGAACCCTGGTACCCTCCCACCTAATAGGGATTCTCTACAAACAAATGAAGAGCCCGTTTCTATTTTAGGGGCCCTATTGACCACAGGCCAAAAATGCTGGGAAATCGTCTGGAGCCTATGGACATTTTCACTTTCATTTTTCCAAAAAACCAAATCGAAGACCCCCGATCCCGTATCTGAAGCTGCAGCCAAGAAGAACCTTCTCTTACTTGAGGAAAACGACGCAGCCGATGAGCTTTTTTATGATGCAAGCGACACAGAAGAGGATTTTGTTGACGCCGAAACTGGCTCTGAAGATTGGAATTCCTACTTTACAGAGACTGTCACTACACAACCATCTTCTGCAAATCCCTCCCCACATCAAGGGCTCCTGCTTGAATTTATATCGACCTTTCCAGAGACACCAGTGATGACTTCCGAAGCTTCCAGCGGACAACCCCTCTTTGGGACATATTTAATGAATCATATTTTTAACAACCCAGCATCTTGTAATTTTAATGAAACGACAGGCGAATTCACCTTATCTTTTTCTAGCGAAAGAATCATCCCTATCAAGCAAATCCCTTCTAACCCATCTCGAAAATCTGTCAAAGCACTCAACAATCTTAAAGGAAAAAGCCTTCATATTGGTAGACAAGTCTCAGGAAAAATCATCACGGAAAATTCTGAAAAGAGAATTACCTTTAAAGAAGGTTCTCTCTCTTTAAAATGGAAACAATTCATGATACCCCTTGAAGCCTCCCTCCTTGAAATAAAGCCCTCCAGTAACGATCCAGCTACTTTTGGGTTGAAAGGAAAAGCCCCAATAGTCGAAGGCTGGCAGTGGATCAGCGCTCAAGACTTCGTCAACACTCTCACTCTAAATTCTCTTAGCTAAAATCGATGATTCGATTGAAGTGCATGTATCTCCCCAATCTGTATGATTGAGGTTGTTTTACCAAAATCTATCACCAAATCAAGAAAAATGCGATTTGGGGATAGAAAATCGATGTCTGATATCTATCACCAAATCATGTTTTTATTGATTTGGTGATAGATAAATGTTAATTAGCTAATTATTAGTCAGCTACATCATACTAACAACGCGTAAAGCTCTTCCAGGCCGATAGGCCCTACCCCTTCTCCAAGCTCTAGCAAGTTATTCGCCAAGGCGGTTTTCTGCCCTTGCAGCTTCAAGATTTTCTCTTCAATGCTCTCTGCCACTAGGTACTTCCGAGCAATGACCGGATCTTGCCTTCCCACCCGGTGGGCGCGATCAATCGCCTGCTGCTGGGCCGCCTCATTCCACCAAGGATCATAGAGGAACACATAATCGGCCGCTTGTAGATTGAGCCCTACTCCTCCTGCTTTCAAACTCATGAGAAAAATAGGAATCTGGGGATCCTGTTGAAACGATTGAACCGCAGCTTCCCGGTCTTTTGTCTGACCATCGAGATAAGCATAGCCCCACCCCTGCTGGATAATCCACGACTTGAATAGGGTTAAAACGGAGGTAAACTGGCTATAGAGAAGCACTTTACGGCCTGATGAGACGACCTCTTCCAGATCATTGCAAACAGCGGCAAACTTGGCGCTCTCTCCAACGTATTCTCCATTGACCAACCGAGGATGACAGCAGATTTGCCGAAGGCGTAGAATGAGCTCTAACACTTCCATCCGTTGCGATGAGAGTCCCTCTCTTTGTACTTTCTGAATAAGAGAGGATTTTTTTTCTTTCAAATACTGCTCGTAGAAATTTCTCTCGTGCGGCTCTAGCTGCACCCACATGATCTGTTCGTGTTTTTCAGGAAGCTGGAGTCCCACTTCGCTTTTCTTGCGCCGGAGCGTGAAAGGAGCAATTTTTTTGCGGACTCTTTCGAAAACAGGATTTTGAGTCCTCTCTCCTAAAAGCTCTGGCATTAAAAACCGAAAAAGCGACCACAGATCGTCATACCGATTTTCAATCGGAGTTCCCGTCATGGCAAGCTTGAAAGGGCTCTTGAGCTGGCAAGCGATTTGCGCTGCTTGCGTCTCAGGATTTTTAATCCCTTGAGCCTCATCCAAAATCACCGCTGCATATTTCAAAGACTCCAATAAAATCCGGTCTTCTCGCATTTGGGAATAAGAGGTCAAAATGACTTTTTGCTTCTTAAGCTCTTCACTGTCTCGGATGCGCCCCTCTCCTCGATGGCAATAGATGGAGATGGTGGGCAAAAACCTCTCGAACTCTTTTTTCCAGTGAAAGAGTAATGAGACCGGCATCACAATTAAAACAGGCTCGCTGATCTCTAAAAGCGATAGTAATGCAATCACCTGAAGGGTTTTTCCCAGCCCCATCTCATCGGCTAAGAGCCCTGAAAACCCTGACCGGTAAAGATAAGACAGCCAGCGGAGTCCTTGCAACTGATAATCAAAAAGATTCCCTTGAAATCCCTTTCCTGGAGCGACGTCTTCCCAACTTGCCAGTTGATATTCAGGAGGAAGTGTTGCCACCTCTTGCACAAGCCCGACGAGGTGCCGCCGAACGGCAATCCCCTCGATGGTCATCTCCTCTTCCGCTAAAGGAATCCATTCCGAGGGAATCTGAAGAAGCCCTACCTCTCCTCCGGTTAAATCGATAAATTTCTCTCTCCTGTTAAAAGCGCCTAGCACATCTTTTGCGTCGGCAATATGAGAGCCGTAGGCAATACGTCCCTTCATGAGAAGATGATCCGATCTCCCCTCAACACTCCACTCTGCGATGCCTTGGCGAACAATCTTTTTCCCTAGGTGGTCTAAGAGCGTCCACCCAAGATCGAGTAAAAATGTGAGGCTTTTGACCACTTTATCCATCGGACAATAATAGTGAGAAACTCCGACTGTTTTCTTGATAAAATCGGTCTCTAAGAGATCTTTTTCCCAAAACACCTCTTCACTCACCTCGGAATGCATCACGTCTTTACCCCAAAGGCCATAGTCCATCCAAAGATTTGCAAACGCTCCTGTCCGATCTGTCAGTTGCAAGATCGGCAAAGGCTCCGGCTTCCATCGAGGAATCGGACACTTCCAAACCAGTTGCGACGCTTCATCTTCACACGCATCAACGAGGCTTTTCAGCTCCATTAAGGTTAGAGATTGGGCTTTTGGACTCTCAATCCATTTTTCTTCATAGTCCACTTTCCAGAATCGAAAAATCTGTCCCTGTAAAACCCCTGATGAAAATAAAACATCGTCTGCCCCTATTTCATCTTCTCGACCACAGAGTCTTAGCTTTGCAGATACGGTATATCCCTCTTCAATCACATAGACAAGCTCCGCCGGAACGAAAGGATCGCACGTGATTTTCTTTCCCTTCCATGATAATTTTCCCGCTGCAGCGATCCGCTGCAGCTGGTCTTTAGAAAGTGTGTTTAACTCTTCGGCCATCGACGAAACGGCTTGGGTCTTTCAGATTTTTGATAGGGTCTAACACGGGGTGCCGTTTGACAAGGTGAAGAGCAACAGCCTTGCAACTTGTCAGCACAAGAGGGGCAAGCAATAAATAGCTCATTGCAATCCATATTTGCGCAGTTAAAATAAAGATCTGATGTCTCCTGACAATGCCGACATCGGCTGATCACTTCAGAGGCGTCATCACAGAGCGGAACAGCCAACCTGTCATCGAAGACAAACAGTTTTCCTTTCCAATGATGTGTCCCCTCATCAAGACCATATTGGATAATCCCTCCCTCCAGTTGATACACCTCTTCAAACCCCTCTTTTTTGAGAAGAGCAGAATAGACCTCACACCGGATTCCTCCTGTACAATACATCATCACCTTCGTTTGGGAAGGATCTCTCGTCTCTTTCATCTTTTTGGCATAGGCGGGGAACTCCCGAAATTGATCGAGAAGGGGGCGTTCGGCCCCTTCGAAATGGCCGATCTCCCATTCATACGCATTCCGGACATCGAGAAGTACCGTCTCTTCGCCTCGCTCCTGTAACATCTTCTTCCAAGCAGCCGGAGTCACATGGGCTCCTGTTTTGCCCATATCGACCTCTTGATCAAGAGCCACGAGCTGAGGACGCACCTTGACTGTGGCCCTGGGAAAGCAGTGCTCAAAGTGGCGATGGATTTTAAAGGAAATTTTCTGGAATCGGGGATCTGAGTGAAGCCACTCCATATACTCACCTGCCGCCTCAGGAGAAGCGCTCATCTGCCCGTTGATCCCCTCCTTAGAGAGGTAAATCCTTCCTTTAACATCACGAGAATTAAAGAATTCTTTATGACGAATGACTTCCAGCGCAGGATCGTCAACAGGCGTAAACAAGTAATAAGCCAGAACAAAGTATTCCATGGCAGGTCACTATACACGATCCTCCCAATCCACAAAAGACCTCAAAAAATTATTCACACTTGCCAAAAAACGGCACCTGAATTATGATTTGCCTCTTTACATTTGCTTGGAGCAACAATGGTACGTTATACGGGTCCTAAAAATCGCATTGCAAGACGTTTCGGGGTTAATATCTTTGGACGCGCTCGCAACCCCCTCTTGCATAAAGCCAGCCCTCCCGGAATGCATGGGGCTAAGAGGAAGAAAAAATCTGACTTCGGCATGCAGCTCGAAGAGAAACAAAAACTTAAAGCTGTCTATGGAATGATCACTCAAAAACAACTGACTAGGTATTACCAAGAAGCCCTCCGGCAAAAAGGGGTCACTTCTCACCTATTCCTCCGCCGCCTTGAGTGCCGCCTAGACAATATCGTCTTCCGTCTTAAATTAGCTCCGACAATTTTTGCTGCCCAGCAGCTTGTCTCTCACGGGCATGTCCATGTGAACGGCAAAAAAGTCGACCGTAGATCTTTTGAAGTCAAGCCTGGAATGGCGATTGCAATCAAAGGAAAATCGCAACAGCTGGATCTCATCAAGAACGCTGTTGAGAACAACTCCCGCGATGTCCCAGAATATCTTCAACTCGAACCTGTCACTTTTAGCGGCAAACTGATCAGCAATCCTAATCTTGATCAGATCCCTTTCCCGCTCCCGATCAATATTGCACTCGTCTGCGAGCACCTCGCTCACACGAGCTAAACCCTTTAACTCCTTCGCTGTTTTTGCACCCCTCCCCCTCCTTGGCGAAGGAGTTAATTTTTTCGATCAAATCTCTCGACATCATTGACAACAGAAGTCTACAATTGCTTCCAAAAAAGGAATTTTTTATGAGCATATCGAATACAGTCAAATTTATTGGCGACAATATTGTAATACCGACAGCCTACGTGGCAACCTGTGTCAGCTTTGCTTTCGGTTTAATAGCCCTAGACAGTTTAGATTCAAATTCCTTACAGGAGGCCCTCGTTTTAACTGGACTATGATCGAAACCTATCTCAACAAAGCTTAGATAAGGAGCTTCTATGCATATACCAAATAACGTACGAATAGCCGGTGATTGGGGTCTATTACCCACGGTCATTATAGGAGTCACTGTAGGCGCGGCCTACAGTTTGCTAATCTTAGACCGAAAAATAAATTTCTCTGAAAAAATATTCGGTATCATTAAAAAACCGTCTGACAGAAAATACATGGTCGTCGCAGTGGGTTTTTGTGGGACATTGGCAGGATGCGCAGCTCTTATAAAAATATTGCCCTTTACCCAATTCTCCTCCTGGGGCCTGCCCCAGTTTAAGTGGAGTATGATCGAAACTTATCTCAACAAGCTCTAATAGTAACCTTATTCATTATTATAGTTTATACAAACTAACAAAGTTAGTTATATTTAATAAATAATCACGATTTTCATAAAAATAAAAAAGCCAACAAATCACCTCTGGTTTTTTCATTAAGACTCAACATTTCTATCAATTAATTTTTGTTGGATGATTTTAAAGATCATATTAAGTTAAGATGTCTGCCATATGCATTAAGCACTGTTAACATGCTTTGCAAATAGACTCTGAAACCGAAACCAAAAAAAGGAGATTATTGATGAAAAAGACATCAATGACTTTGCTAACGACTGCAATGCTATCTTTCTCATTCGTGGGAGCTGATAATGGCGCAGTGACATCTGAACCTGTACAAATTGAAAATAACGGACACCATCTTTATGTTGGTCCTGATGTTTTTAATGTTCATTATCCTAAGAACTTGCTCGACGGAAACAACACTGTTTTCGGAGGACTCCGTCTTGGATACGAATATCTAACTCCAAACGCTTTCTATGCTGCAACTGATGTTGTGGGAGCTCTTGGAAAAAACCGTTCTCATGTTTCTACACTAGATGAAAAAGATCCAAAGTTCACAAAACGCGTCAGCGAAGTGTTCCATGGTGACAAAGGTCATTTCTGGAGCAACGCAGAACAACGTTTTGGTTACACTTTCAGTGGATCTCCTTCTTCTACCGTTTCTGTTTACGCAGGACCTGGCTTCCACTACGAACATATTCCAACCCAACATGCTTATTGGTGGTATGGAACTGCTGGTGTAAAAGCTGTTCAGCAAGTCACAGAGAATTTCTCTATAGGTGCTGATGTTCAAGCAACGCTTGGATTCGCAGCTAAAGATAACATCTTTACTCGCGCGTTATTGACACAGCAAGAAGACAAAACTTTCTGGGGATATAAAGTCGCACTCCCACTGAAATGGAACGTCGGTGAAAGCCGCGCTTTCGATATTCAGTTGAGCCCTTATCTTCTGAAGTTCAATGTTGACAGCAACCAAACTATTCTCGGCGGGACTGCTTCCGTAGGGTATAGTTTCTAAGCTTTCAATAGATGCCTTAGTACGTAAGGCATGATGCCCCCCTGGCGGTAATATTCAACTTCTAGGGGGGTATCTAATCTCATCTTCAATGGTATTTTTTTACCTTCTATAACTAAAGTCACTTGTTTCTGAGGCGCTAACGCCTCCACTCCTTCAATTGTAAAAATCTCATCCCCCTTAATTCCTAAAGACTCATAACTATTTCCTTCTAGAAACTCAAAAGGAAGAACTCCCATTCCAATTAAATTGCTACGATGGATCCTTTCAAAGCTACAAGCCACGACAGCGCGGACGCCTAAAAGGGCCGTCCCCTTAGCCGCCCAATCGCGCGAGCTTCCCATCCCGTAATCTTTTCCGGCAAATATGATGAGGGGAACTTTTTTTTCCGCATACTTTTGACACGCCTCATAAATAGGGAGTAACGTCCCTTCGGGCATTAATTTTGTGTACCCTCCCTCTTTGCCTCCGGCTAGCCTATTCATCAGCCGCACATTCGCAAAGGTCCCTCTCATCATGACATGATGGTTACCGCGACGGCTTCCATAGCTGTTGAAATCTTGCTCTTTGACACCCAAAGAGAGGAGATACTGCCCTGCGGGCGTTTTAGCCGTGAAGGCTCCTGCTGGAGAAATATGGTCCGTTGTCACCGAGTCTCCAAAAAGAGCTAGCGCCCGCATGTTTTTAAGCTCTATAGAAGAAGGCAGCTCTAAACGGAAATTTTCAAGGTAGGGAGGCTTTTGGATATAAGTACTCTTCGGGTCCCAGTTATACTGCCCTGTTTTTTTCATCTGAATTTCTTGCCAAATTGGATTATCCTGCAAGATATGAGCATACCGTTTTTTGAACATGGAGGGCTGAAGAGATTTTTTGATGGCCTCTTGGATCTCTTGAGTGGTCGGCCAAATATCTTTTAAAAAAACAGGATCTCCTTTGAGATCGTGGCCCAGCGGTTCTCGAACAAGATCCCTATCAATACGGCCCGCGATTGCAAATGCCACGACCAGGGGCGGCGACATCAAAAAATTAGCTTTGATGCTTCCATGAATCCGCGCCTCAAAATTCCGATTGCCACTCAGAACGCTCGCAGCCACTAGATCGTACTGCTGTATTCCCTTTTCAATTCTTTCTTCGAGCGGACCGCTGTTACCGATGCATGTCGTGCAGCCATAGGCCACCAGCTGAAACCCGAGCTGGTCTAAATAGGGTTGAAGACCGCTTTGAGCTAGGTAATCGGTGACAACTCGCGACCCCGGAGCTAAGCTAGTTTTAATCAGAGGATTGACTCTCAATCCTTTTTCCACCGCTTTTTTCGCTAAAAGTCCGGCCCCGATCATCACACTGGGATTGCTCGTATTCGTACAGCTGGTGATGGCTGCAATCACAACCGAGCCGTGGCTGAGGACCATCTCAGCTTGTCCTATATCTGCATAGCCAGGACTTGCAACAGCTTCGTTAAAAGGACGGTTCATGACCATCTCCTCCTCACTCCAAGCTTCTCTATCCCCCATCTCCTGCTTCCCGCCTGTGATATGATGAAGGTCAGGAGAAAAAACTCCTCCCTCATGGATGAAGACTCTACGGGCTAGCTCCGTCGAATCTTTTCCATAGCCTCCTTCAGAAGCGGGAGCTGCCATGAGTTTTTGAAATTGTCCTTTGAGAACATCGAGATTAATTCTATCTTGAGGCCGCTTAGGTCCTGCTACACAAGCAGCGATCGTCGTAAGATCGAGCTCAAGCACTTTTGTATAGTCAATCTCTCCCTTGCGCGGAATTCCAAATAACTGCTGAGCCTCCAAATAGTCTTTGACTTGTAAAACGAGCTCTTCTTCCCGTCCTGTCATCCTGAGATAATCGAGAGTTTTTTCATCACAGGGGAAAAATCCCATGGTCGCGCCATATTCAGGAGACATGTTGGCAATGGTAGCTCGGTCGGCAACTGAAAGCGTTGCTGTCCCCTCTCCGAAAAACTCAACGAATTTTCCCACCACTTTTTCTTTTCTGAGCAGCTCTGTCACACGCAGTGTCAAATCGGTTGCAGTCACCCCTTCTTTCAGACTGCCGCTCAAGCATACGCCGATCACCTCCGGAGTTTGAAGGGCAACGGGCTGCCCTAGCATGGCTGCTTCCGCCTCAATACCCCCCACTCCCCAACCCACCACACCCAAACCATTGATCATCGTCGTATGCGAATCAGTTCCAACTAATGTGTCGAAATAGAGCACCCCTTTTTGATTCATCACAACGGAAGCGAGATTTTCTAAGTTGACCTGATGACAAATCCCGATCCCGGGAGGCACTACTTTAAAGGTCTCAAAGGCCTCTTGACCCCATTTTAAAAACTCATAACGTTCTCGATTCCTCTCGAACTCCACTTGCAAGTTAAACATGAAAGAGTCACTTGTTCCAGAACGGTCCACCTGCACAGAATGATCCACCACCAAATCGACGGGCACCTGAGGCTCAATGGCTGTCGGCTTCATTCCTTGAGCGGCAACTGCATCTCGCATCGCTGCCAAATCAACTAAGAGAGGTACTCCTGTAAAATCTTGGAGCAATACCCTTGCCACCACAAAAGGGACATCGCCTTCCCTAGGTTTTTGGGGATTCCAGCGAGCCAAAGCCAAGATGTCCTCTTTTTTGACCCTCATCCCATCTTCATTTCTGAGCAGCGACTCAAGAATGATCCGAATCGAAACCGGCAAGCGATTGATCTTGCCAATCCCCTGCGCTTCCAAAGCGGGAAGCGAGTAATACGATTTTTGACCCAATTTCTTCACCGTCTTCAACTCATCTCGCATAGACATCCTTTTCCTATCGATATATATGGGACATCAATGATTTGCAATCGGACACTTGTATCTTGGGAGTCCGGATGAAATTTAACTTTTAGCAAATTGAAAAATTCAATTACAATGTAGCGCATGCCCAAGCAATGGCATAAACGTGAGGAGAATCATATGGCTAGTTCAACCGGACAAACTAAATTGTCTACTAGTGAGATGTATAATCAAATACGTCCTCTGATGTGCTCTATTAATACTCCTTTAGGAGAGGCTTCTGGTTTTTTGTTAAAAGAGGGAGTTGTACTAACAGTGGCCCATAATATCCTTTTTGAAGAGCCTAATCTTATTCAGCTTAACCATAGCAGTTCTGACAATCCCTTTTTTCCTTCGCATCTTCCATCGATCAACCAGGAAAATGCAAAAGTACTAGACATGTTTGCTTTTCAGACCAACATTAAGATGGACAGGGTTCTTCCTATCTTGCCAGAGGGTGCTCAGCTCTATGAGGGAATGAAGGTCTACTTTGCAGGATTTCCACTAGGGCACGAAAAAATCACTTTTCATAAGGGAGTGATCTCTTCTTTAAGCCATGATCAAAATATTGCAGAATTTACGATTGATGGAACTATCGTACCGGGAAATTCCGGAGGTCCCGTTATTGCTCTCCATGAAGGCAAACCGCATCTGATTGGTATAATCACTTCTGAAATGGCTGATTTTAGTGTTGAAGATCTCAAAACAATTGGAATTATTGAACAATTAAAATTAGCTTCCGATAACTTGCTTAAGGCTCCTCCTGTCGGGGATGGAGGTACTGTAATTGATAGTGTACTAGGATTGATAACAGGCATTAAAATTTCAACTCCTGCAGGAACAGAAGTTTATCCTTTATCTGATCGAGTTGTTTTAGGCCAAGCGTTTGGTCTAATACAAAGGAATTTATCTACAGGAATAGGAAAAGCCGTTGATATTCGGGGATATAAAAACCTAACCGACGCAACTGCGATAGCAACAACAACAGCTCCTTATTTTTTTCCTACAAAGGGCAAAAAATTGATCGAGGGCCCTATTTATTATGGGGAAAAGACTGAAGCTAATGGGAAAAAGACCAAGATACAAATTTTAAAGTATATGGAAGTTAGATATGGAAAAGGTAAAGGCCCTCGTGGAATCCGAATTACGATGAGTAATGGTTCTGGATCATTTACCTATAAGTTTTCCCAAAATCCTCATAATGCTCCCGGAAATTACAATAAAAATCAAACAGAGTTATATGAGAATGCCGGAATTACATTTGCTAACCAATATATGCAAAATAATACCGCTCCACCATCTTTTACTTTTTCCGCTTGTCAAAATGATTACACCGCTGACATTCAGACAGGATGAAGAGCAAGAGGACAACTAACTATCCACCTTGAGAAGTTTTTTTAGGCCTAGGAATTCGAAGGCTTCTCGCACGCCGAGCATCCAGGCGTAGGAGAAAAAAAGCAGGATGAAAATCCCACTCAAGACAAAGAGATGGAGCAGCTGGAACAAAAGATTTCTAGGCAGCTCGATTATGCCTGGTGTGAGGATCAAGGAAATCCCCGTCCCGCCCATGATAAAATAACCGATACCTCCGGTGAAAATCGCCGCTAAAATGGCGCAAAGAGCGATGCGCCCCAAAGAAGCCCGCGTAGCGGTATCGAAAAGCGGTCCGATTTTTTTCGAAAGCCTTGAAGAGAGAAAAAAGTAATTAAAATAGGCCGATACACTTGTTGCGACGGCAACGCTTGCAGATCCTTGTCCCCAAAATACAATGAGGAGAGTATTGAGCACGAGATTGACACCAACGGAAAGAAGCGCGGCATAAAGAGGAGTTTTGTAATCTTTCTGAGCATAAAACGCAGGAGCGAGAAGCAAAACAAAAACTGCAGGCACGAGCCCTAGTGTATATCCCCATAGGCAGGTTGTCGTATGAACCGTTGCTGTGAAATCAAAAGCTCCTCTTCCATAGACTAAATTGACCAGTGAATCTCCCATGGCAAAAATTGCAAGCGTGATCGGTAAAATAAATCCGAAACTGCGGACCAAAGAAAAATTGAGCAGCTGACGATAACGGGCTGTATCTCCTTGCTGGAGTGCTCGCGATAGAGGAGGAAGAAGCGCGGATGAAAGGGCAAGCCCAAAAAGAGCTAGAGGAAGCTGATAAAGACGCATGGCATAATAGAGATAGGCAGGGCCCGAAAGGTCAGCATAGCGGGCAAAAAGAGCATCGATCACACCATTAATCTGAACAGCGCCAACTCCGATGATGGTGAGCGCCATGGCTGAAAACATCTGCCGCAGCTCTGGTGCAAAGATCCGAGCCTGCGACCATGGTGTTCCTTGTAAATAGGAACGAGAAAATAAAAGAACAGCGCCCCATTGGAGGAAAAAGGCCAAGGTCACGCCGATGGCGAGCCCCGTCGTTGACTGAACCCCTGGAAAGTCTTTTGCCCACCACATCGACCCTATAAAAACTAAGTTGAATAACACAGGAGCGACACTTGGTAAAAAATATTTTTTTTCTGACTGGAGCAGCGCACTAAAAAGAGCATAGAGGCAGACAAAAATGACGCCTGGCATCATCACCATGGTCAAAAAAATCATTTGAGAAACAGACTCCGATGGCGTCCCCCACGTTCTCCAGGCAAAAAGAGCCCCCTCTAAGACGAGGACTAGAAGTGTTAGAACGGTTGATAAAGAGACAAATAGATCACGAAAAAAACCTTGAGCTTTCTCAGGCGACTGAGTCCTGAGCGTTTCAAAATGGGGACTAAAGCTTGACAGAAGGGAGCTTTCGCCAAAGAGACGGCGCAAAAGCTGAGAAAAGCGGTAGGCAATGAAAAAAGCCGCCATGAGCGGTGTCGCTCCAAACCAAGCGCTGAGAGCGACTTCCCGAAAAAAACCCGAACACCTGCTTAGAACGGTTCCAAAAAAGAATTGAGCTGCCGACTTAAGAACGCTTTTAGGATGATCCATATTGTTTAGATCCTGAATATGTTCTATACTTCATATTTTTTGGAAGGACTTTGTGACAAAACAACCTGTAGACAAACTGCTCATCGGTGCCCACACCTCCGCGCAAGGAGGTCCGCACAACGCTCTTTTAGAAGGTCAAGAGATCGGAGCAACGACCATCCAGATGTTCACCGCCAATCAAAAAACCTGGCATGCCAAAGAAATTTCCGAAGAAGCTGTCGCGCTTTGGGAAGAGGCCCAGCACACTACTGGCATTAAAACAGTGATGAGCCATGACAGCTACCTGATTAACCTGGGATGTCCTCATGCAGACAATCTTAAAAAAAGCCGCCAGGCTTTTCAGAAAGAGCTTGAGCGGTGTCATCTCCTCAAGCTCGCTTTTTTAAACTTCCATCCCGGCGCTGCTCTCGATGGCTCGGAAGAAGAGTGCCTGGCCACTATTGTTGAGAGCCTTCTAGAGATAGAAAAGCTCGCTTCCGAGGGTCCGACTCGTCTTCTCATTGAGTCGACAGCTGGACAAGGCTCTTCCGTCGGAGACCAGTTCGAACACCTCGGCTATCTTGTAGATGCACTCCACAAAAAAATCCCCATTGGCGTTTGTCTCGACACATGCCATCTCTATGCCGCTGGATATGACATCTCATCGATGGAAGGATGGAAAGCTGTTCTGAAAGAGTTTGATAAAATCGTCGGGCTCAAACACCTCTATGCTTTGCATGTCAACGATTCCATGAAGCCTCTGGGCTCTCACGTCGATCGTCACGCCCCCTTGGGGCAAGGAGAGATCGGGATTGACTGCTTCAAAGCGATGATGCAGCATCCCGATCTTCGAGACCTTCCTAAATACCTCGAGACCCCTGAGGGGCCTCCTCTTTGGAAAAAAGAAATCGCTATGCTAAGAGAGTTTGCCAAATGAAACGTCTAAAAATTCAAGAGATCAACGCCGGTCACCTCGGCAAGCCTTTGAAAATCTGTGGATGGGTCCGCACGGTCCGTGATCAGAAAAATTTTGCGTTCGTTGAAGTCAACGATGGCTCTACGCTCGGAGGGATTCAAGTGGTGATGGAAACTATCCTGGCTGGCTATGGAGATCTCTCAACAGGAGCTTCCGTGACTGTGAGCGGAACCCTTGTCGAAAGTCCCGGCGCTAAGCAAAAATGGGAACTGAAAGCCTCTTCTTTAGAGGTTTTGGGTCTTTGCCCTGTTGAAGATTACCCTCTTCAAAAGAAACGGCATTCGTTCGAGTTTCTTCGAACGATTGCTCATCTGCGCCCTCGCTCCAACACGCAAGGCGCTGTCGTGCGTGTACGAAATGCGCTGAGCTTTGCGACGCATGAATTTTTCCAAAAGCGGGGATTTCTCTATGTCCAAACCCCGATCATCACCGGCTCTGACTGCGAAGGAGGGGGACAACAATTTTCTGTCACAACGCTTCCATTAAACCGTCTTCCCAAGCTTGCTGATGGCGCCGTCGACTTCTCACAAGACTTTTTTGAGCGCCCGACTTACCTCACTGTCTCAGGACAACTGGATGGCGAAGCCCTGGCCTGCGCCCTCTCAGATATTTATACCTTTGGCCCCACTTTCCGTGCTGAAAACTCTAACACCTCACGTCACCTCGCTGAATTTTGGATGATCGAGCCTGAGATGGCATTTGCCGATCTTCAAGACGACATGGAGTGTGCAGAAAGCTACCTTAAATCGATTCTCACCGCTCTTTTGGAAAGATGTCCTCAAGACCTTGAGTTTTTCGAAACATTTATTGAAAAAGGGCTCATTGCACGCCTGCAGCACGTGGTTGAAACACCGTTTGCCAGACTGTCCTACACAGAAGCTATTGACTTACTCAAAAAATCGGGGAAAACCTTTGAGTATCCTGTCGAATGGGGCGGCGATCTCCAGTCCGAACACGAGAGATATTTAGCCGAAGAGTATTGCAAGAAACCGGTGATTCTCACCGACTACCCTGCCAAGATCAAAGCCTTCTACATGCGGCTTAACCCCGATGGGAAAACCGTTGCAGCGATGGACGTTCTCGTTCCTAAAATTGGTGAAATCATCGGAGGGAGCCAGAGGGAAGAGCGGCACGATCTTCTCAAACAAAAGATCATCGACTTTGGTCTTCCAGTCGCTGACTACGATTGGTACCTACAGCTTCGCAGATATGGCTCGGTGCCCCATGCAGGGTTTGGAGCGGGATTTGAGAGGCTAGTGCAGTTTGCAACCGGCATGGAAAACATCCGTGACGTCATTGCCTTCCCCCGCTATCCTGGTCATGCAGAGTTTTAAATACTTGAGTTTCCCAAATTTTTGGCTTGACAGAACTGTTCTCTATAGGCGACCGCAAGGCGCGGGCACGACGGATATAGCCAAGTGGCTATTTCCGAGTGCCCGCAACACAGCGGTCGCCATAGAGAACAGGAGATGTCGAGCTAAAAATTTGGGAAACTCAAGTAAATAAGCCTTGCTCCGGGCCTTTCATCATCAGATGTATCCAAACCTGATAAGCTTTCATAGCCGTGTCAAAATCTATTTTCTTATCAATGACCTCTTTTTGCACATGAACAGCGGGGCTGAATACTGGGTATTTGAACATTTGAAGTAGGCGGGGCATAAATAACACACTAGTCACATCTCCCTCTCGTAGACCCTCACAAATCCAGTCTACATGAAATACCACCTCCGCAAAAGAACTCCAGCGGCTGATCTGTCCCTTCGCGATAACTAAGGCAACTCCCTCACTGAGAGAAAAAGTAGGTGAAAGGGGTAGGAACTTAGGGCAAATCCTTAAAAACCAGTTATCAATAGCTAGAGAGCGCTGATAGAGAGATTCTCCCATCTTGACTAACCGAGCATTCCCATACATTTTGAATTGAGAAACCAAGGCGGGAACAACTGTATTCCCCAACCACGTTTTGATGGGAGGAAGCACAACCCATCCGATTAAAATAGCTGCCGCCAAACTTGCCCCAACAATCACGTTTTTTTGTAGTTCCGACCATCTCACAAATAGGCTTTGAACTTTGAAGACTACCCGCTCTTGTTGGCACTCAAAACGATCGAGATGGACACGAAAGCGGTCTAATTGGACAAAAAACTCATTTTGTTCAGCTTCAGTGCATTTTGTAATGACCTTCTCAAAAATATGGTTACAAAACTGTTCTTGAGAAGCCCTGTGCTCTTGGAGTGGAATTTTCCATTCCTTAAATTTAGCTTCGATAATCTTATCTAAAAGGGCCTGGTGGGTATCATTTTCAGGAGGATTTAACCAAGAAGTGATCTTGAAGAGATCAGACAATTTAGAAATTTTTGTACAAATATCATAAATATCGGAATCAAGCTTTGAAACATCGTCAGCAGTAGCAAATTCCTTGGCTTTAAATTCGTTTACAATGGTTGTCAGTTCAGTTGTTATTTGATCGTTCGCCTCATTTGTATTTTCAGAGGGAGCCCCATCAAACTTGTTAACAATTGTCGAGACAAAGGTTTGAGCATATACAGGACTAATGGCACCCATCGAATTCTCACTTTTTAGGGGACAGTCTAACCTATCCCCTAATTAGTTTAAATCTTTATCCACTAAGAGGGGTATTCAATTTCCCTGCTTTCATTAGTTGTATAAACTCCGGTGTTTTTTGCACATGATCTCCAGAAAAAGTATCAATAAAAATCCCATCACCGTTAAATGGAGAAGTGCCGCCACCCAAACCTGATCTTGGATCTGGAGGGTTGCCTTTCAGATTTGTGAGAAGAAGGACATTGTCCGGAGGAAAATCCAATCCTTTATTGAACGAAAGATTAATCCCTTCAAGCTTTTGAACCCAAGGTTGCGCTATCATGTACTCTAAATCTTTTTTCGTTAAATTTGTTTCTCTAAGCTCAAGAACCCTGAGGCTAGGAAATCCCTCGGGGGTGACCCATTCCTTCAAATAACGACCGGTGAATTGCTTATTAT
Source organism: Parachlamydiales bacterium (assembly GCA_023265455.1). Taxonomy (GTDB): domain Bacteria; phylum Chlamydiota; class Chlamydiia; order Chlamydiales; family Rhabdochlamydiaceae; genus PALSA-1444. The sequence goes on from JAHFTQ010000002.1 coordinate 207,663, forward strand.
ACCCAATATCTAGCCAGACAAGATGGGGACATCTTTTTCCAATAACCTCTAATAATTTTTTGGCTGAGATGTCAGGATTCATGCAAAGAAATAACCGTTCAATCCCTTCAAGATCGCCATCATCTGCCATTTTCTGAAGTTGCTGACCTGTTAATTGCTTGCCAGTAAGGTCCAACGTTTTAAGGCGGGTTTTTACCCGCCATGCATTAATGCTTTCTACAGTCGGGCGAAACTCAGCATTGCGCTTTTCAAAATGATGATTCATCACTTTTGATCCAATCACGAATCCGATGACCGCTGAAGCCATGAACGCAACTACGGTGATGTGCACACCGCAAGCTAGCACAACAAGATGCACGCCCACCAAAGCAGGGATTAACACTCTGGCGTTTAAAATCGCACGACGATGCTTTTCCAGATTGGGAAACCGACGATCGATAACCGTGGCAACCAACCCACCACCAACAAAACTCAAGATACACACAACTGGGCAAAATTCAATATTCGCCCCCTGTCCTGTCGTCAGCAGGTGGAATACTCGGTTTTTCCATTTACCGAGTACGATTGAAAAATATGTTCCTTGCCCCTGAGAAGGAGGAGCTTGAAGAGTCAGAGCTTGTGTTGACATAATGTTCCTATAAGTTTGATTAATAATGAGTTTCTTGAATAGTTTTTTGGTACACTTCCTGTTGAGTATGAGGACTCAGAGGTCTGCAAGATTCGAAATGATTCCAATTCTTGTGGTTTAAAAAAATGGGGCTATTGACGCCTTGTGGATTATAGATCTTGGGGATCGCTCCAGCAGAGATCAAAACAATGGGTCTTTGTAAAAAAAGCGAAAGCGCCTGGATCTCCAGCTCTGTTGCCCAGACCTGGGGTTTTGCAATACACTCCAAGTAGGTGTCCCAATTTGTAAACGAGAGGACATCACCCCCTTCGGCGATCTCTAAAGAGCTCCCATATTCAGGTTTGAATTTGTAATCTTCAGAATGAGCACTCATGAAAACGACTAATTCTTTGCGAAGCGTATCTGCCGTTTTTGCGGTCAAGTCACTCGCTTGCGCAATGATATTATCGAAAAGACAATCCCCGAGTTTCTGTGTAAAGTCGCAGACTTCCAGATGGTGATCTTTCAGCCAACTTTCATGCCTTGTAAAAAGAGCAGCCAAAGGAGAAACTGTGTCCGCCTTGATGAGTTTCAGGTAGATTTTTTCCTGCAAGGCCCATTTCACAGTGCTACAAAGCACATTGATCCGGTAAAGCTCTTTGTTATCTCCCCCAGAATTGAGCTGTAACTGATGATAGAGGTGTTTGAGTTGATCGGTTTTTTTAGGGAGGAGATGATAGACCTGGCTGACATAGGCATGCAGTTGCGGCTTCAGCGGCCACTGTTTTCCAAGATCAAATTCAATATCATCGGGGACTTGAACCAACTCCCATTCCTTTTGAGCGCCACCAAAATCCACTATTTCTGTCTTGAGAAGATCTGCTTCCCCTAGATACTCGACCACCTGGCTTTGGACTTTTAGGATGTCACTTAGGCAAGCTTTCAATAGTGAAACATACTGTGCAAATCCTTCCCTAGCTTTAGGCTGGTCCGAGTGTAGGATCTGTTTTAATACTTTTTTGCAAGTTCCCAGCACAGGTGAGAGAATCATTTGCAAATCCAAGGTCGATAGCTCAAAATTCTTATCTGGATACTCTTGGAAAAACAAGCTGACAAGGTCTGCAAAAATGGCCTCCTTGAGTACATAATTTGCAACCGTATAGCAGCCTGTTTGAGGGGGCAAGTCTTGAATAAGGTTTTGATAAAAAGTAAACGCTTCTAGGATTCCCAATGACGAGGCATCAATCACCTTCTTCTCATGACCAGCTAATAGGGGGTGATTTTTAGCCACGTCTTTATTGGTTGAAAAATTTTTTAGAAACTTAAAATAATCTGTATTTTCAAGCCAATACGTTCCAGAATCCACGTGTAACCCGATGAATCGTTTTGCCTTAGAATACTCTTGCATCGCTTGGGAGGGTTGGTTTTCGGGCCTTCTTCCTCCTTGGTGGATTAAAATATGAACTCGACCATCCGTGGTTTTCAGACAAGTTATTGGATTATAGCCTGTCGCAGTGTAACGCTCTTCTGAGCCTAGAAGCTCCCCTTTAGGATTACAAACGTGCCAGGTTTCTGGATAGTGTGCGAATAGAGTCTCCATGACCGCTGTCCTTAGATTTTTCGAGGGATCGTAACCGACCACTCGACCTCTAAACCCTGTTAATTGGGCTTGCAAGTCTGAAACGAAGGGGGCTGGCGCAAGAATCGTGGATTTTTCTGAGAGACGAATAGAGCCAAAAACCATCGTATCATAGGGAGCTACAGCGAAAGGTTTATGGGGATGTGATTTTTCAAAAGCCGCTAATGGTTCCAGAAAAGCAATTTTAGCTTTTTCCCAGGGATTTAAAAGAGCGCCACTATTGGGTTGTACAAGTTGATTCCAAGCCCAATGCATTTGTGGCCTTTGTTCAAATTCTCCTGAAAACTCTCGTTTTTCGAGCTCCAAATATTGACCGATCGTGCCGTCAGAGGCCACTTGGTTCTTAAGAAGAAACCGTACGATGTGACTGGAATCACCGACTTGGCTCCAATCATAATTTTCTGCATGCTTGTCAATGGCATCTTGACTAACGGCGTGCACCAAAACCACATGCGAGATCAGCTCGTTCATATCGCAATCGACATAGGAAATCGGCGCTCCCTGGAAGATCTCGTCTAAAATTCCCCATTGAATACCTTCCAGCGAAATGTTTTGTTTCCCGCTCAGTGCAGTTTGTTCTCTAACAATGTCCCTTTGTAGTTCTGCAATGGTTAATCCTATTTGTTGGTGGGCGATGGCAGCCTCCAGTTCAGCGACAACCTGCTGAGAGTGCAAGACGCGCGCCTCTGCTGTTTTAGCATGCAACTTAAAGGGATTTTTTTGAACACGATGCCTTTGCTCGTGGGGATTGCGAACAGGAATCCATTCAACCTTTTCACCATTTAAGAGAGCTTCTCGAATGGTTGAGCTGGATTTCGTGATATGGTTTTTGATTTTTGCTTTAAACCCACGACCGATAAACGATTTAATTTCTCGATCCACTTGTTGGGCTGAGTGCTCATAAGACTCTTGCATTTGACGAGCGATCTTCTCGGCTGCTTCTAATTGACGCACTGCCAGACTCGCAGCATTTTGAGTCTTGGCAATAGATTGCTCCATCTGACTCACTAGCTGCTGAGCCTCGGTAGTATCAACAGGTTGTTTTTGCAAAATTTCTAAAGAGCTTTTTTTGCTGGCCAGTTCGTTTTGAACTTGCTGGAGTTTGTCTTTGAGTTTTTGGACAATTTCAAGCTCTTGGAATTTCTGAACCTGCTCTACACTCTCAATAAGTCCACCAACTCCGCCGCCCACCATAGCCGCTTCAAGCACTTCATGGGAAAATTCTTCTCCTTCATACACATTCGTGGCGGCTTTACTGGTCGCTGCAGAGACGCCGCCTTTGAAGGTCTGAAAGGCAACCGCTTGGACTCCTTCGGAGGGTGGAGCAAACACATGGATCATTTCTCCGGTTAAAGTACTCGTCAATGCTCCAATGCCTCCCTGGCATGCTTTATTTAGAAGGGATGTCCCATTGACGTGGCCGCTTTCAATCATTTGAACGGATGCTGCGGAGGCGCTACTACTGATCACTCCTCCGGCAACTTGACCGATCACTCTTCCTACGATTCCTAATCCTTGACAGACTTGGGTAACAGCGCCTGTGACGCCGCCTGCAATTGCTCCTTGCAAAGTTTGTAATCCATACTCTTTCCAGCGAAAGTTTTCTTGGGTTTTTCGAAAAATATAATATCCGCCTGAAATTCCTGCGCTAATGAGGATGGCACCAGGAATTTTGAGTTTGCGCGAAGTTGAAAAAAACACCCCTAACCCGAATTGAGCAGCGGATAACGCTAAGGCCTCCTCTCTTCCGCCTCCTTTTAACCCATAGTCACCTAAATGGAGGTAAAGCCGACCCTCATGGCTGATTACATGAACTTGGTGAGGAGTTGCATGGAAGAGCCTTTGTTGCAAAAATTGATGAAGCCACCCTTCTCGATCTTCTGAGCACATCAGCTGCTGTTCAAAATCAGAATCGAGATTTTCAATGACGATTTCAGTGACTTCATGAGAAATTCCATGGGGATCTTTCAGGTGAATGGTCGGATAGCCCGCTTGGCAATCTAGCTGAAGATGAATGTCCCACTTCTGATGATTTTTTAAAATCTCATCGATCGGTTGAAAACAATTGAGTGATTTTTTGATGGAGTCTGTGCTTGATGTCATGACTTGTCCTTGTATAGGATGTTGTGTGCACCAAGACTTCGTCGACAAGAAACGATATCCCATCGATCAAAACGACCTGGCCACCAGTATATCTTAACTGTTTTAGGGATGCTTTGTCAACAACTTTTTTCCTAAAAATTTTTTTTCAGACTGTTTTTTTGATGGCGATTTCCATTTTAAAAAGGCATACCGAACTCTATTGAATAGTAAAGATTCTGCTTGATCTTTTGGCCTGGGAAGCGATGAAAGGGACCGAAGTAACTTTCTCAAGTTTACCTCGGTCCCTTTCATCGCTTCCCAGGCCAAAATCTCTTCGCATAAATCTTTACTATTCAATAGAGTTCGGTATAGAATGGCTCTTTTTTATCTATGAGTAAGAAGTATTCCAGTCCGTCTCTTGAACAATTTCGGGATCAGTGGTCGCGAGAGCCCTCTTTATTGGTGGAAGGGTTGTGGGATGCACCAAAGGCGCTACTCGTCCGCCTGCTTCAAGAGAGCACCGGCAAAAATATTTTACTCCTCACAGCTGAGAGCCGGGCCAGTCAGTTGCTCGACGATGCCGCTTACTTCAACATCGTTGATAGCGTAGAGTTCCCTCCTTGGGAGACACTGCCCGGTGAAGAGATTTCACCGAGCCCTGACATTGTTGGAAAACGGCTTTCCATCTTAGAGGGTCTACTCAGAAAAAAAACTCCTTCTGTTGTTGTCTGCCCTTTGCAGGCTGCTCTTCAAAAAGTGCCCTCTCCTAGTCACTTGGCCCCCTTATGCAAAACACTTCAACAAGGAGATGAAATCCCCTTTTCCTCTCTGCCTAATTGGCTTTCCAACTTGGGATACCGACGCTCTTCTGTTGTTGCGGACAAAGGGGAATTCGCTCTCCGCGGGGGTATTCTCGATATTTATCCCGTCGGGATGGCAGATCCTTACAGAATTGAATTTTTCGGAGATACCATTGATAACATTCGCACGTTTGACCCCATCGGGCAAAAGTCAACTGGAAAAGCCACCTCGCTCTTCATCTCCCCTACACATGAGGATACGCTTTTAAAATCGCCAGCCTCGATATTAGATTATTTGGGTCCTTCCACAATCGTGATCTTCGATGACTTGCTCGCTCTTGAAGACCGGAATGTCGCCTTCCAGGCGCTGCCAGGCTCCGCTTCAAAACTCTTCATGACATTTGAAGAGTTTCTTCAGCAAGCTAAGCCTTTGCAAAAACTCTATTGGACCGCAGAGCCCCTGGAAGAGCTTTCGGAAGTTCGAGTCGGAAAAAAAGTCGGCCGCGCCTACTACTCCGGAAAAGAGCCGCTCCAGTCGCTATCATTCGAGTTTTTTCAAAAAAAACTTGAAGCTAAACGGTGGAACCACCCTTTTGTTCCTGTTCAAGGCTACCTACCCATGTTAGATCGGTCTCCTCACCTGGAGATCCATTTCATCTGCGGAGGAGAAGCCGAAGAAAAGTCACTGCGGGAAAAAATCACAGTTCCTCCTCAAAGTCAAATCGAGCGCGGGTATCTCTCCAACGGATTTGCCTTATCTGACTCTAACGCTCTTTGGATCCCGATGACGGAACTTACCCACCGTCAAAAAGTCCGTCGAGAAAAGTGGCGAAACACCTATCACACACCGCCTTCTGATTTTCATGAACTGGTACCGGGCGACTTAATCGTTCATTTCCATCAGGGGATCGGCAAATACTTAGGTCTTGAGAAAAAACCTAATCACCTCGGCATGGAAACAGAGTTTTTGGTTTTAGAATATGCTGAAAATAGCAAACTGTATGTTCCCGCCTCCCAAGCTTATCTTGTCAGCCGCTATATCGGCACAAGCGAAGAAGTCCCTACACTTCATACGCTAGGCTCCAAGCATTGGCAGCGGGTCAAGACGCATGCTCAAAAAGCGATTGTGGGTTATGCGCAAGATTTACTGAGAATTAGCGCTGAGCGAACAGCCCGAGGAGGGATTTGTTTCCCTTCTGATACAGATGAAATGCAAGCGTTTGAAGAAGAGTTTCCTTATGCAGAGACCGACGACCAGCTTCGCGCTATTTCAGAGATCAAAAAAGACATGGCTTCACAAAAAGCGATGGACCGGTTGCTCTGCGGTGATGTCGGCTATGGAAAAACTGAAGTCGCTCTTAGAGCTGCTTTTAAAGCCGCAGCTGAAGGAAAAAAGCAAGTCGCGGTTCTTGTGCCCACGACAGTGCTCGCTTTACAACACTTTGAAACCTTCACCGAGCGGATGGCCAACCATCCCCTCATCATTAAAGTCGTCTCCCGTTTTCAAACTGTCAAAGAGGTGAAAGAGACACTGAAAGCTGCAGCTGATGGAAAAGTCGACATCTTGATCGGAACCCATCGGCTTCTCAGCAAAGATGTGATCTTCAAAGACCTCGGCCTCATTATCATCGATGAAGAGCAACGGTTTGGTGTGCGCTCAAAAGAGCATCTCAAAGCCCTTAAAGCCGGTGTGGATTGTCTGACTCTGACAGCAACCCCTATCCCTCGCACGCTTTACCTCTCGCTCGTCGGCGCCCGGGAGATCTCCATCATCAATACGCCTCCTCAAGATCGGCTTCCTATCAAGACGATCCTCTCCGACAAAGATGCAGAAGTGATCAAAAACGCCCTCCTGAGAGAACTATCGCGCGACGGACAGGTCTATTTTATTCATAACCGCGTCGAATCGATTCATCTCGTCTCCGATGAATTAAAACGGCTTCTGCCTCAAGCCCGCATTGTCACAGGACACGGCCAGATGTCTTCTGAGGAACTTGATACCGTCTTTCATGCGTTTAAAAAAGGGGATGCCGACATTTTGGTCGCCACCACCATTGTCGAAAATGGCATCGATATCCCTAATGCGAATACCATTCTCATCGATCGGGCCGATCAATTTGGGCTTTCAGATCTCTATCAGCTCCGTGGCAGGGTCGGAAGATGGAACCGCCCTGCCTATGCCTATTTTTTAGTGCCGCGTCTTCGCGAGCTCCCCGAGCTGTCCCATAAGCGGCTCAATGCTCTCCTTGAATCGCAAGGGTATGGCGGAGGTATGAAGATCGCGCTGCGCGATCTAGAGCTGCGCGGCGCTGGCGACATCTTGGGTGTGCAGCAATCGGGACACATCTCCTCAATCGGATTTCATCTGTATTGTAAACTGCTCAAGCGTGCCGTTGAAGCCCTCAAAAACAAACTCGAGCCGACCTTTTTCGAAACGAAAATGGAATTTCCCTACGACGCCCGTCTCTCTGAAGATTACATTCCTGAAAGTTCTCTCCGCTACGAGATCTACTACCGCCTAGGAGAAACCACCACTTTGGAAGAGGTCGATGCCCTTTTTGACGAGCTCAAAGATCGGTTTGGAAAACCGCCAGCTCCTGTCATCTGGCTCTATCACCTCAGCCGGATTCGGGTGACGGCAGCTCAAAAGCGGTACCTCCTTCTGAAGTTCAATACCCGCACCCTAGAAACAGAGCGGCAAGTTTCCAAGGGGACCGTCAAAAAAATATTTACAATCAAGCCTTCTCATCAACCCCAAGAATTCGAACGTCAAATCTACCAACTACTTGAATGAACCACGGAGATACCCATGAGCTTTTGTTTTAATTGTTGTTTTCCAAAAGAAAGTACCCCCTTGTTACCAACTCAGCCCCTAACCCCACCTCCCCAGAAATCAGACTTAGTCGCGGAAAATCCTCCAGAGACACCTAGAGACGAGAGACAAACAGCCAATAGTTTTGTGGATGTGATATTGAGCCCGCGCGATAAAGTGTAAAAAAAACTATCAGAAACTGCCTCCTTGACCAGAACCCCCTGATTCTGACATCCTGGGCTACTTATGGCACAGATTAGCACCAATGAGTTCAGATCAGGGTTTAAAGTCGAAGTCGACGGTGAGCCCTATACCATTATCAGCAATGAGTTCGTCCAACCTGGGAAAGCGCAACCTTTTAACCGCGTCAAGTTAAAACATCTCATCACAAGCCGCGTCATTGAAAGAACCTTCAAATCAGGGGAAAAACTCGACGTTGCTGATGTGATGGAAGCGAAAATGCGCCTTCTCTACACAGACTCTGACAGTGCTGTTTTCATGGATGACAATACCTTTGACCAGATTAGCGTCTCCTTAGAAAAAATCGGCGATCGCAAACAGTGGCTGATGGAAGAGATCAGCTACAATATCATTTTCTATAAAGGCCAACCCATTGAAGTGGTCCCTCCCACGTTCATGGAGATGAAAATTGTCGAGACAGCCCCGGGCCTCCGCGGAGACACTTCTGGCCGCGTCCTCAAGCCCGCAACCACTGAAAGCGGCGCTGAAGTGAAAGTCCCGATCTTCGTCGAAGAAAATGACAAAATTAAAATCGACACCCGCACCGGTGAGTACGTTTCTAGAGTCTAGATCTAAAATGCTCACTGCTGTGCGCTCATTTTTTGCTGAGCGCAAAGTCATGGAGGTCGACACTCCCATCCTCTCCCACTCTGCTCCCGTTGACCTCCATATTGAAATCATGACGGTCGATGTGTGCCAAGGAGAAAAGGGATACCTTCATAGCTCCCCTGAATACGCCATGAAACGGCTCTTAGCTCTTGGCAGCGGAGATATCTACCAGCTCAGTCACGTTTTTCGTGCAGAACAATCGGGACGTTTGCACAACCCCGAATTTATGATGATCGAATGGTACCGCATCGGGATGTCTCTTCCCCATCTCATCGAAGAAACTCTCGATCTGATCCGCCTATTCGTGGGAGATCAGCCCGCCACATTCCATACTTACGCCGAAATCTTCCAGCAATGTACCGGCATCGATTACCGCAAAGCCTCTCTACCCACCCTGAAAAATCTCATAGAGCCCTATCATCCCCCCTCTGATGTCTCTTCCTGGGATTTAGACGGCTATCTCCACTTTATCATGGGGTTTATCATTGAGCCCAAACTTCAAGGGCTTCATGTCATCTGCGACTATCCCCCTTCACAAGCAGCCCTTGCAACCACTCGTGACACGCCTGAAGGGCCTGTCGCTGAAAGGTTCGAGGTCTATTTCAATGGCATTGAACTCGCCAACGGCTTTCACGAACTCACCCAACCCACTGAGCAAAGACGTCGGTTTCTTGCAGCTAATATCGAGCGTCAAAAACTTGGCAAATCTCAACTTCCCTTGGATGAGAATTTTCTTGCCGCTCTAGAAAAAGGCCTTCCCGATTCCTGCGGCGTTGCCGTTGGATTCGACCGCCTACTGATGTTAAAACTCGGCAAAACAACCCTCAAAGAGGTCCTCCCCTTTGCCTGGGAGGAGAGTTAATACATCCGTTGAGAGATTAGCGCGTGTTTGACCAGATTCCCATTTTACAACAGTGACGTGCGTGACTCCGAAAATTTTCCCAAAATCAGTTGTCGACATCTTAAGAAATTTTCTGATAAATCTCAGCTCATCTCCCGTGAGAGGAGCAGGCTTGTGAAGAAGACAGTCCAAAACTGCCAATTGAAACTTGTTAAAATTAACATCTAGCGTCCACTCTCCAACCATTTTTCTCATCGGAACGTTGATAAGCTTTATGGGGAACCCAAGTCCTCTAAAAATAAATGTCGCTCTCTTTGTTGTCTCTTCCTTTAAGACCAGATCTTTTGGTCTAGGCAAAAAATCGTCAATGATTTTAATTTTACCAATAGGTTCACTAGTATATTTAACTTTACGTTTTTTCATAAATTTTCCACCGCCCGAACTCTATTATGCCTTTTTGGCCTCTTCAATGATCACAGGGTTGATGCAGGTGTTCGGGTTCCAGGGCACGGCGATTGTGCATAATTTGTTTTGACGATCTTTAAAGGTTAGCTGAAATTCCACTGTCTTCAGCTCAAGCGTAACTGGAAGTTTTGTGGCATCAATTTCAATAAACTTAACAAGCTCCTTCCCTTCTTGCAAATCTCCCAAGAGGTACTCAATTCGAGTGCTCTGCGAAAAACTTTTCGTTTTTTTCACAGACCACTCATTACCCTTTAAATTCGATGTGGTCAGAGTAATTTCACGATACAGGGCTATGGACTGTTTGTAAATGCCCTCTATTGCCTTTTCAACTGCATGATTTGCTTCGTTAGTCGCATCGATATATTTTCCTTCAAAACTATTTTTCGGTCGACCATTCACGATTTTTTGCAAAGCCTCTTTATTGCATTCCTTACCTATCCCAATGCAGAAGAACTGAGCTTTGACCGAAGCTAACCGCTGATAAAACTGGGGAAGAATATCGGGTCTTTTCAATGTTACCCCCTGGGATTTCAATAAGATCTTTAGCCTCCTAGCCATATCAAAGGTTTCATCATCTACCTGATCTTTATCCTTGTCTACACCGTCCAAGAATGTTATTGTCGCTGCCCCATCTGTCAGTAAGATAAACGTGTAAGATACCTGTGGCACAGCTATATTTATTAAATCCTCGGATGCTTCATCTAGGACTCCAAATAAATCCGTATTACCCTCACACTCAATAGTATCTATAAGGTACTCAATTTTTGCTATTTGGTTATCATCCGACGTGATTTTAGTTTGTTCAACCACCTTTCTAATAACAATATCAAAGCTAAAAATCACAATTGAGATTTTGGTTTCACGTGATATTTTCACGACTTCTTGCGCATCCTTCAAAATCTTTTTCAAAACTCTCTTGACTGCATCTATACGTTCCCCCTCCATACTTCCGCTTGTATCGACACAAAAAACCAACACAACGTTCGGGGCAGAACCTTTGGGAGCTCCCATAGAAAGTTTGGCAATATTTAAAGTTGTTTCCATTTTTACCACAGGTTGCAGAGAGTCTTTGCCTGCTGCAGAGTTTGCGTTGGGAGTGGAATTGGGGAGGGGGCTTGGGTTACTAGGTGTTTGCTTCGGTTGGGTTGGTTGTTTTTCCTCTGATTTTTTTTGCCCTGACAAGGCATATTTGTAAATCAAGCTGACCAGTCCAACTCCTACACTTCCTGCAATCATGACCTGTTTATGCTTCCATGCCAGTGCTTGAAGTGAATGCATGTTGAAATGCCCTTTTATCGACGGCATCCACCTTTGGTACTCAGTCGAGAAAAAAGTAGCGGCTGTGTTGTAGAACCTACTTAAATTGGAAGGTATAGAAGGTAGCATGCCCTCAAGCGTACTGAAAATAACAAATTTATACCAAAGAGAATCACTTCCACTTCTGGACGATGGGGAAGCGGCGGCCGACTTTGAAGGCCTTTTTGGAGACCCGGATACTGGGAGGAGCTTGTCTTCGTTTATATTCTGCAAGATGGATGCGATGAATGAGGTCGGAGACAATTTCCCGAGGAAGCCGATGCTTTTTGACAATCTCTTCGCAGGACAAACACTCTTCGACATACGCTTGGAGCACAGTATCAATGATCGCATAGTCAGGCAGGGTGTCACTATCAAGCTGATGAGGTCTAAGCTCTGCAGAAGGGGGTTTTTCAAGTGTCGAACGGGGAATGATCTCTTGCTGCCGATTGACATAATTGCATAACAACTTGATTTGTGTTTTGGTCACATCACCAATCACACCGAGGCCTCCTGCCATATCTCCATACAAGGTACAAAAGCCCAGAGCGAGCTCACTTTTGTTGCCAGTGCTCAGGACTAGATATCCGTATTTATTGGAAAGGGCCATGAGGAGATTTCCACGGATGCGCGCTTGGATATTTTCTTCTGTCACATCAAAAGGCCTTCCTTGAAGTAAAGGAGCCAACGTCTTGATATAAGAATCATAGAGGGGATCGATAGAAATCGTATCGAATCTGATTCCTAAATTCTGGGCGAGAATCTTAGCATCTTGCAAACTTGAAGAGGTGTTGAACTGCGAGGGCATCGCGACTCCGTAGACATGCTCTTTTCCCAAAGCGTCAACAGCAATGCAGGCTGTCAAAGCCGAATCGATCCCTCCTGACAATCCCAAAACTGCCTTCTTGAAATTTTGTTTGTAAAAATAGTCGCGGGTCCCCAAAACCAAAGCGCAATAGAGATCGGCAATCGGATCGTAAGCTAAAGAACAGGGGCAAGCAGATGCCTCTAAATCGACGACCATCAAATCTTCTTCAAATCCCTTGGCTAGCTGCCGCAAGTTTCCTTCGGCATCGACGTAGACGCTGTAGCCATCGAAGACCAATTGATCGTTGCCGCCGACCTGGGCGCATAGAATCACCGGGCATTTCAAAGTTGTTGCTGCCTTTTGACACACTCTCACCCGGACATCGGGCTTTTCAAAGCTATAAGGCGAAGCTGATAGGTTTAAAAGAAGATCAATGTTCAGACGCTCCATTTCTAAAACAGGATCGCAGACATACTCTGTCTCTCCGACAAAGCCTGCATGTTGCCAAATGTCTTCACAGATCAATACCCCGATTTTTTGGCCTTTCCATTCCCACGCATGAAACTCTGATCCGGGCTCAAAGTACCTGCGCTCGTCAAAAACATCATAAGTGGGGAGCAGCGTTTTATCTTGAAAACCGACAATCTTGCCATTTTGAAAAATGGCTGCGCTATTGAGGAGTTTTTTTTCTCCCTGGGCGAGATTGCGGCGTACCACTCCAATAGCTGCCATTAACCCTTCCGTATGCTTGGCGATTGTTTCAAGCACCTCTTCGCAGGCAAAAACAAATTTTTGATGGAGAACAAAATCTTCAGGGGGATAGCCGCAAATTGCAAGCTCCGGAAATAAAACAATATCGATCTTTTTTTGACGAGCAACCGCCAGGGCATCCAGAATTTTTTTGAGATTTCCTGGAAAATCGCCTATTGTCGGATCAAGCTGTGCAACTAAAACTCTCATTTGGTATACCAATACCGCAATCGGGTTATACCAGACTCGGCTGAAAAAGTTACATTTGGGCTGACGTGAAAGCTCCCGCGATTGAGTTGCCGGAGAGGGGGTAGTATCGAGGGAATACAACCCCCTCTCCGGCAATCTCAATCCCGGGGCTTTGACGCAGCCCAAATGTGACTTTTTCAGCCGAGTCTGGTATAAAAGTAGCCCTTTTGGCTGCGTCAAAACCCCGGGGTTAAGACATCGTAAGTGGGCCTGTATTGACTTATAATACTGGCCCACTTACGATGTCTTAACCGCGGGAGTTTTCACGCTAGCCAGAAGGGCTACTTTTAACCCGATTGCGGTATACCTCCATATGGCACAAAAAAATCTTAAAATCCACACGGAAAACATTCTTCCCATCATTAAACGATGGCTTTACTCCGATAAAGACATTTTTATCCGAGAACTCGTCTCCAATGCTTGTGATGCGCTGCGCAAACTCCAGATCCTTCAAAGTCAACAACTGGCGGCCATCACCGAAGAGGAACTCAAGATCGAGCTCATTGTCAACAAAGAGGCTCGCACTCTCCAGTTCGTCGATACCGGCATTGGGATGACGGCTGAAGAAGTTGAAAAATATATCGCCCAAATCGCCTTTTCCGGCGCTGAAGAGTTTTTAGAAAAATATCAAGGCCAAAACGAACAGATCATTGGCCACTTCGGCTTAGGGTTTTATTCAGCCTACATGGTCGCTTCCCAAGTCACGATCGACACCCTCTCTTACCAACCTGAAACCGAGCCGGCTTTCTGGTCGTGTGCAGGCTCTTCTGAATATACTTTAGAAAAAGGAACTCGTGCGAAACGCGGAACAACAATTACTCTCCACCTCGGGGAAGACAGCGATGATTTTCTTGAAGAAAATCAACTCCGAAAAATTCTTGAAAGGTATTGTCTCTTTCTTCCTTATTCAATCTACCTCAACGGCTCTCGCATCAATGAAAAAGACCCCCTCTGGCTCAAAAACGCCTCCGACTGCACTGAGCAAGAGTATCTTGATTTCTACCACACGCTCTATCCTCTTGAGCCAGATCCGATCTTCTGGATTCACCTCAATGTCGATATTCCCTTCCACCTCAAAGGGATCCTCTACTTCCCTAAAATCGGCCGTCAGTTCGATTGGAAGCAGAGCAATATCCAGCTCTTTGTCAATCGCGTCTTCGTATCCGATACCTGTAAAGATCTGATGCCCGATTTTCTCACCTGTCTTCGCGGCGCTATCGATAGCCCTGACATCCCTCTCAACGTCTCTCGTAGCTCTCTACAAATGGATCGCACCGTTCGGCAACTCTCCTCTCACATCTCTAAAAAAGTCGCCGATAAGCTAGCGTCTCTTCATCAACTCGAAAAAGAAAAATTTCAAGCCGCTTGGCCTGAAATCGAAATGATCGTGAAACTCGGCATTCTTCAAGATGAAAAATTTTACTCCCGCGCAAAAGAATTCCTCATCTGGAAAACTGTTTCCGGAACTTGGACAACCCTCGAAGCAGCGTCTGAAAAGGTGTTCTACACCTCGGATGCGCACAGCCCCCTTCTTGAGCTTTACAAAGATAAAGAAGTCCTCCTCTCAACCTGCCCTATCGACTCACACCTTTTTGGATTCTTAGAATCCAAACTCTCTTTGAAGTTCCAAAGGATCGACGGCGCTCTTGACAATTCTCTCATTGACGCCTCTCGTGAAAAAGACATCCTCGACTCCGACGGACGCACCGAATCAGCTAAAATCGCAGACTTTTTCCGAAAAGCCCTTCACTCTCATGCGATTGAAGTCGAAGCCAAAAGTCTAGCATCGGATTCCCTACCTGCGTTCCTCATCTCTGATGAAAATATCCGTCGCCTCCGCGACTCCTTAGCCATCTCGGGAAGAGAAATCCCAGCCAGCTTCAAAACCTCCAAAACCCTCGTCGTCAACACGAACAATTCTCTCGTCTCTTCACTCTACCGTCTACAAGATACCCATTCCGAACTTGCCCAGGATGTGGCTCAACATCTCTATGATCTTTCTCTTCTTTCACAAAAAGAGATCGATCCCTCGGCCATGGCTCAATTTATGAAGCGCTCCACCGACGTCTTAGGCAAGCTCCTCAATCTATCAACACACCTTCCAAATTCCTAGCCTCTACTTTGCAACTTTCCTGGGAAAGTGTCACAAAATAACAGGCGTTGATCGATTCTGAGCGCTCCAAGTACCACCGCTTGTCCGGGTCGACCGCAGGACGCGGGGGCACACCCCAAGATCCATCCCCTAGGTAGATCACCCCTTGCGGATCTACCTTTCCTTCTTTAATAGGATAGCTTCTCTTAAACCGGTGGTTATGATGCTCAAAGGCCCACTTCACTCCATACTTTTCAAAAAGAGGAACCCAATTTGTCCTGATTTGCTGAGAAACCTCACCTTCATAAGGATAATAGGAGGGATAAGCTGCCACATGATAGGCACACCAGAGATAGGGAGTGTTTTGCCTCTCTCTCAAGTTCTTTTCCAACCAAGTTGTTTGCTCTCCTCCCACCGGATGGGAATGCCCTGTATCTAGTAAAGCCAAGCTTAAATAGTTCCCCGCATCAAACATCCGGTAAGCTTTCCCCGCCTCAGGAAAAGCAAACAAGTCGTAGAACAACTTTGCCTTCTCATCTACATCATGGTTACCCACTACAGGTAGCAGAGGAATCAATCTCCCATCCTTCCCTCTCATCTGATGCAGCTCTCTCAAAAACGTCTGCCACCGGGCCATTTTCCACTTAAGGCCCTTAAATAAGTTTTTCTTGCGGTTGGTCGTATAAGCTAGGTCCCCTCCCAACACCACCACATCGGGATCTTGACTTGCAACAACCCGGTTCATTTTTCTAAATAGCTCCATCTTGCCAGGGTAGAAAATATCACCTCCCACGGCAAGCCGCACCGGCCGCTTTAAGGTTTTGGGCAGTGTCCGAAACCGGTATTCGGTAGGGCCCTCTCCGATCTTAAAAACAACTAAACCGTCTTCTTTAAGTCCCTCCAAATGAACAATATGCATATCAACCTGAGTCCCAGACACCTGCGTGCTCTTGCCTTCCACCGAGACCCACGACAAATTCTCCTCAGGATGGTAGACCACCTGCGTAGGGCCTCTCCCCGCCGCTGTATGCCACTGAATGGTCATGGTCGTTGCCGGGTCCTTAATCCAGGTGAGATAGATCACATCGGGCTCCTGTGCCGCTATCATTCCCCAGAGCAACACCAGCAAGAATCCATTAACCATCTTATACAAAGCCACTTAAGCACCTCACAACACTCATTGTGTCAACCTCTTGCGCCATTTGCAATAAAAATCTTTAATTATTAAGAAAATGCAAAAATATTGTTTACATAAAGTTAAAAATTGATTACAATGGAGGTTAATATAATTAATAATACCTATGCCAACAGAAATTAACACATGTTCTTATGGATCTACCTCCTCGTCGGTGACATCATTAACCGATAGAAAGGTTGCATGCCTCAATACGTCGGGGGACTATGACGTCCGCGAGCAGGTGGACCGCATCATTGCCAAACACCTCCAATTTGGCGGAGATGCCCACTATAAAATTCAGCTGCAGAAAACAAAAATCACTTTCACCTCTGGAGCCCAAACCCGCACCTTAGAAAAGCAACCCAACAATCAATGGAAACTGCGCATCGACAGCACCGATAAAACTGTCTCATCTCAAGCTGAAATCGACCATGACATTGCTGATGCCCTCACCAAAATACGGCTCCTAGCCAACAAAACTTTCAACGAAGAGACGCCCACTCCAGAAAATCCAGCCTTAGAGCAGCGTCTAACCCAGCTCCAACAAACCGTCGACAAATTGAGCGCTCCCTCCGCACCTCCAGAATTTCTTCAACACCAACAGAAAACCACAGAGCACCTAGCAGAAGTCAGTCGGCAAATCAAAGAGTTAACGGAAGCTCTTGGAAAACACTCTGTCTCAAATCAAGAAGATCGATTAACCCGCCTTGAAACTACCATTGGCAAATTACAGCCTCCCGTTCAAGATGAGAAGTTACAACACTCTTTAGAGGCCCTTTCCCAAAATCAACAAAAAACTAATGAACAGCTAGAGCGAATCCACCAAAGTCTGCAAGAGCTCCCAAAAACGGCTCTTCCTAGCTCCCTAGAAAAAACTCTAGAAACTCTTCAGATCACCATTAAGCACTTAGAAAAACAACCCCCTCCTCCAAATCCATCTCCAGAAATCTTAGAATTATTCAACCACAGCCAAGCAGAGACCCATAAAAGGTTAGATGCAATCCTTACTTTAGTCCAAGCTCTTAAAGAGAAACCTCCTACCTCTCATTTGGAAGAAAAGATCCAAAAAATTAAAGATACGATTCGAGGTTTTCATGAATATGTCCAAAAACGCGATCAAAGCATTGCCCAAATGTACACGCACCTTGAAACTCAACAACGCGCTATCACAGATTTAAAAAATCAACTCGATCAAATTAAATCCGAGCAAAGCCAAAAGCCTGTTCAGAACGATAAACTACAAGAAACTTTAGAGGCCATCGCTCGCAATCAACAAGACATGAGTCGGCAATTACAAAGTCTCCAAATAAAAACAGACGTGCAACCCAAAGTCGTGGTTCCTCCTGAAACCGTTATGATATCACCGTTAACCGAATCTACTCAAAATGCTGCTGAAGAAGTACGTGATCAGTTATTCACTACAGCGTCTACACTCTCTCAGGCCATCACTAGAACTACTGATGTTATAAAAGAAATCACTCAATTAAAAACCAACCTCGAAAAGGCTACCGCTGATCAGAAGAAAAAACAACAAGAACTCGATAAGAACACCCAGGAGATCCAACAATTCCAAGAGAAGCTTTCTGAAAACTCATCCCATATCCAACAGCTCGAATCCCAAGCAAAAGAGTTACAGACTCGCAAGGAAAGTTTAGAAAAATCTCTCACAGAAAAATCTACTGAAGCTGAACAACTGCAGGCCCAGATCACATCCCTGACAGCCTCCGGAACTGCAAAAGATAACCGCATCACTCAATTGAACAATGAGCAACAGAAAACCTCTCAAGAGCTACAAGCCCTTAAAAGCCAACTCGAGACCATTCAAGCGACCGCAAATCAAACTGCAACCAATCTCCAAGAAGCTCATGCAAAACTTGAAGAAACCCAAAAACAACTCACAGCGTTGAACCAACAGCTCGTCCAAGCAACCCAGTTACAACAAGACAGCGACAAGAAAATCCAAGAGCAAACGCAAGAAATTACAAAACTCAATACCCAACTTACCGAAGCTCAAAACAACTTGGATCAAAAGCAAAAAAACCTCAATGCAAACTTCCAAAAAATCGAAATTCTGCAAACAGAAATACAGAATCTACAACAAAACAAGACTGAACTCGAAAAATCTCTCTCAGAGAAATCTACCGAGGCAGGCCAACTGACAGCACAAATCACAGACCTACAAGCAAACTCCCAGAAAACCACTGCTGAACAAACCCAAACAATTAGTGAACTTCAAGCTCACCTCAAAACAACTCAATCAAAACTCGAAGCTGCAAATACAACCATCTCCACACTAAAAGAAAATCTCCAACAAGCCACCCTAACAGAAATAACTCTTCGTTCCGAACGTGATCAAAATCAGACAACTATTGAGAACCTGAAGGCTGAGCTCACTAAAGCCCATCAAGCACAACAAGAAAGCACTAAAAAAGCCGCAGAGCAATCGCAAATAATTACAACTCTAACCCATCAGCTCACGGAGACTAAGACTAATCTAGAGCAGCAGCAAAAAGCCGTCCAAAACCTGAAAACAGAAATACAAACACTACACCAGAACAAAGTCGATCTCGAAAAATCCCTCTTAGAAAAATCTGACAAGATAGTTCAGCTCGAAGCGCAAGTTGCAAAAATTCAAGAGGAATCTCATAAAACTATTGAATCTCTTACAGCCTCTGGCATTGAGAAAGAGCGCAACCTCGCTCAGCAAAAAACCATGTTAGAGGAGTTAAAAAAGCAATTAGCTCAAGTGGAACAATCTTCAACAGAAAAAACTGCAGAAATTGATCGCCTGAAAACTCAATTAGAAAAAGTTGAAACAGCTGCTCGCAAAGCGACTACCGAAAGCAAGGAAACCATCAATGGCCTCGCTGAAAACATTGCTAAGCTGAATTACGCAATCAAAGAAAAAAATGGAGAAGTTGACTCTTTATACGGAAGACTTCGTCGGCAAGAAGAACGCATCAGAAAATTAGAAAATACAACTAGTCTGGATCTTTAACAAAACAAGAGCCTTGAGTGTAAACACTCAAAGCTCCCTAACAGCTCTTAACGAGCTTCGCTGGTTTCGACAGTTTGAACTTCAGTCACTTCATCAGTTCCAGGTTGAACATCAGAAATAGCCGCCATCAGAACTTCGATTTTAGACCCGTCGACCATCTTAAGTACGACGCTCTTGACTTTTCCAGTCTCTTGGATCCGAACAACGGTCCCAATGATCCCCGCTGCAGTGACTCGATCTCCCTTTTTCAGAGCGCTACGTTGTTGCTCCATTGTCTTGCGCCGTTTTTGCTCAGGACGCCACAGGAGAAAATAAAAGAAAACCACGCCAAATCCGAGCAGCATCAGTGTCTGCATCAAATTATTTTCACGCGCAGGAGCGACAGCGTCGTCTGCTAGGAGAGATCCTGTGAGCAGAGCAAAGGGAACGATCAATTTTTTCATACAACCTCTAAAATGTTTATTTCAAATTTCTCCCCACCACTATGCCTGGATCTAGGCACAAAATCAAGTAAAAAGGTCTTTTGACTCCAAGCCACTCTGTTCCAAGGATTCCAATTTACGTTGCAAAAATACCGCATTGTATAAGAAAATGGTGACCGAAAAACAATCAACCCAGGAGGTTAAGGTGTCTCTTTCTTTTAGTAGTGTCAGCACATCAAAGTTTTATATCCCTGTAAATGCCAATGAATTTATTGAAAACCTAACGAGTCGCCCTCTTCATCAAGCCTTAGATATAGGCGATCAAGACTATCACGATGAAATCAAGAAGTTAGAACTCGACATTAAGGGAATTGCCGACAAAGCCCACACAGCATTGCAAGCTCATAATACTCCAAAAAAAACAGAGCCTGTAAAAAGCCTCGGAGAGCAGATTTCATCACTTGCGCGCCCAGATTTTTATTCTAGGTTGGCCTTTCTGTCTGCAGCAGCGGGCACTGTCTATGCGCTGATGATTAGCAGCACACAACTCCACCGAACTGCATATGCTTTGGGTACAATTGTGTTAGGATATCTTGCTTTAAGGCCCTTAAAACAGTCCCAGCCAGAGAGCGTCAAACTCCCCAATTTGGATTTACAAGTCACCAATATCAAAACGTGGATCAATCTTAAAATGCCAACTATTGAGCAGCGCTATAAAGATGAAGACGCAAAAATCAATAAATGGGTATTGGAAGATTACGCCTCTGCAGACAACAAAAAAATTCTTGCTAACCGCGATCAGCTTCTTTTAGTAACATCATACTTTAAAGAACTGGTAAGCAAGCGTTACTACTAAAATCATACTTCCCTGAACTCAGGGAAGGTTTTTTTCTAATAAAGCAATATTTTCAATATGAGGCGTGTGGGGAAACTGATCCACAGGCTGGAGCCGAAGGACCCGGTATCCGGTCAATTGGGCGATGTTTTGTGCCTGAGTGGCAGGATTACATGAAATATAAAGGATCCTCTTTGGCTGGAGCTGGAGTAAAGCTGTGAGGGCTGTGGCATCAAGCCCTACACGGGGAGGGTCCACAATAGCCAGATCCGGGGTGAGGGTCATTTGAGAGAGCACCTTGCCGACGTCACCACAGATAATCTCGATATTTTTAATCTGATTGAGCTCGGCGTTCATCCGGGCATCGAAGACGGCATGGGGGTTGAGTTCAATGGCAAGAACCTTCTCAGCCATCGGAGCAAAAGCCATTCCTAAGGTTGCTGTCCCGCAGTAGAGATCGTAAATCGTTTGACAAGAGGAGACTGCAGCGATCTCAAAAGCTTTGTTATAGAGCACTTCGGCTTGCTCCGTGTTGGGCTGAAAAAATGATGTGGGACTGATTTTGAATGTCAAAGCTTTGCCCTGGAGGAAGAGCTGCTCATGAATATGTGTAGGGCCACTGAGGTGCATTTCAAAAAATTGAGTGGGAGAGCCCTTGATCGCTTGCTGAACCCGTAAAAAAATACTCATACTAGGATCTCCTAGGGCTGCAACAAAGCTGTCGAGATGAGCTCTTTTCAAAGCAAACCGGGGATCTCCTGAGACGGTGAGCATCGCCAGCCGGTCCCCTGTTCGGCGACCTTCTCTCAAGGTGAGGGTCCTGAGACACCCTTCACCTTTTCGGAAATGAAACGCAGGAAGGCCACTCTCTTCCCACCACTTGCGAACTCGCTGTAGAGCCTCGGAAAACCAGGGAGGAGAAATG
This sequence comes from Parachlamydiales bacterium, assembly GCA_023265455.1. Lineage (GTDB taxonomy): Bacteria > Chlamydiota > Chlamydiia > Chlamydiales > Rhabdochlamydiaceae > PALSA-1444. The sequence continues at coordinate 229,310 of JAHFTQ010000002.1, forward strand.
AAGCACTCTTGGAGATTAAATACTTTGCCTCTTGAGCTGCGAAGAATCAGGCCGAGGAATCGATCACCTGCTAGATTTTGAGAAAAGGAAAACTCCATTTTATTCCGGTAGTGCCACGGATTTTGACAGGGGATTATCTGAGAAACAAGAAGGGGTGAAAAAATTTTCTCAACCTCAGCTTGCTTTTGCAAAAGCTGATCGGAATAAGGAATTTGTTGTAGAGTGCATCCCCCACAACCAGGGACATGTGTACAAAGGCGAAGATGATCCATAGGGAAAAATGATACCACTTTTCCCTATGTGAGAAAAAGAATTATCTTTTTTTCTTTTTCGCTTTTTTGCCTGATTTTCCAGCCGCGACCGATTCTTTGCGGAACACTTTTGCAGTTTTTGCAAATTGAAGTGTCGCTTTGCGGGCCCGTTTACCGGCTGCTTTATTGCCTGCTTCTGTCCCTTCTAACTCGCATTCGATTTCAGCGAGCAATTTTCTCATTGTGTGGATTGTCCCTTTAAGAGCCATGTTGTTTTCCTTCTGTTGAAATGCCGATGTATTCTAGTGCATAGAGAGTTTTTTAATAATATTCAATCACTACCATGAAAAAAATATAATTTACTTGCTAGCAACCACTTACAAATCCATCAACATTTCCCCTGCAATGAAAATGATTAACTAGTAGCGGAGGAAAGGAGCCGTCTGGTATAATCCCCTCTGAGTTATTGATTTGAACTTTCTTACCAGCATGCAATGTGTTTTGCCTAGGAAGAAGATCTGATCAGACTTATTAGGTGAAAACACCTGTTTTTAAATGAAGGAAATGTATGCAACAACAAAGTCAAAAATTATACGTTGGAAGTCTTCCCTATAAGACGACCGAAGACGAACTGTATCAAATTTTCAGCCAATTCGGAGCCGTGGTTTCCGTGAAAGTCGTAACTGACCGAGTCACAGGACAATCTAAAGGATTCGGATTCGTTGAAATGGAAAAAGCTGATGAAGCTCAAAAAGCTATCGAAAGCGTAAATGGTTCTGAACTCGGTGGAAGAACTCTCGTGGTAAGCGTAGCACGCCCTCCTCAAGAGCGTGAACCTCGAAGTGGTGGAGGCCGCGGTGATGAAGGCGGTTTCCAAAGACAACGTCGCTTCCGCGATCGTTAATCTTTGCTAGGCTTTGCTGCGATCAGCAGCAAAGCCTTTTTTTATCAGTTCGTGTATCCCTCCAAATCTCTTAATATGTTCCTTCCCCCAAGCACCCCAGTGAGCCACAATGGCTGAAGGGTTAAACCCCTGCCCCATGATCCAATTATAGATCGGATTCAGCTCCTTAAATAAAATATCTCCTGCATAGAGAAGCTCCGTCAAAGCATTTTGATCACCCATATAGGAAGCATTCCCCTCTAAACAGAGCTCTGCCCAGCGTTTTAAAAAGGGGGCCTCTTTTCTGAAAAGGATCACTCCTGAACTGAAGTTCAATTCTTCAACGCTTCTTTCATCCCGCACTAACGCCAGCTCAATCCCCTCCATCCACTCCTCAAATAAGGGGCTTAAAGAGCCACAGACTTCACAGTCGATGTCCATCCATACTGTCAATTCAAAAGGAGACAAAAGGCACGCTAAAGGCTTCTTAAACCATGCCTCGCGAGCTTTCCACACATCTCCTTTATAAGTCGCCTCCCACTCCTGAGCAACCGCCGGAGAAACCTCCTCTTTATGCCTAATAAAATCTTGAAATCCTACCAGAGGAATGACTTGCCCTCTTTTGCGGCACCACTCTGCCCGCTTAGGAGACATCCCTAGATCAACAAAAGCTACAGGGTATTTGTTATAAAGAGAGTAGTATTTCCACCACCAGGGAAGGAGCCATTCAGTCGCTTGATCAGATGCAATCACGATACCTTTTTGCATACTCAAGCTTTATAAAGCAAAAAGAGAACGAATTCAAGACTCTGAGTCTGGTGCTAAATAAAATTCGTCTGAGTCTGATGAACAAGCTTCAAGTGAATCCTCCTCTGAATAAAATTCGTCTGCATCATCACTATCAAGAACATCGGGATCTATAACAATCTGTGTAGTGGGGCTAGCTTGACTAGGTTGTGGAGCTGGGATAACTGCAGCGACAGTGACTGCCACCTGAGTTGGCGCTATCGGAGTGGGCTGACTAGGCTGCGGGGCTGTGACGGGTGGATTATTTCCATCAGCCGGTGGCACAATTGGTGTGACTGTCACCGCTACATGAACTGGCGCAGCTGGAGCGGGATTATTTACACCAGCTGGAGGGACAATTGAAGTGATGGGCAGTGCCACCTGATTGACTTTACCCTCAATGAGGACATCTTTAGCCTCCTGAAGAACTCGACATACTTGTCTGTAATCTAAAGGCCCAACCAGTGCATCCATTTTTATTTGATATTCCTTGACACGTTCCCAGCCTTTAGCATCCAGGACTTGAGTGTCTTTTTTAGATTCAAACCACTTTAAAGAGAGGATGTTATGGGCAGCAAATTCGTTTAACCATTGCTTTTCTTCTTCTGCATTCTTTGGTTGGGGTGCCAAAAAGTCTTCTGCAAACTTGTTAAAGTCCCTCTTCCAGAGCACTAGCACTTCCAGATCAGTTAAAGTCCCTTGTTTGGGATTCAATCGATATCGACATTTATTCTCAAAAATTTGAGGAGGGGGTAAACTCAAAGCCCTATTACGCCGCTGCAGAAAATCGACTTCAGGCTTTGTCCAGACTTGAAATTCATGATCAGCCTCGCCATAAATAGCGTAGGCTATTCCTGCAAAACGCAATAGATAGACTGCAGCAACGAAGCTAGCTACAATCAAATACCATCGATTAGAATAAAGACAAATCCCCAATCCCCCTAGTCCTATCAGGAGTTCCGCCGTCATGATCCCTTGATATTGGATTTTCCGAGACATCCATTGGCTTATTGTCTCCTTTGCAAGATCCGTCACACTGCGAGAAATACGAAAGACGTTATCAACGTTGAAGTTTTTATTTAATGCGTCTTCACTGACGACACGGTCCTTTAATTCTGCCTTTTCAAGAGACTCAAAGAGTTTGTTTACATCCTGCTCCGTTTGTCCTTCAAGGAGCTCTATGTGAATATACTGATCCGCGCCGATATTAGGTTTTGGGATGACCCACTGTATTGCCATGTAGGCATTTTAACATTTTATTAGAAAATCAATCCATTCGAAATTTTTGTGAAAATAGATATTTTTTTATTTAAAAATTCTATCTCATTTTTACGCAAAAATTTCTTTATAACCCCATGCTTAACTCTATCAGGGCACTGGAAAGCCAGATAACGCATATAGCCTGCCCACCCTCCCAGATCAATGACAGCACGACTCCATTCTGCTCGTAGAGAGCCCCACTGATAAACTCTCAAAGCAGCAAAAGAAATAAAAATGACATGGGAAATCTTTAGGATTGTAGAGAACCGACTCTCTTTAAAACTCGTTACATAGCTGCTCACTAAACCCAGCAATGTTAAGCCCAAGCTGGCAAAAAATTGTTGCCTAGACCATGCCAAAAACTCTGCTCTAACACTTTTAATTGGAGTCTCCATGGGCTGCTCATTTCCGCTAACAGAATTTACATATTGACGAACTGTACTTGAATCAGAGTCCTTCACAAAACCCATCCTAGGAGATGTAGAGCTTCCTTGATCGGATATGAATGAAACCACGATCTGATTATCCACAGCGAAATAACCTGTTGGCTCCTCTGATGAAGTAAAATGAGTTGAAAAAATGATGTTATTCTTGATGATAGTCTGCGGACTGTTATGTCTTGTCACATTACCAATTAAAGATGCACATCTTGTTTTATAGTATAAATTATACAGGTTCTCTATATCAAGCACTGCTCCCTTCAAATAACGTGTATCGACTTTAATACTTCCATTAATCTTATGCGACGCCATCCAATCCACACAAGCTCTAAGGGGATTTTGAAAAAATATAGTCATGAGTACCTTCCAACTTGAGAAAAGAGTAACACTCAAAGAGTTTTTTTGGAAATAAAAAAGCCCTAGTCAGCAAAGCTGACTAGGGCGAAAAAAAGAACCTGGCGACAACCTACTCTACCATACTCTTGCGTACAGTACCATCGGCGATGAAGGGCTTGACTACTGAGTTCGGAATGGGATCAGGTATTTCCCCTTCTCTATAGCCACCAGGTAAAAAACATTCGGATAAGTTCAGTGATGTAAAATAGCGCTTGTAGGTTGTCATTCACAACTTTTATGATTGGCGCTTCAGCTTTTTATTATCATTGACTTGGCTCTTAAAAATAAGAGCAAAGCCGAAAATAAAAAGGAAGATCAAGTCATTCGACCGATTAGTATTGGTTAGCTCAGCGCATTACTGCGCTTACACATCCAACCTATCAACCCGGTAATCTCCCGGGGGTCTATTGGGATACTTTATCTTGAAGGAGGCTTGGCGTTTAGATGCTTTCAACGCTTATCCTTTCCGGACATAGCTACCTGGCTATGCACTTGGCAGTACAACCAGCACACCATAGGTCCGTCCACTTCGGTCCTCTCGTACTAGAAGCAGCTCTTCTCAAGTATCCTACGCCCACAACAGATAGGGACCAAACTGTCTCACGACGTTTTGAACCCAACTCGCGTACCGCTTTAATTGGCGAACAGCCAAACCCTTGGGACCTCTAACCGTTTTCCGACATTACTATCGGTGCCAGACTATTCCTTCACCATATTCTCGATTGTTACCAACCGGAAGTTAGGTGCGAGCCGTGTGATAGATAATTTTTTCAATCGTTCTATCTCACATTGCCGCTGAAACAGCAATGCTCAGTCGTTAGGGGAGGCAACCTTCTTGGACCGTTACCGCAGTGTTCTTACGTCGGTTTTCAGACCTGACGTTTAAACGCGATAACGCATCTGCTAAATACTTATAACAATATCTAGCTTCAGAAGATTCCTTTCCCACGGCGTTAACCTTTTTATTCAAAAGGCCTTCACCGTTTTGAGCTCGTTTATTACTCTAGAGTTTCCTCTAGAGAGAGAAGTTTTGAATGGATCTCATAAAATGAGACCCTCCTTGTTTTCTCCAGCCCCAGGATGCGATGAGTCGACATCGAGGTGCCAAACCGCCACGTCGATATGAACTCTTGGTGGCGATAAGCCTGTTATCCCCGGAGTACCTTTTATCCGTTAAGCGACGGCGATTCCACTTTCTACCGCCGGATCACTAAGCCCTACTTTCGTACCTGCTTGACTTGTTGGTCTCGCAGTTAACCTCTCTTATATCTTTACACTCAACTCGTGATTGCCAACCACGATGAGAGAAGCTTTGGACTCCTCCGTTACTTTTTGGGAGGATACCGCCCCAGTCAAACTACCCGTCTGACACTGTCCATCTCCCGGATTCACGGGAAAGATGTTAGAATTCCGACTCTTCAAGACTGGTATTTCACGGTTGACTCCAGTAGCCCTAACGAGCCACCTTCGAAGTCTCCCAGCTATTCTACACATGAAAAGTCAGAAGCCAATATCAGAGTATAGTAAAGGTTCACGGGGTCTTTCCGTCTTGTTGCGGGTAAACAGCATCTTCACTGCTACTACAATTTCACCGAGTCTCCCGTTGAGACAGTGCCCAGATCGTTAGGCCATTCGTGCAGGTCGGAACTTACCCGACAAGGAATTTCGCTACCTTAGGCATTTTTGTTAGCTACCTATCGCTAGGTAGATCGGACCATATCATATCCTTACGATCAGATGATCGGGGATTCCGGCGTATGGTCTCTGAGGATTCGTTCAATAACTTCTTGCAAAGAACGTTTTCTTTCTTTTCCTTTGGAATAAGGATTCATTTGATACGCTAAGGTAAACAAACGAATTAATCCTTCTTGAGTGCGATGCTCTTGTCTTTCTTCCATCGCTACTACAATCTCTCTAAACCTTTCAAAAGTTTCCCATTTCGCTGAGAAGATCATATACTTCTCAAAAAATGGTATCACTTTTTCATACAGCGAACGTCTTGATGTAATCGAATACACCATTACATTCTCGCTGCCATGTTTAGGGAAAATTCTTCCAGTTCCGAAAACATCTTGAGCAAGCTCCAAGTGCTTAATACCAGCCTTATGTTGATAGAGAAAGAACTCAGGATCTAGAAGCAAACCGTACTTTGTAGTAGGGTGTTCCTTGATAGACACTGTTACTGATCCTTCTCCTTCAATAAAACCAGCTAAATAGTATTTTAGCTCTTGGGTTATTGCACGTCTTTCCTGCTGATTGACTGCAGTCATAGATTGTTACCTCCTCGGTACCATGACATTCTCCAGTTGTTCCAGCATATAGCCAGATTTTAAAACGGCCATATAAGGATTTAACCGTTATAGTTACGGCCGCCATTCACCAGGGCTTAAATTCGGCGCTTTGCCTTGCGGCTAACGCCTCCTTTTGACCTTTTGGCATTGGGCAGGCATCACACCATATACTTCCTCTTAGACGAGTTTGCATAGTGCTGTGTTTTTGTTAAACAGTCGCCTGGGCCATTTCTCTTCGACCTCCTTTCGCTTCTCGACGCGAAGTCGATGACGAAAGAAGGCCCCTCTTCTCCCGAAGTTACGAGGGTAATTTGCAGAGTTCCTTAACGAGAGTTATCTCGCGCGCCTGAGAATATTCATCCTAATCACCTGTGACGGTTTTGGTACGGTCGCCTTCGAAAACTAGGGGCTATTTCTTGAAAGTGTCGCGCTACATCATCGGTTCCTCGTGAGATTCCCCTTGTCCAAGACCGAGTTTTATACCACCGGATTTACCTGGTGGCCCACCCCATCTCGAAACGGACATCCAATAGTCCGCATGCTTAACTTACTTTGTCACCCCGTCGTATCATCTACGGCGGCGCAGGAATATTTAACCTGCTTCCCATCACCTACGCGTTTCCGCCTTGGCTTAGGGACCGGCTAACCCAGGGAAGACGAGCTTTACCCTGGAAACCTTGATTTTTCGGCGAGAAAGATTTTCACTTTCTTTATCGTTTACTCATGCCATGCATTATCACTAGTATGCGCTCCAACGCTCCTCACGGTACATCTTCATTGCACATACTACGCTTCTCCTACCACGTGCTATTGCTAGCACATCCGCGATTTCGGCTCTATGCTTCGAGTCCCGAATATTATAGGCGCGAAGTCTCTCGATTGGTGAGCTGTTACGCACTCTTTAAATGATGGCTGCCTCTAAGCCAACATCCCAACTGTCTTTGAAACTTCACTTCCTTTCTCACTTAGCATAGAATTTGGGGCCTTAATCAGCGATCTGGGCTGTTCCCCTTTTGACTATGAAGCTTATCCCCCACAGTCTATCTCCCGGCAAAATTCCTGGTATTCGGAGTTTGATTCCCGTCGGTAAGGCTTGCGCCTCCCTAATGAATTCAGTGCTCTACCCCCAAGAATGTCATGCCGAGGCTAACCCTAAAGTTATTTCGGAGAGAACAAGATATCTCCAAGTTTGATTAGCCTTTCACCCCTATCCACAGTTCATCCAAAACTTTTTCAACAGTTACTAGTTCGGACCTCCACAGGGTATTACCCCTGCTTCATCCTGACCATGGATAGATCACTTGGTTTCGTGTCTGCATCAAATGACTAAATCGTGCTATTAACACTCGCTTTCGCTTCGGCTCCAGAACGTTTTCAGTCCCTTAACCTCGCCATTTAACGCAACTCGCTGGCTCATCATGCAAAAGGCACGCCGTCAGCCATTCCCACAAAGTGGGCATAGGCCTTCGACCGTTTGTAAGCTGTTGGTTTCAGGTTCTATTTCACTCCCCTAACAGGGGTTCTTTTCACCTTTCCCTCGCGGTACTGGTTCACTATCGGTCATCGACGAGTATTTAGCCTTGGAGGGTGGTCCCCCCAGATTCAGACCGGATTTCCCGTGGCCGGTCATACTCAGGTACTCATCGCGCCTTCTTATCTTTTCGCTCACGGGGCTATCACCCTGTTTCACTCATCTTCCCAGATGATTAAGCTAAGACTTGAAATACGCATGTGATGAGCCCTACAACCCCGAGAATACGAAATTCTCGGTTTGGGCTATTCCCACTTCGCTCGCCGCTACTATGGGAATCTCTTATAGATTTCTTTTCCTCTGCCTACTGAGATGTGTCACTTCGGCAGGTATTGCTTTGCTACCCTATGAATTCGGGCAGCAATTGTGGGACATTACTCCCACTGGGTTCCCCCATTCGGAAATCTCCGGGTCAAAGCTTCTTTCCAGCTCGCCGGAGCTTATCGCAGGTTTGCGCGTCCTTCATCGCCTGTCGATACCAAGGCATCCACCAACAGCTCTTAGCAACTTGATCAAAAATCTTTAGCTGCTAATTCGCCGTAAAATAAAAAATATTGTGAATTATTCCTCAAGCGCTAATTTACATCAGTGAAAATTGCGCATTGATTTAATTGAATACTTAAAATTTAATTAAAACTTACTTTACTTATCCGAACTTTTCAAGATAACAAACCGTGTTTCCACGATTTCTCTTGCTGTTAAACAAGAGAAGAGAAGCGATGATACAAGATATAACAAGCTTGCTCAACCTAATGGTGTCGACGGAGGGTCGACTACCATATTGTCCTTAAAGGAGGTGATCCAGCCCCACCTTCCGGTAGGGCTACCTTGTTACGACTTCATCCCAGTCATCGGCCTTACCTTGGTGACCTCTCCCCTTACGGTTGAGTCAGCCACTTTGGGCAAAACCAACTCCCATGATGTGACGGGCGGTGTGTACAAGGCCCGGGAACGTATTCACGGCGTTGTTGCTGACACGCCATTACTAGCAATTCCGACTTCATGTGGGCGAGTTGCAGCCCACAATCTGAACTGAGATCGGCTTTCTGGGATTTGCTCCACCTTACGGTCTTGCAGCCCTCTGTACCGACCATTGTAGCACGTGTGTAGCCCTGGACATAAAGGCCATGCGGACTTGACGTCATCCTCGCCTTCCTCCTAGTTAACCTAGGCAGTCTCATTAGAGTCCCCACCTTACGTGTTGGCAACTAATGATAAGGGTTGCGCTCGTTGCTGGACTTAACCAAACACCTCACGGCACGAGCTGACGACAGCCATGCAGCACCTATACAGAAGTCCTTTCGGAAAATATCATTTCTGATATCGCCCTCTGCATTTCGAGCCCAGGTAAGGTTCTTCGCGTTGCATCGAATTAAACCACATGCTCCACTGCTTGTGCGGGCCCCCGTCAATTCTTTTGAGTTTCACCCTTGCGAGCGTACTCCTCAGGCGGTGTACTTAACGCGTTAGCTCCGACACAGCCAGGGTTGAGCCTAGCTACATCAAGTACACATCGTTTACGACAAGGACTACCAGGGTATCTAATCCTGTTTGCTCCCCTTGCTCTCGCGCCTCAGCGTCAGGTAAAAACTAGAAAGCCGCTTTCGCCACCGGTGTTCCTCCACGTATCTACGCATTTCACCGCTACACGTGGAATTCCGCTTTCTCCGTCAGTCCTCTAGAAATACAGTTTCAAATGCAGCACCAAAGTTGAGCTTTGGTATTTCACACCTGACTTATATCTCCGCCTACGCGCCCTTTACGCCCAATAATTCCGATTAATGCTTGTACCCTACGTATTACCGCAGCTGCTGGCACGTAGTTAGCCGGTACTTTTTCTTCTGGTACCCTCAAATTGACCTGTTATTCACAGATCGTTCTTGTTCCCAAACAAAAGAGTTTTACGACCCGAAAGCCTTCATCACTCACACAGTGTCGCTCCGTCAGGCTTGCGCCCATTGCGAAAGATCCTCGACTGCAGCCTCCCGTAGGAGTCTGGGCAGTATCTCAGTCCCAATGTTGGCGGTCAATCTCTCAATCCGCCTAGACGTCTTAGCCTTGGTGCGCCATTACCACACCAACTAGCTGATATCGCATGAACCTCTCTCTAACCGCAAGGTCGGTTTCCCGGTCCCCTACTTTGATAAACGAAGGAATCCCCTCGCCACCTCATTCGGTATTAGCGGCCGTTTCCAGCCGTTATCCCCAGGTTAGAGGCAAGTTGTTCATGTATTACTAACCCATCCGCCACTAAATTGCAGGTTACCCTACAATCTCGTTCGACTTGCATGCCTCATCCACACTGTCAGCATTCAATCTGAACCAAGATCAAATTCTCAAATTGAGAATTTAATTTTGTATAAAAATTCTAAAAAATTGTTAAAAGGCATTTGGAATGATAAATCATTCCAAACGCACAAGCTTATTATATTGCTTGCACATCGCTTCTCTTGACTTGTCTAAACAGCATTTGCAGCTTTACCGCTGCATTTTCACCCAACATTGCATTTGAGGAAGCCATGAACATACTAAAGGCCAGGATTTTTCCGCAACATCTTTTCATTTAAAATTAATTTTACTATTTAAAATAACCTCCCAAAATACCGCTTTACTCATAGGAGAAATTGGCATAAAATCGTTTTTCGAAACTTCGGAGAAAAATATGTCAATGAACCCTGTTAGACACACAGAAATTCCTGGTCCGACCCCACCAAATACGGCCCCAGTTCTTCCCCTAGCTCCTACTCCCTCTGAATGGACGTCCAGCTCTATGAGCTCTTCAGGTGGGGATAGCCCCTCCTTATGGGGGAGATGTATCGCTTGGATTCAAAATATTTGCCTATGGTTTTATAACCTATTTTTTAGCCCAAAAGCTAGCCCTCCGAAACAGGAACATCCCCCGGCAGCCCCCGTTTCAGACCAACCCCTAGCTACAGATAACCCCGTACAGTCTGGGCAAGAACAGCCTCCTTTGCAATTAATAACTCCTAGCGCAGACATCAACAAAATTAAACCATCGAACACCATGGCCTCATTTACTCCTGGGGAACGCATGCAAAGAGCCGAACTCGATGAATTTATAGAGAACTTCAATAGAACCATTATCAAAGGAAGTTTTCGCCTGCTTACTTCTGGTTCCTATGTTGGGGCAGACCGAAAATATCGCTTCGGAGAAACGATTCGCCTCGTGAATGGCGCTGCACTGAAAGTTGATCCTCTAGACTGTTATTGTGACAGTGCGATCAGCACCAAATCTACAAATTCTACTCTAGAACTTCCTTCTTGCCTTTTTTCTCAGGCAAGACATGGAAATCAAGTCATCTTTATTCAAGAGGAACAGCTCTTTCTTTTAGATAATGTAGATCGTTCCCTGGACACAAAATTGAGAGCCAGTGCCCAAAAGGCTAGCGAATCAATGGCTGTCGTCAGATATGATAAGGATATTCCAGACGATTACTTTGTCTGGGGACGTCCTGATAGCGGTGGGGGACCGCTTAAGACGATTCTCTCTCCTTCGACAAAGCGTATTCAGCTAGATATTCCGGGGACTATCTCTCTCGATTTTTCAGAATTATCAGTATTACCTTCCTTTCAAACACCCCAAATGCGTTCCTCGCTGTGGAAAAAAGATGAAGAACGGCTTTTTTTTCTGGAAATCCTCGCGTGGGGACAACCAACTATTTTACTCGATGGACGTCGGCTGATGGTACTGATTGACTCATCGAAAACCTTCGAAAGATCTCCCGGCATGGAAGTTTTTAACAACACGCTACCATCTTATTGGTTTGTAACAACAATGATCCCTTTCGAAGAAAATAGGTTGGATCTTAAAAGCATCACCGCCACCTTCAGCAACAGGGGCCTCATCATCCAAATTCCTATCCTGAAAAAGCCAGATACACTCCCATCCCTGCAAGATATCCCACAAGAGTAGGAACTGTGACTTTTTTCATGTAAGAGATGAAATCGATCTTTTCGATCCCCATGAGAGCTACGCCAGCAGTAGAGCCGATGATCAGCAGACTACCTCCTGTTCCGGCAGCATAAGCGATCATGTGCCAAAGGGTATGATCTGTGGGGAACTGCTCCAGAGGATACATCCCCATGGTCGCGGCAACGAGGGGAACGTTGTCAATGATAGCTGAGAGGACTCCAATGAGTGTTGCGATCATCGGCAAACTCTGGATCTTTTCGCCCACCCAGACTGCTAAATCATTTAAGAGATGAGCCGATTCTAAGGCACCGACACAAAGGAGGATACCTAAAAAGAATAACACGCTGGAAATATCGACTTTGGCAAGGATGTGCGGGACTCTTAGATGACGTCTTTCTTCGGTCGGGTGCAGTCCATCGGTGAGAAGCCATAGGAGGGAAAGGCTAATCAAAATTCCCATGAAAGGAGGCAGCCCTGTCACAGCCTTGAAAATAGGCACTGAAACGAGGGAAGCCACCCCCAGCAAAAGAACAATACGCGCTCCAGGCTCTTCCTTGCGCTCAATCGTCTTTTCAAGGGCGGGTAGTTTTCCTCTAACACGAAAGGTGAAATAGAGGAGAGGAACAAGCAAAGAAATTAAGCTAGGAGTAAAAAGCGCCTTCATGACGGATAAAGAAGAGATTTGCCCGTCGATCCATAGCATAGTCGTGGTGACATCGCCAATAGGGGTCCAGGCACCTCCTGCGTTGGCCGCAACCACCACGAGGCAACAGAGCAAAAATCGATCTTTAGGAGTTGGAATCATCTTTCTTAAGAGAGAAATCATCAAAATCGTCGTCGTTAAGTTATCGAGGATGCCCGATAGAAAAAATGCAATGAATGAAATCAGCCAAAGCATCTTGCGTTGTGATGTTGTCCGAATCGCATCTGTGATGACTTTGAATCCTTGATGAGCGTCAATGAGCTCAACAATGACCATCGCACCTAGTAAAAAGAAAACAACCTGAGCGACAGCTGCGACATGCTCTTTGAGACTAGACATATTGAGAGCCATTTCCGTGGGACTGCCCACAAAAAATACGGCCCAACAGCTGACTGCCATGAAAAGAGCAACAGCTGATTTGTTAACTTTAAGAAGGTGCTCAAAAATGATTGCTAAATACCCAATGGCGAAAATGACTAAGATCAGAATATAAGATATGTCCATTAAAAAATTCCCTTGTTAACGATATCGTGCATGCGAACGAGTCCTACTAAGCGCCCTTCTTCCAAAACAGGTAAAGCTGTGATCCATCTTTTGGGCTCTCTTCTCATCCGTTTGAGCGCTTCCCATGCGAGTTCATCCCGCGTCGTCGATAGAGGGGAGCTGTTCATCAGATCCCCTACGGTTTTTTGCATCACATCGGAGCCCAGAACCTGGAGAGATCTTCTGAGATCTCCATCGGTGTAGATCCCCTGAAGATGCCCTAGATCGTCAATAGCGAGAATGCAACCCAGACGCTTATTTGAAAATTCTTCTAGGATATCTTGCAATTTTTCCGCAGGAGAACAGAGGGGAAGTTCTTCTTTTTTCACCATGATGTCTTCAACTTTGATGGTGGCTTTCTTGCCGATGGTCCCTGAGGGATGGTTTTCCCCATAGGCAGCCAGGGTAAATCCTTTGCTTTTCATGAGGGCAATGGCAAGGACGTCACCAAAGAGCAGCTGAACTTCCGTGGAAATCGTGGGCGCTAGATCAAAGGGACATAGCTCCTTTTCGACGGGAAGCACCATGACAGCATCCGCATGAAGGGCTAAACGGCTTTGTGGATTGGAGACCAGTGCAATGATCTTAGCGCCTCGTTTCTGAAGGAAAGGGATCATGCTCAGCAGCTCTTCAGACTCTCCACTTTTGCTTAAGAAAATGACGGTATCGTCTTGTGAAATAATGCCCATATCTCCATGGAGAGCATTCGTCGGTGGAAGGTAAAGAGCTTTGGTTCCTGTCGACACAAAGGTCATCGCGATTTTCTCAGCGATAATTCCACTTTTGCCAACGCCTGTTAAAATTAATAAACCTCTAGTTTGCAAACAGAGGTCTAAAACGGCCTGAGTTTGAGCGACATCCACTTGTTGGAAATAATATTCAAGGTGGCGCTGCTGATCTTTAAATAAATTTCTTAACATGTTTATTCCTGAACTAAGGATGATAGGTTATTGGCTTTTTTGCTAGAAGAGGATAATGTCAAAAAAAGAGGGAAACCACTTATGCATAAAATTACGGTAGCGGAAGGGGATGGAATTGGACCTGAGATCATGGCAGCGACTCTGCATGTCCTGAAAGAGGCAGGGGCTCCACTCGATATTCAGAAAGTGGAAATTGGAGAAAAGGTTTACCAGCGAGGCGCTCCAACGGGAATCGAGGCTCATACCTGGGAAGCCATCAAGAAAAGTGAGGCTTTTCTCAAAGCTCCGATTACAACACCCCAGGGAGGAGGATTCAAGAGCCTCAATGTCACGGTCCGGACGACTCTGGGTCTTTATGCCAATATCCGCCCTTGTATCTCGTATGCCCCTTTTGTAGAGACTAAGCACCCTAAAATGGATCTTGTCATTGTCCGTGAAAATGAAGAAGATCTTTACGCTGGCATTGAATACCGGCAAACACCCGATGTCATGGTCTCTCACAAGCTGATCAGTCGTCAAGGATCGGAAAAAATTATTCGGTACGCTTTCGAGTACGCACGCCATGCAGGCAGAAAAAAAATGTGCTGCTTTACGAAAGACAATATCATGAAATTTTCAGACGGTCTTTTCCATAAAGTCTACGATGAGATTGCTAAAGAGTACCCCGATCTTCCCCATGAACATTGGATCGTCGATATTGGAGCGGCCAAATTAGCAGATAGCCCTGAGATGTTCGATGTGATTGTACTGCCTAATCTCTATGGAGACATCCTCTCCGATGTGGCTGCAGAAATCTCCGGATCTGTCGGCCTTGCACCGTCAGCCAATATCGGCGACCACGGCGCGATGTTCGAAGCGATCCACGGCTCTGCCCCTCGTAGAGCTGGTCAAAATGTGGCCAACCCTTCAGGACTGCTTTTAGCTAGCGTCATGATGATGGCATATCTTGGCGAAGCAGAACTGGCTACACGCATCCATAACGCGTGGCTCAAGACGATTGAGGACGGCATTCACACGTACGATATTTTCAAAGACAAGACGAGCAAGCTGCTAGTAGGCACAAAAGAATTTGCAGAGGCTGTTGTAAAAAATTTAGGCAGCAGGCCGCGCCAGCTAAAATCTCCCGTCTATAAGGCGACTTCTAAGATTATTCCTTTGCTAGTTCCGCGCAAAGAAAAAATCGACAGAAAACTCGTGGGTGTTGATCTTTTCATCTACGCAAAAGAAAAAGCCGAGGCTTTCCAGAAAAAAATCTGCGCCCTCAATCCTTCGCCACTGAAGCTCCTCATGATTACCAACAGAGGTGTGCGTGTCTGGCCCGGGGGCCATCCTGAGACATTTTGCATTGAGCAATGGCGATGCCGCTTTCTTGCTAAAGATGGAAAAACAGTTCAAGCTTCTGAGATCACCCATCTTCTGAAACAATTCATTGAAGATGGGTACGATGTTTTCAAAACAGAAAACCTCTACACCTTCGATGGCGTCTATGGTTATACTTCAGCTGAAGGTTAAAGCGAGGCTTCTTTCTCTAGGTGCTCACGCAGGGAATTTAAAAATCCGCAACCGTACATTCCATCGATAACGCGGTGGTCGAAGGTGAGAGAGACATGCATGACCGATCTGATTCCGAAAGTGTCATCATCAAGAGCGACCACTTTCTTTTGGATGGCTCCCAACCCTAGGATTGCAACTTCAGGATAACGGATGATCGGAATCCCCATCATCACCCCTGAGACTCCAAAATTCGTCAGGGTAATGGTACCGTCTTGCACATCTGCAGGATTGAGTTTGCCCGTCCGTGCACGAGCTGAGAGATCACCAATGGCTTTTGCAAGCTCTGGTAGCATTAACGTTTGGCAGTTTTTGACAACAGGAACCAAGATCCCTTGATCGACGCTAACCGCAATTCCGATGTTCACAAACCGTTTGACCACGATGGTATCATCTTCCAACGAAGAATTGAGGAAAGGGTATTCTCGCAACGCTTTGCTGATAGATCTTGCAACAAAACTGGTAATCGTCAGCTTGGCCCCGTGATGCGCGAGAAAAGCCTCCTTCTCTTTGTGGATCAGCTTCATGACAGAGGTCACATCAACTTCTGTGACAAGGGTTGCATGGGGAGCTTCGTAAAATGAGCGGACCATATTTTCAGCAATGGCTTTGCGCATCCCTGTCATCTTGACTCTTTCGATATCGGTCGTTGCACTTTTTGTCATGACAGGACAAGGCTTGTTGGCTACGGGAGCCCGTTTTTCAATATAGAGCTCGAGATCTCGCTTTGTCAGGCGACCTCCCGCTCCCGTAGCTGGGATTTTCTCTAAATCTTCTAAATTGATGTGATGTTCACGAGCTAAGCGCAAAAGCGCTGGTGAGAAAAAGTTCTGCATATCGGCACTGACTGCGGCCGTTTCGACCGGAGCGCGCACAGATTGCCGCTCAGCTGGGGGAGATTGATGCTGAAGAATCGTGGCCAGAGCGTCCCCGACCTGGAGCTCTTGCTCAGGCCCCGCTAAAATCTTCTGCAAGACACCAGAGACAGGGGAAGGAATTTCACTATTGACCTTATCAGTAGAGACTTCTAACAAAGGTTCATCAAGGTTGACTGTGTCCCCCTCTTTTTTGAACCATTGAACAACGGTTGCGCTGACAATACTTTCTCCTAACTTAGGAAGCGTGATTTGATATTCTTGTGTCATTTTTTAACTCGTGTTTTAATTTTGTTAAGCATCTCTTCCCATGCAGCGAGATTGCCGGTCAGTTCCAAATAGCTAGAAAGCGCTATAATAGGCAGTCCTGTGGCAGGGAGCTTGACCTCGTCTTTTTCAGTACAAATCACTATATCAGCCCGCGACCTTTCAGCAAACTCCTCTAACTCTTTCGTAGAAAAAACATCGTGATCCGGCTTGAACAGCGTCGCAACAACCTCTCCTCCCGCCTCACGAACAGATTTGACAAAACGGTGAGGATTTGCAATTGCCGAGAACAGAGCAACTTTTTTTCCTTCCAGCGTCATCTCAGTTTTCGTCTGAGCAAAAACCAACGGAGCCTCTGTCCAACATCGCAACTGCTCATCCACCTGTCCCCTCACGACAATCAGATCGGCATTTTTTAAACGGTGGGGGGAATCTCGCAGCAATCCTCTTGGCAGAAAAAATCCTTTTCCAAAAGGGTCTTCTCCATCGACAAGCACAATTTCAAAATCCCGCTTGAGTTGCCGGTGCTGCATCCCATCATCTAGGATGACAATCTGAGCACCTGCATCCCGAGCTCTCATCGCAGACTCTACGCGGTTTTTGCCGACCCATACCTGAGCCTGGGGAAGATTTTTGGCTAGCCAATATGGCTCATCTCCGCAATCCAAAACAGGGGTTTCAGCAGTCACACGCAAACTGTTTCCGGTTTTTTCATTTAAGGAGCGGTAGCCTCTAGAGAGAATCGCGACTCGAAAATCCTGCATCAATTCCTTCGCAAGAAACTTAACAAAAGGGGTTTTGCCTGTACCTCCTGCAACGATATTTCCAACGCTGACAACTGGCAACCCACAATCGACAGCCTTGATCCACCCCCGATCATAGGCAGCATTGCGTAAAGCCACGCCGCTTTGGTAAAGATAGCTCAAAGCGCGGAGAAGGCTTTTGCCTCGCCGCTTCCCTTCCATCACATCCAAAATATATGTTTCAATTTCCATGTACGGTCCCGCCATTATAAGGTAAGTTGGCTTAATTCACCAGGCGTTGCCTAAAATATTTATTATGATGATTTCGTAGAAATTAGAACAATTCGTGCTCGATCATTTCGATGATGATATGGATCGCTGTCATATGAGCCTCTTGGATCCGATCGGAGTAAGAGAACCCTTCAACGATCCATTCTAGATCCGATATCCCTTTGAGCTTGCCGCCGCTTTTTCCTAGAAAAGAGATCGTCTTCAACCCCAGGGCCTTGGCGACAGGAACAGCTTGGACAAGGTTGGAAGAGTTACCGCTGGTCGTCAGCGCCACAAAGATATCCCCTTCTTTTCCGAGAGCTTCAATGGCCCTTGAGAAAACATCGTGATAGCCGACATCGTTAGCCATACAGGTCAGGTGACCCGGATCTGAGAGAGCAATCGCAGGAAGGGCTTTTCTCTTATACCTAAAAATCCCTGTCATCTCCTCAGCAAAATGCATCGCATCGCAAAGACTTCCCCCATTTCCTGCGATGAGAAGTTTATTGCCTTGCCGAAAACAATCGGCCATGAGACGAGCAGCATTTTGAATAAATTGTAGACCCTCGGGTGTTTTCAGACACTCGATAGCCTTAATCCCATCTTCAACGGCTTTTAAAATCTTTTTTTCCATAAAAAACTGTAGATTCCTAATCATAGGGCAAGCTAAATTAATATGCCATATCATGAAAAAATTCAGGGTTGCAATCATCGGCGCCACAGGCGCTGTTGGCCAAGAGATGCTCCGCCTTTTGGAAGAGCGGCAATTTCCTATTCAAGAAATCCATTGCTTTGCGTCACCTAGATCCGAAGGTAAAACAGTCCTCTTTCAAGGAAAGCCCCTCACTCTTGAAGCTCTGACAGAAAAATCTTTTCAAAGTATCGACTTTGCTCTTTTCAGCGCCGGGAAAAGCGTCTCTTCGATCTATGCTCCTATGGCTGTGGCATCAGGCTGCACCGTGATCGATAACAGTTCAGCCTTTCGCATGGACCCCAGCGTCCCTCTTGTCATCCCTGAAATCAACGTTCACACTCTGAAAAATCACCACGGCATCATCTCTTCTCCTAACTGCACCGCCTCCGTTATGCTACTCGCCGTTGCCCCCTTACACCGAAAAGTCCGCATCCGCCGCATCATGGCAACAACCTACCAAGCCGCAAGCGGTGCAGGACATCAAGCGATGGTCGAGCTACAACAAGAGACCTATGCGACATTGGAAAACCGTCCGTTCCATCGCTCAGTCATGCCTCACCCGTATGCTTTCAATCTTTTCTTGCACAACGCTCCCATGACACCTTCTGGCTATAACGAAGAAGAAATCAAAGTTGTCGAAGAGAGCCGCAAAATTTTGCAAGAACCCGAACTACGTATTGGTGTCACCTGCGTCCGAGTTCCCGTACTTCGAGCCCACTCAGAGGCGTTAAATGTCGAGTTCGAAGAACCCCTAACACCTGCACAGGCTAAAGAGATCTTGCAACAAGCTCCCGGTGTGATTGTCTTAGAAGATTGGGAAAACAACCGATTTCCTATGCCAAGCGATGCTTCAGGAAAAGATGAAATCTATGTCGGAAGGATCCGGCAAGATCTCTCCAACCCTAATACTCTTGATCTTTGGGTGGTCGGCGATCAACTCTTAAAAGGAGCTGCTTTAAATGCGATCCACATCCTGGAATATTTACTTGAGTTTCCCAAATTTTTGGATTGACATCTCCTGTTCTCTATGGCGACCGCTGTGTTGCGGGCACTCGGAAATTGCCACTTGGCTATATCCGTCGTGCCCGCGCCTTGCGGTCGCCTATAGAGAA
>JAHFTQ010000012.1 GCA_023265455.1 Parachlamydiales bacterium
GTCTATTAATTTAACAGACCTCTCTGGCAACATCACCATTGCGGGCAACTTTTTCACAACCAGCATTGTCGATGAAAACTCTAACGGAATTATTATCAATGATACAAACACCTCTGCAACGATTGCTGTCTTGAACAACACGTTTAATAATCATGGAGGATTTGGGGTTTTCATCGGAATGAATGGAACTTCTAATCATGTGATTGATGTGGTTCACAACACGTTAATAGCTCCTATAGGCTTTGAGGGTGTCCAAGGAGGCCCCTTCCCTCCTGGCCCCGGACCTAATGGGATTAGAGTGCAAGGAATGGGAACATCTACGGCCACAGTTTCCATTATTGACAATGTCTGTCTATATCATGAGGCCTTAGGGATCTCTGTTCTTACGTTTAACAATGCTTTGATTAATTCCTCTATTGCTTCCAATAGAGTGCAACCAGGGACCCTTGTTCCTGTCACGGCCAATCCTTCGTTAGGAATTTTCTTGGAAATGATTGACAGTAGTGTTCAAAACAGCTGGATCGAAGCTAACACAGTCACAGCTAGCAAAACTGCGGGCATCGGCGTTGCAAATCAGTCAACTGGCAACTGCGCCCTCACAATAGTTAATAACACCGTCAGTAGAGGAGGGCAAGCTCCAGGAGCGACCATCTTTGGAGGAGGAATCGTGGTTGCTGTACAAGGGGAGGGAAATATTAAAGCCACAGTTGCGAATAATACCCTCTTTCAAAATGGTGCAGAAGGCGGCGTTCTCGGCCTCAATTTCAATATTTTTGGTGTACCATCCCCGGGAACACTTTGTCTACGCATGCTAGATAACAACAGTGATACTGGCTACATCCTATATAACCCTAGCTTAGCCGGATTTCCAACGATTAATCTAGAAGAGGGTTATCAAAGTAATACCGGGACCATTAATTTTGTCTCATCATCGTCTTCTTCTATTCCTCCAGTACCAGCTTCCTCGATTCCGCCTTCATTTATCTTTGGCCCCGGAGGGTCTATCAATATTGTTCCACGAGGTGCCTGTCAGTGAACAGCCCAAAGGTGAGCTTTTCTGGATAGAGGTGAAGAGAGCTATTTTCTGCATGAAATGCAGAAAATAGCTCGGGTTTTAACTATTTGCATCACCCCAAAAATTAGGGCATTTTGGATACGCTAATACTCCAAGAGACCACTGTAATCGGTGTAGTTGGAGAACTGCCGGCATTGGTAGCAACAATAGATAGTCTTGTTCCTGAAGCAACATTTTTCAATGTTCCCATAGCTTGAACTTGGGTAATCTTTCCGGACTCCAGAGTTACCAGATTGCCAAGAGGTGAAACGCTGGCTGGATCAAATACATCGTCAATACCCAAAAGCATAACAGTGAGGAGGGTGGAATCTGCAGTGGGGTTTTGCAAAGTAGCTGTAAGGGTGACCCAGTAATTTCCAGCTTCACCTATTGTAAACCCTGTAGGAGACAGATAGACGCCACCTTCTGATAAACCTTTATTTCGATTTTGAGATAGTAAAGCAACGTCTGGGTAGGCGTTGGTTTCAATAGTGTACCACACGTCAGGTCCGCCGCCGAATGAAGCGGTGCCAAAGTTGTCTTGATTAGCGTTATCAGGGCTAGGACTGCACACTGGCAGGCAAGGCAAGCATTCATTACAGTTAGAGGCATCAATAGCCGAATTTAATAAAAGGCATGAGCAGCCTATTTGAAAAATCTTTAAAAAATTCATGGAAATCTCCTTGTCAAATGTTGTGTTTTCTCGCTTGACTCAGCTTTGAGTCAAGCGCTACCTTTTCTCATTTTTTTCCCATGAAGTCAATAAAAAAATTAAATTTACACAATAATTCCTGCCAGTTGTGCTACTGAGAGTGTTATCCCCTTTTTTTAGAATGTTCTCAATGTCAGGATATCTTTTCTAGAGGAGATGATGGCACGGGGGCCCTGATCAGGATTTGCTTTTTTGATCTGATCGATTTGATTTTGAAAATCTTCAGTGGTTTTCTCAGGAAATTGATTTCCTAAAGCTGACAAGTGGCAATTGCCAGAAAGCGCAGCCAAAGAAAGAGGGATTTCGGAGAGCTCATTCCAACTGAGATCTAGAATCTCTAGATGGCTGAGATTGCCGATTTCAGAGGGGAGGGATGTGAGTCGGTTTTCTTGTAAGTAAAGGCTTTCTAGTTTACCGCATTGACCAACCACAGACGGGAGCGTCTTGAATTGATTCCTTGAGAGATTGAGGTAGCGGAGTTGGCTGAGTTGACTCATTTCAGAGGGGAGTGTTGTGAGCTGGTTGTCTGAAAGATCCAATTCTTTGAGGTTGATCAGTTGTCCTAATTGTGGAAGTAGTGTTGTGAGAGAACAATTGCTGATATCAAGTTCTTCAATTTGGTTAAGAGCATTTTCGTGCTCAGTCATCCAGCTACTAAATTGCTCGGGTATAGTGATGTTATCTTGTAAATGAACAGTAACGCCGATTTGGGAGGCAAGCTTTCCCCAAACAACTAAAGTATCGCGAATCTGGCCTGGAGTGTGTTGGTTAATCAAGGAGGAGGTTAGGGGAAATAATTTTGAAGGGAAAACTAGGGGACAGCCGTGGATGGGGACAGTAGATTCGCTATATAAGGAGGCGATCATGTCTTTACCTGCGCGTGCAACGAACGGAAGCGAAATCAGGCCTACCAGGCCAGCGGTTAGTAAGACGCTCTTTTGTGTTGGTGCGCTAGAGCTAACGAAATTAACGACATTTTGACAGAAATTGCTTATGCTTTTCGTAGACATTTTTATTACCTATTTATTTGTTATTATTAATAATTATTATAAAACATATAGTAATTTTTTTCAATAGTATTTTATATATTTATCTTGTTTATGTTTAGCGGGTTATGTTTGTTGTGGCTTTGTATGGTTTGGTGGGGTAAAATGGCTTCTTTTAAACCTCAAAGCTTAAGGCGGTTAGTCATGACTTCCAATATTCTAAAAACGGTTCGTGGAGCGGTTAACAACTTTCAGTTCACCAACGTGCATTTTGACGTGATCGGTACAGCGGGGGCTGTCGTGGCTTATATGGCAGGCCAGGAATCGGCGTGGACTAGAGGTTTGCGAGGATTTGTTATCGCAGCCTGGGCAGATCGAGGAATCGCGGCTCTCGGGAAATTGCCTATTAGAGGCGACTATGTTTTAGGAAATCTTAAAACGGAGCTTTTGCAATCCAACCTATTTGCCGTATTTGAAGAGGCCACATTGCATCCTTACCTCGATACTGTAGGACATAGAATAGCGATGGTTTTCCGGTTTGTGATTTCTTGCGGTATGGGTATCGTAGCCATTCGTGCGCTTCGCCATCCTGGCGATCTAAAGACGCAGGATGGGATCGATTCTCTGATAGGCGTAGCCTGGGCTATTGGCCGTGAAATTGTGATTCAGAAGATGGATGATAAGTGGCGTTTACGCTTTGGTATTGTCTCTAACAGTCTGCTTTATGGGCTTGGGCAAGCTCACAAATTTCCGAATCACTTTTTTTATAAATTTGCGTCGAGTTTTATTTTTCGGATGATTTGCGGCGTCTCTGCTCTCGATGGTCAAATGTGGTGGCGGCCTGAGAGGGCTCGATGGCTCCCACCTTTCGTGGTTCACATGTTATTCAACACGTCCAGAAGTTTTTCTTCTTAAAAAATAGAGAACGCTTGCAGTGATGCAAGCGTTCTAATTAGGCTTTGATTTTGATATCGACGCCAGCGGCGACGGGTAGAACTTTGAGCTTGTCAATCGTATCAGGAGTCGGATTGACGAGATCGATGACGCGGCTATAGGTGTGCATTTCAAACTGCTCACGAGCTTTGCTATCCACGTGAGGAGAGCTCAAAACTGTGTAGCGTTCAGTTTTTTTGGGGAGAGGAATAGGGCCGGCGATCCGGGCTCCTGTACGTTTGGCAGTCTCCACAATATCTGCCACGGCGCGATCGAGCACCCGTTGATCGTAGCCTTTCAGCCGGATGCGGATCTTTTGACGGACGGGGTTTTTTGCCATAATTAAATGTTCCTTACTTTTTGGTAATCTCTTCTTGAATTTTAGCAGGAACCCGTTCGTAGTGGCTGGGTTCCATGGTGTAGTTGCCGCGTCCTTGAGTCTTAGAGCGGAGCTCAGTTGAATAGCCGAACATTTCGCTAAGAGGGACTTCCGTTTCAATCTCTACATGGCTTTTGGTGGAGGTCTGGTTCATGATGCGGCCCCGGCGACGGTTGATATCGCCAATGACATCGCCCATAAACTGGTCAGGCGTTGTGACAACCACTTTCATGATAGGCTCTAAGAGGATAGGGTGCGCTTTTCTTGCGCCATCTTTCACGGACATGGAGCCGCAGATTTTAAACGCCATTTCACTAGAGTCGACTTCATGGTAGGAGCCATAGACAATGGCGACTTTGACATCGACGAGAGGATAACCAGCTAAGACGCCAGTTGTAAGCCCTTCTTCAACACCTTTAATGACAGCGGGGATGAACTCTTTGGGGATAACGCCGCCAACGATTTCAGAGACGACTTCATTTCCCTTGCCTTTCTCATTCGGTTCGATCTCAAGGCAGACGTGAGCGTATTGTCCCCTACCACCGGATTGCTTAACGTATTTAGTTTCGATTTTGCTGGGGGTCGTGATGGTCTCTTTATAAGCCACTTCGGGTTTACCGACATTGGCCTGAACAGAGAACTCACGGAGCATCCGATCACGGAGAATCTCTAAGTGGAGCTCACCCATTCCTGAGATGATCGTTTGTCCGGTCTCTTCGTTGGTGTTGACGCGGAAGGTCGGATCTTCTTCGGAGAGAGAGGAGAGGGCCTGAGAGAGTTTATCGCGATCGGCTTTTGATTTGGGCTCAATTGCCATGGAGATGACGGGCTCAGGGAAGATCATCTTCTCGAGGAGAAGCTCGTGGTCTTCGGAGCAGAGGGTATCGCCAGTTGAAGTGTCTTTAAACCCTACACAAGCGGCGATATCGCCAGTGAAGAACGCATCGCGGTCTTCTCTTTTATCGGCATGCATTTGCAGAAGGCGTGAGACGCGTTCCCGTTTGTCTTTGGTGGTGTTAATCAAGTTGGTTCCCTTGGAGAGGGTTCCTGCATAGATGCGGATGAAGGTCAAACGGCCGACATAAGGGTCCGACATGATCTTAAAGGCTAATGCCGCAAGAGGGCTGTTATCATCAGGAGCCAGCTCAAGGGGCTCGCCAGTCTTAATATTGATCCCTTTAATAGTTCCGCGGTCAAGAGGAGAAGGCATCCATCGGACAACGGCGTCGAGAAGAGGCTGAATCCCTTTATTCTTGAAGGCAGTTCCGCAGAGGACGGGGTTGATTCTGTTGGTGATAACGCCTTTACGGATCACGGCATGGATTTCATCTTCGGTTAAGCTGCCGGGATTTTCAAGGACCTTCATCATGAAATTTTCATTCGATTCATCGATCGTTGCGAGCTCTTCTAACATTTGACTGCGGAGCTCTTGGCATTTTGCGAGAAGATCGGCGGGAACATCGGTTGTTTCGTACTTGGCGCCGAGAGTCTCGTCGAGGAAGAGGTAGGCCTTCATGCTAACGAGGTCGACCATCCCTTTGAATTCGCCTTCAGAACCGATGGGACAATGGACGATAACAGGATTAGAGCCGGAGAGTCTTTCTCTCATAGAGTTAACGGCCATGAAATAATCAGCTCCGACGCGGTCCATTTTGTTGATGAACGCAATACGTGGTACGCCATACTTAGTGGCTTGGCGCCAGACAGTTTCAGATTGGGGTTGGACGCCTGCAACAGCGTCAAAGACAGCAACAGCGCCGTCTAGAACACGGAGAGACCTTTCAACTTCAATGGTAAAATCGACGTGGCCGGGAGTGTCGATGATGTTAATTTTGCTCCCTTTCCAGTAAACGGCTGTCGCAGCAGACTGAATGGTAATGCCGCGTTCACGTTCTTGCTCCATGAAGTCCATGGTCGTCGCGCCTTCATGCACTTCACCCATCCGGTGAATACGGCCGGAATAGTAGAGAATACGCTCGGTGGTCGTGGTTTTACCGGCGTCGATGTGCGCCATAATGCCGATGTTACGAACATCTTTTAAGGTATCTGTTTCAGGCCGTTTACTCATCTTGTCCTACCATTTGTAATGGGCAAAAGCTTTATTGGCTTCGGCCATCTTGTGGGTATCGTCTTTCTTTTTAATAGAAGAGCCTTGATTGTTATAGCAATCTGCAAGCTCTTGCGCTAACCCATCTTCCATCGATTTACCGACTTTTTCATTGGAGTAAGTGATGATCCATTTCATAGCCATTGACGTGCGACGATCAGCGGGGATCTCAACGGGAACTTGGTAGGTGGCGCCACCGATACGGCGGGATTTAACTTCGAGAGTGGGCTTAGCATTTTCTAGGGCTTGTTCGAAGGCAGCTAAAGGGTCTTCAGCTTTGACTTTTTTAGCGAATTGATCAAGGGCATTGTAGACGATTTTGCGAGAGAGCGCTTTTTTTCCATCAATCATAACTTTATTGATGAATTTAGCTAGCACATAGCTGTTGTAGACGGGATCTGGATCAATTTGCCTTTTTAAAGCACGACGCCTGCGTGACATAACTTTATTCCTTATAGTTTAATCAATTTCTTCACTGTGCCCTACTTAAGGGCCAGCTCGATTCCTCGAACTAGAATAGCTTTTAGGAGCTATCCTCAATTACTTGGGCTGTTTAGCCCCATATTTGGATCTGCTTTGCTTGCGGTCTTTGACAGCAGCGCAGTCCAAGGCTCCTCGGACGATGTGATAACGCACACCGGGAAGGTCTTTTACACGACCTCCACGTACGAGAACGATACTGTGTTCTTGTAGGTTGTGTCCTTCACCGCCAATATAAGCGATGACCTCTTGCCCGTTGGAGAGGCGGACCCAAGCCACTTTTCGTAGGGCTGAGTTGGGTTTTTTAGGTGTCTTGGTCTTCACTTGTAGACAAACGCCTCGTTTTTGAGGGCATTGCTGCAGAGCAGGAGACTTACGACGCCGGGTCTTTGTTTTACGACCAAACCGGACTAACTGGTGGATTGTCGGCATTTATTTTCCTCTATGTTCACCTTCGCTGGCTATACCTAAAACCAGAGATAAGGTTGGAAATATAGCTGAACTTCCGATTAATTGCAAAAAAATTGAGCAGGCTGGGCAATTTTAGGGTTTTAAGCGGTATAATTTTAGGCCCTCAGCTTGCTCGAGTCTCAAGATGTTTTTTTTGTAATAAGTGCAAGTTTTTAATTTATAATAGTTTGTATTTCAACTGTGGATACGGTAGACTGGGATTATAATCAATTAAGGAGGTTTCTATGGACGCTCATTCTCAAACCCATCATGAAAAAGTAAAAATTACTATCGAAAGTACCCATGATGAAAGGGCTTGTATAATGATGGAAGCTATTCAAGAGCTTAGAGAGAGTCACGGTATCAAGTGCGAATCTATTGATGACTTTTGGGAAAAGATGGGGATGAATCCGCATGCTTAACTCTGAGTTATCGCATCTTATGAAAAATAAGAGATGAATTTTAATATCCTATAGGTATTTTAATAGGAAAGGATCACCTCACATGCGCAAGACCGCTTTCCTAGTTTTCTTTTTTTTAATTAAGACTGTTTTCGCAGCTCCTCACAGTCACCAGCTCAAGGTGACGGATGTGCGCAACACCATGGAAGAGATGTTCAGCTACCATGTTGAGGCAAAAGAGATGTCATCTTTGGTGGTTAAAAGGTCATTTAAAAATTTTATTGATCAGTTTGATTCCCAGAGGATTTATTTGACACAGTCGGAAACACGGGCTTTTCTGGAGCTGACTTCGTCACAAATTGAAAGTATTGTCGACCACTACTATGCGGATGAATACCCCGAATTTTTAACTCTGAACAAAACAATCGTCAAGGCAATTGAAAGAGTCCGGGGATGGAGACAAGAGCTCTATGCCGATTTTATGGCTAAAGGAGAGGCTCTTGACGTTGGGTTTTCCGATAATCTTTCTCAAGTGGCAACGAATACCAATCAACTTAAAAAACGCTTAAGGATGCAGCTTGTCAATCTATTTAGGCTGGAAAATAAACATAAAGATCAAAATTTCTGGACAGCCGAAAGAAGGCAGAAGGTCTGCGGTTTATATGAAAAACGGTTTTCCCATTACGAAAGAAACTACTTTCCTTCGCATGAAGGGGGCGAGCACTATTTTGCACTGCATATCTTAAAAGCCATGGCGCGGGGGCTCGATGCTCACACGGCATTTTTTAGTCCTGAAGAGGCTATCGAGATGCGCTCTTCCTTGGAGAAGCAGTTCGAAGGGATTGGGGTCGTTCTCCGTGAAGGGTTAGATGGCATTGAAATTGCGGGTCTGGTCAATGGAGGGCCTGCTGAGAAGTGTGGAAAAATCATCCCCGGCGACATTCTTGTTGAGATTGATGGAAGTCCGGTCGTTAATGCCTCTTATCGCGAAGTGTTGGATGGACTGAAAGGAGATGGCCGCAAAGAGGTCAACCTGGGCCTGAAGCGCTGTGACAATCAGGGAGCAGAGTCTTTAGTGCGTGTTGACCTTAAACGAGAAAAAATTCTCATGGAAGATGAGAGGGTCATTTACAGTGCTGAGCCTTTCGCAGATGGCATCATTGGAAAACTGACACTCCCTTCTTTTTATGAAAGTGCTCAGGCTCCCAGTTGCGAAGCCGATCTTCGAGTCGCACTGAGAGAGTTGAAGAAACAAGGGAAGCTTCACGGCCTTGTTTTGGATATGCGAAATAACCTGGGAGGTTTTTTAAGCCAGGCTGTCAAAGTCGCTGGGCTTTTTATGACCAGCGGTGTTGTCGTTATTTCAAAATATGCCGAAGGAGAAATCCAATATCTCCGTAATTTAGACCCGCGCATTTATTACAACGGACCATTAGTGGTTTTGACGTCAAAAATGTCGGCTTCGGCTGCGGAAATTGTGGCTCAAGCGCTGCAAGATTATGGCGTAGGAATCGTGGTGGGTGATGAGAGAACCTATGGGAAAGGGACGATTCAATATCAAACGGTGACGGATACTGCTGCTGAAGCGTTTTTCAAGGTGACGGTCGGTAGGTATTATACAGTGTCTGGAAGATCGACTCAGATTGAAGGGGTGAAGGCAGACATCTTAGTTCCGACAGACTATGCTCCTTACAATATTGGCGAGAGATACCTCGATTATGCATTAAAAAATGATCAGGTCGCACCGGCCTATGCCGATTCTCTTGCGGATGTGCCTCCTCACAATAAGCTGTGGTTTCAGAAGAACTACCTGCCTTACCTGCAAAAAAAAGAGTCGCAGTGGTTTCAGATGCTCTCCACTTTGAAGGGCAATAGCGCTTACCGCGTTGAGCACGACCCGAATTTTCAAATTTTCCTCAAAAAGATGGATCAAGAAACTCTAGATATTGGAGAGAATGACTTACAGATGGAAGAGGCGGTTCGGATTGTCCAAGATATGAACAAAATAGCCAAAGATAAATGACTCAGGTAATTATTGGTGTCGATCCTGGCACTGCGGTGACAGGATATGGTTTAATCCGGCAGACCCCTAGATCTTGGGAACCGATCGATTTTGGTTGTATCAGACCTCCCCGCACGCTTGAAAATCATCAGAGATATTTGGTTATTTTTGAGGGAATCGACCATCTGCTCGAGAAATATAAACCCGATGCTTTGGCTATCGAAACGCCATTTGTACACAAAAATGTGAAAAGTGCGTTAACATTGGGAATGGCTCATGCGGCTGTCTTGATTGCAGCAGCTCGTAGAGGTGTTGCCGTTTATAAATATAGTCCTCGCAAAGCCAAACAAGCGGTAGTCGGAAATGGAGCTGCCAGTAAATTCCAGGTACAAAAAATGATTCAGATGCAGTTGAAACTGTCCCAGCTTCCAGAGCCTGCTGATGCGGCGGATGCATTAGCTCTTGCCCTTTGTCACGCTCACGCGAGGAGATTCCATGTTTGAATTTATCCGTGGAAAGATGGTGCAGTCGCACCCCTCCAAAGCTGTTGTTGATGTAGGGGGGCTGGGATACAAAATCGTTATCTCGCTCAAGACGTTTCAGAAACTTCCCTCTTTAGGCGGGGAAGTTTTTTTCTATGTTGCTCCGATCATCCGTGAAGATGAACACACGCTCTACGGTTTTCTAGAACTCGATGAAAAGAGGCTATTTGAGCAGATCATCGCCATCAGCGGGATCGGTCCCAAGACGGCCATTGGCATCTTAGGGCATGTCGATATTGCCGATTTTCAGCTGGCGGTCCTCCAGGCAAATACCGCGCTTTTGTCTAAAGTCCCGGGTATTGGCAAAAAGACAGCCGAAAGGCTGGTGATGGAACTCAAAGATAAATTTGATGCTCCCTCCTCAACATCCCTTTCAACTCCTGCTGTCTCCTCAGTCATGGGAGATGCCATTTCTGCACTCACTAACCTGGGGTATCATCCCTTGGATGCTCAAAAAGCTGTCAAAAAAATACTTTCTACTCATCAAAAAGAGCCGACTCTCAGCGAGCTGATCTCTGGAGCATTGAGATCGATCTAGAATTATGGTAGACTTTGTCTATGCATTACATTCACAGGCCCTATCAGAAGGGAGAGACCATTGCCGCTGTTGCGACCCCTCCGGGAGAAGGGGGAATTGCGGTTATTCGTATCTCGGGAGACCAGGCGTTTAACGTCGCCGAAAAGATCTATTCCGGTCCTATCCGCTCCTACCCTAGCCATACGGTTCACTTTGGACGCATCGTTAATGCTGCAGAAGAAACTGTCGATGAAGTGCTCATCGTTCCAATGAGGGCCCCTCGCTCCTATACCGGAGAAGAGACCGTCGAGATTCACTGTCACGGAGGCAGCTTGATCACAAGGCATGTTCTGCAGACAGTTCTCGATGCAGGAGCTAGAGCTGCAATGCCTGGCGAGTTCACTTTCAAAGCCTATATGAATGGAAAACTTGACCTTGCCCAAGCAGAAGCTGTGCAGCAACTGATCGCTGCCAAAAACGACCTTGCCCTCCATGCTGCCGAAAGCCATTTGCAAGGAGCGCTTTCCAAGAAAATCGCGGAATTTCAGCGAGAGCTTGTCGATATCGCTGCGATTTTGGAGGCGTGGGTTGACTTTCCTGAAGAAGGGCTTGAATTTGCCGCTTTCGAAGAGGTGATTTTCACTTTGAAAAAAATAAAAGAAAAGATGGAGAAACTGAGCTCTACGTTTCACGAAGGTAAGATTTTACATGAAGGGTTAACGCTTTGTCTTTCCGGAGTTCCTAACGTGGGAAAATCGTCCCTTATGAATGCTTTACTGGGAAAAGAGCGGGCTATTGTCACGGAAATTCCGGGGACGACGAGAGATCTTCTCGAAGCCGATCTTAAGATCGGAGGACTGCATTTCCGTTTAGTGGATACAGCCGGCATCCGGGCCACCGACGAAATTGTCGAGCAAGAAGGGATTCGTAGGTCTCGCCAGGCGATGCAAGAGGCCGATCTCGTCTTGCTCGTTCTAGATGCGACTCGAGGTATTCAAGATGAAGATAGCGTTCTTCTTCAGCTAGCTCCTTCTGAAAAAACCCTGACGATCTGGAACAAGATTGATTTGCCCTCTTCTCATTCTCAGCCAAAAGGGTCATGGGCAGTCTCTGCAAAACAGGCAATAGGCCTCGAAGAGCTGCGCCGCGCGATCGATCAAAAAATTTGGCGTTCAGGTCCTCCCTCTAAGGAAGAAGTTGTGATCACTCAGCTACGCCACCGTCAAGCGTTAGATGGCGCTACCCAATCGGTTCAGCTGGTGATTGAAGGATTGCAATCCCAAGTCTCTGCAGAGTTTGTTGCGGCAGATATGCGAAGAGCCCTTCAGGAACTGGGAACCATTATCGGCACGCATATTACCGAAGATATTTTGAGTGCAATCTTTTCTAAATTTTGTGTCGGGAAATGAAAAAAGAAAAAGCTCGTCTTATCCAGAAAATTTTAGATAATCTTTTTCCTAATCCTCCGATCCCCTTAAATCACTCCGATCCTTACACGCTGCTCATCGCTGTTGTTTTGTCTGCGCGTAACACCGACGCCAAGGTCAACCAGATTACACCCCATCTTTTTGCCCTAGCATCCACTCCGCAGAAGATGGTTCAACTACCGATTGCTGAGATTCAAAAGATCATTAGGCCCTGCGGGCTCTCTCCTACGAAGGCGAAAAATATTTGGCATCTTTCTCAGATATTGCTGGAGGAGTATGAAGGAAAGGTTCCTTGCTCATTTGCTAAGCTTGAGGAGCTGCCGGGCGTTGGACACAAAACCGCCTCTGTCGTCATGGCGCAGGCGTTCCAAGTTCCTGCTTTTCCGGTGGATACCCATATTTTCCGCTGCGCTCATCGGTGGGGCCTGAGCTCTGGCAAAACTCCTGAAAAAGTCGAAAGCGATTTGAAAAAGCTTTTTCCCAAGAAAGATTGGATTAAGGTGCATCTCCAGATCATCTATTTTGCTCGGAAGTATTGCCCTGCAAGAGGCAAGCATCACGCTTGTCCGATTTGTAAAGCCCGGCCCAGCGATTGGCCCATCTGGCCGAGGACTTCCAGGCGCCGTGAGGAGGCATCGAGGAGATCGGTGTCAAACTGAATACGTAGCGGCTCAAAGAGAAGAATCAGACTAGAGCCCCCAAAAGAAAAATACCCTTTTTCAAGCCCTTTGGCGCAAGGTTGATGGAGAGGGAAGGTCTGGTGGATGGAGCCAACGTAGGTGGCGCCAACTTCGATGAAGAGCACAGTGCCAAAGTATTGGGTGTCGAGGTGGGTGATCACCCGCTTGTTTTCTGCTAGGATGTTAGCGTGTTTTTTGAGTGCGGCGGGGTTGACGGAGTAGAGTTTGCCGGGGATGGGCTCGGGGATGCTGGGAGTACAGCTGACAGGAAAATGAAAGCGGTGGTAGTCGACAGGGGCAAGGCGCGCGATGACCATGGAGCCGTCACCATATTTTTGTGCGAGGGTCGGGCTGCAGAGAAGTGTTTCGAGACAAAATTTTTGACCCTTCACAAAAAAACCATCTGCAGCATGAATATTCTCATACACGAGATAGCGGCCATCTGCGGGGAGGACTGCGATGTGATCGCCAAGAGCGATGGGTCTACAGGCGGATTTAAGTTTGCGAATGAAAAAATCGTTGAATGACTGAAATGACTCAGGAGGTTCTAAAAACTCTGAGGTGTCGACATGGAATTTCTGAATGAAGGGTTGGATTTTTCTTCGGCTCCAGCGGCTTTTTTGGAGGGTTCCGTAGAGTTTTGAGAAAAAGGGAACTCTTGAAAAGAGCGGCACTAAAATGAAGGAGACGAGGTGAGAGATCCAGCTTGTTCCATAGAGAAGATCGATGAAGAATTTTCCATACACCTTTTCAGTCATCTCTTGGCTGGTCTGACGATTAAGATAGCGCGGAGCCGTCATGGAGCAATCTCTGGGGTAAACGATTTTTTTTTGGCAATACCCGCAAACAGTTTAAGCTCTTCAGTAAAAAAAGGAGAAAAAAGATGGAGATAATGGGCCTCTTCTGCCAGACTCAAAATTTTCGATGCAGTTCGGACCATGTGGGAGGCGAGCTCTTTGGTTTGTTGACCTTGATGGAAACGGTCCTGTTGGGACTGGAAATTGACAATAAGAATTTTTAACTCTTTTTGAAGGACAAGCTGCCGCTCGGTTGTAGCAATTAGTTCATCGAGGATGCGAATTTCTTCGCCTTCCTTGGAGAAGCTGAAGAGCAGCAGAGAGGCTAAAAAAATTTTTATGGCAGTTTTGGGCGCCCAAGGGTCCATAGAGGACAACTTATAATTGGTAATTTATTAAATTTCAACAAACTGCTACAATTCCGTCTACAAAGTAGGTTGACATGTTTGGCATTTTGAAGCAGATCTTTGGAACGCAGCAATCGCGCAGTCTTAGGAAATATCAGAAAATCGTTCGCCAGGTGAACGCAGAAGAACAGAAATTAGCGGCGCTTTCTGATGAACAATTGAAAGCGAAGACTCAGGAGTTTCGTGAGCGCTTAGAGCAAGGAGAGCTTGTCGATCAGCTCCTTCCTGAAGCGTATGGCGTTGTCAAAGCGGTTTGTCGGCGTCTTTGTGGAACCGAGGTTCATGTTTCAGGGTACAATCAAAAATGGGACATGATCCCCTACGATGTTCAAATTTTAGGTGCGATTGCTCTCCACTTTGGCTCGATTGCCGAGATGCAGACAGGTGAGGGGAAAACGTTAACAGCGGCGATGCCTCTATACCTCAATGCAATGACTCAGAAACCTGTTCATCTTGTGACAGTCAATGACTATTTGGCTCAGCGGGATTGTGAATGGGTGGGTCCGATTTTTCGATGGTTGGGACTGCGTGTTGAAGCTTTGACAAATCAGACACCTCACTTCAAGAGAAAAGACGTTTACGCAGCCGACATCCTTTACGGAACAGCTTCTGAGTTTGGGTTCGATTATCTAAGAGACAATTCAATGGCGCAATCAGCCGATGAGCAATGCCAGCGGGGCCATTATTTTGCCATTATCGATGAAGTCGACTCGATTCTCATTGATGAAGCTCGGACGCCTCTCATCATTTCAGGGCCCGCTTCAGGCTCTAAACAGATGTACGATACTTTGAAAGAGTCTGTCGCTCATATGGTCCGCTTTCAGCGCGACCTTTGTAATAAAATTGCAAATGAAGCGCGCAAAATGCTTGAAAGTCTCGGACGGCTTGATGAAACCGAACCGCGTAAACTCTCAAAAACTGAGGAGAGCGAGGCTAAAGAGGCTTTCCGCAAGCTGTGGTTAGTGAGCAAGGGGATGCCGCACCATAAAGTGCTCAAGCGGATCAAGGAAGATCCAAACCTCCGATCCGAGATTGATCAATGGGATGTCTATTATTACGGTGAGCCCAATAAAGAAGAAAAAGCAGCGGCTCTTTCAGAGCTCTATATCACCATCGACGAGCGGTCCAGTGAGTACGAGCTGACGGATAAAGGGATTCAGCTATGGGGTGAGACGGGCAATTCTGTGAATGACTTTGTGATGTTTGACTTAGGTCACGAGTACGCCTGTATCGACCAAGATGAGACACTGGATGAGCAGGGTAAGCTGGAAAAGAAAGTCAAACTCCGCGAAGACGACGCCCAAAGAAAAGAAAGGGCGCATAACCTGCGTCAACTACTGAGAGCCCATCTTTTGATGGAAAAAGATGTCGATTACATCATTGCTGAAGAGAAAATTGTCATCATTGATGAAAACACAGGCCGTCCTCAGCCAGGTCGCCGTTTTTCAGATGGACTCCATCAGGCCATTGAAGCTAAAGAAAATTTAGCGATCCAAGGTGAGACGCAGACCTATGCGACGATCACTCTGCAAAATTATTTCCGCCTCTATAAAAAATTAGCTGGCATGACCGGGACTGCGATGACCGAAGCCAATGAATTTAAAGAGATTTATAAGCTCGAGTCTTTAGCTATTCCAACTCACCGCCCAGGCCAGCGTAAAGATGCCGATGACGAAGTCTACATGACCGAACGAGAGAAATATACGGCTCTTCTCAAGGAAATTGAGATGATTCACGGCCAAGGCCGTCCGATCTTGATCGGAACAGAGTCGGTAGAGATTTCTGAAAAACTATCTCGTATTCTAAAGCAAAACAAACTTGAGCATACTGTTCTCAATGCAAAGAATCACGCCAAAGAAGCGGAAATCATCGCCATGGCCGGTAAAAAAGGTGGCATCACCGTTGCCACAAATATGGCAGGCCGTGGGACCGATATCAAGCTTGAAGAGGGAGTCGCTGCCTTAGGGGGTCTACATGTGATTGGGACTACCCGTCATCAATCCCGCCGGATTGATCGTCAGTTAAGAGGCCGCTGCGCTCGTCAAGGCGATCCAGGCTCTTCTAAATTTTTTGTCTCGTTTGAGGATTCACTTTTAAGATTGTTTACCTCGCCGCGGATTACCGCTTTTCTTCAAAGGTTCCGTCCGCCGGAAGGCGAGCCCATTACAGCAAAAGTGCTCAATAAGTCGATCGAGACTGCGCAAAAACGGGTCGAGCAGAGAAATTACCAGATGCGTAAGCACACTCTCGAATATGACGATGTCATGAATAAGCAACGCGCGGAGATCTACGCCTTCCGCAATGAAGCACTTCGTAGCCCGGCCCCACTCAAGCTAGCTGAAGAAGTTCTTGAAAGTCTTT
This sequence comes from Parachlamydiales bacterium, assembly GCA_023265455.1. Classification (GTDB taxonomy): domain Bacteria; phylum Chlamydiota; class Chlamydiia; order Chlamydiales; family Rhabdochlamydiaceae; genus PALSA-1444. The sequence goes on from JAHFTQ010000012.1 coordinate 16,236, forward strand.
GTCTGCAGATGGCTCAGAAATTTTTCGTCAACCGCTCCGTCGAAGGAGGGTGGAACCCCGAAGGGTACCGGCAATGGCTCATGGAGCATTTCCCTGTGACGTTTGAAGCAGAAGAGTTTGATAACGACTATCTCAAGCTTCAAGATATTGAAAACCTGGCGATTGATAAAGTTGTGACAGCCCTGAGACATAAAATTGCTCATGAAAGAGATGTGATTGAGCGCGTGCAGCAGCAAGCGCCAGCTAACGCTCCTCGTATTGATGCGGATGAAATCTTAAAAGAAGTGGTTCGCAGCGTTCTTATTCGTAGTATTGATCGTCTCTGGCAGGAACACCTTCTTAATATTGATCACTTAAGAACAGAAGTTCATTTACGCGTAGTTGGCCAACGAGATCCTCTTCTTGAGTTCAAGCACGAAGCTTTTATTTTATTCGATGCGTTTAGCGCAAATCTGAAAGTGGAAATTGCCCATGCACTCTTTAAGTTTCAGATGATGGTGCCTGAAGAGACTCCCTCTCCTACGCAAGTGCGTCGTCAAAAGATCGATCCACCCGAGGTGGAATTTCGGACCAATCTTTCTTTGATGCCCGAGCTGGGGTTTACTGAAGGTATTTAGATTTTTTCGTAGAAATAGAGGTATCCGTTTTGACGCCCTTCTGTGACGTCATCAACTGGGGTGACGATACTGTCGTTGGCTTTAAACCACTGTCCTTGCTTATTCACGAAAGAGTAGTAGTGACCAGGAATGTGAACGACAATCGACTTGAGTCGATAATTTTGCCCTGCCATTTTCAGTGTTTCTGGCATGTCAACAGGGGCGCTGTTTTTAGTTCCTATAGCACCAAACCGTTTGAGAGAGATTGCAAACCGCTCAGGAGGAGTTTGTATCACGGTGCATTGATGAGTAGGACGATAGCGGACCCCGTCAATATCGAAGGGTTCTCCCTCATGAGATTGGGGTGAAAGCATCCTGTCGATAATTTGTTGCCCTGTTAGCCCTGTTGTAGAAGTGAGATCCACCTGGAGTACGAAAGAGGGGGTGTTGTCCTTGACGGTTCTTATTCCTGGTGCGGATGAGTTCGCATTGACAGGAACACACGTATAGTTCACTGCTTTGACTAATCCAATTTTTAGGTTATTTTGCGGGTCATAATAGTTTTTTGCATCTAGACAATCTAGAATACGATAGAGAAATTCCTCAGCATCGCCAGTGGAACCGTTCTCATACCCTTGTAGAGGTTGTCCGTTCGCTGATAAGAGTAAAGAGCGTAGAGAGGCAAGATCTACAGGTTGACCATCTTGATAATCTTGGATGACAGTCCAAATCTTCAGAGCGTTTGATGTTTGTGAATTGTTGGATGTTGTCCATGTCTGGTAGCATTTGTCTTTGATAAACTCTCTTAGGACTTCATCGTTCATAATCGCTTGAAAAGTGGCAGCCATGAAGCAGGTATTGCCTGTGTTAGGAATTCCTGGCGGGCTTTGGATGGGGGCTGTATTTTGAACAGGTTGTACGAGGTCAGGAGCGGATAATGTGAAGGGAGTCTCTCCTAGAGAAAAAGTCAGTGCTAAAGGTTTTTTGCCAGGTCTTTCAATGACAAGTTTAATTTCAAATGTGTTGTCAGCGGCAGGTTTTAGGCGAGCGGTAAATTTTTTTACTTGTTCAAGAGAGGTGTTTTTTTGTTTAGCTGCAGTGTTCGCAGCCGCTTTAAAGAAGGTATTGATTTTTTCAATAAAAACCTTGTCTTTAAGAGGCTCATTTGCTGCAGGTTTAAACAATGACGTCGTATCATCTTTAACAAAGCTATATTCTTGTATTGTCATAATAGTTTATTATCCTTTATTAACACTATTATAACAAAATATTATATATTAATTAAATATATTTTTTAACTATACAACTCGCTCTAGGTTAGAGCGTAGTGCTAATCTTTTGAGAGGTTTTTCCAGCCGAGATAAAAGAGGGGAAGTGAGACTAAAAGCATTAAAAACCAATAACTTCCATTGATTTCTAGCCTGACGACGCCGTGATCGGAAAAGAAAAGTTGTAATATGCTTAAAGTCAAGAGGTTGCCGCCGACTGTGAGAGCTAAGAGGGGCCAAAAACTTTGAGCGTTAGCAGCTTCATGAGAAGCCTCTTTCTCACTATAGAGAGGAGAAATGGCCTCGGCAGGCTTGCTTGTATTATAAGGAGGGGTATAAAGAGCAGAAAAACTGTCTTGTGGAGGGGGGGATTTAGGGGATGGGGAATTTTCCATGCGTAAAGTGGCGAAGCAGTAAGGGCATTGAGTCGTATCATAAGCGACTTTTCCATCGCAATTGGGACATATTTTCTGACGATCAGCAGGCTTCATAATTTGTACCTCATTTTTCAGCATATAACTTTCGGTGTTTTTTTTCCTTATTCTTTGATAGAATTCGAACACAAGACCTCTTTCGAAAGAGGTCTAAAGGTATAGATATGACAGACAAAGAATATTACGACTTGATTGTGATTGGAGCGGGGCCAGGGGGTTATGTTGCTGCGATCAAGGCGGCGCAAGTTGGCAAGAAAGTCGCACTCATTGAGAAGGAAAATCTGGGGGGAACTTGTTTAAACGTGGGGTGTATTCCAACGAAGACGCTCATTGCTCATGCTGAGGTTTTGGAAAAGATTTTGCATGCTGCCGATTTTGGAATTACAACAGGGGCAATTACCTTCGATTATGGAAAAATGAAGGAGCGCAAAGATGGCGTCGTTTCAAAAATCCGTAAGAGTTTAGAAGGGCTGATCCAGGCTAATGGGATCACGATTTTGCGAGGAGCTGCTCAGTTTACAGGTCCCAAAGAACTTAAAGTGAAAGGAATTGACAATCGGATTCTTCAAGGAGAATCGATCATTATTGCGACAGGATCGGAGCCGGTTGATATTGCGGCAATTCCCTGCGACCACCGGAAAATTTTCAATTCGACATCGATTTTAGAAATGCGAGAGCTTCCTAAAACTTTAGCAGTCGTTGGCGGTGGCTATATCGGTTGTGAGTTTGCGTCGCTTTATGCAGAATTGGGTGTCAAGGTTGTGATTTTGGAAGCTCTTCCGACGATTGTGGCTGCTCAAGGGGCTGCCATTTCACAGGTTCTAACGGCAGCTTTTAAAAAGAAAGGGATCGATGTGAGGACCGGAGTGAGTGTCGAAGGAGTTGATGTTCAAACGAAAGGAGTGACTCTTCGATTGAAAGATCAAGGAGTCCTCGAAGTTGATGCTGTCTTAGTAGCCGTAGGAAGAAAAGTGGTTTCACAAGGATTAGGACTCGAACACGCGGGTGTTTTGACAACGGATCGAGGAGTGATTGAAGTCAATGAGAAGATGGAGACTGCTGTGCCCGGGATTTATGCGATTGGAGATGTCACAGGCAAAGTGATGCTCGCTCATGTAGCTTCTCATCAGGGGATCATTGCAGCGGTGAATGCGACAGGTGGAGAGGCGATTATGCATTACGAGGCTGTCCCTTCTGTCATTTTTACCCTTCCAGAAATTGCGATGGTGGGATTAACGTTAGAGCAGGCACAGGAAAAAGGATATTCAGCAGTGACGGGGAAATTTCCGTTTCAGGCACTCGGTAAAGCCGTTGCTACTCAAGAGACGGAAGGGTTTGCACAAATTGTGATCGATAAAAAAACAGGACAAATTTTGGGTGCACAGGTTGTGGGTCACGACGCTGCATCTCTCATTGCTGAACCGACGCTTGCGATCGCAAATGAGCTGACAATTGATTGTTTAGCAGAGACTGTTCACGCTCACCCGACGCTTCCTGAGGCGTGGTTAGAAGCGGCGCTTCTTGCGATGGATACTCCTATTCATTTTCCACCCAAGATCAAGAAATGAGTAAACTCAAAGTTTTGAATGATCTTCCGGAAAACCCTGAACCAGAGCAGGGGCGGTTTCCTTCTTGGCTTCATCGGAAGATGCCCAAAGGCGGGCAGCTTTTCAAGACGGGAGGTATTGTCAAAAAGTACCGTCTCAACACGGTCTGCGAGGAAGCCAAATGTCCCAATCGACTTCATTGTTTTTCTCACAAAACAGCGACATTTTTGGCGCTAGGGGAAGCTTGTACTCGTAATTGTGGATTTTGCAGTATCGATTTTACGAAGCAGCCCAAGCCTCCAGAATCTGATGAACCTGTCCGTATTGCGGCTTCAGTTCAAGAGCTAGGGCTCAAACATGTTGTCATTACAATGGTGGCTCGTGATGATTTGCCCGATGGGGGTGCAGCACACCTTGCAGAGATTATTCGAGAAGTGCGAGCTCAAAATCGGGATTGCGCAGTTGAAGTTTTGACATCGGATTTCAATGGGAATCAAAAAGCCGTTGATATTGTGTTAGAGCAAAGGCCAGATGTCTTTAACCATAATATTGAGACTGTGCGGGCATTGACGCCGCGTGTCAGGCATAAAGCGACCTACGACCGGACGCTGCTCGTTTTGCAGCAGGCTAAGGCGTCGGGAAAAGCCGGTTTGATTAAGTCAGGTCTGATGGTGGGATTGGGAGAGAGTGAAGAAGAGGTATTTGAGACTTTGCGCGATTTGAAAAATGCCGGATGTGACATTGTCACCATTGGTCATTATCTTCAGCCAGATCGGCGCAAATTATTGGTGAAGGCCTTCATCACACCTGAGCAATTCAAGCGCTATGAAGAAGAAGGGTACCTGTTAGGAATTCGGCAGATGTATGTGGGACCTTTTGTCCGCTCGTCTTTCAATGCTCATGAGGTTACTCTTCGATCGTTGTCCAGCGGAAATTGATTTGATAGAGATAATTCACCGAGACACCCTTGACATACGGCTGTTCAATATAGCTGGCGACCATTTCAGAGATCGGGATGGAGGGCATCTCATCAAAAAAGATTTTCTCCGCAGCTTCAACATGGCGCCATTTCTCTTCTTCGTCTTCGGCATACGCAGCTTCTGTATGGCGAATATAGTTGGCATCTTCCCATGCGGTTAAATTCGGCCGGTTATTTTTGAGTTTGAAGGTTTCAAGCAAATTGGCAGGGTCGTCATACTGCATGACCCAACCAAACCGGGCGATATCATGCTCATAGTTGTACATTTGACGAATGAAGAGCTGCCCGTCACAACCCTCACATTTCACTTTGATACCGAGATTTTGCTCCCACATCTGCTGAATGGCTTGGATCACCTTTCCCCATAAGGTGTTCATCGCATAATAGATGGTAATAGAGGGGAGCTCCTCAGCGGTAATTTCTAATTCTTTGAGTCCTTGCTGGAGATATTCTTTAGCTTTTGCGATGTCGTTGTCTTGGAACCAAGGATGCCATCTTTTTTTCTTCAAAATTTGGGGGATAAGCCCAAGGGCAGGAGAGGAATCATGATCGTGGAATAGGTCTTGCATGATTTTCCGACGATCGACGGCATAGGCAAGAGCTTTACGAATATTAACATTGTTCAAGGGGTATTTGTTGGTATTAAAAAAAAGCCACTGGGTTCCGGCTGCAGGGAGAGTATGTAAGAGGCCTTTGGCTTTTAGGTCGGGGATAGCGTCTATTGAAATTCTCGTTAAGGGATCGCCAACCCAGTCGAGCTCGCCTTTTTCAAACATGAGTAAAGCCGTCGCTGCATCTTTGACGATCAGGTAGTCAAGTTGTTTCAACTGAATTTGATCCGCCTCCCAGTAGTGGGGGTTTTTTTCGAGGATGATTTGATCCTGAAAAATATAATTTTTTAGACGGAAAGGGCCTGAAGAGACTAAGTGTCTAGCATCAAGGGGTTGATGGAGCAGTGTTGGATGTACGGGGTAGAAGACAGAATTGATCACGACATTCAAGAAATGGGGATGAGGGTTCTCAAGTTCAACGCGTAATGTCTGATTGTCTAAAGCGCGGACGCCCACCTGATGGATTGGAACGGCACCACTCAAAGCTTTTTGTGCATTCTTGATGAAATAATAAAGATTAGTATTCGTAGAAACATAACCCGGAGTTAATGCGCTCTTCCAGGAGTTTTCAAAATCGTGTGCGGTGATGGGGGAGCCATCTGACCAGTAACAATCGCGTAAGACAAAGGTGTAAGTTTTGAAATCTTTAGAAACGTGGTAGGACTTTGCGAGGTCTAGCTGAGGAGACATGTTTTGGTCAAGATAGGCAAGACCAGAAAATAGCATACGAACCACGCCTTGGCTGAGCATATCCGTTCCTGTGCGGGGATCTAAGGAAGGAACATCACTTAGGATGCAGGTGCGGAGCGTTTGCGATTTCTTGCGAGAAGTTGGAGATTTTTGGCAGCAACATAAGAGGCAAAGAACTAAAAGAAAACTGCTACTAATTCTCCTACCCAACATGACTTCCTATATCTTAAGACTTTAAATTATTGATTAATGATCATTTTATGGCAACAAAGAGTTTACTTTCCCTGAAAATCAATTCGTGTTAAAGAAAAAATTTGATAGAGGAGGTAGTTGCAAAGCTCGCTTTGGAGGCCAAATTCGATGATTTTTGAGCAGGACCGTATTCCGCACAAATTGACATATTCGGTTTAGAATAGGCGATTTGTGCGGAATTCGGATCCTGCTTAAAAAGCGCGAATTTGGCCCCAAATGGAGTTTTGCAACTGCCTCCAGAGGGAGTGCTCCTTGATGAACGAGAGTGATATGATTGATCGAGTGGCAGCGGTCATTCTGGCGGGTGGGCAGGGAACGCGTCTGTTTCCGTTGACCCAATATCGATCAAAGCCAGCTGTGGGTTTTGGAGGTAAATATCGGCTCATCGATATTCCCCTCTCGAATGCTCTCAACTCAAAAATCTCTCATCTCTATGTGATTTCTCAATATTTTGCCTCGCAATTACATCACCATATTTGTGCCACTTACCAATTTGACAGGATGCAAAAAGGGGGTATTCACCTGCTTTGCCCGGAAGAAGATCCTGAGAGACAGGTGAGGTTTGAGGGGACAGCAGACGCTATCCGAAAAAACCTGCACCACTTATTGAAAGCTCCCGTCGATTATTTTCTTATTCTTTCCGGTGACCAACTTTATAATATTGATTTAGGGGAACTCATTCGTTTTGCCCATGAGAAAAATGCAGAAATGGTAGTGGCCTCAATTTATGTCAAAGAGGCTGAAGCCCATCGGATGGGGGTCATGCATGTCGATGCAAACAATTACATCAAAGACTTCAAAGAAAAACCCAAAGAGAAATCTGCCTTGACCCCTTTCGGTGTGAAAAAAGATGGAAAAACGCGCTATTTAGCTTCGATGGGGATCTATGTTTTTCGTAGAGATGCTCTCCTAGCGCTTCTTCAGCAACCCGGTAACGATTTCGGGCATCATTTGATCCCTTGCCAGGTGGCAAGAGGGGGCTCTTATGCGTATGTTTATAACGGATATTGGGTCGATATTGGAACCATCTTATCTTTTTATGAAGCCAACATGAGTTTATTAGATCAGGAAAACTGCCTGGAAACTTATAATGAAGCCACCCCCATCTATGCGCGCTGCTATCATTTACCGAGTCCTCTGATTCTTCAAAGCCGGGTTCATCGATCTTACATTAGTCAAGGATCGATTGTAGAGGCCGAAGAGATTTCCCATAGCATTTTAGGACTGCGGTGTCATGTTAAGAAAGGGACAAAAATCAAAGACTCTATTGTCATGGGCAATCAGTTTTATGCTCCTCCATTGCATCAACATCCGCCCCTTCCAGCGCAGTTCACCATCGGAGAAAATTGCGTGATAGAAAAAGCCATCATCGATGAGCATACCTACATTGGCAATCATGTCCGTTTAGTCAATGAAAAAAAACTCCAAAATTACGATGGAGACGGAGTCTATATTCGCGATGGGATCATCATCGTGACAAGCGGGACTTCTTTACCTGACGGCTTCGTGCTTTGAACTTATTAAATTGTATGACATCATGGTGAGTATGTCAATCTGGGCCCTTGCTGACCTCCACTTAGCACAAAGTGTTCCTGCGAAAAATATGGCGGTTTTTGGACCGCAGTGGGAAGGGTATATGGAGAAGATGGCGGCCGCTTGGGATGAGATGGTTAAACCAGAAGATCTGGTTTTATTGCCAGGAGATATCAGCTGGGCGATGAAACTAGAAGAAGCCAAGACCGATCTTGAATGGATTGACGCCAGGCCAGGAAAGAAGGTCATGATTCGAGGCAACCACGATTACTGGTGGGGCTCGTCGAAAAAGATGTCCCAGGTCTTTCCACCCTCTATTCACTTTATTCATAACACAGCCTTTCATTGGCAAGATGTTGCCATCGGAGGGACACGCCTTTGGGATACGCCTGAGTATAATTTTAATGGCTATGTTCATTTCCAAGAAAATCCTCAAGCGAAGACAAAAGTCTCACTTTATGAGCCTGAGAATGATGAGGCGATTTTTAATCGAGAATTAGAGCGGTTGAAGATGAGCCTGAGGCAAATGAATCCCCGAGCTAAATTAAAAATCGCGATGACCCACTACCCTCCCATCGGAGCTGATCTGCAACCTTCAAGAACGTCAGGGATTTTAGAGGAATTTGGTATACAAGTCTGCGCTTTTGGACATTTGCACAATTTGAAAAAAAATCAGCCTCTCTTCGGAACTATTCGGGGGATTCAGTATCTCCTGACAGCCAGCGATTATTTAGATTTTCGCCCCATTCAGATTCTTTAAAAGATTCAGTTTCTTCTCTGCGTCCTCAGCGTCTCTCCCGCGCGCCAGCGCCTCTGCGCTGATGGGATCCGTATTAGTCATCGTTCCCAGGTTATTGCTCAAAGCAAGTCTAAAATTTCATCAGCGCAGAGGCGCTGGCGCGCGGAAGAGACGCTGAGGACGCAGAGGGAAGTCCTGTAAAATGCCTCTCTGTGCCTCATGTTTCACGCAGCTAAAATATGACTTTATTTTCTGGAAATGGTATAACGATGAGCCCCAAAACTCAGGTTTCTAAATGAAAAGTCAGAGATCATTATTTTTACTTGAGATTGTCATCTCCATTGCTCTGGTGGGAATCTTTGCCATGGGTTTTTTGGGAAGTGGGATGCGTTATCTTACTCAAGAAAGGAAAGCTCTTTTGGAATTGGAGTTTGAAAGGCAGCGGGATCTGGTGAGAATGGAATGCCTTGCATCATGTTGGAAGGAGGAAAGACAAGAGCCTTGGGTTTTTGAAAAATTGTTAAAGGCAAAACTCGGTGGCAAAGAGTACAAAACCTCTTTTCGGTTAAGAGTGCGTTCTAAGAAAATCAAAGACGATCATGAAATTGTTTTGGAGGAAGGGACGAAAAAATATCACTTTCTTGTCAAAAACGCAGAAGCTTTATCTAAATGATCTGGAATATCGATGCCAAACCCTTCAAAAGCGGTTTCATGGACACGAACTTTGAGGCCATGATAGAGAAAATTGAGCTGCTCGAGTTGTTCGGCCTCTGCAAGATGACAAGAAGGAGTGTTAGCCAGATGAAGCAGGGCTTTTTTGGTGTAGGCATAGATGCCGATATGTTTGTAATATACCGTCTCTAAAAGATCGCGGTGGTAAGGGATCGGGCTGCGGGAGAAATAAAGAGCGTAGCCATGAACATCTGTCACGACTTTAGGGATATGAGGAGAGTTGATATCTTCAGAATTTGTGAGTCGCTTTTTTAAAGTCCACACATCGGCGCTATCTTGAGAGGCTGATTGAAGGAGATTTTCAATCATTTCCTCGTGGAGAAACGGTTCATCTGCTTGCCAGCAGACGAAGATGTCGCCCTCGATCTTCTGATGAGAGAGTAACTCACATAGGCGCATAGTTCCCGAGGGGCAGCTTTCAGATGTCATGAGATACTCTCCTCCGAACCCACGTACGGTAGCGGCTGTCTCCTCAGCATCAACAGCAATCGTCACGGAATCGAAAAAAGGAACGGAGCGAGCCGCTTCCCAGACCCATTGCACGAGAGGCTTACCCTGCAAAAGCGATAACACCTTATGGGGAAAGCGAGTCGATTTCAATCTAGCGGGGATGACACAGGCGATTTTTTTCATTTTGTGTACCAGGCAATGGTTTTTTCTAAACCTTCTTCAAGGGTATGGCGCTGGGTCCATCCGAGCTCTTTTTTGATCTTACTGCAGTCGATAGCATAACGAAAATCATGTCCAGGCCGATCTTTGACAAAGGTAATGAGCTGACGTAAGCTGGCGGGATCTTGAGATAACCTAGTCGCAAATCGATCGATCAGGCAGTGTAAAAGATCGATATTGCGCATTTGGGTCTCTCCTCCAATGGCGTACACTTCTCCGGAGAGGCCCTTGTCTAAGATAAGCCATAACGCTTCTGCATGATCTTCGACATAGAGCCAATCGCGGATATTAATACCTTCGCCGTAGACGGGCAAAGGCATTCCCTTTAGGCAATTGTGAATCATCTGGGGAATGAATTTTTCGACGTGTTGGCAAGGGCCGTAATTGTTACTACAGTGGGAAATGGTTGTGGATAATCCGTACGTTTTCCCCCAAGCTCTTACGAAATGATCTGAAGCAGCTTTTGAAGCGGCATAGGGCGAGTTAGGTTGGTAGGAGGAGAATTCATTGAAAAAACCACTCTTTAAAGAGCCATAGACTTCATCTGTTGAGACGTGATGGAAATGGAGATTGGCATCACGGGCGGCTTCAAGAAGCTCAAACGTGCCTCGCACGTTGCTCTCTAAGAAAATCGCGGGATCCTGTATGCTCCGATCGACGTGGCTTTCAGCAGCGCAGTGAAGAATCGCTTCAATGCCGTGCTTTTTGCACAGGTTTTTCACAAGAGGCCGGTCTCTAATGTCTCCACGAACAAAAATATGACGGGGTTCATGGAGAAATGCCTCCATATTTTTTTCATGTCCTGCATAGGTTAAAAGATCGAGATTAACGATTTTTTCAAGGCCGGAAAAATGACGCAAACCATAGCGGATAAAGGCCGACCCGATAAATCCTGCTCCTCCCGTGACTAAAATCCGTTTATAGCGCATCGATGAATTCCTTCAAGGCTTCCTGCCAAGGGCGGGGTGGTTTCCTCAGTAGCGCTTCGATCTTAGCGGTGTCCAATGCAGAATAAGAGGGGCGTTTGGCAATTTGAGAAAAAGTTGAGGAGTCAGCCGGTATCACCTCGCGGCAGGTTAACCCAACCCCTTTTTCCTGGAGATCTTTTAACATTTTTTCTGCGACCTCGAACCGGGAAGTCTCTCCTTGATTGGCAAAGTGAAAGATACCAGAGTGGCAGAGTAGAGAAAGGAGAGCTTCAGCTAAATCGTTGACATAAGTCAAACGATTCCGTTGGTCGCTAATGACGTAAATTTTTTCTTCTTTTTGTATTTTATCTAAAAGTGAGGAGATGAAATTTTTTCCACCCTTGCCGAACACCCAAGAGGTTCTCAAGATGCAAGCTTGAGGGTGCGCCTGAAGAAGACGTTGTTCGCCTTCGTATTTTGTTTTTGCATAGACATTGGCGGGTGTACAAGGGTCGGTTTCAGAAAAGGGCCGCTTGCCGCCCTCTCCAAAGACATAATCGGTAGAGAGATGGAGTAAGTGCAAATCGTGCTGCTGGGCAGCTGTTGCTAAATTCTCGGGACCCAAAGCATTGACTAGGTGCGCTAGGCTGGGTTCTTTTTCCGCCTGATCGACATTTGTATAAGCGGCACAGTTAACGATATGAGTCACATCGCTGCCTTCGATAGTTTTTAGAAATTTTTTAACATGTTGCAGCGAGGTGATATCGAGCTCGTCCCGCTGAGTGGCTACATAGGAGATGGCTTGTTTTTGACAAAGATTTTGAACGGCTGTCCCCACAAGTCCGTTAGATCCGGTAATCCACAATTTCATGAAAAAATCTCCTGCAATAATGGGGCATTTTGGTCGCGCTGGGAAATCAAAGGGTTAAGAGTCGGCCACTCGATCTTCACTTGAGGGTCATCGAATCGAAACGATTTTTCCGTTTCGGGGTTGTAGATAGTGCTCACTTTGTAAAGAACATGAGCTCCCGTTTCGCTAACCACGCAAAATCCGTGGGCGAAGCCCACAGGAATGAAAAGCTGCTCCCCTTGACTCGCATCTAAATAAACCCCTTCCCATTTCCCAAAAGTCGGAGACCCCAGCCGAATGTCGACAGCGACATCAAAAATTTTTCCTTGGACCACAGAGACCAGCTTAGCTTGACCCGGATCACTTTGGAAATGCATCCCACGAATCACATCTTTTTTTGAGAACGAGAGGTTGTCCTGCAAAAAATCGCAGGCAATGCCATGACCGGTATACCGGTTTTTCTGATAGCTCTCCCTAAAAGACCCTCGGGGGTCTTCTAAAATGCTTAACCTAACCAGCTTTAGGCCAGGTAATGATAAATGAATAATCTCCACAGGAACCATTATAGTTCAAGATTGCTTTTTTTTAAATGGAGAGTCTATACTCTCTTGGAGTAAAACATTTTTTTGGAGAAGCATTCATGCATATCATCCGGAACGTAGGACATGTTGTTGGAGGGACCTTATTAATTTCCGCGGCGACCATTGGGGTAGGAATGCTGGGTCTTCCCGTTGCGACGGGTCCGGGGGGATTTATTCCTGCGACAGCCATCTATATCCTCACGTGGTTCTTCATGCTTTGTACGGGTCTCCTTCTTCTCGAGGTCTGCTCCTGGATGCCTAAAGATGCCAACCTCATTACAATGACCCATCGCCTTCTAGGGCCTGCTGGCAAAGCTATTTGCTGGGTTGTCTACTTGTTTCTATTTTTTACAGCGATGATCGCTCACGTTTCAGGAGGAGGGTGTACACTTGCCGATATTTTACAGATGGGCTTTGGAATCTCAATATCTCCGAGTGTTGCAATGGTTGTCTATGTGCTTCTTTTCTCACCCGTTGTCTATTTAGGAACCCGCTCTGTCGATCGTTTCAATCTCGCAATGATGACTGGGGTTTTAACGACTTATGTCCTCTTCTTGGTGTTTGCATTTGGGAAAGTCAATTTTAACTTTCTTGCCTATGCCGATTGGAGCAAAGCGTGGCCTGCCTTGCCTGTATTATTTACGGCGTTTACTTATCAGCTGATTATTCCAACGCTCATGACTTACATGGATAGGGACGTTAAAAAAGTGCGTCTATCGATTATTTTGGGCAGTTCCATCCCTCTCGTGATTTATCTGATTTGGGAAATGATCATTTTAGGGATTATTCCCGTCGAAGGCCTCATCCTTGCTAAAGCTCAGGGGCAGACAGCTGTGATGCCTCTTAAAGAGCTGCTCCAGAATCCTTGGGTGTTCAAGATTGGAAGTTACTTTGCCTTCTTTGTTTTGACAACCTCCTATGTTGCCCTGGCGCTGGCCTTTCTTGACTTCCTCGCCGATGGTCTTAAAATCAAAAAAGAGGGCATGAAAAAAGTCGGTCTCTGCTTGGGAATCTTTGTTCCTCCGACCATCATCGCCCTCATCTATCCGGGCATTTTCATTACCGCACTTGAGTATGCTGGTGGTATCAGCTGCGCTCTCCTTTTCGGACTGCTCCCCCCCCTCATGGCTTGGGTGGGAAGATACATTAAAAAATATCCCTCTCAGAACTTACAACTTCCCGGAGGCAAACTCGCTCTTTGCATCCTCATGCTATTTACCGCTGTGGAGCTAGTTCTTCAAGTGATGAACCAGATTCACAGGATGTAAAAAGCTCTAAAAACTTATTTAATTTTTTGATAGCCTGCAAAAAAAATCGAAAAGAGGCTCAAAAGAACTAGAAAATCGACAGAACCTTAGTTTCGAAAGAGGTCTATTTATGAATGCAGAAAAATTCTTCAAAGAAATGTACTATAATATTTGGCAAAGTCATGATTTAAGTAGATTTGATGATTTTTATGCTAAAAATTTTGAAGAAACAATCAGTGTTTCTGATGAAAATAGACAGCCCATAGAGCTACGAATGCATTACGATGATCTTGTAAGACAGGCAAAGTGGCAGAGGGAAAACTATAAGGATACCACTATCGATATCAAGAAGATCGTATCAGCTGAAGAAAATAGTATATCAGTGCATTTCTACTCAACTTCTGTCGAGAAAAATACGGGAAAATTACGACATCGATGTGTATGTGGAATATGGCATCTTAATAGAGAGAATAAAATAGATCGGGTTTGGGCGGTTGTAACGCCTTATTATCCGTCATAATATTGGTCCCAATATATATGAAAACAGTCATCTTCCTTTTGCAACCAATTGACGAAACTGGGATATCGCACCGGGTCTATCAAACCATGTCACAACATCTTGTGGTAATGAAACTCGTTTTTTAGTCTCTTTCTTTGTGCCTTTGGGTCTTCCAGCGCCTACTCTTTTTCCTCCATGCCCTTTTGTCTTTTTTTCAACATGTCGAGCAAGATTTTGATTGAGTCGCTGTTTGATAAATTCCCGTAGATAGAGTGGGTATCCCTTAAGGACGTCTTCACGTGATTCTCCGGCATATTCAACAGGATAAGCATGATGACTAAAAATCCATGCGTTGACATCCTTGTCAAACCAAGGCTTGATTTTTCCAACTTCATGAAGTGCTATTTTAAGATGCTCCTCTATTTCTTTTTTGGAGGCCATTTTAATCTCCTTTCTTTGAATTCCCGTTCATTATTGATTAATCTGCCATATTAATCAAGATTTTATGCATAAAGTAATAAATTGTTTAAATTTAGCATGTTAAGGGTTGTTTTTTTTGGCTGCTGGAGAATTCTCCTGTAATTTTTTCGAAAAAACTCTAAAAACTTATTTGGTTTTCTGCTACCTTGCCCGCATGAAAAACTTTTACAAGGTATTGGTGGTGGTTATGTCGTTTTTGACAATGCAGAAAAGTCTTCTTGCAGATGTCTCAAAAGAGAGTCTTTTTCGCACGTCTTCCTTCATTTCAGCAAGAATCAGTCCTGATGGGAATACCATTGCTTATGTGGGAGCCGATCAGGAGGGCATTCCCAACGTCTTCGTTATGCCAAGGGATCTTTTATCTCGCACTCAGATCACCTTTTTCGAAAGCCCCGATATCATTCAATTTTTTTGGTCGGCAAATAGCGATAAGATCTTGCTCCTGAAAGATGATGATGGAACAGGTCAATTGCATTTGCACGGTATCGATCTTCAGACGCATAAAAATACCGTCTACACAGACAGGTTTTCTAAGATAAATGCAAAAGTCATTCAGATCGGCTCTCACACCAATCAAGCAGTGATTGGGTTGAATCAGAGGAATCCTCAATTTCACGATTTATATCTGCTGGATTTAGATTCTGGAGAGCTTAAACTCATTTTTGAAAATGATGCTTATGCAAAATTTTTGTTCAGCGATAGCTTGAATTTGATTTTGAAAATGAAAATTAATGAAGACGGATCTTGGACGATTCTAACAGATCGAGATGCTGTTTTCATGCAGCTCAGCCCGGAAGAGGCCTTTCAAACCGAGTTCATTTCATATGATGACAAAACTGGCACTGTTTATTTTCTAGACAACCGTTTTTCCGATACAAACCAGTTGGTCGCCAAGTCAGCCCATGAGAAAGTTTTAGGAGCTCAGCCAGAGAGCGATGTAGATGAAGTGTTGATGATCCAAGGCGAGCCCAAAGCCTATGCGTCGTACTACACACAGAAAAAATGGCACATCATTGATCCGTCGATTGAAAAAGATATGTCTTTTCTAGAGTCTCAACTAGGTTCTAATTTTGAAATTGTCAACCTAAGTCGAGAAGGGGCCTTGTGGGTCATTTCAAATAGCATTCCAGATGAGGGAACCACTTTTTGGATTTACGAAAAAGCAACGCAGAAGCTTTCTATACTTCATGCGTCTTACGGAGATAAGTTTGCAAAAATGTATCCCCTAGTGGTTGAGGCTAGAGATGGACTCAAACTGGTCTGTTACTACACCCTTCCAAAAGAGTATGATAGAGGAGGATATGTCGATACTCCGATTCCTCTTGTTGTCATGCCGCACGGAGGGCCTTTTAAGGTTCGAGATAAATTTGAGTTTAATCCCTACCATCAATGGCTAACCAGCCGTGGATATGCCGTGTTGGATGTGAACTTTCGACTCTCATCGGGGTTTGGAAAAGCATTTGTTAATGCAGGAAATGGAGAGTGGGGTGGCAAGGCTCACTTAGATGTCATCGATGCTGTAGAGCATTGCATTTCGAAAGGGATCACACAAAAAGGAAAAATAGGAATTTTTGGAGGAAGCTATGGGGGGTATGAATCTCTTGCTGCTCTGACATTTACACCTGATTATTTTACCTGCTGTATTGCGGTTTGCGGCCCTTCCAATCTAAAAACTGTCTTAGATAATGTCCCTCAATTTTGGGAGTTTACCTCTCAAGCTCTCTCAGATAAGACCATGTTTTTTACGAAAAAAGCATTTATTACCAGCATGGGAGGAGACCCTGATACTGAGGAGGGAGCGAGGAATTTAGAAAAATGCTCTCCTTTAAATTTCTTAGACGCAATAAAAGCTCCCCTACTACTAGTTCACGGACAAAACGACCACATTGTTGCTGAAAAAGAGTCCCGCCAGATCTACGAAAGCATGAAAGCAAGAGGGCTTGATGTAACTTACGTTCTTTTTCCTGATGAAGGACATCGATTTGCAAAATTCTCAAACAAAATGACCTACCTAGATCGTGCTGAATTCTTTTTATCTCAGCACCTGGGAGGAAAATATCAACCCACTAAACAGGTGACCCCATGACTTTAAGAAGTGTGACAGAAGGAGATATTTCCCCTAGCCTATCTTATCGAGATAATCTGGGGGTGCAAAACCACCGGCAACCGGTGGGGCTTTTAGGGGGCGTCTTGCAGAGTTTGGGAATCATTCTACGCAATGCTTTTTTTCTTCCCTTGTATAATAAAAAAATCGACCCTGATTTTGAATTGAATCAAACGCTGGCCAAAAAAATAACGCAGGATTTCACACGCCTGCAACCTCATTTTCATATGTGGGATGTCGCTGTTCATCTTGAGGGAGCAGTTAAACGCATTTTTATAGTCAGAATTTTTGAGTCACACCAACCCATTCACGGAAAAAAACTTCAAATAGTTTTATTTAGCTTCAATGGCAATCAGGAAGGAACTGCAAAAAGATGGGAGCCTTTAACGATGCAAGAACTGAGCGGAAGCGCTCTATCTGTGATGCAGGCGTTTAAGGCAAAGGGTATTCAATTCGATTCAATGGTGACAACCTCATTAGGAAATGTGGCGTTGGAGGGGCTTAAATATGTTGCCCCGGACACCATTCCCCCGACGTTAATTATCAATCGGGGTCTGACATCCGTCAAAAAAGTGGCAAATCAACTGTATTCGTTTCCTTTGAATTATCTTCTCTATGGAGCGGCTAAATGGAGCGGGTGGAATGCCGATCCAGAACAAGAGCTTTTGAACTTTCTTCAAAAAAACTCTCAAACTTCTGCATCGCCTCAGCGCAATATTATGATTATTGAAGTCCTTAAAGATTTTTATTTTTCTGAGAAAGGAGGTTTTCAACACGACCTTCATCATAAGATTGCCCAATGGAGGGCTTCAGTGTTCCGGGCCTGTTTCTATCCCTTCCCCTTTCACACGAGAGCTCATCACGCAGCTTCTACAGCTCTTTTAGTGAATAATGCTGTCACTAAAGTCCATGCCAACACCATGTCCATCACGATGGAGAATGAAGAGACCGTGGCTTCAGCGATTGCCAAAAACATCTTTTTTAAGGGAGATAAAGAGTTTCACACCTGTTTTTACATCTGTGGAAATGATGCCACTCTTGACATAGGAACTGCGCGTGAGGCGATGCCTTTGCTATCGGCATTTGTCGCGGAAGGACAAAAAATGGAACAGAAAGCAGTGGAAGAAGAGGTTATTTAGTCCTCTTCCTCTTCATCAGTTAATCGATACATTGGAATGGATTTTGAGGTGAAAGAAGCATTTTGGAGAGCTTGTACAGTAGATAGATGGGTGCGGGAGACCAAGACAACCTCTAAATCGAGCACCCGTGCAATCTGTATCAGACTTGATGTTTGCAGATCGACCATTCCCTTTTCAATCTTAGAAATGTGACTTTGCGGGATCCCTACCTTAGCGCTGAGGGCCCTTTGGCTAAGCCCCTTTTTTTTACGTGCAGCTTTGAGCGTAGCCATGATTTCTTGGATGCAATCTTGATATGCCATAATATATCATTCTCTTTAATCTAGATATTATAACATATCAATTTGGATGTCAAGATATAGGATTCTATACAATTTTTGGTCTTATGCAGAGGTCAAAAATACTAGAAAAGCTATATAACTTGTTGAAAATAAGTCTATTACGTGTTAAAAACATTTATTGATTTGTTTGTAAGTTTTATGTTAAAATATTAGTTAATAAAGGTGGATAAATGATAGAAAATAATAAATATTTCGACGTCCTTATAAAAGATGACAATTCTTATCGCATAGTTGAATCTTCATCTAAGCCGCAGGAGCATAATTGTGCATTGGCCACACTGAAGAAAATAGAGCTTATTGTTAAAAATAAATTTAACTATTCACAGGATTCCAAGGATAAATATTCAACATTGCCGAAAGAAAAATTGTGGGGAATTTTGGATAAAAAATCTCTGCAAATCCGCAATGCATTTATAGAAAAGCAAACAGCTGTAAATCAGAGTGAGCTTGGCCTCTTACAACAACCGACTTTTGACCCGACTTCAACATTTGGGGTTCTTGCTGCTACATTTGAAGTGCTTGCTCTCGCATGTGATAGGATTGCCCTGATATTAAGCTGTATTGTTAGAAAGGTTTTTGATCAGGCTCAGCAAATCGACGCAACCTATCAAAGAATTGAAAATTATATTTCTCCTCCTTCAGCCTTGTCTACAAATTGTGTTGTTAAAAAGGTTTCTAATCAGGATCAGCGAATCGACGCAACCTATCAAAAAACTGAAGATTATACTTCAGCTTCATGCGTTATTCTTCCTGGTGATGTAATCACAGTCATTACTCAGCATTTGAATAGATCAGAACTTGCAGTTTTTGCACAAGTCAATCGTCAGGCCAGCATGCATGCAATGTCTGCTATGAAGAGGAAGGCTCAAGAGCTGGGATATGAGGGTCATGACCCGATTGAAGCCATGAAATATCAAAACGAACTCATTCAAGAAATGGAAAGGATGGAGTCGGTGTTGCCTTCAGAATATAAAGGATGGTTGGTTAGAAGCACAAAAACTGGTCGAGTCGACCTCGATAAGACATTGGACGAAATTAAATCAGCAAATTGGACATTTTTTTTAAGAGTATTCGATCGTATTAGGTCCTATGAGAGTGATCTAATAGTCCCACCTTATAACGATGGCTATAAAGACAATTTAAAATTCATAAAATTATTAGTGCTTCAATGTCGAAATAGCAAATCAATGAACCCTGCCCCTAAGCTTGATCAAAAGTTCTTCGGCGCATTATGCAACGCTGCTCGGTACGGCGCAGAGGAAATCGTTGAGCTTCTTTTATTACAAATGAACAAGTCTATTCCTTTTAATAGTAAAGAGTCATCTGCATTATTATATGATTTAATTCGTGGTCTATCCTACTGCCATAAGAATGAGGCAAAAGCGATTAAAATCTTAAAACTTCTTATCGAGCATGGAGTTAATATAAATACAAAAATAAAGGATGGTTATAGCGGATGCTCAGTTTTGCATCAGATAGCTCACACTAGTTTCTTTGCGCTGGCGTTAATGCTTTTGGAAGCTGGTGCCGATACTACCATTACAGATTGGAAGAGACAACGACCACTAGATTATGCATGGGCATCACATTGTGAAGGAATGTTTTATTTATTAGGCTATGAAACCGATATGAGGAATGCATTATTATGGGCAGCCGGTGCGGGAGAGGCAGGAGTCGTCAAATTTCTTATCAAGAAAGAAGTCTCTGTTAACGGTGTAGACTCTAAAGGATATACACCGTTAGCCTATGCAGCTGAGAAAGGCTGGATAGAAATCGTTCAATTATTGATCAAGGCAGGAGCTCATACAAATTTTGTCGACAATAATGGCCGTACACCCCTAGCTTTAGCAATGCTGGCAGGAAAGAAGGACGTTGTTCAACTATTAACCCATTACGACACCTCATCCAAGACGCGGAGCCCACGGCTGCCTCGAATTACTTAAATACAATTCCCGCAGCTTGCTCGACCCTGTCTAGGGTGACGGCGAAGTGGCTGAGGGGATAATCTTGAGGCTGGGGCTGATTGGGGATAATGTAGGCCTCTCGTTGAAAATTTCCTCCTTTTTTAGCTTGAAGGACTTTGAAAAAATGGGTCGGTACGGCGACGTCGTTTTTACCGATGACCTGGTATTTAACATACCGCTTGCCATCTTTTTTTGTATGGGGCAAGAAAAGAGGGCCTGTAATCACGTAAACCACATCAGACGATTTTGCAAGCGCACGGACGTATTTTTCGAGTTTGAGCCAAGTTTTGCGGTTTAAAAGAGGGTGTTGCGGACTCACGTTAGAAAGGTAGAAAGTTTCTTTCATGGCCTGTGGACTTGATTTAGCATCGGCCGCAGGACAAAGATGGCCCTTATCGAAACCTGAGCCTCTGTAGTCTTCCTGGGTTGTTCTCAGAGAAGCGGGGATCAGAGGATCTTGCATGAAGTCGCAGCGGTCCCGGGAAGCTTCTCCCTCTAGAGAAGCGGGGGTCAGTTCTTGATAAACCCAGTTGGCATTGCGGGTTTTTCCATCATAAGAAAGAATGTAACCCGACCTTTGAATCACAGGGTCAGGGGCCGGAAGATGGTTGTCGGAGACAGGGTGGTTGCATTGGGATAGGAGGAGAATGACTCCTAGGAGAGGTGCTATTTTAAAAATCATTTTTCAATTGTAGCAATTTTCTCGATTTTTGTGGAAAATTAGTCCCATGACTAAAAAGATCCCCCTTTTTTCACTGGTGATTTTGATCATTGCGGCCATCGATAACATTCGAAACTTGCCCGCGGCTGCACTATTTGGAAGCGCGCTCATATTCTTTTTTGTTTTTTCTGCGATTGCTTTTTTAATTCCCACGTCTTTGGTCGCAGCCGAACTTTCGGCAACATTCCCTGAGCAGGGAGGAGTCTATCATTGGGTCCGCAAAGCTTTTGGAGAAAAGTGGGCGATGGGAGCGATCTGGCTTCAATGGATCAATACGATGGTGTGGTATCCGACCATGCTCTCATTTATCGCAGGAACTGCAGCTTACTTGATCGATCCGAGTCTTGCGCAAAATAAACTCTACTTAGTCTGTTTTATTCTGACGGTCTTTTGGGGCCTGACATTCATTAATCTCTGGGGAATTCATATTTCAGCATTGGTCAATAATATCTGCGCAACCATCGGAACCATTTTTCCGATGCTGTTTTTGATTGCTCTGGGTGCGATATGGATCTTTAAAGGGCAGCCGCTGCAGATTCAGGTAACTGCTGATAACATTATTCCACCGCTCAGTCACTCAACGAATTGGATTTCCCTCATTGCCATTATGGCTTCATTTTTAGGAGTTGAACTAGCGGGTGTTCATGTCGCTGACATTCGAGAGCCTCAGAAAAATTTTCCCAAAGCAGTTTTTTCTGCCTCCCTTTTCATCTTTTTATCGATGCTCCTCGGCTCTTTTGCAATTGCCTTTGTGCTTCCTGCAAAAGAAATTAATCTGATCGCAGGAATTATGCAGGTCTTCAGTAATTTTTTTAAGGTGTTTGGTATCGAGGCCCTCACTCCTGTGTTAACGGTCTTGATCGTCGTAGGATCCATCGGTGGGATGATTAATTGGCTCATCTCTCCAGCTAGAGGATTGCTGCATGCAGCAGAGTTTGGATTTTTGCCACCCTTTTTCACGCGCAAGAATAAGGCAGGCGTAGCCAAAAATATTCTCCTAGGACAGGCTGTCGTTGTTAGTTTGGTTTGTCTTATTTTTTTACTCGTCCCGAGTGTGAATGCATTCTATTGGTTTTTGACAGCGCTCAGTACGGAGCTCTATATGATCATGTACGTGCTGATGTTTTGCTCAGCTGTAAAGTTACATTATAAGTATGTGGATAGGCCCAAGATTTTTAAAATTCCCGGAGGCGGAGTAGGGATGTGGATCACGACGTTGCTTGGACTAATCGGATGTACGGCAACGATTATTGTCAGTTTTTTTCCACCCGACAATGTCGATATTGGCAGCCCGCTGCGCTATATTTGGATGATCTGTCTGGGAAATATTGTGACGATCAGCCCCATTTTTCTGTTCTATTACTATAGGAAAAGAAGCCCCGTTTATCGGGGCTCTTAATAGCTTAGCCTTGCTTATGAGGATGTTGAGGGTTCTGTTTGTGTCCAGGATTTCCGTGGGGGTGCTGAGGTTTTTGACCTGGATGTTGGGGCTGTTGAGGTCCCTGAGGATTGGGTTGATGAGGATGCTGATGCTTTGCCTGTTTCATACTACTCCTTCCTTTTTAAAAAGGTTCCATTTAAATAAAATAGACCTTATATCTTTAATTTATATTATATGGTAATTAATTTCATTAATGTTTTTTAATCTATAGAGGGTAAATATGTTAGCGCCGTTTTCAACAGAAGCCACTCAGCTGGTTTTAGGGGTGTACGAGCATTATAAGGGGAATCGCTACAAGGTGTTAGGGGTAGGGCGCCATAGTGAGACAGAAGAAGAGATGGTCATCTATCAAGGGCTGTACGGGGATGGCGATTACTGGATCCGACCTCTTAAATTGTTTCTCGAGACAGTTAAAGTGGGCGAAGGCAGCATTGTCCCTCGATTTCGCTTAGTTTCAAGAGGTTAAGGGAGTGTTTCTAATCAGCCAGTAATTCCCCAGCTAAATCTTTAGCTAACTTTCCATCAACTGCACTATTGAGTTTCATAACAGTTTTCATGACCAGTCCTAAATCTTTTTTTGTCTTGGCTCCAGACTCGGCAATGGCCTGCACGACAATTTTTTTGGTTTCTTCAGCAGAAAGCGCTTTAGGTAAGAACTCTTGAACGATGGTCAGTTCTTTTTTTAACCGCTCAGTGATATCAGTGCGGTTAGCACTTTGAGCCTGTTCAAGAGCTTCTTGAAGACTGCCATAATAATTTTTAAATAGTTTTATCACTTCTGCGTCAGGAAGGTTGGCACGTGCATCAACAGCCAATATTTTTGATTTGAGCATGCGCAATGTATCGAGTCTAATCTGATCTCGAATTCTCATTGCGGCCTTAATGCCGTCATTAATTTTTTCGATAATTGTCATGATGCCTCACTATTTTATCTTCATCTCCTTGTAGAGTGACTCAATGAAACAATTGAGTCAATTCGAAAAACGAATTGTTTCAATTGTCTCATATTGACTCAGGGGTGAGACATTTATATCTTTGACAATCAGAGAGTTGCATAAAGTGAGACAATTTGGATCGGTGGATACGGATTAGAATGTATATTCTAAGCTAAAAACCCCTGAGACAAAATTGAACGAATTGCGTCCCCAGACGGTGAACCATACGCCCCCTAAGATGCCGAAATTTTCGCTGGGATTGTATTCGATAGCAGGGGCTAGGCTGAGCTGATCATTAAAGGGGCCCCCGACGACGGCTGGCGCAGCAGGTGTTCCACCTCTCCGACCTGAAAAAGTTGTTTTTGCGTTATAGGTGTAAACCACGTCCAGTGCAAAGACCCACCGTTGAGTAAAGCTATACTCATAGCCGAAATCGCCTTGGAACCCTTGGCCAAGATGAGCCTTGCCATGGGTATTTCTCGCTCCTCCATAAGCATTAATTCCACTGACAGTAACGGGAGCCGGAACATTGTAGTTCAAAGATAATCGGAGGTTCATGGGATGGGTTGTGACCCACCAGACGACTTTCGAAATGTTGAAACTGAATTTTGTCTGATAAGATCCCGCACCTGTCGCATCGATGCCATTTTTATGAGCACTTAAATGTTGGTATTTGCCCGTCGGAAAAGTTTCTGTGACTCCAAAAAATAGAGCAGGGCGGTAGGGGCCTTCTGAAAGCAGTCCAAATCCTAAACCAAAAGAAGTGTCTCCCCAATTTGTTGAAGATTTGCCTCGCTGGGTATTGCGCGTGCCTTGGGCGACAATAATGCCGTCCATCCAGCTGATCATGCCAAATTGGAAAACAACTTGGGGGTTAAAGTTATTCAAATTGGGGATATCATGAGACTTGCCGCTTTCATCAAATCTTCCATAGTTATTCGTATAGAAAAGGTAGGGCTGAATATTGAAATATCCCGGGGGGATGATATGGGCAGAAGGGGTTATCAGAGGCCCGGCGTAATACGGTTGGAACATTTTTTTCGCTTCTCTGAATTCATCTTCAGCGCTTTTGAGCTCGGCTTCGATTTCTGAATGGGGAACAGGAGCCTCTGGCTTTGCGCCAAATAGGCAGGCGCTACATAAACCGAGTCCTAAAGAGAGCCAACGACGATAAGACATAAACACCTACAGCAAATATTTATCTCTCAGGTTTAACCGAAAGGTTAAAAAAATTAAAGAGTTTTTATACCTCGGTGAAATATACAGGAATTTAGGGAGACAAACATGGTTGATGGTATTCAAGGAGGGGGAGAGATTTCTCCCCAAGATAAAGTGTTATATCGGCAAGAATTTGATCGAGCTGTAAATCTTTTTCAGCAAAGCCTCACGGCTTATGAGCAGTCACAGATCCAGGCTCAAAAAGAGGAGTTCAAAGACGTCATGAATAAAGCGCTGCAAGTGATTCACCAGACGATTCGGCAAGCCGTCGATCAGCGTGTAGAGGGAAGAGAAAAAGAATTAGATCAAGATTATCAGAAATTTCTTGCCCAAGATACTCCTGAGAATGCGCGCCAGCTGAATAACGACCTGAATGATTTGAAGAAGGCGCCTTAGAGAGTGCTTCAAAACTCTTGCTGACAATCGATCAGTAATTTATATTTTTAGTTTATAAATTACATTCTGAGGTCGATGATGGGGTTGGTGCAAAGGGGTCAGGTTCATTTCGAGCAAAATGGACAGACTTACCTTCTGGTAGGAACCTTGTTCACTGCGGCGTATACTGTTCATTCAAAGTGGGGAACTGTTGCTGTCCTCTGTTTCACAGTCACGGCCGTCGGGAGCTACTCCTACTTACGCAAGCAAGTTAATTTCTTGTTGAACCGTAATTTAGATGCTAAGGTTCCAGCTCTATTATCTGTTGTCATTTCTGTCGTTACGATTTTTTTCCCGGCATTAGGTGTATGTTTAGGATCGTTAATGGGGGCGTCGTCTTTACTTAGGGATTGGAGTTTCTCTAGCCTGTTAGAGGAGGGTGAAGAGGAGATTAAAACACTCAAGAATCAGAATAAAGAGTTAGAAAAAACAGCGGAGGAGATGAAAAAGAAGGTTGACGCCTTGCAGATTGAATTCGACAAGGCAATTGCGCTGGTAGGCAAGGTTGAAAAAATTACCCTGCAGCATCTCGAAACTCAAGGTATTGTGGCAGAGACCGATGCCAAGGTAGATAATCAATTTGACCGGTTGGAGGCCAAGCTACAGCAGTTTTTTTCGTTAGGTGATCTTGAGAAAGAGCTTTCTAAAGTGGAAATGGATAAAGATGTCGGGGCAAACATACGTCAGATGGTGGCAACGTGTCACCAACAACAGCAACAAGAACAGACTGTGATAAATGATCTAGGTCGTGTGACAGCAGCGTTACATAATAGGCTGGATCAACTAGAGCAGCTGGAAGATGAAGAAAGTGCAAGGGTACAAAAAATATTAGATCAAAGCAGGGGTTCTGCTCTAGGCATTAATAAATAAAGGAATCGAGTTATGGCAGGTTTATCAATGTATAGCCCTAGTTTCAGTAATGTGTGTTTGGGAGCATTTACTGTTATATACGCCATTCCTTATGCGGCGGGTTGTTTGCTGGGCTCTCGAGTTGAGGTTCCTCAGGACGCATGGGCTTTTGGGTTTGTTAAGGAGTCTGTAGCAGTAGGACCTTTTACAAAAGAGGTCCTTAGGAATATGGGCCTTGGTAATGGGCCAGAGGTTAATTTCGCCGCGCATATGATGGAAAAGAAAAAAATGGGAGAGGCCTATATCAGTTATGGGGTAGAGAGTTTATGGAAAAGATTTGCACCTGTTTCAGCCCAGAAATATGCTGAGCAGGTGGAAATGCTGCACGTAAATAATCAAGAAGCAGAGCATCACTTGCAAAGCTTAGAAAGGACTAATCAAGGATTACAGGAATTACAAGAAAGTGCTAGTTCTTCATTAGAGTTGGCAGAACAGCAGTTGGATGATGCAGATAATCAAATTTTCGCTGACCATCAACGGGCGCTTGAATTACAAAAAATGCAGGCTCGGATCGATATTAAGAAATTTGAATCGAAGGTCGAGTCATTAAGAAAAGAGCTTGATCAATTGCTAGCTCGTCACGGCGATCGTGTTGTTCAATCCCTAACGACTTTAAAAGATTTAAGAGATGTTGAAGAGCGATTTACAGAAGCAAATCGTCAGCTAAAAACCGCTAAAGAGAAATTGGTAGTAATAGAAAAAAGGATAGATGAGCTTGCTGTGCAAATTAAAGAGGCAGAATTAGAACGAAGGCTTTTTCTCACACAGCTAAATGCACAAGTAGGAAATATGTAATGGCAACACCGGTGACTTTACAACATCAGATTAATGAGTTGGGGCATCAAGTTACGACACGTTCAGAAAACATTCGAAAACTGAACCTCATTAAGTCTAGATTGGATGATTTTGTTATAGTGATGGCACGGGCTCATCAAAATAATGATCTGTTGCTCGAACATCTGAAAAAAAAGGCTCCCATTTCTACAAAAGGGGGAGCACGTTCGTTCCAAGTGCTCTTTATTGTGATGCGACTCATATCCGATCTCAGGCAGATAGAAAATTTAAGCCAACTACATACAGAAACTGCTCGGTTGCGAGATAGCGCTATTGCAAAAGAAACTATCACGGCTGAGCTTCATTCTGAAATAGAGAAGGCGCAGGAAGTAGTTGTTCGTATGGAGGCTTTACTTGCAAAAAAGAAAACAATTAATCAAAAAATAAAAGAGGCTCTTAAAAAGAGCTCTACTTGAATTTCTGAATCAAACTAGGAATCTGAGGTAATTGGTCGAGACCGCTGGCGCGGTGGAGCTCTTTGCCATTCGCGTCAAGGATGAGGACGGTGGGAACACCGTCGATGTGATAGTAATTGAAACAATCTCGTCCATTGTCTGTGTTGAGTTTGAGAAAATGGGCCTTGTCCTGGAATTGATCTGCCCAGGCGCTGTAAGTGGGGCGAAATACTTTGCAGGGAGGGCATCTTTCAGAGTAAAAATAGACAACCGTCGGTTTTTGAGAAGCGGTCAGATAGGCGCGAAGCGCTTTAAGAGAGGTGATTTCTTGCAAAGGTGGTGATTCTTTAGGAGTTTTAGTCGTTAGTGAGGGGGCCTTGACGGTGTAAGACATTTGAGCTTGCAAGGCAGCTTTTGTTGCATCGCCTGCAGCTGTCATCGCCTGTCTAAAATTTTTATCGGAGACATCTCCAGCTGCAAAAACCCCTTTGACAGAGGTTTCTTGCTGGTCTTTAAGAACGATGTAGCCTTCTGAATCCAATTCAAGCTTACTCTTGAACAGTTCAGTGTTGGGAAGAGATCCAATGGCTAAGAAAGCTCCCTGAACGGTGATTTGTTTTTTTCCTGAGAGCTGAAGCGTCATGTCAGAGTCTGGATGTTTGACAAAGGCCCCAACAGAGGTGTTGTAAAGGACTTCAATATGAGGGTGTGAAAGAATGGCTTCTTTTTTTTCTGGTTGGATAGTTTTGAAGTGATCTTTTCGAACAATCAAATAGACTTTCTTTGCGAGGTTCGAAAGGTAGTGGGCTTCTGTTAAGGCTCCATCCCCTCCCCCGATCACGGCAACAGTTTTATCTTTAAAGCGGAGTCCATCACAAGGGGCGCAGGTGAAAATATGTGTGAAGAGATTTTCAGCTTCACCAGGGACATGAAGAAGTCTAGGAGCTGCGCCTAAGGCAATGATACATGTCTGGGCTTTGATTTTTTGGACAGAGTTTTTTTCAAAGTAGTTTTGCACAGTAATTGTGAAAGGACGGTGAGAAAAATCGACAGCAACGACGTGTCCAGACAGAAACTGAACTCCCCGCGCCTCTGCTTGTTTTTGGAGTTTATCCGCGAGCTGGTTTCCGGAGATTTCTATCTCTCCTGGCCAGTTTTGAATGCTGTGAGATTGAGTGATGATTCCTCCAGGAGCTGGCCCTGCAATGATTAGAGGTTGCAATCCGGCCTGAGAAGCTTGAACGGCAGCTGTGAGCGCCGCAATTCCACTTCCAAGAATGACAATCGGGACCTCCTGCTCAGGAGCCGGTGTCGAGTATAGAGAGCGGGTTCCTAGAAGAAAAACCAGGCAAATTTGACAAAGTATTTTTTTCAATCGCATAGAGCTATTTTACCAAAAAACTCGAATAAAAAAATTTTTTTATTTGAAGGTATTCAAAATAAGAGAGTAACATTCTTGAAAAAAAGACGGAGGAGTCTATGGTTACGAGCGCGATTGGAACAGATCGAGTAGAGCAATCGATTCGAGATTATTATGAAAAAAATGAGCCCATTCAGATTGAGACGCAAGATCTCAACTTATGCGCCATACAAGAAAGCGACAAGCCTGTCTATCAAATTCTCTTCTCGGACTATCCAACGATGATGAAATATGCGGGTAGCGAGAAACGCGTGTCTGAGATTGGTGAGGCGGCTTGGCAAAAAGAACAGCAAGAAAACATTGCAAAACGAGTTGACATATTAGTACAGCGTTGGAAAGACAAAGATCCGTTCAGTGCGTTTGCCATCTATCATAAAACAACGAAAATGTTCGTTGGACATATTGTCGTGGGTCACGGAGATAAACCTGGAGAGGCCTCTCTTGCGTATATCATCGCGCATCAAGAGTGGAACAAAGGGTATGGAACTCAAGCTGTTGAAGCCATTGTCAAACGCTATCTTCCTGCCTTAATCAAGATGCATCTCGAAGTCGAGGGTGGACCCTTCTCAGAGCTGACTGCGACTGTGCGGCCCGACAATATCCATTCCGTCAAAATTTTGGAAAAAGTGGGCATGACTTATGTGGGTGAAAAAGAAGAATACGGAACGCCGCGACTTCTCTACCACAAGATTTATTTGGCTTGATTCAAAAAATTATCACTCGTATAGTTAACAAAAAATTATACGAGGGACGTATGTATCTATTAGGATTTTTAAGTTCTGCGCTCATTGCTGCTGCGCCTGCTGCATCCAAACCCGAATCTGAGCAACCTGCTGTGGGTAGCTATGACTATGACTTGTTCCGCAAAGATAAAAAAGTTCTCTTTATCAATGCTGAGCTGCTGTATTGGACTGTCAACGAAGGAGCGCTCGATTATGCCATTAAAATGAAGCAGCCCGCTTGGGGAAATCCCACTGATGCTGTCGGACGCTATAAAGTGGCCGATTTCAACTGGGAGCCGGGTGTGCGGCTCAGTTTTGGCTATTTTAATGCACCCCACTATTGGGATGCTTATCTCATGTACACTCACTACAAAGGAAGAGCGCATGACGATGTCCACCAACCTTCTCAAGCTAATCTCTTTCTTAACGGCACTTGGCCTCAACCGAACCCTAACAATACTGTCCCTTTAAGACACGCTCATAGCGATCTAGATTTAAGAGAAAATATGCTGGAGTTCTTGGCGACTCGCCGCTTTCATCCCAATCCTCATCTGCGCCTTCGGTTATATGGAGGAGCAGGGGTCATATGGATGAGGCAAAATTGGGAAATTGACTACCGAGATATCAACAATGCGAAAAGTCATCTCCATAACCAATGGCATTTTACAGGAGCTGGCATCCGTGCAGGATTTATTGTCGATTGGTTCCTAGGGAAGGGAGGGATTTTCTTCACAGCGATGACATCTGCGGCTTGCTTTGCAGGGGATTACCACAACGTAAGTAAACAAACCTCTAATTTTTCAGGAGCGGGATTCAATCCTTCACTCCCACTGCGCAATGCTCACTACCACGATACACGGTTAGTGCCTCATTTCCAAGTTGCAGCAGGACCGTCTTGGCAGATGGCGTTTGAAACGGTTCGAACAGAGCTTTTTCTCGGGTATGAGCTCAATATCTGGTCTAACTTGCATGAAGTGATCCGCAGTACCAGCGGAGCGCCCACAGCGCCTAAGCTGACAACGCTGGATCTTGGCATGATTGGGATGCAAGGTGTAACCCTACGCTGGAATCTCGACTTTTAGTAGCAAGGGGATTGCTAAGAGTTGCAATGCCACACTTGTTAAGATCGTTAGAGTGAGAGAGTGGTCATAGAGCTGTCCAATGAGGACGCTGCCTAAAAACCAGCAGAGGCCAAATATCACTCCAAATGTTCCATACGCAGACCCGCGCCGTGAGGGATCGGTGAGATGGGCAATGGAGCTGCGGAGTGCTGATCCCTGCATTCCAAGACCGAGTCCCCAAAAAGCCATGCCGATCAAAGCCCCCTTAAAACCGCCCCAAAACACAAACGGTACACTCAAAACGCCTAAAGCAAGTCCTGTGAAAACAACAGGTTTGGGAAACCGATCGAAGAGCTTGCCTCCTGCAAGTGAAAAGACAACAGCGCCGATCATGGCAAACATATAGAACAGAGGAATCCACCCGGCAGAAAGAATGGCCTGTTTTTGGAAGTGATAAGAGATTAAGGCAAAGTCGACATAACCCGCACCGATCAGCCCGCTAGCAGCGGTGAACATCCAAAACGATCTCGAAAATCCCTTCGCTGAAAATTCCAGCTTCGTATCTTCAGCGGTTTGAGGGTGGGGATTTGATTTTTTCGCTAAATGGAGCGCTCCTAAAGCCAGCAGTGCTGGAATTCCGAGCCAGAGAAACGCGGTGCGTAGACTTCCCGCATGCGTCAGTACTCCGAAGACGACGAGAGGGCCGATGAGTGCGCCGCACCGGTCCATCGCTTCATGGATGCCAAAGCCAAAGCCGCGTCCTATGTTTTTACTTGCATAAGAGAGCATCGCATCGCGTGCCGGTGTGCGGATGCCTTTACCGACGCGTTCTAACACAATCAGTGCAGCTGCGACTTCCCAGCGATGGGCAAAAGCGAGCAAGGGCACAACGATGAGATTACTGAGATATCCGATGAAGGTGAGAGGCCAGTAGAGCTTGGTTTTATCTGCGATTTTTCCTGAGATGAGTCGCATCGCATATCCGAGAAATTCACCGAGTCCTGCAGCCGTGCCGACGACAGCTCCGCTAGCTCCTAAAAAAGCCAGAAAGGGTCCTGAGACACTCCGAGCTCCTTCATAGGTCACATCGGCAAGCAGACTCACCAGGCCTAACAGCAAAATAAATGAGTACATATAACCCTCCCAATTCGCAATCTACAAAAAGCTAATTTAGAATTTCAATGACGAAATGAACTTGAGCACGAGCTTATTTTCTGTTAGATTCAAAGGGGTATATGAGGATAGCCGATTTTCACTGTGATCTTTTATCTTACTTAGCTGAAGGCGAGGGACGCACCGCCTATGACACGGCATCCCATGCTGCGATTCCCCAAATGCTAGCAGGCACCGTTGCGCTCCAAACCCTAGCCATTTATACAAAGACAGATCCAGGCTCTCTTCACTTAGGAACGAGGCAAGCTGAGATTTTCTTTGAGCTCCAGAAAAAATACCCCGAGTTCAAGCAAATTAAAACCCTACTTGCGATCGAAAACGCTTCGAGTTTTTGCGAAGACAATGAGCCGCTAGATATAGGCCTTAACAGAATCAGTTCTTGGTTGAGCAAAGCAGGAAAAATCGGTTATATCAGTCTGACATGGAACGGAGAAAATCGGTTCGGAGGCGGGAATGCCACAAAAATAGGTCTCAAACCCGATGGACTCGAGCTCCTGCACTGGATGGACGGAAAAAAAATCGCCATCGACTTAAGTCATACGTCAGATAAGCTAGCAGAAGATATTTTAAAAACGATTGAGGATCTCGATATTCCCGTGGTTGCCAGCCATTCGAATTTTAGAGCGGTTTGTGAGCATCCTCGCAACTTACCCGATACAATCGCGCAGGAAATCGGAGCGCGAGGTGGAGTCATCGGTCTTAACTTTGTGCGGGTTTTTTTAGGAAAAAATGGCCCCGAAGATTTTCTAAAGCAGGCAGAGCACGCAGATAAACTAGGGCTCATGGATCATTGGTGTTTTGGAGCCGATTTCTTTGCCGATCACGATGTCTTGCCTGAACTTGCCTACATGAAGCCATTTTTTCATCGAGGATTTGAGAATTCATCCTGCTATCCTCAAGTGATCGATCTCTTCTCAAAGCATCTTTCCCGTGATCTCTTAGAAAAAATCTCCTCCCAAACCCTTACACGTTTCTTAGGCATTCCATGAGATGGATACTATTATTTTTGTGCACTCTCTTAAGTGCAGAGTCCTCAGTCCAACTGGGAGTGGATCTTTTTTTTACTGAGCATGTGCAAAAATTAGCTGGGAAAAATGTCGCCTTAGTGACCAACCAGACGGGAGTGAACGGGCAGCTTCGCCCGACGTTGGAGCTCTTGCAAGAGGCTGCTGATAACTTCACTGTTGTGGCGGTTTTTTCTCCAGAGCATGGATTAGCCGGAATGTCATACGCTGAGGAGAAAATTAAAGAGCGCAAACGGGGCAAGGTGGCGTATTATAGTTTGCACGGAGATCATCTCCGCCCCACTGCCGCGATGCTCAAAGGAATCGATGTTATTCTCTATGACATTCAAGAAATCGGCTGCAGATCTTATACCTATGCGACAACGCTCTATTATGTCATGGAAGAGGCTGCAAAAAAAGGTATTGAAGTCATCGTTCTAGATCGACCCAACCCTCTCGGAGGTCTCATGGTCGACGGTCCGATGCTGCAAGAGGACAGCAGGTCGTTCGTCGGCTATATCAACGTTCCTTATTGTCACGGTATGACGATCGGAGAGCTCGCGCGGTTTTTTAATGAAGAGTACCGTGTCAAATGCCAGCTGAGAGTCATTGCTATGAAAGGGTGGAAGCGGAGTATGACCTTTCAAGAGACGGGATTAGTGTGGATCCCGACAAGCCCCCAGATTCCTGAGGCGGATACACCGTTTTTTTATCCCACGACAGGACTCCTTGGCGGACTAACGCTTGTCAGCATTGGAGTGGGGTATACGCTTCCGTTTAAAGTGGTGGGCGCTCCTTGGATTGAGGCGAATGCGTTTGCCCAGGCTTTGAATCGGCAAAAACTCAAAGGTGTTAAGTTCTTGCCCTTTCACTTTAAGCCGTTTTTTGGAATCTATAAACAACAAGAATGCCAAGGTGTCCGCATTGTGATCACCGATCCCCAAAATTACCGCCCCGTCACTGTCGATTATCTCATCATGGGAGTCTTAAAGTCTCTTTATCCTCATGAAGTCATTCACCGGCTCAAAGCCCTCCCCGATAGAAAAAGAAAAATGTTCTCCAACGTCAACGGTAACACTGTGATCTGGGATCTTCTTCTTCACGAGCAGTATCCTGGTTGGAAGATGGCTTCCATTGATCAAGACAAACGCGCTGCCTTTCTTGAAAAAAGAGAAAAGCATCTACTTTACTAGGATTTTTTCTTGCGCCTTCGTTCCAAAAATTGAGCTAGTTTTTTTAAATAGCCCTCAGTGGTTGCCCATCTTTTTAAATCTGGCAGATTAATTGTATAATTTTTTGCGACGAGCAGTGCCTGTTCTAAGGCTTGTTCATCATCCCAGTGGAAAAAGGCTGCAAGGCGATCTTTGATGCAGTCTGTAGGAGTCAATAATTTAAGGTTTCCGATAGATGTTTTCAGAGTATTGAAATGGTGGATCTTCTCTTGCCCGATAGAAATGGGAGGATTTACAAAGTCGATAAGATAAGAGCATTTGGGATGAGCAAAACACCGCCCCTTTTTTTTGAATCCAAGTTTGCCCAAGGCTTTTTCAATGATTTTCAGCTCTTCATAGGTTGCAAAATCGAGATCTAAGGATTGATACTTGTTTTTGCTATAGATGGAGACGCAGGCTCCGCCTACCAAGATTGCATCGATATCATTGCTTTTTAAAG
This sequence comes from Parachlamydiales bacterium, assembly GCA_023265455.1. GTDB lineage: Bacteria > Chlamydiota > Chlamydiia > Chlamydiales > Rhabdochlamydiaceae > PALSA-1444. The sequence continues at coordinate 50,338 of JAHFTQ010000012.1, forward strand.
TCTCGTAAATAAGACACGCTAGTTTTTTAAGATCAAACTTTGATAAGTCCACTAGAGGGTTTTTCCTGTTTTACGAGGACGTTTTCTCTTTTTGGGTTGATAGATGGATTCTTGCAAGAGCTTTGGCAAAAAACTATAAGTTTTTTTTGCTAGAGCTTGGATTTCTCCAAGAAATGGATACCGTGGATTCCATTGAAAGACTCGGGTTCTTCCCTCTAAAAAGCTAACCAGCAAACCGCCTTCTTCTAGTTTTCGTAAGGTTTTCTGGATAGGGTCTAAGGGAGAATTAAACGATCGGCTCAATTCGGTTGCATTAGCTTTTGAATGCAGGTTCAAGTACATCAATATTTTTTCAACGTTCTTATTTGAGAAAAGATACTCCAGCATAATGACACCTATTTGATAGGTTATATAACCGATGTGGTAGGTGGTTGTCAATGCTCATTTGGTTTTTTCAAAAAGCCACTGGGCTAGCTGGACGTCACGCTCGGTTGTGATCTTCATGTTGTCTTCTTCTCCCATGACAACAGCAATGGGATGTCCCTGCTCTAGGACGAGTGAGCAATCATCCGTCGCTTCAGTTTGCTCTGTCTTTTGGTGGGCCTCTATAATCAGCTGATATTTGAATGTTTGAGGAGTTTGTCCCCGTAGAAAGTTGCGCCGGGGAGGAATGGCCGTGATGAACTGATTTTCATGTTGCACCAACGTGTCCGCCGAAGGGATGCAGGTGTTGACAGCTCCATGCTGGAGGACAGCAGTTCTGTTTCGTTTTAAAATATCTTGAGTGACGAAAGGGCGGACGGCATCATGGATCATCACATACTGAGGTTGAGGATTGCAGGCTTGGAGACCTAGCCAGGAAGAGGCTTGCCGGGTAAGTCCACCCGCTACAACACAAAGAGAGGGGTGCTGAGGAATTTCCCGCTCCACTTCTGCCATCCAGGTAGGGTGGCAAACAAGGACGATCTGTTGAAAGATGTCCGCATTCATGAGCGTCTGCAAAGTATGCTGATAAATTTTTTGTGAGCCCAGAGAATGAAATTGTTTAGGAAGCGGGCTTCCCAGGCGCTTTCCTTCACCGGCCATGAGTAAGATTGCTGTAAAAGTTGCTTCCATATTTTAACTAAAATGCCTTTAAGCTACCACTTTCCAAAATAGTTTTGTTTTTCTTTTAGCATTCTAAATCTATGTATAATCAAATGAGCATTGGTAAACGGATCTATTTTTGGGTTGTTATTTTGCTTAATGATTAAGTCAGAAGCACGTTTACACGCAACATCAATCAACTGAAAAGTTATGTTAAAGATTTCTACGCCATCCTTGTCATAGGCCTCAAATCCCGGCAATTTTTTTAATGCTTTTATCATTTGTTGAGGACTGCCAAAGCCTGATTCACGCATTTGAAAGTGAAGATAAGGCCATAGCTCAAAACATGGATTGGATACAATTGGAATAAACTTTCTAGATTTACATAACTCGATTGCCTCCAGAAAAGATGAAAGACTGTTATCTCGGTCAAATACACAAAATATTTTGTCATATTTTACCCCGTCTTCTTTAGATTTACGTTTAGCTGTGTTCACAATGCTTTTCGGATCAGTTCCATCCCCTTTGCATATGTGGACATGAATGCGCAGACTTTTTGCGAGCTCACAAAGATAATCCACCTCCGTTTCTCCTTCGCAAACAACTAAGTCAAGCGGAGAATAGCGATTATCTGGTTTTCGATACGATCTTATAGAGAGTCTTTTTGTCATGAAAAACGAAATTTTCCTATAAATGGGAGTGCTCCGTAGCGTCCTTGTAGGTAACCTTTGCCGATGGCTTCTCCTTTGCGTGGTTTAAAATCTAGAAGGGAATAGAGACGAGATCCTTGACTATCGTCTTTTTGTACGAACCACACTTGGTCTCTCCTAAACAAATCACTATCTAGCAGAGACGTGTCATGAGTAGTGAAAACAAGTTGAGCATTCTTTTGGTTGGTTTTTGGGCTATGGAAAAGCTCTATCAAATATCTGACAATATTAGGATGGAGATGAAGATCAAGCTCATCCACAAAAAGGACTAAACCTTCACGCAATGCTTTTAACCACCCTCCTGCTTGTGAAAAGAGCCTTTGTGTTCCATCCGATTCATCCAAAAACAGGTCAAAAAAGACTTTTTGTTCAGAATCAAGCATTTTGTGTTGTGTTCTGACAGCCACTTTTTTTATAGGAGGTGCTTCTTCCTCGATCAGGTGAAAATTTTCGATCCCAATATCTGCACATTCCATAAATTTGTGAATCCAAGGAGCTGTTTTGGGATCTTTTAGAAATTGAAAGGTAAGGTCGGGATTAAAGTAAATTTCTTGTACAGGGCCATTTTTTAGTAAAATTACAAGCTGATCTCTGAACCAAAGAAAAATAGGTTTTAGCTGCTCGCTATTGAATTGCACTGCCGTGGAAAGATATAGAGCATTGGCCCGGGTCATTTGTTCCCAAACTTTGTGTTCTCCCTTAAAGCTTGGCCCTTGATACCATTCATAGGCTTTTGAAGAGGGATTCCATTTTCTTGTAAACCACGTTTGGCGATAGTTTTTGGGATATGCGTAAAGCTCTTCGCTTATGATTTGATCCTCTGTGAGGGCTACATGATAAGTGAAGCGAATATCATTACAAACAAAATCGATAGAAAACTCGCTAGGCTCTTTTTGTGATTTTGCATTCAGTCGAAATGGCTGTAGGGGGATTTTTTGCTTTTCTTGGTATGCCGTTGAAGAGGCAAGAACAAATTGCTGTAGAAAAAAAATCGCTCGGATCAAATTGCTTTTTCCGCCCGCATTGGGACCATAAATAACGGCAGAACGTACCAAACGCTGATGTTGAGAGAGTTCAAATGTATTTGAATCTCGCAGCTCCGACCCCTTGCCTGCTGATAGATTCAAAACCTCTTCTTTCTCAAAAGATCGAAAATTTTTGACTGAAAATTGCAATAACAAATGATTTTCTCCTGTATATTTCTTGTGTTTCCTTCATTTTTGCATGTTTTCTGCAAAATGTCTATACTTTTTATTGATTTACGGGAATATTTGGATTTTCATTAAGGGGCATATTGGTTTTTTTTGGGAGCCTTAAGCGATCGTAAGCCCTAGGATATAAACAACATGTAAGATATAAGATTATTTACCGAGATTGTGGCTGTATTTGGGAGTTCAGTTTTAACGTGCTACTTAACCAAAAACTTGAAAGTAAAGACGTTATATAAGCCAAAAAAGTCGTCCAACTTCATAAGTGCTCACTTGATCCTATTCTTTTCTACTACTAATAGTGTTAGTAGTTTTCAAGAAAATCGTCAAGCTCTCTGCAATTATCCTGATAAAGATCAATGCCTTCATCACTGGACCAGGGAAAACTATGTGCTGCAGCAAAAGCTGGAAGATCGGAAGCGTAAATACTCGCAGGAGAATCTAGCTCTTCTCCAGGAGTATACCGAAGCCTGGGTTCCAAGCGATTAATCCCATCTGTTGAGGAGCCGTGATAAAAGAATTTCGACGCGATTTCTACTAGATCATCTGGTTTGCAATCAGAATAGCAAGCAGCGGACAAGAAAAACGCACATAAATTTATCAAAAGACAAATTTTCATTTTTTTTACTAAAACCTGATATATTTCCACGATGATGGAGAAATACCCCCTTTCAGATCAACGTATTATTAATTGCCTAAATGCCGACTACGGCATTGAAGTTGCTACGCTTGTATTTCTTCCTTTGGGAGCGGATATGAATGCGTCAGTATATACAGCGCAAGCGACAGATCTGACCTCTTATTTCGTAAAGCTAAAACGTGGCCATCATCATGATATCGGTGTTGAGATAGTGGAGCTATTACACGAGGCAGGAATTCCACAGATTATTCCGCCCCTAAGAACAATCCATGGTAGGCCAACACAACGTATTGAAGATTTTACTCTCATTGTGTATCCGTTTGTTGAAGGGAAGGATGGATTTAGCTGTGATCTAACTGACAACCAATGGATTAAACTCGGTAAAGCGTTGAGACAAATTCATGAAATTGATGTGCCTTTATCAATCCAAAACAAGGTCCGAAGGGAAGTTTACTCACCTCAATGGAGAGAGCTTGTCCGATCACTCTATGCGCATATTGAAGCTGAACCGATGGGTGATGATATCGCCTTAAAATTATTGAAGTTTATGAAGGAGCATATACTGGAAATTCGCAGGTTAGTAGATCGCGCTGAGCAGCTAGGTCAAAAACTCCAGGACCAAGCGCCCGAATTCGTGTTATGCCATTCCGACATTCATGGGGGTAATGTATTGCTGGAAGGGCATGACACTATCTACATAGTGGATTGGGATGATCCTATCATGGCGCCAAAAGAGCGCGATCTTATGTTTATTGGTGGCGGTGTTGCAAACATCTGGAATAAACCGCATGAGGAAAAGCTTTTCTATAAAGGCTACGGAAAGACTGAAGTTAATTCGACAATCTTGACCTATTACCGTCACGAACGAATCGTAGAAGATATTGCAGCCTACGGTCAGAAGTTACTTTTGACGATGGAGGGTGGAGAAGATAGACTAGAAATGTACAAACAATTTATAGACATGTTTAAACCCCAGGGTGTGGTAGATATAGCATTTAAAACTGACGAAGGTCTATAACCGTTGAAACTTAGGAAAAAGATGAGAACTTTGTTCTTCTTGTTTTCTGTCTTTATCTTTACTCAGAATCTCTTTTGCGAACAGGGTGTTGATGGCTGCCAAGAGGATAACAATATGTCGATAGAGTTTTCAGGTGCTTTTGAATTTACTGAAGACCAAGTGAAAGACTATCATAACAAGCCTTCCAATAACGCTCAGGAAATAAGAAAAATTATAGAAAGTGGTTTTTTTGGAAATTCTAAAGAAATCCTGGATGTGGGATGCGGAGAAGGTAGGCTTACTGCTCTTTTTGCTGCAAATCTTCCTCATACATCCATTGTAGGATGTGACGTTTCAAAAACAATGATTGAATATGCATTGAGACATCATGTCTCCTCTAACTTAAGTTTTATAGAGATGAATGCAGAAAATTTAGATTTTCAACAAAAGTTTGATACTGTTATTTCTTTTAGTTGTTTGCATTGGGTAAGGAATCAAAAGAGAGTTATTAGCCAAATTTTTAATGTTTTGAAGCCAGGTGGAAAAGCTCTTTTAGTTGCGACTCCTGCCTCATCGAACAATGATTTCAAAACGGTTTGTTCCAAAGTAATTTTATCTTTCCGATGGCTGCCTTATTTTCTCACTTTTAGATCAGTCCATTCGTTTCATACGGAACAGGAGTATAAAAAACTACTAATGGATACTGGGTTTTTGATTGATAAGATACAAATAAACCCAACAAAATTGACATTTAAAAATAGAGACGAATTAGAACCCTTCCTAAAAGCAGTTCTTACGCCCTTACAGCATCTACATCCTAGCAACCAACCCGCTTTTCTTGAAGATTTTTTCCAGGAGCTCATTAAACAAGGAAAAGTTGATGCAGATGGATCGATTCATATTTTCTTTGATCAAATTGAGCTTTTAGTATCTAAAAACATATAAACCCTCGTTTGGAGATGAAAGATGTTTAGATCGCCTCGGCACTACCGGACTTTTCTAACGATTCTGATGACCTATGCTTTGGATTTGGTGGGCTTTTCCATTGTCTTTCCGGTTCTGGCTCCGTTGATGCTCAATCCGGATCTGCATTTTTTTTCTCCGGGGACGGCTGAGGCTGCTCGAACGACCATGTTGGGGATGCTTTTCGGTGTTTTTGGGATCGCACAATTTTTTGGATCTTCAGGATCTGGGATTTTGGCAGATCATTACGGAAGGTACAAAACTTTTCTCTGGACGATAGCCTTTAGCGTGGTAGGTTATGCGATCATGGCGCTGAGTGTCTACAAACAAAGTCTGAGCGGACTCTTCATCGGGCGTATTATCACGGGGCTATGTTCGGGCAACACAGCGCTGGCTTTGTCAGCAACGGCCGATTTGACAGATGAAAAACATCGGAGCAAGGCGTTTGGGGTGCTTCAGGGAGTTGGAGGATTAGGATTTGTTGCAGGCCCTTGGGTAGGTGGCAAACTTGCCAATCCTGCCTGGGCTTCGGGCTCAGGAGCTTTTATTTTTGCAGCAGCTGCTGCACTTTTGAACTTTTTCATGGTTTTTTTCTTCTATATCGAGACGTGGAAAAAGAGCGCTGAGCAGATGAAGATGGGTTTGATGAAGACCTTTAAAGACATCCGTTTTGTTTTCCACCAGAAAACGCTCCGCATTATCTTGACAGCCTATCTATTTTTTTCCATTGGGTGGGCTTTTTTTCTGATTTTTTCTCCCACATTCTTAGTGCAAAAATTTCAACTCGGTCCTGATAAAATTGGCGATATTTTTGCCTATATGGCCTGTGTGTGGTTTTTTTCTTCGATGTTTCTCAATAAAGAGCTTTCGGGAAGATTTTCTTTGCGGAGTCTTATTTTATCAGGGACTGTATTGGCGGGGGCAGGGATAGGTTTTTTTCTATGGCCGTCGGTTTTGTGGCCTTATTGGATCATCATCCCCATCACCTTGCTAGGGGGAGCGCTTTGCTGGGTCAACTTGAGTGCGATTGTTTCTATGAGAGCTTCCGAGAGCATGCAAGGCAGAGCCTTGGGAGCTAGCGGATCGATGTGGTCCATAGGTCAGATCGTAGCTCCGTTGATGGCGGGGCCGCTTGCAGGATGGAATATCTACGCTCCCCTCTTAGTCGGAGTGGTATTCCTTGCAATCACCTTCGTCTATTTTATCGTTTATTATCGTGAGTAGTCAACGCCTTGGAGAGCCTGCTTGATGAACTCAGCTCTTTGTTGAGTCAGATCTTGCGTGCCGAGATGTTTGTCTTGAAGAAGATGAGCCAGATGAGCTCGGCGGCATTGGAAGAAGAGTGTATGGAGAGCTTGGACAGAAATACCTGAGATCCATCCGAGATCTAAGCCGAGTTTGAGAGCGCTAAGAGCATTTAAGGCTTCCTTTGTCTGGAGTTGATAAGCGTTAGTGAGGAGGCCCCAGGCGCGGCTGACGAGATCTTTGATAGAAGCGTTATCTTTCAAGGTGGGACGGAGGGCTTTTTCTATGTTAGTGAGTTGGGAGGCCGTCAGCTGTAGAGATTGTAAGATCTCTTCTTCAGATATCCCCAGAGTATAGCGGTTTTTCAAAAGGAGAAAATCTCCGACAAGATCATCTAACGCTCCTTCAAGTCCTAAGGTGAGCACGGAGTCGCTCTCTTGTGTTTTAAGCGTTTCATGCAATTTGCCAGTGTGGTGAAGTGCAGGGACGTGTAGGTAGGTGACAGCTCGTAGTGCGGTCCCACATTGGGAGGGGTCTGAGGTGAGGAAGCCGAATTTAGGAGAAAACGCGTAGTCTAATTTTTGTCCAATCTCTGTTTCAAGATGGCTAAGACGATTCCATGCGGAGAGTAGATCACCTGAAGTTTCAAAGAGCTGGAGCTGTAAGTGATTTTTGAGATTAATGAGAGCAAGAAAAGCTCCTTCAGAGTCGATGACAAAGGCTTGGCCAGTTCCTGCATCTTGAAAACTTTCAAGGCAAAGAAAATGTTCGAAGAGATATTCCTTATCTAGAGGAGAGACGGTCTGGGCAGCAAGATAGGAGGGGGATTTTAAGCTGGTGGTTTTCTGAAAAAGTTCTTTCAAAGAAGCGCTGACGCTACTTTGATCGGCTTCACTGAGTTTGGAAGGGAATTTTGCCTGCGCAAGGTTGCGCTGCAGTGTTAACGACGATCCTAGCCAGATGGGATTTTTATCTTCTTCCCATAAAGTATGTTGTAATAGCGAGGGAGGCAGTAAACTCATGATTGCTCCCCGGTTAGAGTTTTGATTTGATCGCGCAGCCACGCAGCTTGCTCGAAATTTTCTCTTTTAAGGGCATCGTTCAGAGCTTCGTTTAAAGCCAGGAGTTTTGCGGGGAGAGTGGCATCCGAGGTGGCATGAGGAGATTTGCCCAGGTGAAGGTTTTGTACCCGCTCTTTGACAAGCTTTTTTTGAAGCGTAGGGGGAATGGCATGAATGGACATCAAATCTTCGATGAGAAAATCTTCAAAATTGACATAGCAATCTGTACAGCCCACAGGATTTCCTATTCGGATCGATTCCAATGAAGTTTTGCAAGTTTTACAGCAGATTTTCTCGGTTTTGTCATCCTTACTAGGGTGTCCGCGTAGTTTTTCTTGTAAGAGAGGGCAATCAGCGCACATCTCAGTGCACAAGACTCCTTCGTCAAGAATTTCCTTATAAAGAACTTTGACGGGCCTTTTGCATTGGCTACACTCGACAGCTTTTTCGCTCATATTTTCCGATGTAAAGCTAAATAATTAAAAAGTAAACCTTAAAGAGATCTATAGACAAAAATCGACTCAACGCTTATAGTGAGCCTTTTGTTAAACTACAACTAATTGAGGGATAGCAATGATAAACAAATTCAAGCTCATGATTGCACTGGGGTGTATGATGTGCGCTCCGGGCTTTTTGAAAGCAGACCAGGCACCGAGCGCAGTGATGGACTGCAGTAAAATGCCACCCGATATTGCTCAGTTTGCAGTGCAACTGAATACAGCTAATCAGAAGATGTTCTGCGGGCAGTTCAATGATGCTCAGCGTGCAACGGCTATCCAATTAGCTTCTCAACAAGATGCAATGGGAAAGAGCATGATGACGCCTGACCAAGCCGTTCAAAAAGTTGCCACAGACAATAATATGATGGCGGCTCCCGCTCAAAAAACACCCACAGGATGCCCAGTTAAGTAACTTAAGTAAACAGGAGAACCAATGAAAAGACACTATTTAGCAATGATCGCAGCGTTAGCAATCACTGCTGTGAATGCAAACCAACCAGCTTCCGTGAAAGCGGAATCTCATGCAGTTAGCTTGTCAGCAGAAGAGCAAGCTTTTGCAGCTAAGCTCGGCGAAACTACACGTCAAGCGTTTAGTCTCATGAGCTCTGATCTCCGACATGAAGCCCTCTCTCTCATGAAAAATCCCGCTTTGACAGCCGATGCTGCTGTTGAGCAAGTCATGAAAGATCATCCCACTTCTTCTATCAAAGTCGAAGTCAATACAAAATAGTTCTTATTCCCGCCTCTCTTTTTAGAGGCGGGAACTCTCATGCAGCGTGATAAGTGAAAAGGCTCATGTGAAGTAAGTTGACGGCAAAATGGCAGAGAATGCTGCTTTCGATCGCGCGCGTATACTGATAGATCGCGCCGTAGAGGATGCTTGCCAAGAAAACAAATCCGAGCATGGCAGGTGATGAAGTCCATCCTAGATGGAAGAGTGTGAAAAGCAGCGATGCTCCGAGTATTGCTATTACAGTCCCTTTAATGCCTTGTCCCATTCCCTTAAAAAGTTCTTCTTGGACAAATCCTCGGAAAAAAGCCTCCTCAGGGATGACGACTAAGAAAAGATTAGAAGTGAGTCGCAAAAGAGCGTGAGAAGGGAGTTTGAGATCCCACTCCACTGTTCCCGAAGAAAGAGCTAAAGCCGCAAGAGCGATCACGGCAATTGCCGTGAGAGGGATGGCTTTTAATGCCATCTGATACCATCCCGCCGGGTTCCTCAGCAGTGGGAGAAGAAACACCAGACAAAAGAGCCCCATGAAGGGCTTGTCGTAGTTCAGCCAAAATCTCCCAGCGATATGTAAATTATGAAATCCTGGAATCCAATGGAAGTTGAGGCCTGCTCCCAATGCAATGGCAATCAAGATAAAAACCCATCTGGTTGTCCCTGTAATGGGCTTTTTCAGTGCCCAGAACAGGACAAAAAGAGTGGCAACGGGGATCAATGAAAACGGTTGTGCAACGCCCGTGTGAAGCGCTAAGATATAAGAGATGACTAAAAAAGCACCCCAGAGCCAAGCTGTTCGATGGATCCAAAGGCTTAGGAAAGTCATCATCAAAGAGAAAAAAGTGACCTGGGTCAACGTGATCATCATCTAAGGCAGTTTATATATGTTGCGCAAAAAAAGAGGAAGCTTTGAATGGTTAGAGTTTGAGCTTTTTCAAGAATTTAAACAGCTTCGACAGGGCGTCTTTCTGCGGCACGGGGGGATTAGTGAAGGCCCCTATGCTTCTTTAAACACGGGAGATAACGTAGAAGATGATCCTTCTCATGTTCGTCTGAATCGAGAAAAAATCCGCAAGCATTTAGGTTGTAAAACTTTGCTGAGTGGAAAGCAAGTGCACGGGGATCGGATCATCGAAGTGCAGAAGGTCACTGGTGTCGAGTGTGATGGGCTGGTGACTCAAGCGAAAGGACTTGGTTTAGCGGTGATGCATGCCGATTGCCAAGTGGCCCTTTTTTACGATCCGGTGCATCAAGCGATTGGCAGTATTCATGCGGGATGGCGTGGTAATGTCTTGAATATCTATGAAAAGGCCGTCGGTAAAATGCATAAGGAATTTGGGTCTAAGCCTGCAGATCTTCTTGTGGGGATTTCGCCAAGTCTGGGGCCGTGCTGCGGAGAATTTATCAATTATGAAAAAGAGCTGCCCCAACCTTTTTGGGCTTATCAGGTCAAGCCGTATTATTTTGATTTGTGGGAAATCAGCCGCTCTCAACTACTCAAAGCGGGAATTCTTCCCGCGCATCTGGAAATTGCTAGAATCTGTACCTGTTGCAATCCGACGGATTTCTATTCTTTTCGAAGAGACAAGCCGACAGGCCGTCATGCGACGGTGATTTGTTTGTCTAATGATAGATATTGATCGCGAAGATCCAGGAGATGAAATAGGCTGAGAGGTTCCGATTGCGTCCTGCAACGGAAAACCAAGGGCCTGCGATAATCCCAATGTCTGGGGAGAAGTTGTACTCAAGAGCAGGGGCAATGCTGAAGAGTTCGGAAGAGGGGGCAACAGGGGCGGTACCGGGAAGGGTATGGCCCGAAAAGCGGTTGCGGTTGACATGTTGATAGACGAGGTCAAGGGAGAGGACCCAATTTTGGGTGAGGCTGAATTCAAAGCCTTCCGTGATAAGGAAGATATTGCCGGGGTAGACTGTTCCGCGTGTTCCTTTGATAGGGCCTACCCGTGGAGCGCCCCCATAGAAACTAAGACCGTGAACGTGGACGGGTACAGTTAGAGTATAATTGAACCA
>JAHFTQ010000024.1 GCA_023265455.1 Parachlamydiales bacterium
TTTTGCCTTGCATCATGGCTGCAAATACTGAGGAGCTTTTGAGGAGCCAGTAAGCATAATGCTGCTCTATTTCTGTGAGGTCTTTGCGACGGGCAATCTTTGGACGGACTTTAACAAAAAGGGCTTGCCAGTATTTGTCCCATGTTTCGGCTGCGTCTTCAAGGGCAAGTTTCCAATGACGGGCTTGCAGCCCTTGAGGAGATTTATATGCTTGCTTAATCATCTTGTCGCGGATGGTTCGTGATCTGTCTAAATAAGCTTGGAAGCTCCAGGCTAGAAATTGACGCAGCCAGTACTGTTTTTCATTGGAATAGGCCTGGCAGATGTCTCTCAGAGAAATTTGTTTTTTGGTATTGAGTGGTAAAGTATCACGCTTAAGGGTTCTCATTGTCTCTTGCCATCTCGATGAGTAGTCCTTCTCGATCCCATCTTTGAAGGGTTTTTGTTGTTTTCCCGATCAGTAATCCAAATTTACCAGGCGAATATGTGTTCTTCATGGGCATGAATTTTCACATATACGTATATTTTTATACTACTATTAATTACTCTCTAAAGTACGTTATCCCAAAAAGCGGGATAAAGGAGTGCTCCATCAGCATTGTTCACGTCAATGATGTCCATCTCATGAATCCCCAACGTTTGCATAAAGCCGAGGACCAAGACGGGATTTGTCACAGCGACATTGACATAGGCGCTAGAGCCTAGATCGCGGTCTTTTTTTCCTTCGAGCTGTTGAATCTTGTCATGAAGATCTTTTTGTGTGAAGGTGGTTTTTTTGTCCACTAAGGGATGTACGCCATAAGCGAAGATATTTCCGATTCCCACCACTTTGGTTTGGGGATGGTAGATTTTTTGTTTAAAGACATCGCTGATCTTTTTTGAAAGGTCGACTGCGTGATTTTGAGCGCGGTAGAGCTGAAGGCGTGAGAGCGGATTAGGCGTTGAAATGGTGTTAGGATCTTCTTGCTTAATCTCTTTGATCACATGATTTTTAAAAGGGATAGAAGCATCTAATCCACGATGAACAACAATTTCGCCTTTGGTATTTAAGGTTGTAAATTGGTAACTGCCGCCACCGATATCCCAGACAACCACGTTTTTAGGATCGGTGGGAAGTTGTGCAGTGGTAGCTTGAAATCCTAAAACCCCTTCCAAATGCTGATCGATGATATAGACTTTGATTCCCGTCTCGGCATAGATTTTATCGATGAACTCTTGGACGTTTGCAGCTTTACGAAAAGAGGCGGTTGCGACAGCAACGACTTTTTCAGCTTGGTGTTTCTGAGCGATTTCTAAGCTTTTTTTCAGGGCTTCAAGGCCTGTTTGCATCACAGTCTCATTGAAGACACCCTCAGAAGATTTTTCAAGTTCTTCGTGATATTGGACAGAAAAAGACTCATTCACAAGCACTTGGTCAATTTTTTGAGTTTTCAAATTAATTTTAGCAACTTTTAGCTTGGTGGCTCCTGAGCCGATATCAATTGCCGCTCGGATGACATGTTCAGAGGGAGTTGTCGGGTTGATAGATCCACTTAAGGATAAGATAGGTAGTATAAATAGACTAGTTAACAAATAAGATTTCAATTTTTTTGTATTCATAAATATATTCCAATAAATTTAAAATTGTTAATGGAACTATATTATATATGAATCAATTAATTAAAATAAAACAAAAAACCCAGGTCTTAGGACCTGGGTTTTTCATAAGCCGCAAGAGCTAGCTTAAATTAGAAGTCGAAACGGGCTTGGAGAGACAGACCGTGCATCGTCAAGTCGCCTTGATTAAAGGTGTACTTGCCTTGTGCAGTCGAACTGACAAAGTTCATGTCTTTGTTGAAGCCCCATAGAGTATGTTGTTCCCAACCTAACTGGAGACGGATACGGTAGGCATCACTGTAAAACAGGTGATCCCAGCGCAGTCCTAAAGCGAGATCCATCATAGGACGTGCAATCGTCCAGGAATTATGGATATGCTCAATGCGATTATCGTTCGGATCAGTCTCTTGGTGTGCATGGATACGTTGTGTTCCATAGATCAATGAAAAGGCCAAATCTCCAAAGAAGCTCCAGCCGCTGCCAAGACCCCATTGGCTGTTAAGACCTGTGCGAAGGCCTCCGCCACGGAAGCGATTATGGTTATGCCCTTCAGCTTCGGTGATAGCCCCAACATTGGCATTGAGATTGTACTCAAAGTTAAAGCTGCGGTTGAGCCAAGCTCCGCGGCCTCCGACAAAAGGACGGAGGGTCAGCCATTTACTGACGAAAAATTCGCGGCCCATCTCGAAATCAAGGAAGTTGAGATGGAGGCGAGCATGCCCGTCAGCAGATCTGGCGGTGACAGTCGCAGGTCCATTTGCAGGATTAGTCAGGGTTTGCCAGATGACTTGATTAGCTTCAGTGTCTTCTTCTTTCTTTTCATGAGTGCGGAACCAGGTCCAGTTAAGAAGCATATCCCAGCCGTCATGAGGAAGGTTGTATCCAGCACCGAGGCGGAAGCCCCAATCCCAATCATAACCGACATTTTTAACGCGTCCGTCCAAGCCTGTTCCGCTGTTATTCTTAATGCCGTAAGCGAGCCCATCTTCGCTGGTGTGCATATAAAGTGCTTCAGCTTGAACCCATAGATCAATGCCATCTCTCACGACAGGACGTGCAGGTGGGTTGATCATCCCATTAGCACCTTTGCGTTGCTCAAGAGCGGAGACGCGGTTTTCTAAATTGCGGACTTGCATGTCATCAGCAGCGCTAGCGACGCTGGTTAGCATGACGAGTGAAGCTGCTAATGCAGGCCATGTTTTTTTCAATTTGCTTTCCATAAAAAACTCCCCTAGGGTTGGATCGGTTGCCATTTGTAAAAAATATACAGTGTGATGAATCTTAATCTAAGATGAAATCGTATTTTTCGTCAAAGAGAATCATTTTGGAATTGAGAGAATGAGTTGATTGAGAGATTGCAGCCACAAGATGGCTTGTCTATCCAGTTGCTGAAGAATAAAGTGCCAAGCAGCCCAAAGAAGTGCGAGTCCGACAAACGATTTAAGAGCCATGCCAAGGAAGGCGATTTGCACTTGAGGTGCTAAGCGGTTGGCAATACCTAAGAACATTTCAGCCATCAAAATGGCAACGAGAGATGGAGCTGCAAGTTGGATGGAGATCGCAAGAAACTTTGTGAGCAGAGCGATTAAAAATTTCCAGAGAGGCTGCTGTAAATGAAAAAAAATTGCAGGGATAAATCCATCTGCAGGAATGACCGTGTATGAATTCAATACTCCTTCCAAAAAGATGAAGGGCCCACCGATTTCATAAAAGAGAACGATGAAGACGTAATTGTAGAGCTGCCCAATGGAAGAGCTTTGAGATTGCATGAGAGGGTCTTGAACTTGCAGAGCAGAAGAGCCGCGTAGAAAATCAATTAAGACGCCGGAAGATTGTGCGATGTAAAAAGGGATGCTCACGAGAAAGGCCATGAGAAACCCAATGAATAACTCTTTGATGCAGTACGCAGGAAAATGAGAATCAAACGTGAGAGGCGGCCCTTTTGCAGAGACGAGTAAGTGAGGAAGGAGAATCACGGCAATAGAGATCGCAAGGCCGATTTTCACACCACCTGGTAGGCGTGATCCTAAAAAAGGAGCAATCGCCACAACAGGGGCAATTCTCATCACGGCTAGAAAAAAAAAGGTAAGAGCCGTGAGCGGAGAAATTCCCGGGAGGCTTAAGACAAGGCTGACATAGTCTGAAGTGTCGATGGAGGCCAAGATTAGGGATTCCACTTATGGAAGTTTTGGAAAATGGTATTGGTATATTGCACGATCTGGCCGCCCAGCCATCCTCCCATGAGTAGGAGAGTGAAAATCACAGCGATCAACTTAACAGTGAATGAAAGTGTCTGCTCTTGAATTTGTGTGGCGGCTTGTAAAATAGCGACAAAAAGACCCACAGACATGCTGATAATGATAGGAGGGCCGGATAGAATGAGGATCATCAGAAGAGCTTGATAGGAGAGCTGATAAATTTCTGTTGTGAACATAACGTTTACCTAAAGGTTAAGACAAGGCCTTGAATCAAGATCGTCCATCCATCCACAATGACTAATAATAAGAGCTTAAGAGGAAGAGCGATCGTCAAGGGCGATAGCATCATCATCCCCATCGCAAGCAAGATGTTAGATGTCACAAGATCGATGACAAAGAAGGGGAGATAAATCACGACACCGATCTCAAAGGCAGCTTTCAGCTGGGAGGTAATGAACGCAGGCATCAGTACGATAAAATCGTTTTGCTTCAAGCTAGCACGATACTCTTCTGGAAATGAGCGATAAGCGAGTTGATAAAAACTTGTCATGTGTTTACCGATCGTATTGCGCTGAAGAAAATCGCGCAGAGGCTCTTTCCCAGCATTGACCACATTGATCATATAGGTGGCTGAGGGGCCTGTGAAGAGCTCTTTCGGAGGATTTGTTTGAATGGCGCCAGAGGCTGCATTGTACATGGCCAATCCTGTTGGAAACATGACGTAAATGGTCATTAAAAGCGCGATTCCATTGAGGACCTGGTTGGGAGGGGATTGCTGCACACCTAGAGCATTGCGTAGTAGCGACAAGACAACGACGATTTTGACGTAAGAGGTCATGAGCATGATGGCGAAGGGGAGGATGGAAAGGCCTGCTAAAACAGCTAACTCGGAGATCAGTGCAGGAGGTTTACCGACTTCTCCTTGCTCGAGTGCCATAGGAAGGGAGTCTTCTCCGAAAAGAGCAACAGATCCGCTGATCAATAAAAGAAAGACCACAATTTTAAAAAATTTCATTAAACCCTCTAACTGCCTCTCAGACTGTGTAATCTAAAGAGCAAAGCGTAAAGCATCAAAAACTGCAAGAAGGTTTTTTGGAGTGTAGGTTTTTTTCCTTATGAGTGTCGACCTAAAAACTTGGCATTAATCCACTGGGTCGTTGTTGGATGGGCTTCTTTTAATATCTTGTTATCCAAGCCAGCGACAAACTGGGAGTTTATTTGATACAGCCACTCAGCGACATCTTGTTTCCCATGTTTTACTGCAGCGTACATAAGCCTAGAACCTTCGTTTGTAATCGCTGTCGGACTTACCTGATATGTCCAAGAGAGAATGTCCTTATGACCTTGCTCCGCGGCAGCAAGAATGTAGTTCTGGCCACTTTTAGCCAGGAACGTGCCTATGCCTGGATCCTTACTCTTCACCCAGACAGCGAGTTTTGTGTTATTATTGCTAAGGGCAGATTGTATCGCGCTTGCTAGGGCATTTCCTTGTTCATCTTGTTGTAAAAGGTTAAATATCCACTCAATGACGGTTGTGCCTTTGTCACACACCTGCAGAGCTGCCTCGAACAGATTCTTGTAGCTACCGCCTGTCTTCTGTAGAAAGTTTATCTGTAGCAGCCACTTGACAATCTCCAGTCGATCTTCTTTCACAGCCACTGAAAACACACCTCCTCCTCCAGGAATGGTCTCGTCTAGTGCAGCTGGGTTGTTTTTCTTGTGGAAATACTGCACACACAGGAGATGCCCTTTCTGGACAGCAAGATGCACAGGTTTCCACCCAGTGCGGGAGCTGACATTCAACTCAGAAAATAGCTCATGTCCTTCTAGCCACTTGATCATTTGTAGTTGATTGGTTTCGGCAGCCACATGCAAGACATTCTTGCCTTCATCATTTGTAGATTTGAATAAATAGGGTTGATTCTCCCAAAATTTGGCAATCCTGTCTTTGTCACCCATGTTCATTGCATTAAAGAATTGTGTGATTGTTTGGTCTCTATCTTGAAGCTCCCCAATAAAAAACTTCCACACATCCCAAGCCTTACAAACTGTATAAATCAGAGCTGTGGGAATTCGACTGACGGGCAATCTCCAAATCAGAGCCGCTCCTAAAAGAGTGCTGATGCCAAGTTCATACTTTCTCATGTTAAAAGGGTCGCTCTTTGGCAAGAGTTTTTTAGCCACAAGGCAAGCCAACTTAACAATCTGATCACTGATCAGAGGCAATACTAAATACCCCACCCTAGGAAGCCCCGAAGCGATTCTGCTTGACGCTGACATGTTTTTCTCCTCCGCATAAATTTTTAGTGCCCAGTATACCCAACCGTCAAGAAAAATACAATATTCAGAAGCGTGAAAATTAGCTAAAAAGGCTGCTTTTCACCCCTGATATGTTTATAAAATACTTAGAGTAAGCAGCTTAATTACTTATCTTACGCGAAACAGACTAGGTGTATAGTCAAACAGTTGGGAGAGGAAACGCCTCACCACAGAGCCACAGAGAAGGATGAGGTTGCACAGAGATTTTCTCGTCCTTACTCATCCTCCTCTGAGCCTCTGTGGTGAGGTGTTTTGTTATCTACGGCTTTTAATTGCACACTTCAGATCTGTCAGAAAAACACGAGTGTAGCATACTTAACATAAATGTGTTAAGTGCTTATCTTACGCAAGATCGTCATTTTGCCATTTCGCGTAAGATTTGTTGCTCGTAATATCTTACGCCAAATGGTAAAATGACGATCTTGCGTAAGATGTCATAGTGAAATGGCACCACATTTCTAAGGGCTTAAATATTTGTCGAAGGCTGAGGCGATCGCACGCCATTGATTTTCGATAGCTGCGTTGACAATGCCTGTCTCAGTTTCGATGATGCAGCCGCCGGGAGAGATGTCATCTCTTTCGTTGATAGAAAGACTCTCAACTTGCTCGAGCTTTTCTTTGAGGCTTGATTTTTCTTTCTCGAGAATCTCTTTATCAGCCTTATTGACCCAGATTGTAATACGGTGATTTTGAAGGACGGGGATGAGTGCCTGAAGAACGATATTGACAATGGTTTCAGGATGGGTTTCAAGTTCTTTGGAGACGATTTTTTTAGCGGCTTTCAGAGCTAGCGGAAGGATGAGCTTATTCATCTCGTGACGGAGCCGTTTCTTTTCTTGGTCTAGACCTAAGATCTGTTCATTCAGCTGCTGAAGGCCTTCTTGAAAGCCTTCTTTTTGAGCGGCTTCTTTGAGTTCAATGCAGTGGGCTTTGGTTTCTTCGAGATGAGCCTCGGCTTCTTTGCGGGCCGTTTCCAAGATTTCATGAGCTTCCATGAGCGTTGTGAAATCTTCTAAGGGGATCACTTTTTTCTTCGATGCGGGGTGGACTTTCCCACCTTTGATCATAGAAAATAATCTACTCATTTTCCTGCCTTGTATAACTGAGGAATTCTAAAATTTGGCTGATGAGGATGGCAGCAGCGCGGCTGTTTTCCAAAGGAGCGGAGAGTTTTTTCACTAAAAGGGCCTGGTCCATAGGCAACTTATGAAGAAGGTGCCAGATAAAGCTGGGGTCTTGCCCAAAGAGAGCTTTTCCCAGCCGATTAGCGCTTCTTTGTAGAAGGAGAGCTCTCAGTTTTTCTTGATCTCCATTCCATTGGTTAAGGCCCATCGGTGCAAAAGTGACGGGCTCGGAACTTTGAAGGAGAATTTTGAGGTAGTTGAGCTGGGGCGGACTTAGCGCTTCATAAATTTTATTGAGTTTTTGTTTTTCAATGATTTGCTTCATTTCAATCGCAAAATCGTGCAAGCCTAAAAAGCTTAACAACAGTGACACTGTTTCAGGCTTAAGCTCAAGGAGGATATTCAGAGGAGATTTTGGAAGAAGGGATAGAGGGAGTAGATCTTCTTGCTCAGTCGTTAGGTGATCCAAAAGAGTTGTCTGCAAGTAATTTTTCCCAGTGGGAGTTAAGGGAGGGATTTCCCCGGAATAGAGAAGATCTTTTGCAACAGTTGCAGCTTGTGACGGGTTCAGCGCAGCGATGAAGAGGCCGATATCTTTTTCTGAAAGGGTTCGCAAAAAAGGAGACATCCATGAGAAGTGGATATCCCTTAAAAGATCTTCACTTAAGTCGCTTAGAGGATCTCCATAAGACTCAGGCAGGCTCTCAAGAGCCTGCTTTTCGTCAGGAGAAAGATATTGGGCCAGATCTGCAGAAGATGTGTTAAGAAAGGCTCGCAAAACCATTTGGGTGGAGGTTTTCATTCAGGGTTTTCAGGTTTTTCTTCTGTTTGCAAAGGAGCGGGGTTCAGAAGTTGCTTAAACCCTCCTTGCTGTTTGAGGAGGGGGTAAAATTTCCATAAAAGCCAGGCAGCGAAGACAAGAAGGAGGGCATTGATGGTGATGAGAATAAAAAAGAGAAGGCGGAATTTGGCAACGGACGATTTAGCGACGACGACGGACCAAATGCTCGTATACTCGCGCGGCTGAAATGAAGCGGCTTCTAAAGAAGAATCTAGGCTAACATCTGTGAAACGGGAGCGATCTGAAATCACGGTTACATCGTTAATATCGAGACCGTTCACGCTACCGGCAACCAGCCGCTTGATTTTAGAGATAAGGTGGCTATTAGGGTCATCGAGGATGCCCTGATGCTTGACATAGACGGCTGCGGTGGCTCTTTGGGGAGCAGTCTGTGCGCCAGGGGTTGCTAGAGCGGATGCGGCTTCTGGAAAGGAGAGCTGAACGTCGGCTTCGATCACGCCGTCGATCTTACGGATTGTATTTGCGATTTGTTGCTCAAGGCCTGCTTGATACCGGATGCTCTCTTCTTTTTCGGTTGTCATCAGACCCTGTTTGGCAAAAAGTTCCAATAGGTTGGTCCCTTTTGTGCGGGGAAGGCCGTTTTGATTGAGAATGGCCATGGCTTGAGTCATGTCTTTTTCTCCCACAGCAATGCTATACATGGAAGGTCCTGACTCGATGCCTCCTGTTGTCGATTTAGCTGCGATTTTCTGTGCGTCGATGCCTCTACTAGCCAAGAAAACGATGATCTGATTAGCTTCCCGTTCTTCGACGTTGTTAATAATCACTCGATTGTTTTCACAGCCTGCAAGCAAGAGAAAAAAAGGAAGGAGCCATAAAAGAGCTTTGCGCATAAACAGACACCTATTAATTAGTGAGACCCTCCTAAGAGATTTAGCAGGTAGCTCATTTTTGCGCTATGTTTGAAAAATTACCTTTACTAAAATCACGATAGGCCGTCAGAGCTGCTCTATATTGAAGTAGTTTATTTTGGTTTTGAGGATTTTTTCGCAGAAAAAGTTGGAGGGTTTTTAAGATGCGGAGTTTCATGAGATGGCGTAGTTTGGGTTTGATGACGGTTTTGTAAAGGAGGCGCTTTTCTTGTGGAGAGCAATTTCTTTCGATCCAAAGAAGCCTGCCTCTCCACCAAAAATAGGTTTTTTGAGGAGTGCCTCCGGTAAACGAAGCAGAGACCTTATGAAGAAGCTGGGCCTCATAACAAACTTGGATCCCAAAACCGGCTTTTCGAGCCCTCCAGCAGAAATCGGCCTCTTCCCAAAACAAGAAAAACTTCGGTTCCAAAAGACCGATCGCTTTGAAAACTGCACTGCGGATTAAAATTGAGCAACCACAGACATAATCTAAAGGAGAGTCAGCTCGAAAGCCGCGGGGAGCTCCCAGTCCGATGAGATCAAAAGAGGCCGTTTTGTGATTCCAGATTCCCCCGAGGTGGTCGAGTTTGTCAGGATCGCTAAAGTGGCAAGGGTAGGCCCCAAAAATGCCTATCTCCGGTGAGTTTTCTGCAGCTGTGGTAAGAGCAGAAATGAAATGACGATCAGGAATGGTATCGTTGTTGAGAAGTAAAATCGCATCAGCGCCCTTCTCTAAGGCGTACTCGATACCGACGTTGTTTCCTCCTGCATATCCCAAATTTTTTCCGGTTGGAATAAGAGTAATGTCAGGAAATTTTTCCCGGATGGCTGCGATTGAATCGTCAGTCGAGCCGTTGTCCACCACGATGATTTCTGTGCCTTGGGGCTTGAGAGATTCCAGGCAGGCGAGGGTGTCGTTTTTCCCATTCCAATTTAAAATGATGACGGCCAGTTTCATTTGTTAACCAGGGTTAAAGCGGCTTTCAGGACCTCATCTGGTGAAATTTGCAAGAGACAAAAAGGTTCTCTGCACTTTTTACGCAGGCAAGGAAGGCAGGTCGGTTTTTTTTGAATCACGTGCACATGCGGTGCAAAGTAGGGTCCGCAGAGCTGAGGATCTGTCGGTGTAAAAAGCGCTACTGTGGGAGTTTTACTGGCAGAGGCAAGATGGAGAGGTCCTGTGTCATTGGTGATAAAAAGAGATAAACGGCTGAGAAAAGCAGCAAACGCTGGGATGGAAAGATCTCGGTAGAGGGCGATAGCGCCAGGAATTGCAGCAGCGATCTGTTCGACGAGTTGTTTTTCGGAGGGGGAACCAGTAATGACGAGGGTGCAGCCGAGGCTCTTTTGTAGTTCGTTGCCTAACTTGATAAAATGAGAGGGAGGCCACTGCTTAAAAAGATCCTTGGCGCCGGGGTGCATTCCCACAACGACTCCGGAAGGAGTGACTTCGGCAGCTTTCCGGTGATCTGCCACGCTCGGAAAAATCTCCATCTGTTTTGAGTCGGTTTTGATTCCTGCGATTTGAAGTCTTCTTTCGATTTCATGCACGGGTGATGCTGGAAGGCGCTCTGTGAGCAGGCTATCGAGTCCTTTGTTAATTTTTTCTGTTCCGACGATTCTGCTTGCTCCTAGAAGAGAGCAGATGGGAAGGACAAAACGTTGAGAGGTATGGAATATCAATACGGTGGCGATTTGGCGCTTTCTTAAGAGGGGCAGTAGCTTAATCAGAGACCAGGTGTGACGGAGAGTAAAAATCTCATCGAGGTGGGGATTGTTTTGCAATACCTCTCCTCCCACAGGACTCGTCAGGACGGCGATATAGGCAGCAGGACAGGTTTGTCGTAGGGCCCTGAGAGCGGGTGTGCCCCAGAGCGTATCGCCTAGTCCGGTCGTTGAGACGATCAGAAATCGGTTACCCTTATGAGACCCCATCCAAGGCTTTAGTAGTCCGACTAGCCATCGGATTAAATAATTTTTAATCTGCATAGGTTTCCGAATTTTAACCGTTTTCATATAAAAAATCTGCCCTGATATTTCTGAGTTCTGTTAAAGAAAAGTTTGATGGATCAAGAACTTCTCAATCTCCAAGCAGAGATGCTCGCCAGCAAGATCAAGCACTACTTGATCACGATGATGGGCATTACGGTCGATGAGGCCAATAATGAGGAGTTCTACCGTGCCTTTGCGATGACACTGCGCGAAGAGATCATGATTAACTGGACTTCGACATTTCATACGATACGTAAGAGCCAGACGCGCATTTTGTACTATCTCTGCATGGAATATATGCCAGGCAAGATGTTGGGCAATAATATTACGAACATGCATGCGTCGGAGCTTGTCCAAGCGGCATTGAAGAAACTGGGACGCGATTTAAACCATCTCTTTGTGCAAGAGCGAGATCCTGGGCTGGGAAATGGGGGGCTAGGTCGTTTAGCTTCTTGTCTACTCGATTCACTGGCAACGCAGCAATATCCAGCGGTTGCTTACGGGCTTAGGTATCAGTATGGGATTTTTGAACAAGAGATCTGGGATGGAGTGCAAGTGGAGCGTCCTGAGGCTTGGCTGCTTCATGAAAATCCTTGGGAGTTTCGTCGGGATCACCATGCAGAAGCGGTTCAATTTGCGGGACGTCCTGTTCAGACAGTGAACCAAAAAGGTGTTGAACTGACGGATATTTTGGATTTCGAGGTGGTGAGGGCAATTGCCTACGATATCCCCATCATTGGCTACAAAGAAGGGGAAGATTTCAATGTTTGTACTTTGCGCCTGTGGACGACAAAAGAGTCGCCGCGCAATTTTGCCTTGCAAAGGTTCAATGCGGGGCTTTTGGATCAAGCTGCGGAAAACACCTCGCTCACGGATGTGCTGTACCCTAATGACAATAATGAAGTAGGAAAGCGGATTCGTTTGAAGCAAGAGTTTTTGCTGGCATCAGCCTCTATTCAAGATATGTTGCATCGCCATTTGGCTCACTTTCCCGATATGACGTCTTTTGTAGACAAGGTCCGGATTCAGATCAACGATACCCATCCCGCTTTAGTGATTGCTGAGCTGATGCGGCTACTACTTTTGGACCACCATTATGGATGGGCTGAAGCGTGGGAAATAGTCAAAACGTGTTGTAGTTTTACCAACCATACGATTTTGCGGGAGTCATTGGAAGAGTGGAACGAGGGTCGGCTCCAATACCTGCTGCCTCGTCAATACCACATTATTGAACGGCTTAATCATGAGCTTTGCAACGCCGTGCGCAAACAATTTCCTGGCGATGAAGAGCGCGTGCGGCGGATGTCGATCATCGAAGGGGGACAGGTCCGGATGGCGCATCTTGCGATCTTTGGCTCTCATAGAGTCAATGGTGTTTCAGCTTTGCATTCGGAGATCTTGAAAAAGGTTGTTTTTAAAGACTTTTATGAAATGGATAGTGAGAAGTTTATCAATGTGACGAATGGGGTGACACAAAGGCGCTTTCTTTTGCATAGCAATCCGCGTCTTGCCGCTTTTATCACAAAAAGGATCGGGGTCAAGTGGGTGACTAATTTGTTGGAGATTCGTCAGCTGGCACAATTTGCAGCTGATCCTGAGACCCAACGAGAGTTTTTAGAAATTAAAAAACAGAATAAGAAAGATCTCAATACTTACTTGGTGGAAAAGAATCCTATCTGTGATTTCCAAGGAAAGATCGTCGGACATTTTGCTCCTCTCGATGTTGAGGCGCTCTTTGATGTTCAGATCAAAAGATTTCATGAATATAAAAGGCAGCTCATGAATGTGCTGCATCTGATCATGGTGTACCATGAGCTTAAGATCGACTCTAGTAGCCGTAAGATCAAGAGAATGGTCCTTTTTGCCGGCAAAGCAGCGCCGGGTTATGAGATGGCTAAAAGAATTCTTCAGCTCATTTTTGCAGTTGCTAAAAAGATCAATGCCGACCCTCAAGTTAATCAAATGCTACGGGTAGCTTTTGTAGAAAACTACAATGTCTCTAGAGCGGAGCTGATTATTCCTGCGGCCGATCTTTCACAGCAGATTTCGACAGCAGGTACAGAAGCTTCAGGGACGGGCAATATGAAGCTATCGATGAATGGCGCTCTGACAATTGGGACTCAAGATGGAGCCAATATCGAGATGCGGCAAGCTATCGGCGATGCTTGGTGGCCGTTTGCTTTTGGAAAGACGGCGGAAGAGAATGCAGCGCTTCGGCCTAACTACAATCCGTGGGATATTTACATGCATCAGCTGCCGATTCGGCAAGCTATCGACTCTTTGAGAGATCATTCTTTTGCAGAAAATGATCAGCAACATCAAGCTTTCACGAGCATTTATCATCAGCTGCTGGAGAGACAGAACTCCGATCCTGTCGATAAATATTTTGTGATCAACGACCTTCTCAGTTACTACGAAACTCAGAAAAAAGTTGAAGAGCTTTTTGCTCAACCCTCAAAATGGGCAGAGTATGCGCTTCACAACATTGCAGGGATGGGGTTTTCTTCGGATGAGTCGATTCACAATTACGCCAAGCTGGTCTGGGACCTTCAGCGGTGCCCCGTCGATCCTAAAGAGCTAGCACGTGTCAGAGACGAATACAGCGAGCATGATAAATGCCGCATCCTTGTTAAATAAACTTCTTGAAACAACCTTAACCAGGGTAATCAATAGCTTAAGGTAAAGGCGTAAATTTCATCAGCGCAGAGCCGCTGCGCGGGGGAGAGACGCGGAGGACGCTGAGAAGGAATTTTCTGGGCTGTGCCCCGCTTATTGCCCTCTTTTGACTATTTTTTCTCTCAGCGTCCTCTGCGTCTCTCCCCCGCGCAGCGGCTCTGCGGTGCGACTGGCATGACACGACACTAGGGGATGAGAGATCCCTATGGGCCCGATAAGGGGAACTAATTAGCTGAACGGCAAGGGTGTTCACCGCGAGGTGGAATCTGAAGGAAGC
>JAHFTQ010000013.1 GCA_023265455.1 Parachlamydiales bacterium
CCGAGAGAAATTAGCCCAGTTTAGGCCGGTTTTACTTCCCGAGGATCAGATGGAGGTTTTAGCGCTGCAGCAAAGCTGGCAGCAGACTCACGGCTCTCCGATCCCCATCAAGGCTCGTATTCCGAGCTGGTCGCTCATTGCCAATATTTGCGCCTCTTCTTCCGAAGTCGGGTTCTTGCCCGATTTTCTTGCGAAAAAGTTCCAGCTCCACCCAGTCCTCTGGCAACCAGCTCCTTCTGCGTACCGGGTTCTTGCCATCTACCGCAGCGCTGGCAAACCTCTGCAACAGCGGTTTGATCGGCTTTTGCGGACCTTACTTGTTGTGTTTAGTTAGAGAATTGCATTGAAAAATAGGTGAGAAAACGCTTTTCCTGAGCTGGAGTGAGCTCTGCGCAAACCTTTTCAATTTTGAGCGACAGGTGATTCAAAGAGTTTGGATGGAGATCAATGCGTTTTTTTAATTCTTCGAAGATTTGAGAAATCTTGTTGTCTTTTTCCTGAATGGGGAAAATCCTACCAGGGTATAGAGTAAAAAGGGTGTCGAAAATTGTGTCAACGATTGTTCTATGCTCCTGAGATTGGAAGTTGTAACGTCCTGCTTCTTCAGCCAGTCTCAATAAGAAGCTCAACGTCGGCTCTGGAATGCCCCAGAGAAGGCGCTCTTTAAGGCCTTGGATTTTAATGATACGAGGAGAAAACTCTGTGTATAAATTTAATTGGACAGGAGTAAGATGTCGCCACAAGAACGAGCTCCTCATCAGCCAAGCAAATTTGTTAGCAGTAAGTGCAAGGCTGACCAAGTCTCTGAGCGGCAGTCGTGTGACAATATAGCGGCAGGTGATGGAATCGTCTAATTGTTGCAGTGAGGTCATGAAAAGGTTTCCTAAAATGCCTCAGTATAATCTGGATGAATTTAAGTGACAAAAAAAATTCTGCAATTTTTTTTCAGATGAGCTCTTCCAATAAATAGGTTTCTAATCTATGCTCGTTCGTCACTATGGCGATCCTTTCCGTTCAATCTCTGACTAGAGTTTTTCGGATTCCCAAAGGCCGTCGAGGGTTTTGGAAGGAGATTTCCGCTCTATTTTCCCGTGAATATGACGTCAAAGTGGCTCTTGATGCGATCTCGTTTGAGATTGCAGAAGGAGAGTTGGTGGGCTATATCGGCCCCAATGGAGCCGGTAAAAGCACGACGGTGAAGATTCTTTCGGGGATTTTGGTTCCGGGGAGCGGAGAGGTGAGCGTGCTGGGGAAAACACCCTGGAAGCACCGTCTAGAGATCGTTCGTCAAATCGGGGTCGTCTTTGGCCAAAGGACGCAACTTTGGTGGGACCTGCAAGTGATTGAATCATTCCAGCTTCTGAAAGCGATCTATGGGATTTCTGAAACCGCTTACCAGCAAAATCTAGAGGCTCTTGTCAATGCACTTGAGCTTGCGGAGCTATTGCACGTTCCCGTGAGGCTTTTAAGTTTAGGACAGCGGATGCGCTGTGACATTGCAGCTTCGCTTCTTCATTCTCCAAAAATTCTTTTTCTCGATGAGCCAACGATCGGCTTGGACGCTGTGAGTAAACTGGCTGTCAGAGATTTTATTCGTAGACTGAACCAAGAACAGAAAGTAACGATTTTATTGACGACGCACGATATGGATGATATCGAAGCGCTCTGTAAAAGGGTTCTTGTCTTAAGCGAAGGAAAAATCTATTTCGACGGAGCTCTAGGTGATTTAAGAAGAAAAATTTTGCCTGAAAGACGGCTGGTGGTTGATTTGGTGGAACAGCAGGGTGTGATTCATGAGCCGGAAGCGAAAGTGATTCGGCAAGAAGGGCACCGTGTATGGCTCAGCTTTGATCCCAGCGTCACGCCTGCTGCCGAGCTGATTGCACGGATCACAGCCAAGCACGCTGTAGCCGATCTTTTTGTAGAGAACCCGCCGATTGAAGAGACTATTGCGACGCTCTATCGAGGACAGCGCAGGTGAGGGGTTACGCAGCGATTTTCAAGATTCGGATGAAAACCCTGTTTCAATACCGGGCAGCAGCTTTTGCAGGGATCTGCACTCAGCTGTTTTGGGGAATTGTCAATGTGATGATTTTCCGAGCTTTTTATTCAGAAGCGACCCTTGCTGAGCCGTTAACTTTGAGTCAAACAGTGACTTTTATTTGGGTAGGGCAGGCTCTTTTACAACTCCTTCCCTGGAACATCGACAAAGAAGTGGGTGCAGCGGTCAGAAGCGGCAACATTGCTTATGAGCTGGTTCGTCCTCTTCATCTTTATGGTCTTTGGTTTGTGCGGACCTTAGCTCTGCGGTTGGTTCCAACTGTGCTGAGATGTCTTCCGATTTTTGTTTTAGGCGGTCTTTTTTTTGGGCTTAAGGCTCCAGTTTCATGGGAAGCAGGGTTTGCTTTTGGCTGCTCAGTGACGTTGGCATTTTTTCTCTCGGCTGCAATCGGGACTCTCATGATTATTTCTCTTTTTTGGACGCTATCGGGTGAGGGGATCCAGCGCCTTCTCCCTCACTGTACGGTTCTCTTGTCGGGGATGATTATTCCGCTCCCTTTATTTCCCTCGTGGATGCAGCCGTTTTTGAATGTCCAGCCCTTTAGGGGGATCATGGATATCCCTTGTCGCCTTTATACCGGTGTAATCCCTTTTTCAGAGGCATTTTATTATCTAGGATTTCAGCTGGCTTGGATCCTCGCATTGATTGCGCTCGGTCGGTGGCTGATGCAGAAAGTCATGCGGCAATTGGTAATCCAGGGAGGGTAACCTATGCTATGGAAACTCGTTGCTGTCTCGATCCGCTCTCAAATGCAATACCCAGCCTCGTTTTTGATGGTTGGCGCCGCTTTTTTCCTTGGAACCTTCATCGATATTGTCGGGATTTGGGTGTTATTTGATAGGTTCCAGATGGTCAAAGGGTGGACGTTATTTGAAGTGGGTCTGATCTATGGGATCGTTCATATGGGATTTTCCATCGCTGAGGTGTTTGCCAGGGGCTTTGATCACTTTGACATCTTGGTTAAGCAAGGAAATTTTGATCGGTTGCTTCTGCGACCGATAAGCCCTCTCTTGCAGGTAGCTGTGAGTGAAGTGCAATTGATTAGAATCGGACGTTTTTTCCAAGGACTGATTGTTTTGGTCTGGAGCGCATCTCATCTTGCATTTTCACTCTTTTCTTTCCATGCTCTTGTCATTCTTTTTTCAATTGCGGGCACTGCAGCGCTTTTCTACGGACTCTTCGTCATCCAAGCAGCGGTAACATTCTGGACGGTTGAGACACTTGAATTGATGAATATCACGACGTTTGGAGGTGTTCAAACAGGGCAATATCCGATGTCGATTTATCCTCGCCATTTTCGGCTGATTTTCACGCTCTTGATACCTATAGCTTGCGTTGCCTATTATCCTGTTGCGACCTTACTGCGTCATGAGGAAATTCCTTTTGGCCTGGGGTTGGTGGCACCACTTGCAGGCTTTGTTTTTCTCTACCTAGCTTGCCGACTCTGGTATGTGGGTGTTAGACATTATCGGTCATCGGGTAGCTGATGAAAGTTACCGTTGTTATTGATGTCTTTCGTGCTTTTACAACGGCTTCCTATGTTCTAGCGCAGTCTCCTGTCCACTATGTTCTCACACCCGATAGCACAGTCATTGCGAGGTTAGTGACAGATGTGGCTCACCCCATCATCATTGGCAAGCCTGAGAAAGGGATGGAGCATTTAGTCACGTATCAGATCCCCAATTCTCCAACGCGGGCACAAGAGCTCTCAATAGTAGGCCGTACCGTTTTTCATCGCACTGAGGCCGGGGCAAGGGGGGTTCTTCAGGCTAAAGATGCAGATCTGATTTTGGTGGCCGGATTTGTCAATGCTGATGCAACGATCCGTTACATTAAAACTCTTAAAGATCCTGAATTGAAAATTGTTCCCATGGGACATGAAGCCGCGACACCTTCTCTAGAAGATGATCTTTGCGCTAACTACATTGAGGCTTGTCTCAAAGGTAAAGAGTTTAGCTTAGGGCCCTTTCTGCCCGAACTTCGAACAGGTCCCGGCCGGTATTTTTTCTCGACAGATCAGTGGCAATATCCTCAGAAGGACTTTGATATGTGTCTTGAAATAGGCCGCTTTGACTTTGCGATTCAAGCCGAAGTGAAGGATGACTATGCGGTTTTAACGCGCCAGAGTTCCTAGAGAAGAAGAGGGAGGGGCGACCTGTAAGAGGTCGATGAGAAAATCCCTAATTCCGCGGCCTTTCCATCGGAGGCGGTCGAGATCTTGGCGGGTCATTTCGCTCCAACTTTTGCGACTCATTGACTGTTTGATTTGAGACATGTAGGTAAAGTCGGGGGTATTGAGGGCAAAGTGCATAGGATGGATGAGAATGACTTTGGGGCCTTCTTTCATGAGGGCCTGAGAGAGGTTGGGATGTATTTCCAGGGGGTGCTTTCGCCAGAGATATCCTCCATCTTCTAGGAAAATAGGGACCTCTAAAAGTCCAAAACGGTCTCTGAAAGGAGCCACTGTCTCTAAATCAGTACAGACATTGGAAGAGATCTGCATGCCAGCTTCTACTAGAGCTTGTTTAGAGCTGTTGCAAATTCCAAAGCGGTGGCACCTAAAGCCAGGTAGGTTATGCGGGAGATCCATGACGTAGCTAACGACTTCAGCAATGGTAGACCCGTGAGATGAGGTAGGATCGAAATAGGGATGTAGCCCTACTTCGATCTTATCCATGAGGGCTTCCACGCTGGGAGATCTGTGCGTGATAAAGACCGTCGGGCGAATCTGCCGGTTTAGTAGAAAGTCGAGAGTCTCTTCAATCGCAGGCTCACAGGCCCAGTCGGTATCTAAGGTAACGATTAAACTGTGCATGGGGCCAATGAATGAAAGCGGTGATAGCGTTCCTTATCAATATCGTGTTTAGAAAATAACTCTTCCATGGAATTGTAGGAGCGAAGATCTTGAGTCCGTGGGCTTGAGGACCACGTGTCTCCTGTTCGCATATATTGGGCATTTCCATACGATAAAATATTGAACAGCGATGCGTTCATTTCTTCATTATCTTTAAAGTGGAGTCGGAAGGGACAGCCTGCGAGGACCTTTTCAACTTTTTCCTGAAACTGCTCGTAGACGTTTTTAGGGACTGAATGAGCGATATCAGTGTCAGGAGCGTCGTACGACATGTACTGATAAAATTTCCAGCAAGAGATTTTAGCTCCAACAGCGTCCAGGGCATCGAGAATGGAAGAGACCTCATCTGGAAGGGTGAGGTAATTTTTTGTGCTGACAACGCTGTGGAGTTTGAGCTCGATTCCTCGCTTGGATAAACGTCCACAGACTTGAACGATCCGTTCATAATAATTGTTAAATTTTTGGTTGTTTCTACCGATTTGGGTTAATAGACTGTTTTTGGTGCTATCGATGGTGACGGCAACGAGATCAACGACGCCTTGCATTTCATCCGCAACAGGATCTTCCAGGTAAGTTCCGTTGGTGTAGAGCTCAATTTCTAAGTTCTCAGAGGGGTTAGTGGATCGAAATTGCCGGATATGACGCAGAAGTTCGATAAAATCTGAGGGGGGCTTTTTTCCAATGATCAACACTTCACCGCCAGAGAGCGTGAGTCTACGGAAGTTGAGTTTGTGATAGAGGTGAGAGACGAGCTCTTTTTTGCTATTCAAATCGAGCTCTGCTTTGAGCTGATGGGGGGCATCTTCAAGTACGCAGTAGCTACAGGTTAGGTTGCACCTATTGGTGACCATCCAGTAGCCTTTGTAATAAGTTTTAGACATATACTATTTCCTTCTGTGATGTGATAAGGGTTCCGTCAAAATACGTTAAAAGTTCGTGATCGTAGGGGCCGTCTCCAAAAACGCGCATTTGACCGGACCAATTTATTGTACGTAGGAGGCGATGAACGGCATGTAATTTTGAAGCTCGCCAGTGAGCAATGAAGGCAGTCCCTTGATACACTTCGGAGCGGAGGCCCTGGAGTTCGGGCATTTCGGTGGCAGGAACTGCAATTTGAAGGGTTTGACCACCAAACGATATCTTTTTAGATTGAGGAAGTAGCGTTTCCAAACGGGTGATAGCCTCGGGATCAAGAGGAGTAAGCCAGAGAGGTTTGCCGCTCCCATCTGTGACAATCGATCCACTGCAGGCTACAATCCAATCGACTTTGAGCTGATGAAATGCGAGATGCTGAAGCAGATCTTCAACAGGACGAGCGCTGCAAATGATTTTTACTGGAAAATTACGAAATGCTTCGAGAGATCTTTGGGTTTTCTCAGGATCGTTTTTATGAAATAAGGTTCCGTCAAAATCACTGATGGCAATCGATTCCCTGCCAAGGATTTTAGCAGCCAGCCATTGAGAAAGTTTTTCATCTTCGTAGAGCTCGCCGATTTCAAGGGCTAGCGATGATAGTAGAGGTAAGTTATCAAGGAGTTCCTCAATGGCTATTAAAGCGGCATCGAGATCGTCAATAAATCTTGCATAGGGTAGATGTTCTAAAAAGGCTTTAGCCGCATTGCCAGTTGCTCTAGCAATGTTGGGTAATCCTGAGGCCAATGTCTCAAAAATACTGCGGCCGAACGTTTCGCAAGTAGAGGTTGAAAGATGCAGGTGCGCATCTTCAATAACCCCTGCAAGACGCTCTGGGGGAATATATCCTGTCCATTCTACATGATGTTCAAGATCTAGCTGCTTGATATGGGTTTTGACGAGTGTAGCATAGAGGTCGTCTTGAACAGGTCCGATCATTTGGAGGGTAGAATCTGGAAATTTGGAGCGTATTTTTGCAAATAGTTGAACGAGTCCTACAGTGTTCTTTTGGGGTTTAATACTCCCGATGCTGCAAAATTTTGGAGGGCCATTGAGGGAGCGGACTTTGGGAGACAGAATCCGTGTATCAACTCCACGAGGCACGACATGAATATGCTCTTCTGGGATGGAGTAGTCGTCAATGAGTTGCTGTTTTTCTAGGTGGCTGGGAGTCAGAATGTTTTTAGAAAGGGCTAGCGTTGCATATTCTCTTTGAAAGTAGCTGTTTGGAACAAGTTCTCCTGAGGCTTGATAAGAGGGGGTCATAAACATCGGAAATGTCCAAATGGTGATATCTTCATGCAAAGGAATTTTGGTGAGTCCAAATTGCATGGAGACATGACTAAAAACCACATGGGTGAACAGGTTTTCAACTGCTTTGACTTGGGTTAAAATGAACTCTGCATTAGCAAGGCGTCTTTCAAAGCGATTGGCATGGTGATAAGGATATTTGAAATGCCATGTTGACGAAGGATCAGCTTGGGGGCCAAATTGCATAATCTTGAGATTGCTGCCTAAAGCGCGCTGCAGGGATGCGACGAGCCTAGCGCCCCCATCTCTTTGACTCTCTTGTGGGCCGCATTTTTCAGTGACTAGCAAAAACATGTTCGTACCGTTTAAAAATTTTATTCCAGCAATAGCCATCAAAAAATGGAGCCTTCTTGGGAAGCTGTTTTAAAAAGGGTTCAACAGTGTCTGCAATTTGCTCTGCAGAGTTGAGATCGACTAAGAGACCGCGGTCTTCTGTAACGATTTCTGGAAGGGCTCCGCTACGTCCTGCTATGACAAAAGTCCCAGCCGTGAGAGCTTCTAAAATAGATCTACCCATTCCTTCTGCATGAATGTAAGAGCCTCCGGGAACCTCTGTCAAATGATCTGTACTGAGCTGCATATAAAATTGAGCCTGGGAAATTTCTTGGCAGACTTTTCGATTATCCAGGGGGCCTAGAAATTGGACGACTTGAGATAGGCCATCTTGGGCGACTTGTTGTTTTGCTGATTCAAGTAGAGGTCCATCACCCGCAAGCCGAACTCTGAGTTTATGGCCGCGCAAGACTAGTAAGCGAATCACAGAGAGCAGGAGTGCATGGTTTTTGTAAGGAACAAAACGGGCTGCACAGAAAATCGTAGGAGGGTCTTGATCAATAA
Source organism: Parachlamydiales bacterium (assembly GCA_023265455.1). Lineage (GTDB taxonomy): Bacteria > Chlamydiota > Chlamydiia > Chlamydiales > Rhabdochlamydiaceae > PALSA-1444. The sequence goes on from JAHFTQ010000013.1 coordinate 7,977, forward strand.
CAGTAGGGGATTGTAGTGCAGCTGTATTCACACCTCCGATGCAGCGTAAGAAGGGGGATGTGATACCGGCCGTCCGGAGACGATTTTCTGTGTAAGCTGAGTTTGTGATTAATACATCAAGGGTGCTGTTCAAGGTTGTGACCCAATAAGACAGTCTTGAGGCATGATCTGGAATTTGTTGATGGATAAGCGGAGCTTTTAAGATTTCATTTCCTCCTGTGCGGTAAATGAAAACAGATTTGGGAAAGAGTTGGCGTAACTCTTCAAGTTCTTCGATCCAATGGCCGCTATTAAAAAAGAGAAAAGCCGGGTTGTAGCGCTGATAGTTTTCATTGTTCTTGGTGATGATACCTGCAATGGGAAATCGTTCATGAGAAGAAAAGTGCTGAATGAAATACTCGGCGTGCATTTCCATTCCACCGATAGATCCTGGGACGGCGAAAAAAAGGATGCTAGACATATAAATTCCTATCTAAGATTTCGACAATCCGCTCAGCAGCAAATCCATCTCCATAGGGAAAATGAACCTTAGACATGCGAGTTAAGGTTTCTGGGTTTTCTAGAAGGTCTTTACAGCAAGTAAAAATATTTTCAGATTGTGTTCCTACTAGACGAGCCGTTCCTGCTTCGATTCCCTCGGGCCTCTCTGTAGTGTCTCGGACAATCACGACAGGTTTACCCATAAACGGCGCCTCTTCTTGAATGCCTCCAGAATCTGTCATCACAAAAAGGGAATCATCCATGATCCTTACGAAGGAGGTATGATCAGTCGGATCCATTAATTTGATGCGAGGGATTCCTGATAGTAACTTTAACGCAGGATCTCGTACTGCTGGATTAGGGTGTAAAAAAAATAAAATCGTCACGTCGGAGAACTCGTCTGCAATTTTGCGAAGCGCTGAGCAAATGGCTTCTAAAGGCTTGCCTTGGTTTTCTCGCCTGTGAACAGTGACGACGATGTTCCGATTTTTAGAATTTTTTTTCGAAGGGGCTCGCATCAATCTGAGTGCATCAATGGAGGTATTGCCAACGACCCATATTTTTTCATGAGGAGTTCCTTCGGCAAGCAATGTCTTACGCGCTTCTTCGGTTGGAGCGAAAAAAAAGGTTGTTAGCCGATCGATGAGGCAGCGGTGAGCCTCTTCCGGCCATGGGGAAGTTAAAGAGCCTGTTCTCAATCCTGCCTCAACGTGGGCAATTGGGATCTGAGAATAAGAGGCAGCTAAAGCCGCAATAAAAGCTGTAGTGGTATCTCCTTGGACAATGACTAGGTCTGGCTGAGCTGCTTCTAAAATGGAGGCAAATTGTTTTAAAATTTGCGCTGCTTTAAGGGAAAGTGTGTGGAGTTGTTCATGGATCTCCAACTGATAGGTAATCGGAATATCTAGAGCGATTAAAAAAGGGTCGAGGAGGTGGGTGTGCTGCCACGTAATGCAGACCTGGCTTTTAAGACGCTGATTTTTGCTCATGGCGGCCAAGACTGGCGCTAGTTTAATCGCCTCTGGGCGGGTTCCAATGACTGTTAAGACGGTTTTCAATGGAATACTCCTGCGAAATCAAGAACTGTTTTTCCAGCGAGTTCCTGCGGATGAATCGATTGAAAGGCTAGGTGAGGGATAAGGCCCACAATGATCTCTGAGCGAGCCAGCGCTTCCTTCAGCGAAGTGGTATTAGAAACATAGGGGTCAACACGAAGGACTTCGATCTCTTTTTCGAGGGCTTGTACGATCGTAAGCGCTGGAGATTCTCTCGTATCGGCCACATCAGCCTTGTAAGTGAGTCCCAGGCAAGCGACGGTAGAGGCCTTTTTTTGTTCGATTGCGCTTCTGATTTTCTCAATGACCCAGTTGGCCTTTTTTTGATTGATCTCTCTCGCTGTTTTGGTGAGAGTGGTTAGATCCGGAGCAGAAGAGATCAGAAACCAGGGATTCACTGCGATGCAACGGCCACCGACACCAGCACCGGGTTTTAAAATCTGGACTCGAGGGTGACGATTAGCCAACCGAATCAGTTCATTGACATCTAAGGAAAGCTTCTCTGCAATCATCGACAGCTCATTTGCATAAGCGATATTGATATCTCGGTAAGTATTTTCAGCCAATTTGACGGCTTCCGCAGTTCTTGTAGCCGTTGGAAGGATCTCACCGGAAACAAAAGAGCGGTAGAAGGAGATCGCATGTAAAGTTGAAGCTTCATCTATTCCACCGACGATCCGGTCATTATGGACCAATTCGTAAAGGATATTTCCGGGAAGAACCCGCTCAGGGCAATAGGCGATGCGGACTCCAGGACAATGGGCTCGAAGTTTTTTAGCTAAAATTTCCGTTGTTCCGATAGGGCATGTCGATTCGATCAAAACCAAGTCCTGAGCTCGGAGGTAGGGTTGAATCGAGTCGATGGCTGCATGGAGATGGTCAAGGACAGGCTGATTGTCAGGTCCCAGAGGTGTGGGGACTGCAATTAGATGAACATCTGCTAGAGCGACTTGAGTAGAGACTTTCAGATGGCCTTTTTGAAGAACTTTTTTCAAGAGCTCTTGTAATTGAGGTTCTGGATCAGAAAACTCTTTAGAAACCACGTTTTTGATGACGTTTTCATTCGTATCAACCCCCAGCACATGATAGCCAGAAGTTGCTAACAGACAGGCGGTAGGAAGTCCAATACTCCCCAATCCTAAGACGCAAACTTGTTTGCTTTGCATGAAACTGTGAAGTTGGCCTTGGGTTTTCTGTGCAAGTTTTTTTAGTTTAGAAGAATAAAAAATTTTAACACAGAAAAATTTTGTCTAATCGCGATAGGGAATGAGAACCTGAGAGTTATTCGAGGAGTGAATTGCCGCTTTGATGTTGAGTTCTCTGCCCATTTGCTGGCCTAGAGCGGAAGATTGGGGGCAATGGCTACCGCTACTTCTAGAGGAGGAAAGACGGGGGTAGGCCATCGCTTTTGCATCGGTGAGTTTTTTTTCGATGACCATGAGTGCGTGGGTCACTTCGCTGTTATGCTCTCTTTTGAGGGCCTGGATTTTATCACAGTATCCTTTTGCGAGTCCTAGAAAGAAGGAGTTTTTTGCAATCATTCCCTTTAGGTTAGCGTGCTTTTGAGCCCGGTCCCATAAATGATCCAGTTCTACTTGAAGGAAATCTGCGACATATTCAGCAATCTCTAGATTGACAGCGCTTCCTAAGATTTCAAGGGTGATACAATCTTGTCCTCGACGAAAAACGGTGCTGACAAAAAATGTTCCTAAGATTCTGGCAATGGAGCGCATTTTAGCGGTTTCTTTTTTCTGCTTTAAGATGCGTTTGAGAAAGACTTTTTCATCATCAGGGCCCATATATTTGGACTCTATATTGTATTTTAAAAGAAGCTGCTGGGATTTAATCATGGCTTGCTCAGCTTCATTTGTATTGGAGCTGGTCGCCAGGGCCAAAAGTTTCTGAATTTTTCTAAAAACACCGCTCTCTTCTAGTTTAGAAGCTTCCTGACTGCCTTCCAAACAGAGGGTAGCTCTATAGACGTCTTCACCCCATCCCAGCTTCTTGCAAAATTCCCTGAATTCAACGCCATGAGGCTGTACGGTCTCCCCATGTTTAATAAAGGTCATGTAATGAGCGAGTTCATGCCGAATCACATGATGGAGCTCCTCTCGGCTGGCATGCATCAGGCATTCATGAAAACCGAGTTCATAAAATGAGGGGTCAAAGTACCCCAGCATGGCTTTATGATTGTAAATGACGACCGCGATAGGGTAAGAAGTTCTTTCCCGGCCGTAGAACCGCTCTCTTCCAACTTTTAGGCGAACCTCTCGAGATAAAATATCCCTGATGGTTTGTTTGATATCCCTAACGAATTGAATGACTTTTCTTGAGTATACGATCATACGGAATTTAGTGTATAGTGATCACTTATAAATTTCTATGCGTGATCGACTACTTCAAGTTGTGAAAGATTTTCTGACTATTCACTATCGTGAAGGCTCGCCCTTGCTTGTGGGGTTTTCGGGAGGGCCTGACTCTTTGGCGCTTTTGCACCTATTGCTGGAGTGCCGCCGGTTTTTTGATCTGGAGATTCATGTGGCCCATGTCGACCATGGATGGCGAGAGTCAAGTGAGCGGGAAGCAGAAGCTTTGCAAAAGAAGATTGTCGCTTTAGGTTTAAAGTTTTACTTACGTCGGTTAGAAGGGGTACCTGCTACTGAAGAGGCGGCTAGGGAGGCAAGGCTAGCGTTTTTTGCTGAGCTCTATGAACAGTTAGGGTGCCAAGCAATTATTCTTGGTCATCAGGGGAATGATCAAATCGAGACGGTGTTAAAAAGAATTTTAGAGGGAGCCGCCCTTCCAGCTTGGGGTGGGATCAAGACGGTAACTCCAATGAGGGGAATGCAGGTGTGGAGGCCGCTACTAACCGTTCAAAAAGCTGAGTTAAGAGGTTGGCTAGAGCGGAGGGGGCTCAAGGCAATTGAAGATGAGACAAATCGTGATCCTCGGTATTTAAGAGGAAGGATGAGAGAGTCGATTTTGCCGAGTCTCGAAGCACAATTTGGAAAACAGGTGGGTCATAATTTAATGCGGTTCGGACAGACTGCCGGGGAGCTGAAAGAGTACCTCGAGCGTCGTTTTCATAAATATGAAAAGCTCGTTCAAGAGGGAGGAAAGGCCGATTTATCTTCGGAATACCCTTTTGAGCCGGTTGAATTAAAACTTTTTCTCAAAAAATTTAGTGAAAATCATGGGGTTTTTCTCTCACATGGGGCTTTAGAGACTCTCTATCAACTTCTTGAAAAAGGATCATCGCATCGTCTAGTAGGGTCGAAAGGGCGGTGGATTGAAGTCAGAGGACGAACTATTGCAATAAAAACAACTTAACGTTATGTAGGCAACAGGGGGATATTTCTTTACGAAAACCCCTATTGCTGGTTTAATTTGAAGGTTAAAGCTAAAGGTAAAAATCATGAATAACGATAATAAATCCCGTCCCGAACCCAGAAAAGGTTTTCCGGGAGGCTTCATCATTTTCCTTCTGGCTGCATTTTTGATTTTTTTGACTGTGCAAAATCTTTCTAAAGAGCCGACTGCCAAGGTGGCTTTTAGTCACCAGGTCGAAGATCTCGTCGACCTCGATCTCATCTTGCCCAGTGAAAGTCGCAAAGTTGCCCAAAACGATAATCTTGTGATGTTTATGGGGAAATTTCGCGATCGACTGACAGATGATGCAAAAGCGCGTTACAAATATCTTGAACTGCTTAACCAGCACAACGATTTAGTCGAACAAGAGCTGGTCTTAAAAACGGGTTTAGGCACTCTTCAGAAGAGTGTCATTGAATCTGCCGATTGGTTTTTGCACTTAAGCGGGATTGCGGTTCCATCGCAGGGCTACTGGGTGGTCGATCCCCTCTATGACACAGGCGAGAGAGAGAACTCAGTTGTCCTCAAATCTTTATCCGACAAACCGATCGTCTCTTTGGCTGATCTTGTCAAAAAATTTCCTCCTTCTGAAAATCAAGTCGTCTCTTTTGGTAAAGATCTGACAACTCTTGTCCAAGGGTTTCGTTCTTCTGCTTTAGGCATTGGAAGTGAGTCCATCAAGCAAGAGCTTCGTTCAATTGAGCAAGCGCTTTCGACACCGCTTCAGACTGCCCAAGAGCAAGTCGCTCTTTATGGAACGACACTCGGACAGCTTAAAACGATTGTCTCCGATCTCAATGCTGAAACCGATAACGCTCGTCTAGTTCAACTCCGCTCTGTCCGGAGCTACCTTGCCGATGTCAAACAATACAACCAAGTTGTTGATGCCATGGCCCAAAATAGTGGTCAGCTTGATAAAGCTCGCCAAACGGTCGCTAACGTGATTTGGTATTTCAATAATCAAGAGCTTTCAACCCGGACGTTAGAAAAGCAAGATCCTGAGGTTTTCAGCAACTGGTTTGCGGGTGCTAAACAAGAGTACGATGCATTCCAAACCAACAAGGGAACTGTTTTTCGCGCTCCTGATCAGCCCCGAACGCTGGTTCTTGAAAAAACCTTTAAAAGTGAAGAGCCCGCTCCTAACTATTTCAGCTATCTATTTACAATTCTGCCCTTCCTACTGCTAGGATTTTTGCTCTATTTCATTTTTGCCCGCCAGATGAAAGGAGTTGGCAGCAGCGCCATGAACTTTGGCAAATCTCCTGCTAAAATGCTCACAAAAGAGCGCAATAAGGTCACGTTCAAAGATGTCGCCGGATGCGATGAGGCAAAAGAAGAGCTTCAAGAGATTGTCGAGTTTTTAAAAGATCCCGGTAAATTTACAGCGCTCGGAGCCCGCATTCCTAAAGGCGTACTCTGCGTCGGAGCCCCCGGAACTGGAAAGACTTTGATTGCTAAAGCTGTCGCGGGAGAAGCGGATCGTCCGTTCTTCTTTATTTCGGGTTCTGACTTTGTTGAGATGTTTGTAGGTGTCGGTGCTAGCCGTATTCGAGATATGTTCAACGAAGCCCGCAAATTTGCCCCTTGCATCATCTTTATGGATGAGATCGATGCTGTTGGCCGCCATCGTGGCGGAGGCATCGGCGGAGGTCATGATGAGAGAGAGCAGACTTTGAACCAGCTTCTCGTTGAAATGGACGGTTTTGATGCGACTGAAGGAATCATCTTGATCGCTGCGACCAACCGTCCTGATGTTTTAGATAAAGCGCTACTGCGTCCGGGTCGTTTTGACCGTCGTATCATCATCGATCTTCCCGATATCAAAGGTCGCTTTGATATTCTTAAAGTCCATGCTCGGAAGATTAAGCTCGATCCTTCCGTCGATTTGATGGATATTGCTCGGAGTACTCCAGGCTCTTCGGGAGCCGACCTTGCGAATATTCTCAATGAGGCTGCCCTTCTCGCTGCAAGACGGAATCGTTCTGCGGTAACGGGTCAAGAGGCTCGCGAAGCCGTTGATAAGGTTAAGTATGGCAAAGAGCGCCGTAGCCTAGAGATCGACGACAATGAAAAGCGTACAACTGCCTACCATGAATCAGGCCATGCGATCGTGGGACTCATCGTTAAAAATGCCGATCCTGTTGACAAAGTGACGATCATTCCTCGAGGTCTTTCTCTTGGCGCGACTCACTTCATGCCTAAGAAAAATCGCCTTAGCTACTGGAGAAAAGAACTGACAGATCAACTCGCTGTCCTCATGGGTGGCCGTGCGGCTGAAGAGATCTTTATCGGTGATATGTCCAGTGGTGCTCAGATGGACATTACCCAGGCAACTCGTCTAGCTCGCAGCATGGTTTGCGAATGGGGGATGAGTCCTTTAGGGACGATTGCGTTTGACGAAAGGTCCGACAGTGGAGCTTATCTCGGGATGTCCCACGCCTCTGAGAAAAACTACTCCGATGAGACAGCTAAGAAAATTGATGCGGAAGTCTATAAACTCGTCGATGAAGGCCATAAGCTAGCCGTTGAGATCATCAAGGCCAACCTTAAAAAAGCTGACCTGATGGCTCAGATGCTCATAGTGTTCGAGAAGCTCGATCGGGAAGATATCAATGAGATCATCAATGACACTTGGGATATCGAGAAGAAACAGGCTCGTGTCAAAGCTGCTGATGAATTGAGCCGCAAAACGATCATCGCTCCTGTCATAGACTCCAAGAGGCCGAACCCAGAAGCTCCACAACCTCAAGGGATTTGAAGCTTCCTGAGTTTTTCTATGAAGGCTAGAATTCTTTTGTAGGATATAAATATCCTTCAAACTGGGAGAATTCATATATGGCAAGTTATATCAATCCTAAGTCTGCCATTGAGGTATGTCTAGCTGCTGGAGTAATTGTGTCTGCAGTTGCAGCGCAATTCACACGCATTGAAGCTATTAAAATCGTAGGTCTTACCGTTTTAACGGGAGCGGGTTATGGAATTTTAAATAATATGGTTGCTTGCCGTGACTGTATTGAGTTTTTTACTTATGGCCTAAAATATCATGGCCAAAATTTGGATTACCGGCCCTTTATGACGTTGAATCCAAATATCAATGCAATAGGCTGGGGAATTCTTGCCACATGGCATGTATCCACTCTTGCAGGTCTTATTTTAGCCCATGTTGCTCGAAGCTCCTCCTCCGAGAAGAAGGATTTTTCTAAAATAGACGCCCGTCAACTTACTCCTTATATGGCGGCGGGGGCTGTCCTGATGGGGCTGATTGCTCATGTGAGAGCGCGGTCTGCTCAAGCAGCAATGCAGCAAAATCCAATACAAAAATATGTAGGGGTTCCATTAAATTTTCAAGCGGGATGGGAGGCTTGTCAAGTTCGGAATTCGACAGGGTATTTAGGAATGCAGGTTGGAACGATCTTGTTAATTGTTGCAATGGTCACCAAAAGACTTATGTGAACTGAATGCGGGGGAGGAGGCTCAAGAAAAACTCGGCTGACCATCCCTCAATTTCTCTCTCATCTGGGATAAACCTACGAATGTCTTCTTGGGCTGCTGCTAAGTTGAGCTCATGAATTTTTTGTGTCATCAAATCATTAAATTTTTCTGGGGTGAGCAGTTGTTCGGATACATAATGGCCCGACTGTCTCATGCGAGTTTCCAGATGAGCCAAATGAAGTCGAACTCCTTTATTGACATACCAGATGAAATCATACCAATCTCTTCCCTTAACACGGACCTTATAGGCGCGGCATAAAGTCGCATGCATTTTCCCAGCAAATAAATCCTCAAGGGTATAGGTGCGAACAGAAAAGGGAATGGGTCTTGTTAGGTGCCTAATTTCTGTTGTAAAGCCCGCAGGAGGGTCGATATCGACCTCGAGTTTGATTTTAATCACCTCGTTCGACTGTGTATGCCTTTTTAGGGTTTCATCGAGTCCTATGCGGATGAAGGTTTCCAAGGTTCCAGCTTTTAAAAATGCTGAACGGATAGATTCTTCCGGATGTTTGATTTTGTGTTCCACATCAACCTTGAGACCCGAAATTTCAAGTTCTTCTTCAACGGCTTTTAAGAAAGGCAATAGATCGAAGGCAGGATCGGGTTGAAGAAGAGAAAAATCAAGGTCTTCGCTGAATCGATTGAGGCCGTATAAAATTCTAAGGGCAGTTCCTCCATAGAAGGCAGCGTGTTCGAAAAATTTGGCTCTCCACAGTCCCAATAATGCAAGTTCTTGCATCACCTCTTGAATTGCATTTTTGTACTCTGTTTTTGATTTGAGCTTATAATTTTCTAACAGACTTTCAATGATAGTTGTCATAGCTGGGTCAGCAGGGTTGTGCTATTTTTTTTGTAAATGGTTGAAATTTCCTTCAGCTTTTGAAAATCAAGCTTACGAAACATCGTCTCATCGACCCGCATTTCTTCAAAGAGATAATAGCGGAGTTGTTCCAGAGAGTGGATTCCGGGTGTACGATAGACAAGGTCAGCTAGCGCTTTTTCTGGGGAGGCGATAAAATAACCCCCTTCCTTTCCCCAATTGATATAATCAATGCCGACTTTGAATTTTTCTTGACTGATAGCGCGATACTCAAATGTTCCGATCGGTGTGGGAAAAGTTTTGGTATCGCCAATTGCCAATGAGGTGATGACTTTAGAGCGTTCAGCAATTAAACCATAGTGGGTTAGGGCATATTCAAAAGAAACACAGGAAGGGCCGTAGACTAGATTTGCGATCATTTCTAAGCAGAGAGACTCTTGCCTCCAATTTTCACCAAAGACATAGAGGCCTTTCTTGATTCTAACGATCTTACCCTCAACAAGTAAGGCAGAGATTTTATCACGCGGTTTCTTAAGATCTTTTAAGAAATTTATAAGCGTCTGATAGTCAAAAACTTCTGTCTTAACCTGTCTTCTAAACAACTCAAATGTCATAAATTTAATTATACAGATTTTCCTCAGTATGTCCAGAAAAACTGGACATACTGAGGAAAATTACAGGGCCAATGAAACCTCAAATTGCCATGAGATGTAGTTTTTGATTAGGAAAACCTGATATACATCCATAAATACCTCTTATCGGTAGAGAGATACCAAATATTATCTGTTCTAAATCATCAGGAATTCGTTTTAATGGTGCTTCTAAAAACGGACTTAAAATGAGATCGCCGAGTCCCTGAGCACATTCTCGCAGGCCTACTGTTACCCCCTTCACAAGAGACATAAAGCGAATGCTGTAACATCCATAATAAATTTTAGATTTACCAAAAAAATATTCATCACTGAATTTATGAATTGTTAAAGCAATTTTACAGGCTCTCTTGGGCATAAAGATTCCTACAATGCCAAGCAATGGCAAAGAAACTGCATGAGTTAGGCAAGCACAGAGGTTTTTTCCTCCGATGACGATTTGTTGAAAATCTTTCGTTAACATTCCACCTATGATGTTATCCACCGTACGTGAAAACATAGAAAGAGCATCTTCGACTCCATAAACAACACCAAAAGCAAAAGATGAGATGCGGGCAACAATCTGTTCATCAAATATTCTTGCTGCTTTAGAGCGAGCTGTTAATTGCTCGCGCTTATAGTATTGTAAAGCTCCAGAGTTGCTGTCGCGTATTGTTTCATATTTAACTCCAGATGTAACTCCAAAATAATTGTCATGCCCCTGATAGTCTGCATGGCAAATTTGAAATTCATAATACCGTATTAGTCCACTCATAGAACTTCTTACTAGCTTGCTGGAACGGTTTGAGGCTTGGCTCCCGTCGGTTGAGGATAGGGGAGAAGCGCTTTGCGGCTCAATCGGATCTTGCCGTGATCGGTGATTTCAAGCACTTTCACTTCAATTTTGTCACCGACTTTGCAAACGTCGTTCATATTGGCAATGCGGTGATGCGCAAACTCAGAAATGTGGCAGAGCCCTTCCTGATTGAAAATCTTCACAAAGGCGCCAAAGGCCACGAGGGAGACGATTTCACCTGTGTAAATCTGATCTTGTTTAAGTTCTGCTACGAGATTATGGATCATCTCTTTCGCTTTGGCAATGGCTTCTGGGGTGCCTGCTGTGATGCTAATAATACCGCTGTCATCGATATCGAGGTTAGCGCCCGATTCTTCGGTAATAGCACGGATCTGTTTTCCGCCGGGTCCAATGATAAGGCCGATTTTACTCGGATTAACTTGGACAGTTTCAATGCGAGGAGCGTACTGAGAAAGGTGCTCTTTGGGTTTTGAACAGACTTCTAACATTTTGTTCAGGATATGGATGCGTCCTTCTTTAGCTTGGGCTAGAGCCGCTTTCATGATATGGGGGGTGATGCCTTCTACTTTGATGTCGAGTTGAAAGGCCGAGATGCCTTGCTGGTCACCCGCGACTTTAAAGTCCATATCGCCGAGGAAATCTTCATCTCCTAAAATGTCGGAGAGGATCGCAAATTTATCACCTTCAAGGATCAGTCCCATGGCAATTCCTGCAACAGGTCTTTTAATGGGGATTCCAGCGTCCATGAGAGCCAGGCATCCTCCACAGACTGAGGCCATTGAAGACGAGCCGTTCGACTCGAGAATATTGGATTCAAGGCGGATGACATAAGGAAATTTTTCTTGGGAAGGAAGAACGGAGGTTAAGGCCCGTTCGGCTAACTTGCCGTGACCCACTTCTCTTCGTCCAGGAGCTCCCATGCGGCCCACTTCTCCAACAGAGAAGGGTGGGAAGAAATATTGCAGATAAAAGCGGTGGCTTTTTTCGCCGCCGAGATCTTCGTAACGCTGAGCCATGGTCTCGCTGCCGAGAGTACAGACAGCCAGAGCTTGAGTTTCACCGCGGGTGAAAAGAGCGCTACCATGAGTTCTAGGAAGGGGTGACATTTCAACAGAAATGGGCCGAATTTGATTTAACGCTCTTCCATCGGCACGGATGTTCTCCTTCAGGATCATCTGCCGCATATGGTGTTCTTTGACCCGTTTGATCGCTTGCGAGATGTGGACTTTAGAATCGACGTGCTCTTGCCCTTTGGGGAAAAGAGTTGTCCACGCTTTTTCCTCAGCGACTGCAACGGCTGCATTACGCTGAGTTTTTTCTTTGACTCGAAACGCGGCATTGAGATCGCTGCCGATCAAGCTATCAACTTGGTCAATCAGAGCTTGAGAGGGAAGGCGGAGTTCATCTCGAACTTTAGGTTTGCCAACGAGTTTTTGCCAATCTAAGAGGCCTTGGCAGATGATCTTGATCGCCGCATGACCTTCGGTGACAGCGTCAAAAATTTGCTCTTCAGTCAGGAAGTCGCAGTGTCCTTCAATCATTAAGATCGCATCTTCGGTTCCGGCTAAAATCAGGTCGAGTTTTGAATTTTCCATCTCTTGAACCGTCGGATTAACGATGAATTGATCGTTAATAAAGCCGATGCGGACACCCGCAATGGGTTTAATCAGCGGAATATCTGAAATCACAAGAGCTGCAGAAGCTGCGCAGATGGCTAACGGATCAGGTGCGTGAATACCGTCGTAAGAAAGTACATAAGTTAGCACTTGAATTTCATTGTAGTAGCCCTCGTCAAACATAGGTCGGAGAGGTCTATCGATCAGGCGGCAGATGAGAGTTTCACGTTCGGTCGGCCGTCCTTCTCGTTTAATAAATCCTCCCAGAGTTCTTCCTGTGGATGAGGCTTTTTCTTGGTAGTCGACACGCAGAGGTAGAAAATCGGTCTCCTCGGAAGGGATGCGTCCTCGACAAGCTGTCGCCAGCAAAATGGTCTCTCCAGCGCGGAGGGTGACTGAGCCGTGCGCTAATCGAGCGAGTTTTCCTGTCTCAAAGACGAGGTCGCGGCCGGCAACTGAAATGGTTCTTGAAAATTTGTTCATTTAATAAATCCTTAGTTAGAAGTGTGTGGGGTAGGAGTCTATCAGGAAAGTGACGAAAGTGCAAAAGAAAACTTCTGGTCCTTTAGAGACCAGAAGCGGTTTTAGGAGGATTCAATTATTTTCTTAAGTTAAGACGGGTGATCAAGCTTTGATAGCGCTTTGTATCCGTCGAATTGAGATAGTCGAGTAGTTTACGTCGTTGACCGACGAGTTTCAGAAGAGACAAGCGGGAACCGTGGTCTTTAGGAGCCTTTTTGAGGTGCTCTGTCAGTTCGGTAATTCTTTCCGTCAGAATAGCAATTTGGACGTCCGCTGATCCAGTGTCCTTCTCATGAAGCTGAAACTTCTTAGTAATTTCTTCTTTAGTGCCTTTATCTATTGACATTCAGGAAATCTCCTCGCGAAATATAAATATATCTGCCCCAGATTATACGGTAATCGCCTAATTGAATCAATCTTAACTTTTTGGTAAGCTAAACCCCAGGAAAGTTATGCAAGATGAAATTTTTATGAGAGAGGCCCTTGATGAGGCTCAAATCGCCTATAACCTCGGGGAAGTCCCCGTGGGTGCTGTCGTGGTGTTTCAAAATCAAATTATCGCACGCGCTCATAATCAAGTCGAAACTTTACAAGATGCAACTGCCCATGCCGAGACGCTATGCCTTCGCCTAGCAGCCCAAAGCCTAGCTAACTGGCGTCTCTTAGGGTGCACCCTATACAGCACCCTAGAGCCTTGCCTCATGTGTGCGGGTAGTTTGATCCTCTCAAGGGTCCAAACGGTCGTTTGGGGGGCTCCTGACCCTCGGCATGGCGCTGGTGGGAGCCTCATGAATGTTTTCATCAACCACCCCATTCACCAAGTTGAGGTTCGTCAAGGAATTCTTAGAGAACAATCGGCAGATTTATTAAAAAAATTCTTTCAAGAGAGAAGAAAATGCAAAATATCTTTGACGAGCTAATCGCTCAGCAGAAAAAGAAGGTTTTAATCTGTGCTGAGCGGATCATTCCTCATCTCACAGAAGACGACCTGCTCCAACCTAATGATTTTCCCTCTCTAGAGCTCAATCCCCATTTCCGTTACGAAGAGGGAGTTTTAGAGGGCTTGATGACGGCCCGAATGGCCTTTCTAGCCCAGACGAAAGGAGATGCCTAAATGGTTCCTGCAATCCAAAATTTGTATAAGGGCTATTCTTCACTCCGCCCAGACGAAGTCGGGCCTAAATTAATGAAAGTCGTCTTCGCCTTTCCAGCGCTTCTCGCTTTAGGGGCTCAGACATTCGGCTCGCTTCCTTTAAAACCCATCATAGCAACACTTGTCATCGCAGAAGTTGCCTTTCATTATTGTGCACACCGTTATCCAGAGCTTTATGTAAAGGCTCGCAAATATGAGTGGGTGCTCGATGGGGCCCATCTGCTTGCATTGACATGGAGTATGGGGTGTCTTTTTCAAAACTTAGCGGGTCGAACATCACTGTTTCCGTTAACGGCAGAGTCGATCTTGAGGACTTACTCAACGCATCATCCCGGTCGCTTGGTTTCTTATAATCATGGTCCCTGGAGACCTGATCCTTACGACACACATCCTTTTGATTGGTGGTTTTTGAGCTTTCCAGTAGTTGTGGCGGGTATCATAGCCATAAAAAAGCTTGTGAGAAATTCTTATCAATCAGAAAACTCCAATGAAAATCTAAAAATAACAACACCTTATGCACCTCGCTGGATAGTCATTCTTCAGCAGATTATTTATGTCTCTCTTGCGATATTTTCAAAATCCCGTTGGACCTTTGCTGCGTTTTCTGTGGCCAATCTATATGTGCTTTATCAAACAGTTTTCAATCGACGGGTCTGGATAGATTTTAACTTTGAACGGTATATTGATCAAAAGCGAGTTGATTTTAAATACAAAGAACTTTTTTCAGTTAAAGCGGATGCTAAAAAAGAGATTTCCGATGAATTAGCGCGTCTCCGAAAAGAAGAAGGAGAATTTAAGCCGTTTAAAGGCCCCCAGGCTATTCTTGGAGAAAAAGGTCCATATCGTATTTGTGCGATGAAAGAGCCTTTTTCTGGTAATAATCAGGTCTTCCACCGAGAGCTTTCTATTCACTCTGCATCAATAAAAAAACAAGTGGAACTCAGCTATTTCGATTACAAAGCTGAGCAAGAGGTTCAACTTCAAATCCAAGGTTTTGACAAAACAGCTCGGACTTTGAGCGTTTCTCTAGACAATGGAGTAGTTGCGGATTTTCCAAATGCCCTAACTAAAAAAGTTTTAGAAAAAGGGCTAGAAGGAAAGATTATGAAAGTTCAAATGGGTACATTCTCAGTCATTGATGCAGTCTTGCATATCAGCTGCTTTTCGAAAGATCTTCCTAAATCAGAGGATTTATCTATTAAAAGTACTGTTCAATTGCGGGGAAAGTCTTTTGTGCTGACATCCCGTGTTGCCATTTGTGAAACAGGTTTGGAAAAAGCCTGCTTGCAATGTTCTAAGGTCTCTCAGGTGTTCTATTATGAGTCTTCCTCGTGCGAGAGCGCGACACTATGCAGAGCTTGCATCCAAGCTGATTTTGAAGAGAAGGTGAAAAATTTTAGGATTGTTAATACAGCCACTGAGGGGGGGTACACACTCTTTCCTATTTATACAGTTTATGCTGAGAAAGACCAGCTTCCTGAAGGAGCTGAATTGAAGCTTTCCTCTACAGTCATTACCTGGCTTGATTACCAGGTTGGGCAAAAACTTCAAGTTCAAGTTAAAAAGATTGATGAACAGGACCGGGCAGTGATTGGGTATTTACAGTGTGGAACGGTTGTTGTATTTCAGAATGTGTCGCTTAGCTCTCTTATCTCTGCAAAAAAAATGGTCGCAGAGCAAAAAACTGTTGATGCTCAAGTGATTTATAAAAATGTCAGGGGTGAAGACCTTCACTTGGACTGCCTTTCTGATAGGCTGCCCCAATCAGCGGTGTTCAAAGGCTCGATAGCAATGGATGACGTGCTAAACGCAGTTCAATATGAAGTGTTTTATAAACCCAAAATTCTTAAAAAAGGCGAGGTCAGCGAGCCGTGCTCGATTTGCTATGAACCTTCTGCGAAGTTGTTTTCTCCCTGCTCTAACTCCTTAGAGCATACAACCTGTTCCTCTTGCTTGAGTACGTATATCACTAAGTATGTTAATAGCAAATTGAAAGTAGATGAGATTTTTCAATCTTCAGAGGGATATATTGTTTCGATTGACAAAAGCTGTTTGCCTAACTGTCCGCTGTGCAGAAGTCAGTTTTTCAAGGAAAATAAGTTGTCGATGTGGATTAACAATGTTCCAGCAGCGGTAAATTTGACGGATCGCTTAGCAAAAAACTAGTCACGCATAGGAAGTAGTTGAAAAAAGGATTCTTTCTGCTGCGGGCTTTAGTAATGGAAAAGTGAACTGTAAGATGCCTTTTGTGTAGGAGAGAGTTCCCTCCAAAAGCTGCTCTTTCTTCAGCTGGCTCAATTCGGGATGGTGGTCCCAGCTCATGGCAAAAATCCATTCCCTCTCGCCTGTTTGCAGGGCTTTCGTCGTATCTTCGTCGCAGGTATTACTATGAACTAGCGGGGCGTTTTTGATATTAGAGCAGGGAAAATCTTGCAATTTTGTTCTGTCATAGATGATGAGAAAAGTGTCGTTATGAATGATGTCGATATCTTCGAGTTGGATCATGGGCATTGAGCAGGTATAGGTGCAATGAGTCTTGTTGATGACAACAGTTCCAGCTGCAAATTTTGGATCAGCTTTGGGACGGAAATCCGAGGCAGATCTTTGCTGTAATACCCAATGGTTATCTGTTTTGACAGATTTATAGATATGACCGTTATTGCCTAACTTGTAAAACCATGTTGGGTCATATTTCACTCCAAACAGAGGGTTTTCAATTTGGTTTTTTTCTTTAATATTCTTGACTGTCGATGCAAGCATGTCTTGAAAGGGTTTTCTCATGTGTTTATCGGGATGTTTCAGCTGGTCAATAGCAAATTCCAGTGAGATTCCATTATATTTTAATCTGAAGGGAGCATTCTCTTGTTTGTCCATCAGAAATTTATAAGGTAAGTACAGCGTGGAACGGATTTGTTTTGGTAAAAGCAAAGAAAATTGATTGAATAGAGAAAATTGAATAAGGATATCTTGAGGATCAAGAGGAATAAGAGTGCCATCCTCCAAGGTAAATTTCGTCAAAGCTGGGCAAAAGGATCTGCAAATTGAAGGGTCTCCAATATACCCCCCAAATCCTCCTCCAGAAGTGGTAATTCCTATGAAGGCCGTTTCATAGAAAGTTGGCGATTTTTCTACGGGTGCAAGAGGGGGAGATGAGCTTATAAGAGAGGGGTGATTTTGTGTTATTTGCAGTTTTTCAATTTGTTTAGGAATAACTAATGGTGACTCGGGTTGTATTAGTACAACTGCAGCAATTTCCGTTGGCTCTCCTATGAAGACCCCCGAAAAGTTTACGAAAGAATCGCCCTTTTTCTCGCGAGCAGTGGGAATTGCTGGTACAACTGGTGAGATTGAGAAGGAGGGAATGTTTTGTGGGGATTCAGAAACTTGAGGCAATCCCGTACTTGGAAGAGCTGTAGGCTCCAAATCTTTCTGAATTGGTGTGGGGAGAGCCTTGGGTGGGTTAACCGCTCTACTTTCAGATGTAGGAGGTTGTTTCTGTACACACCAACGCCAAAAGGAATAGCAGCTCCAGACGATTCCAGCAGTGACCGCGGGGTACGCTAATAGCTTGAGTTTTGCCAAACCATGGGTCTTAGCATCCGTGCTGCTACTTGAAAAAGCTGTCGGAAGAGCATTCCAAAGAGAGCAAATAATTTTTGTGATACTGGTCATTCGCCATGCCTCGGGCCATCAAACCAATCGAACATATCTCGACGGAGCTTTGCCATGCGGCCGTCAGGATGAATAAACACAAGCCCTTCTGCCAACACCTGTTTTTTAAACACCCTTTCAGTGAAGAGGCTGCTGAGGCCTTTGAACCAGCCACTAAGTGAGTCGTAAGTTTTGGGGTATTTGTTATTAATCCAAGATTTCCAATGACATTTGTCATAGAGATAGTTGAAGGGGACAAATAGGGGATAGGGGGTGTCGTGAAGGTTGGTGTTGATTTCAGGACCGATCAGTTCGCCATAGACAGGGCCATCGACAAAAGACTCCAGCCACCCTTTTTCTGCAGAGTGAAGAATTCCTAGAAGAAAGCGGCTTTTCTTACCCTCGTTTTTAGCATGAATATCGATCGGTTCTTGGATGATACGGGTGGTGCGGTTGTCAATGGCCACAATGCGTCCCTCTTTAAAATGCACACAGATATTAGTGCCATGCAACTTGTCAACGGCGCGAACCCCTTCTTCAAAAACCCAGTCGTACCCCTCTTCAATTTCAGGGGTGACGACATACTCGCCTCGTTCATTGGTCAGGCGCTTGAAAGGGCTCTTGATCTTTGGAAAATCTACAACGGGTGGGTGAGTCATATTGAGCCTATAAAAAGATGACATGTCTGTTAGACCTGGAATTTTCATAGACACCGTAATAGGCGATCTCTTTTCCTCGTGCCAGTTCAGCAAAAACTCCTTCTACAAGAGTAGCGGCAAAATTTTCTATCTCCTGGTAGCTTGGCTTTTGTATCATGGTTAGTTTTGACCCAATGTTGTGTGTGAGTTGCCAATAACATTCGCTTGTTCTGTAAAAAATCAAACTTCTAGAGGAAAGCAGTTTTTGATAGGATGAAATGGGCTCTTGTTTGGTTTGATTTAACTGTGTAACTATGAATTGAGTGATGGTATTGAGTATTTCAGGAAAAACCGCCTTAAAAGCTTTGATGGTCTGTTCGGGATTTTTACCTAGGCAACGTTTAAACCAATAATCTTCCCGAAGGATTTTTATCGAGGTCTGCTTTAATGCCTCTTTCCTGGCGGGAGTTATCTCTGCAAATGCGAGGGGATTAGAGGGCGTGATCCCTTTTCCCTGAACAAAAGTTAGGTGGTTTTCATAGACAGACTTAAATAACTCTAACGATTGCTCCCTGATTTTAGATAGCTGGCCCTCTTCAATCGTGGGTTCAAACTTTTTTGAAATTTCTACAATCTCTTGAAAATGGTAAGGGAAGAAATAAATCGCATCTCTACATTCTAGGTACTTTCTCAAATCTGCGTCCACGAGCCACCCAGTTGAACGATGAGGAGAAAAATACTTAAAATTAGTCAGCGCAATTTTGCCCTGACCGTCTTCTAAAATTAAGGGAAAATGGTCGTATTTCCCAACGGTTTTTTTTAACAGCAATGCGTAGATATCGTCATATGAAACCGCAATATGGCTCCAACCGGTTTGAAACAGCAATGCTGTGAAGCATTTTACAGCTTCGGTAAATTTTTCATGGTGCTCGACATAAAGCCCTATTTGTTCTTTGGTTCCTTGCATGTCAATGGGCAGTCTAGTTTCAATGGTAAAATCTTTATAAGATTGCACTTGGGGAATGATGAGATACTTATAGCCATTTTTTTCACAAATCTCCCGGGCAAGCCGCATACTTTCAACTCGCTTTTGAGTCTTTGAAGATCCGCATTTCTTTAAAACCACGGGTATATCTTTCGGGAAGTATACCGGCTCATCTTCATGAGAACTTTCCAAGAGGCCTGTGAGATAAGAGTCATCATCGATACAGGCCTTTGCCTTTTCAAAAAGGTCATCACTTAGAAGGTGAGGGTTCGTTGCTGTAGGTAGGATCTTTGAAGTGGGTTGAGGAGTTACTGTGGACGGCAAATCATTCTGAACCGTAGGTGTGGGATTGATTGTATTTTGAGGAGTGGATGAACTTACACTTGTTTCAGTTGAGGTGGGTTGAGGAGTTACTGTAGACGGCAAATCATTCTGAACCGTAGGTGTGGGATTGATTGTATTTTGAGGAGTGGGTGAACTTACACTTGTTTCAGTTGAGGTGGGTTGAGGAGTTACTACCTGAACTACAGATGTGGGACTTGGTTTTTTTGGAGGGGTAGGATGTTTTTGTGCAAACCAACGCCATAGAGAATAACAGCCCCATGCGATTCCAGCAGTGACCACGGGGTACGCTAATAGTCTGAGTTTTGCCAACCTTGATGTCTTAGCATCTGTGCTGGTGCTTGAAAAAGGTGTTGGAAGAGCTTTCCATAGAGAGTAAATAATTTTTGTAATCCCTGCCATCTGTCTAATCCTTTTTTTGCATCAAGTGTTCTTCCATCCCATGAACCAAAAGACGAGTTTACTTAATGGCTGTTTTAAATGCTGTCAAAATTTTATGACGGGGTCTGCTGATAAGAAAGATTTGATATACACGATGTCTCTTGTCTTTAATGGGGAAAAAGTGTTAAATGGGGTGCTTTAGCTATTTTCAAGGAGTTATTGTGAAAAAGAATACCCATCCTCCGTATCAAGATGTCTTGTTCGTGGACTCTTCGACGGGCATTAAATTTATCATCGGCTCTACGCTGCAACCTAAAGAAAGGGAAATGCACGACGGGAAAGAATATCCTCTTTGCCGTGTTTCCATCTCTTCAGCATCCCACCCGTTCTTCACAGGAGCTAATCAGTTTATTGACTCTGAAGGGCGTGTGGATAAATTCCAAAAACGTTACCAGAAGAAGAAAGAAGAAGAGAAAGCTAAGTCCGCTCTTCCGGTTGTTGATACAAAAACGAAGAAGAAAAAAGCTAAAAAAGTCTAATTATGGAAAAGCGGGTTCGCAGCCTTCTCGAGCGTTTCGAGAAGGTGGAAGAGCTACTGGGCAAGTCCGAGGTGCTAGCGAACCAAAAAGAGTATCGGGAGCTCACTCAGGAGCACTCCTATCTCTCTGAAATTAAAGACGTCTGGGAAAAAATCCAGCAGGCCGATCGGCAACTCAAAGGAGATGAAGCTCTTCTAAGAACCGAATCGGATTCTGAGCTTGTTGTCCTTCTACGAGAGGAGATTGGCCTTCTCTCGGCTTCATTGAAACAGCTCAATGCTAAACTTGAAAATCTCCTTGTCCCCCCTAATCCTCTCGATAGCCGCAATGTCATCATGGAGATCCGTGCAGGTACGGGCGGTGATGAGGCGGCCCTGTTTGTGGGCGACTGCGTCCGGATGTATAAAAGCTATGCAGATAAGCAAGGATGGAAATATGAAACCTTGTCTTCTGCTCCTTCAGAGCGGGGAGGGTTCAAGGAATACGTCATGGTCCTTTCAGGACACAATGTCTTCCGTCAGCTCCAGTATGAGGCTGGAACCCACCGGGTGCAGCGCGTTCCCGATACCGAGACGCAAGGGCGGATCCACACCTCTGCTGTGACGATTGCGGTTTTGCCAGAGCCGACAGAAGACGAGCAGCTCGAGATTGATCCTAAAGATCTTCGCATTGATTCCTTCCGCGCTTCGGGCGCAGGGGGTCAGCATGTGAATGTCACCGATTCGGCTGTGAGAATCACTCACCTTCCAACGGGAACCGTTGTCACCTGTCAAGATGAGAGAAGCCAGCATAAAAACCGCGATAAAGCGATGCGCCTTTTAGGAGCCAAGATCTTAGAAGAGAAGCGGCGTAAGTTAGAGGAAGAAAGAGCCACACTGCGCTCATCTCAAGTCGGATCAGGCGACCGCTCGGAGCGGATTAGGACGTACAATTTTCCTCAAAACCGGGTGACAGACCATCGCAACAACCAAACGCTTTATAATCTAGAAAACGTTCTCGAGGGAGAGCTCGATGAGTTCACCCATGCGCTGATTGCCTTTTTTCACCAACAAAAGCTGTCTGGCAATGAAGACGATCGGTGAGGTTCTCCAGCTTTCTGCCGATTATTTACAAAAGCGATCGATTGATCGCGCTCGTCGGCAAGTGGAAGAGATTTTGTCTTATGTTTTGAAGATTCCTCGGATAGAGCTCTACATGCAATTTGATCGACCGCTGATGGAAGAGGAACTGGTGCAGATTCGGCAGTGGTTGAAGCGGCGCTCGGAAGGGGAGCCAGTGCAGTATATCAGCGGAGAAGTCGAATTTTTAGACTGCAAAATCTCTGTGAATCGTGATGTTTTGATTCCACGTCCTGAAACGGAAATCTTGGTGGATAAAGTTATCAAAGAGATGGCTGAGAAGCCTTTAGAGGTTTGGGATATTTGCACGGGATCGGGATGTATCGGGATCGCCATCCAGAAAAAAAGAGGTGACTGCCGGGTTGTTTTGGCAGATATTTCTTTGAAGGCTTTAGAAACCGCTCGGGCTAATGCGACTTTGAATGGGGTAGATATAGAGATTGTCCAAGGCGATTTACTGGCCCCTTTTGAGGGGCGCCGTGCTGATGTGATCATTTGCAATCCTCCTTATGTCTCTGAAAGCGATTATGTGCAGTTGGATAGGGAAGTCAGAGAGTGGGAGCCGCGGGGTGCCTTAGTTGCAGGCCCTACCGGCTTTGAATTTTACCAAAGGTTGGCAAAAGACCTTCCTCGGTATTTGAACCCTGGCGCCAAGGTATATTTTGAAATCGGACGGGGGATGGGCGAAGGAATTAAAAACTTATTTGGAGTTGGTTGCGAAACTCCATTTGGGGCCAAATCCGCGCTTTTTGAGCAGGATCCGAATTCCGCGCAAATCGTCTATTCTAAATCGAATATGCCAATTTGCGCGGAATGCGGCCCTGCTCAAAAATCATCGAATTTGGCCTCCAAAGCGAGTTTTGCAACCAACTCTCCTGGCCCTTTTTGGAAGAGACAAGAGCTACTTCAGGACTGGTCTTCCCATGACAGATATTACAAACTTGAAATTGAATGACTTTTATAGTATAATCACCCTCTATTATTATGTTTGGATCGTTAACGGAAAAATTTAGGAATTTGTGGACCCATTTGGCGGGTCAAAAGAAGCTGACGGAAGACAATATTTCCGACGCTGTCCGCCAGGTGCGTTTAGCGCTGCTCGATGCCGATGTGAATTACACGGTCGTTAGCGATTTTATCAAACGCGTTAAGGAAAAAGCTCTGGGGGATGCTGTCATTAAGGCGGTCTCTCCTGGCGAGCAGTTTATCAAGGTTGTCCACGACGAGCTCATGACGCTCATGGGAACCAATGAGGCTCTCCTAGAGCTTAATAGCTCTCCTTCCGTGATCATGCTCTGTGGCCTGCAAGGGTCTGGAAAGACCACCACAGCTGCTAAGCTGGCCCATTTTGTGAAGAAAGATCGTAACAAAAAGATTTTGGTCGTCGCTTGTGACTTGCAACGGCCCGCTGCAATTGAGCAGCTCCAAAGGCTTTGTGAAATGGTTCAAGTCCCTGTTTTTACCCTGCCAGGCGAGACGGACCCCGTTCATGTTGCTGAAAAAGCTCTTCAAAAAGCTAAAACCGAAGCTTTTGATGTCGTGATTGTCGATACAGCAGGCAGACTCCATCTAGATGCCGACCTCATGCAGCAGCTGGTCAGACTTAAAAAAGCTGTCTCTCCTCAAGAAGTGCTTTTCGTTGCGAATAGCACAACGGGGCAAGATGCAGTGACGACAGCGGCTCAGTTTGATGCGCAAGTGGAGCTGACAGGAACGATTTTAACGATGCTCGACGGCTCTGCAAGAGCCGGTGCTGCGATTTCAATTCGTGAAGTGACAAAAAAACCGCTCAAGTTTGAAGGGATTGGGGAGAAGATCGGGGATCTGCAAATTTTCAACCCCTCTTCGATGGCTGATCGTATTCTTGGCATGGGAGACGTTGTTAATTTAGTCCGTCGAGCGAAAGAGCAGTTTGATGAACAAAGTGAGAAAAAACTCGAAGAAAAACTCCGCAAAGCCTCTTTTACCTTTGATGACTATTTACAGCAGATGAAAAAGATCAAGCGGATGGGGCCTCTCAAGGGGCTGTTACAGATGATCCCCGGGGCTTCCGACCTTCCTAATTTCGAAAAATCTGAAGAGGAATTTAAAAAAACCGAGGCCATTATCTCATCGATGACTCCAGAAGAAAGGCTCGAAAAAGTCGAATTAATTCCTTCCCGTCGTTGGAGAATGTCAAAGGGGAGTGGGACAACCATTGATGATGTCAATCGGTTGATCAAAGGCTTTAAAAAAATGAAAGAAATGCTCAAGGGCCTATCCAAGCAGGGAGCTCTTGGAGGCTTTTTTGGTTAAATTTACAGGAGAATAACATGGTACTTAAGATCCGCTGGCGGCAACAGGGCCGTAAAAATCGACAAACATTTCGTTTAGTCGTGACTGACATCCGTCGTCCTCGCGATGGAAAATATTTAGAGGCTATAGGGTCTTATGATCCTCATCGCGCTGAAAATAATTTACAAATCAATGCGGAAAGACTCCAGTATTGGCTGAGTAAAGGTGCAGAACTCACGGACAGTGCAGAACGCCTTGTCAAAGGTGTAGCTCCTACGGTGATTCAAGGCCTTAAAGCCAAAAAAAATGCTGCCCGCATTAAGCAAGTGGCCCAGCGCCGCCGTTTGAAGAAAAAAGTGGCCCCGCAGAAAGTTGCTGCTGAGAAAGTCGCAGCTGAAGCGCCTAAAAAACGTCGTGCTCCTGCGAAGAAGAAGAAGGATGAAAGTTGATATCCTCTCCCTTTTCCCCGACTATTTTCGGGGCCCGTTTGATGTCAGCATCTTAAAGAGGGCCAGGGATAAGGGATTACTGGAGATTACAACGACCGATATCCGCGATTTTGCGACGGGAAAACACGCGAAGGTGGATGACCGGCCCTACGGCGGAGGGCCTGGGATGGTTCTGATGCCAGAGCCGATCTCTGCGGCCATCCAAAGTGTGAAGACAGACAAAAGCCGTGTGATCTACCTCTCTCCTCAAGGAGAGAAGCTCACAGCGGCGAAGTGTCAGAAGTTAGCCCAGCTAGAGCACCTGATTTTGCTCTGCGGCCACTACGAAGGAATTGACGAGAGAATCATCGCTGAAGAAGTGGATGAGGAAATCAGCATCGGAGATTATGTGCTTCCCAGTGGCTGCGCCGCAGCTTTAGTGGTGGTTGAAGCGATGGCCCGGTTTATCCCCGGCGTCTTAGGACACGAAGAGTCGGCTGCGCAAGACTCTTTTCAGGAGGGGATTTTTGAAGGACCGCATTATACGCGCCCCGAGGAATTTAAAGGCATGCGGGTGCCAGAAGTTTTAAGAAACGGGAACCATGCCGAAATCGCCAAGTGGCGCCGTGAGAGCGCGCTGGCCAAGACAAAGCGGGTGAGGCCCGAATTAATTTATAAGGAGACTGAACATGAAAAGAACTAAAGTGATGCAAGAGATCGAAGCCCAACAGCTGAAAAAAGATCTCCCTGTTTTTCACGTTGGAGACACGATCAATGTCCACACACGGATTATTGAAGGTGAAAAAGAAAGGATTCAGACATTTACTGGCACCGTCATCGCACGTCGAGGCAGCGGTCTTTCTGAAACTCTTGCCCTGTACCGCGTCTCTTACGGCGCTGGAATGGAAAGGGTTTTCCTGCTTCACAGCCCGCGGATTGCAAAAATCGAAGTTGTTAAAAGCGGAAAAGTCCGTAAAGCTAAGCTGTATCACTTAAGAGGTGCTACAGGAAAAGCCGCGAAAATCAAAGAGCAAATCGGGGGCGCAGCCAGTCGACATGAAGAAAAAGTCCCTTCCGAAACAGCAGCGACTTGATCTAACGGCCTACGAGACAAACGCTCGCCTTAAAGGGTACTGCCATATTGCTGGCGTTGATGAAGCAGGACGCGGTCCCTTAGCAGGGCCCGTTGTCGCAGCGGCATGTATTTTGCCAGAGGGTCGTTTGATCTCCGACATCGATGACAGCAAAAGGCTGTCTGCTGAGGCCAGAGAAAGGCTCTATGAAAGGATCCAGCAAGATCCTTCCATCTTGTCTGGCATAGGGATTGTTGAAGCTCTGATCATCGATCAAGTGAATATCTTGCAGGCCACCTTCCTAGCCATGGCAGCTGCAATCGCACAGCTATCTCAGCAGCCAGGTTACGTTTTAGTCGATGGCAATCAGCTTCCCCCGTTGGAAATGCCCTGCGAAGGCATTGTGAAAGGAGATACTTTATCACAGTCGATTATGGCAGCTTCTATCCTTGCAAAAGTCACCCGAGATAGAATCATGAACAACCTTCATCAGAAGTGGCCCGAGTACGGTTTTGCAGGGCATAAGGGGTATCCAACCCCCCAACACTTAGAATTATTAAAGCGGCTAGGCCCCTGCCCTGAGCACCGCCGCAGCTATGAACCCGTGAGAATGAGCCTACCATGAGACGCAGCATGACGGCTTACGGCCGTGCCCATCTTAGCTCTTCCACAGGCCGTTGGACTGTTGAGATCTCTTCTCTCAACCGGAAAGGATTGGACATCAATACCACTTTGCCTCCAGCTATGCTCTTTTTAGATCCCCACTTAAGAAAGTGGGTGGCTGAAGTTGCAGAGCGCGGGCAGGTATCAGTCCGGGTCTCTTTTGATATCTCTGATCCTGAGCAGTCCATCCATCTGCTTCAACAGCAGAAGAAAAAATGGGTCAAAGTTGCCGCAGCGCTCGGGTTTCCACCCTCAGCAGTGGGTTTTCAATTTTTAGTCGAAAAGTCCGATCTCCAGCAGGACACCCACGAAGAAAAAACCTTACTACAAGATCTTCGTCAGGCTTGGCAAGTCGCTTCCAAGCAGTGGATCTTGATGCGAGAAAAAGAGGGCGCTCTTCTCGTCAAAGACATCGAAAAAAGGCTTCAGCTCATTTTAAAAGATGTGAAAACCGTCGAAAAGAAGCAACCTGAGCTGCAAGACAAGACGCGCAAGAAATTGCAAGAGAAGATGAAAGCCCTTAAACTCTCCATCGAAGAAGACAAAATCGTCCGTGAAGCGGCCCTCATTGTCGAAAAAGCTGATATCACCGAAGAGGTCACACGGCTTTATTCCCATGAAGAGCAGATGAAAGCGTATCTGCGCTCTAAAGATAAAAGCGTAGGTCGCACCCTAGATTTTTTAGCCCAAGAAATGGGACGAGAAATCTCCACGATGATGGCCAAAGCCGGAGATACGTTCATCGCTAAGATCGCCGTCGCGGTGAAAAGTGAAATTGAGAAAATTCGAGAGCAGGTACAAAACATTGAGTAAGCTAATGGGTAACTTATCTGAAGGATTGATTTTTGTGATCAGCGCTCCTGCAGGCACAGGAAAAACCACCTTGGTGGATATGCTGACGAGCGAATTTCCCTGCACCATCCGCAGCGTCTCTTGTACCACACGCCCTCCCCGGACAAACGAGGTGGATGGCAAAGATTATTTTTTCCTCACCAAAGAGGCTTTTGAAGCTAAAATTGCAGCGGGTGATTTTCTCGAGCATGCAGAAGTCTTCGGCAATCACTACGGCACTGCCCGTGGCTTTGTCACCGAGCAGCAAAAAAAAGGCAAGCACGTCATTTTAGTT
This sequence comes from Parachlamydiales bacterium, assembly GCA_023265455.1. GTDB lineage: Bacteria > Chlamydiota > Chlamydiia > Chlamydiales > Rhabdochlamydiaceae > PALSA-1444. The sequence goes on from JAHFTQ010000013.1 coordinate 35,148, forward strand.
CTCGATACCCAAGGAGCTCTTCAGCTCAAAGGACGGCTTGCAGCCACATTCATTTTTATAGCTCCTCCTTCCATGGAAGAGCTTCGAAATCGGCTCATGAAACGGAGAACCGAAAGCCCCCAACTGATCGATGAGAGACTAGCCTGGGCACGCCATGAATTAGAAAAGGCCTCCCAGTATGATTACCAGATCGTCAATGACCACCTTGACACCGCCTACACCGTTTTAAAAAGCATTCTCATCGCGGAAGAACACAAAAACAGGAGATAAAGAGATGATGAACCCCAAAGAACAACTGACCAACGAAGCGCTCAAAAAGCACTTCCACGACAACTTTGAGCTTGCTCAATTTGCGATCAGAGTTGCCCGCTATTTAATTAAAGCCGGCCATGAAATCGACGTTCCTGAGCTCCTCAAAGAGATTCAGAAAAACCCCGGTCTTTATACCCCCGAGAACCTCGAAGCCCTCGCAAAAGCCGATGATGAAAGTTCCAAGGAAGAACCTGTTTATGACTCCAAAGACAAATAAAGTTCTTGTCACTTCAGCTCTTCCTTACGCCAACGGGCAGCTCCATTTTGGGCATATTGCAGGAGCTTATCTTCCTGCCGATTGCTACGCCCGTTTTGAAAGGCTTCAGGGCAGCGAAGTGCTCTACATTTGCGGCTCGGATGAGTATGGTGTTGCCATCACGCTCAGCGCAGATGTCGCAGGCCGCACACCTCAACAGCACGTCGATCATTTCCATGTGGTTATCCGCGATTTTTTTTCTCAGCTCGATTTTTCCTTTGATCACTACTCTCGCACCTCCTGGAAGGGACACGTCCCAACCGTTCAACAGTTTTTTCTTGACCTCTTGGCTAACGGTTACATCGAAGAAAAAGTCACCGATCAGCTCTTTTCTCCTGCTGACAACCGATTTTTAGCTGACCGGTATGTCACGGGCACCTGTCCCAAGTGTGGATTTGAAAAGGCCCGCGGCGATGAATGTCAAAAATGCGGCGCCAGCTATGAAGCCACCGATTTAAAAAACCCCTGCTCCAAACTCACCGGAGCTCCCCTCATCTTAAAACCGACACGCCACTGGTTTTTGCGTTTTGATCTCTTCAAAGACAAACTCACCAAATGGCTCTCTCAAAAAACCTGGAAACCCAACGTCACTCACTTTGCCCAATCGTACATCGACAACTTAAAACCCCGCGCGATCACCCGTGATGGCGATTGGGGAGTTCCCATCCCTCTTCCCGGAACCGAAGGCAAAGTCCTCTACGTCTGGTTTGATGCTCCGATCGGCTATATCACCGCTACCCAGGAGTGGGCTCAAAATCAAAAAACTCCCGACGCTTGGAAAGACTACTGGCTTGATGAAAAAACCACCTACGTTCAGTTCATTGGCAAAGACAATATCCCCTTCCACGCCATCTTTTTCCCTGCTATGGAGATGGGCCAAAATGTCCCTTACAAAATCGTCGATCAACTCCCTGCTAACGAATTTCTCAACTTAGAAGGAAGGCAGTTTAGTAAATCAGACGGCTGGACCATTGATCTCACTGAGTTTTTCCATCACTTCACCTCCGATCAAATCCGCTACGTCTTAGCAGCCAACGCCCCCGAAAGCCAAGACTCTGAATTCACCTGGAAAGATTTTCAAACCCGCTGTAACTCTGAACTCCTTGGTAAATACGGCAACTTTGCCAACCGCGTTCTCGTCTTCCTCCAAAATCACTGCCAAGGTAAAGTCCCTCCCCAAAAAACACTCTCCGATATCGACCGCACCTTCCTTACAAAGCTGGATCAACTCGCCGAAGAGATCCGCTCAGCCTACCGTAGCTTCAGTCTCCGGCGAGCTACAGCTCTTCTCATGGAACTGGCCCAAACCGGCAACGTCTATTTCGATTCCCAAAAACCGTGGTCGCTGGCCAAAGCTCTAGAGACTCACTCTCAAATGCAGACCGTCGTCTACAACTGTCTCATCTGTCTCAAACTCATGGCCCTCACCTCCTGTCCTATCTTGCCTCAAACCTCTCAAAAGCTCTGGGAGATGCTCGGCCAAACCACCTCTCTTGCAAAATCTCAATGGGATGCCATCATCTCAGAAAAACCTTCTCCCGACCTACCCCTTCCTCCTCCCCAAATTCTCTTTAAAAGGGTCGAAGACGCACTCATCCAAGAGCAAGAAAACAAATTAAAGGCTCTCATCCAAGGAGCAAAATAATGGCAGCTATATATTTTCGTCAGCAAGTTCTCCCCGCAATATATAAAATCGGCCATGTCACATTACCTGCCCTTATCGATCAAGTGGCCTATCGGGTTTTTACGCGTCGACTTCCTCAGAAAAGCTTCTTCCTGCTCGGAACTCTTGCAGGCATGGCAGGGCTTGTAGTTCTTACTCCAAAATTGCTCAGAACTGTCGCCCTAGGCGTCTATCTCTCTTACAAAGCTCTCCAAGTTTATTTGCTTTATCACCCAAAAGCTTCCTCTAAACCTCATGTAAATAGGCAAAAGCTCATTGGTCAGCTTTGGACCGCAGTTGAAAAAGGACGCCTTAAGATAGCCGAAGAACTATGGACTCAAGATCCCACTTTGTTAGACGAAGTTGATGAGAATGGCTGGACTCTACTTCATTACGGAGTTATATATGGTCAGGATGAAATGATCGAAGCGATATGGCTTCAAGCTCCTCATTTACTACAGAAGGTTGATAATGAGGGTAATACCCCGCTTCATAACGCGGCTGCATGTGGTGAGCTTGAGATTTTAAAGTGGCTAGATTCGAAAGATCCGTCTCTTTTGAAAAAAAGAAATAATGATGATCAATCTGTGCTTGACTTGGCAGCGTTCAATGGTTGTAAAGCCATGTCTGTTTGGATCTTGGATAAAGACGCGACAATGTTAACAGCTAACTGGCTTGACCGAACACCATTTCATGCGGCGGCTCAAAAAGGACATCTTGAAGTGCTAGAGAAGCTATGGAAAATCAACCCTACTCTATTGAAGCATGCTGATATAAATGGTGATACTCCGCTTCACGTAGCGGCTAATGAAGATCGCCTGAAAGTTGCTCAATGGATATGCAGTAAGAGCCCAGATCAAGTTACTGTAAAAAATGCTGCCGGATGCACCCCTTACCAAGTTGCTATGAGATATGAGCACTTCGAATTAGCCGAGTGGTTGAACGCAAATCACTCTGCATCCTCCACAAATTCTCTTTAAAAGGGTCGAAGATGCTATGATTCAAGAGCAAGAAAATAAGTTAAAGTCTCTCATCCCAGGAGTAAAATAATGGCAGCTATCTATTTTCGTCAGCAAGTTCTCCCTGCAATATACAAAATCGGCCATGTCGCTTTACCTGCCATGATCGATCAAGTGGTCTATCGGGTTCTTCCCCGCAGACCCCTCTTTTTAGGAACTCTGACAGGCTTAGCAGGAGTTGTAGTTCTTACTCCAAAATCGCTCAGAACTGTCGCCCTAGGCGTTTATCTCTCTTACAAAGCTCTTCAAGTCTATTTGCTTTATAGAGCACCACGGATTAACCAAGAACCCGTTAACCCTTTTTATGATGCAATCAAAAATGGCAATCTTGAGGATGTCAAGACACTCTGGGAGCGAGCTACTCAAGAAGGCGTTTCTTTGTTAAAAGAACATGGGAATACCCCCATTCATGTGGCAGTGCTTTCTGACAAACTTGACATTGCTCAGTGGCTAATTTCTCAAGATCGTTCTCTGCTAAATCGAGCTGACGATCGTGGTTGGACGCCCCTTCATATGGCAGTTTCTATTAGCACATTTGAATTTGTCCAGTGGCTAACCGATCAACCTGGTATTCTGCTAGATTGCCGTATCAAAGAATCTGGCTTAACCCCACTTCATCTAGCAGTTAGCAACAACAAAATTGAGATGGCTCATTTGCTCAATTCTAAAGATTCACTTTTGAAATACAGAACAGATGATCACCGTAAAACTCCATGGCAATTAGCCAAGGACTTGGGCAAGGAAGCCGTTTTTTTTCCTCCGAAGAATCAAACGGACACCCAAGGCTCAGCTCCAACATCAAACAATCTTCCCACTCCTAAAGTGAGCCGATCAGAACTCATTTCTCAGCTGCAGGCCGCAGTTAAAAGGGGTGAGCTTAAGACGGCCGAAAAACTATGGACTCAAAATCCCACTTTGTTAAATGAGGTTGATAAGGACGGCTGGACCCTATTTCATTACGGAGCGGACAATGGTCAGCTTGAGATGGTGGAGGCGATATGGGTTCAAGCGCCTTCTTTACTAAGCAAGGTTGATAATGAGGGTGAGACCCCGCTTCATAACGCGGCTGCAAGTGGTGAGCTTGAGGTGTTAAAGTGGCTAGATTCGAAAGATCCATCTCTTTTGAAAAAAAGAGGCAATGAGGGCCGATCTGTGTTTGACTGGGCGGTGTGTAAAGGTCATATCGACGTGATGGTTTGGATCTTGGATAAAGATGCGTCGATGTTGACAGCTAACTCATTTGGCTGGACTCCATTTCATTCGGCGGCTCAAGGGGGGTATCTTCAAGTGCTAGATGAGCTATGGAAACTCAACTCTACTCTATTGAATCATGCTGACATGAATGGTAATACTCCGCTTCACGTAGCGGCTAATGAGGGTCGCCTTGATGCAGTTAAGTGGATATGCCAGCAGAGCCCGAATCAAGCTACTGTAAAAAATATTGCCGGATTCACTGCTTACCAAGTTGCTATGGGATTTAAACACCCCGAAGTCGCCGAGTGGTTGAAAGAAAATCACCCTGCATCAAATTAAATTTTAGGGTGATTTCCCCTACCCCAATAACTTGTTTTACTGTAAAATGGTTGTCCAAATAAGCCTCAATTTATAGGGGAGAATGAATGGCAACTCTTAACTTGTTACAACGGACTTGTACTGCCTTGAATCAAGCCCAGTACTTGACTGACTTGAATGTTCAAGTTGTTGAGGGAAAAAAAGTCTTGGCTTTGTGCTGGTATGCTCAGATTCCACTACTTGGGCGGTTAGTGAGTTATATCTGCTATTGCATCTATGAAGGTCAGCCCATACAGCAGGCTCTAAAAGAAATTTTAGACCAACATCAGCAAGAATTAAACCTCTCTGTTGCTAACATCCTCTTACAAAATCCTGAAACATTTTCAAATCAAATCTACGATTCATCTGTCAAGTTAGGGCACTGTTATGATCGGTTTACGGCTTTGACGGGTCAAGGAGCACCCGAAAAATCTCGGCTCAATTATAGCCAAGTCTTGCCAATGGCCTCACCTTCAAATTCATCCCATTTAGTGGGAGATCTTAGCGCTTTATGCAACAAGGTTAGCAATATTCACCGAGCGACTCTGTTTTATACTCAGTCTCCTACCGAGGAGCTGCGAACCCAATTGATTGAGAGATATCGATCAGGCCAAAAGGAACTCAAAGCGCTTCTATGCGACTTTGTAAAGTTTGCTGAGGAAGTCACCGAAGATTTAGCAATCGCTCAAATAGATGTTATTTATCAACGACTTCAAGAGATCAAGCGGCAATTACATTTGGAGGGCGATCCTGCTCAAGATTGGATCAATTTTGATCAGCTTTTAGAGACTGAAAAGGGTTCTTTTTGGGAGTTCAAGGAAAGCGAGCTTATCAAAGCTCGCCGTATGGGCAAATTAGCCATCAAATTGATCTCTTGTGGATCTGTTGCCCAATCCTTTTACAATCAACTGTGTGGATTTGTCGGAGAATATCGCAAGCGGTTCAAGGTCAATATCAAGGATTACATTTGCCATAGCGCAAAAGAATCAGAGCTCCAAAAACTGAAAGCTCTTTATCAAAAAATCGACAAAATCACCTCTCAGACCTATCAAATTGGACGGTTACTCAAAGTCTCAGCAAATATCAATAGAACCTTATTTGATTTGGAAAATATTTTTGTTGATCCCGCCTTCTCAAGAGCGAAATCTCAACTCAGAAAATTTTCCAATGACCCAAAGGACTTAATTCTTTTGACCCGTTTAGATCAACTAATCCAAGAACTTAATCCTACCCTTCAAGGACAATCCAAAAAAATCGCTCAGCGTGTGACGGATATTGCGCAAACCTATCTTGCGCTGCAAGCTGCGGAAAAAAAGGCAGGCATGACGGTTTCTGAGTTAAAAACACGTGCCATGCACTTAAAAAACAAGAATTGGACCTATTTAGAGAAGTTTGAGGAAGCAGAAGAGATCCTACAGGAAATCCAAAGGCTGCAAGGGAAGATCGCAGATCTTGCTCCTTTCGTGCCTCATCTCATGCGGCATCTTCAAGGTGTTTTAAAAGAGGTTCAAGGAAGTTTAGATTTCCCCTTTTTTCCCGAAGATGCTCAGCTGCAGATTCTCAGAGCGCTCTCCTATGAAAAATTAGAAAAGGTCGTCAAAAAATATCCACAAACTGAAAAAATGGTTGAGAGGGTTCTTGCCCAGCGAGTTCCTGGTGTTGTTGCTGCTATGATTAAGGATTTACGGGAACAAATCCGGTTATATTTTCTTGCGTCAGCAAAGATCGTAGACTCTTTGAGCAAGCGAATTCGTGATTACCGAGATGGGTCACCTGAGGATCTTCCTCAAAATAAAGACCTGTTGCTGAATGCGTATATTAAAGAGAAAAAAAGTCTGGAACAGGCCCTATCAAAAAAAGATGTCGTTTGTGAAAAACTTCTCCAAATGCATGAAGAAGCTTTAACCCAAGTGCCTCCTCAAGATTTAACCCAGGCTATGGATTACCTGAAAAAACAGCAGGAAGTTTTGGTTTTGGCTTTATCTCTGATAGAGCCTGTTGTTTTTAAAAACATTGCCTTGTCCTGCACACCGTCTTACATCACTGGCAAGAACATGAATAAGACAAAAAAGGTAGGACAGGGTTGCAGCTGTGAAATTCATCGAGCTCTTAAAAAAAGTTTGCTGTTGAGTCGTTATTACAAAATGATGAGATCTCATGATACGAAGCTTTTCAAGGAAAGTGACGTCGTTCGAGAAATGTTCGATGTATTGTTGGAATGTGATCCGATGAAAGCAGCCAATCTTTTGCTGCGAATGCCGCGAGGAACTCCGACCGAAATCTCAACGGTCAAGTCATATTTACTAAAAATTAAAGACAAAACGACTTCTCAGGGTGGGCAACCCCTTGCAAAGCTTCCCACCTGCCCCGAAAAACAACAGCTCCTCAATTTAGCCAGTCGGCTATTCGATGATACGCCTTTAGCAGAGCTTGCTGAAGAGTTAGATCTACCCTGGTTTAAAGAAAAAACTTGGAAAGAAATCGATAGCACGATTGTTAGTCAATTTCATGAGTTTAAAAAGTCGCTGTCTCCATTTGAAATGTTGCAACTGCGCGATGCAGCAGCTTGGATTATGCGAAGCCCCCATTTTATTGAGAAAGAGCCACTTCTCGTTGCCCATTGCAAAAAGATTTATGAACTGTTGGCTCCGAATATCTTGAGTCTACCATTAGATCTGTTAAGCTACATTTATTCTTACGAGACTGCTGCAAGCCATTTAATCGTTTCAAAAGAGTGGAATAGCAATTTTGCTGTGTTTAATGCACGCAAGACCCCCCTGCGGTTTTCAGAATTAGTGAATGGGGTGCAAGAGCAGCTGGAATCTTATCAGGTAGAAGAGATTCTCCTTACACCAGTCGTGGAGAAATTGAAAGGGATGAATTTAAAACCTCTGAAAAATGTGCCCGAAAATATCGAGGAGGTTAAAGTGTTTGTACAAAGCAGGCTTAAAGAACTGGTTTACGTTCTTTCACCTTTGCCACGCAGTCATTTAAAAAAGCTGGACATAACACCCTTCCATACAAATTATCTTCTTTTTGGAAAAACATCTCCTAAGCCGGGTGATTCATGTCTTGTTAAGAAAAGCTTTAAAGAGAGTCGAGTCTGGAATTGGTACAACGCTACAAAACCTAGCTGGCCAGGAGCAAATCCAGCTAACGGAAGATTTGATATTAAGGGCCAAACCAGACGCCGTTTACAACTGCTTGCCGAGACAGCTCCCGAAGCGGTCTTGGATTGTATTCTCAATAACCCTGCGTCCTGGTTTCATGAAAACTGTGAAGAGATGGACGCCCTTTTAAGGTATCTTATCAGCTTAAGCCGTCAGCAACATCCGTCTTCTTGCGACCCCTTTGCTATTTTTCCACCTTCCGATAAAAAGGATATATTTCTCCAGGACATGATCCGTCGAAGAGAGAATATTCTTTCTGGTCACGATATTCTACATATAGTAGATGCAATTCAAAATCGTGGACTTAAGGAATTAGCACTCATAGGTATAGCAAGTGGATTTATTAGGCTGGGGATAGATCCTCTGCACCTAGACCAACTTGATCCAACTAAGGAAAAAGAAGCTTTGGCTCTCCAGTGTTTCCAAAAAATGAAAGAACTGGGAGGAGATATCCCCATAAGTAAAACGATATCTTTCTTAGTGAATGACTCAGACGGTGGAACTATAGCAGGAAAGTCTCTTGTCATGCTAGCCACGCAAATTCCAGATGGGACGATACGAGATCAAACACTTAAACGATTGTTATCGAACTTGAAAGATTCGTCAGTTAGCGTCTTGGAAGAACTGGTGCTTGCTTTAGAGTTCATCCACGATAAAGCCCAATTTGGACTGGACCTATTTATTTTCATTATTGTAAATAAGTTCAAATTAAAAAATCCACGAGCTTTACTCCGTTACATTGTGGATGAAAACTATAGGAAGGCTGCAGAAACGATTCTGAATGTGGAGTTACCTGCTACCACTTAAAAGAGCTCCCCTAAGCCCTGTGAACCTTCTTTTCACATCGTCATTGCGGACAGCCATGCTGATGGCCTGAGACGAACCGACGAGGACAACGAGCTTTTTTCCCCGCGTAATGCCTGTGTAGAGCAAATTGCGGTGGAGCATCATGAAGTGGCTTTTATGCAGAGGAATCACAATGCAAGGGTATTCGCTGCCTTGGGATTTATGGATCGAGACAGCGTAAGCTAAGACAAGATCGTCGATATCGGCAAAGGCGTACTCGACCCGCCGGTCGTCGTAGCGGACTGTGAGGGTCTGCGCAGAGAGGTCAATCGTTAAGATCGTCCCAATGTCGCCATTGAACACGAGCTTTTCGTAATCGTTGCGGATCTGCATCACTTTATCGCCCACATGAAAAGTCCGTCCCATCCGGGAGAGGGGAGCGAGGCTGGGATTGAGCTCTTTTTGCAAGACAACATTGAGATTTTCACACCCAATCAGACCCCGTTTCATGGGAGATAAGACTTGGATATCTTCAAACCGGTGAAAACGGTATTTTAACGGCAGGCGGTGAGAGACGAGTTCTACGATGGTCGCAAGAATCTCCTCAGGAGTCTCCTTTTCAATGAACTTACAATCAGATCCTGCTAAAAATTCTGGAAACTCTCCTCGATTAATTCGGTGAGCATTCGTCACAATCTTCGAATGGGCAGCTTGTCGGTAGACTTCTGTTAATTTGGTGAACCCAATCGTATTAGAGGCAAGCAGGTCTTTTAAAATATTTCCCGCTCCCACACTCGGAAGTTGGTCGATATCTCCGATGAGAAGCACCCGGGCTGTTGTGGGAATGGCCTTGAGAAGGTGGTAGAAGAGGAGCGTGTCAATCATGCTCGCTTCATCAACAATCAGTAGATCGCACTTCAGAGGATTTTCTTTATTCCGTTTGAAGCCTCCATTTTGAAAATCCATCTCCAGCATGCTGTGAATGGTGGAGGCTTTCTTTCCAGTGATTTCTGTCATCCGCTTAGAGGCGCGCCCTGTAGGCGCTGCGAGTAAAATATGATCCGTGAGCTTTGCAGAGATGGCTAAAATGGCCCTTGTAATGGTGCTTTTGCCCGTTCCGGGTCCGCCTGTGATAATATGGAGTTTTTGTTGGACAGAGGCGATAATAGCAGCTTGCTGCTCGGGTGCAAATTGGATCTTGAGTTTTTCTTCGACCCATTGAACCGCTTTGTCTTCTTGCACTTGTCTGAGATTACAAGAGGCTGTTTGCAAACGCTGAAGCTCCCTTGCGATCCCGATTTCAGCATGGTAAAACGGTTTGAGCCAAACCATGCCCTCTTGCCGAATCAAGCCTCCATCGCGGACGGTGGCCTCGAGGTTTTCTTTGATTTTATCTTCGCCCAGTTGGAGCAGCTCAGTACTTTCTTTGCAGAGCTCGTCTTCGGGGTAGCACGTGTGGCCTTCGTTGGAGAGCTCCCACAGCACATGCTCGATGCCGGCTTGAACTCGTGTAGCAGACGTTGTAGGAATGCCAATTTTTTGAGCGATCTGATCGGCGATCTTAAATCCAATGCCTCCGATATCGCGTGCCATAGCAAACGGATCTTCTTTCACCTTCCGGATGCTTTCGTCTCCGTAAGTTTTATAAATCTTTTGGGCAAAAGCTGTCGTGATCCCATGCGATCTTAAAAAAATCATCACCTCGCGAATCCCTTTTTGTTGCTGCCAGCAAGAGGCAATCATTTCGATCCGTTTAGGACCGATTCCAGGGACTTCCGAGAGTCTTTGAGGGGATTCATCGATGATTTTGAGAGTCTCTATGCCAAAGCACTCCACAATCCGCTCTGCATAAGAGGGGCCGATCCCTCGAATGAGACCCGATTCAAGATATTTTCTAATGCCTAGTAAGTCAGAAGGCTCTTTCGATTCAAATTCTTTGACTTCGAACTGAGGTCCATACTGAGGGTGGTGTTTCCACTCTCCTAGGCACCGGACAGTCTCACCGGGCTGAAGCGAGGGGAGTGAGCCGACAATGCAGGTCAGATCCTGCTTACGGGGCTCTTTGAGTCTAGCGACGGTGAAGCTTTCTCCACTGAAGACAATGTTCTCGATGTATCCAAAAATTTCTTCCACTTTTCCACTATAAATCATCCTCTTGAAAAAGGCGAAGCAAGAAAATAGATCTCTTTCGAATTTAAGGTTCTGTCGATTTTCTGGTTCTTTTGAGCCTCTTTTCAATTCTTTTTGCAGGGGTAATATCAACTTCCGATATGACCCCTGCAAAAAGAATTGAAAAGAGGCCAAAATAATCCAGAAAATCGACGAACCCTTAAATTCGAAAGAGATCTAGTGGCTCAATAAATAATTTTGGACTATAAACATGTTTTATGCGGATTGGTGTTTTAGGCATTAGCTGTAAATCAGCTCCCCTAGCTTTAAGAGAAAAAATTGCTGAAGCGTGCTCCAGGTGCAGCACGTCTCACAAAGTTGTCCTCATCACCTGTCATCGGATTGAAATCTACTTTAGTGGTGATGACTTAGCTCAGATGCAATGTGCGATTTTTCAAGAGTTAAAACAAGTGGCGTCCTCGCATGAACATGCTTTTTACTCTTACTTTGGAACCGAGTGTTTATACCATCTGTTTTGTGTGACTGCAGGACTCGATAGCCTGCTACTTGCTGAAAGCGATATTCAAAGGCAAGTCAAAGCGGCCTATGAAGAGGCCCGTTTGAAACAGCAGCTGCCAGCCCCTTTGCATTACCTCTTTCAAAAGTCGCTGAAAGCCGGTAAAACTGTCCGTTCACTATTTTCTCTTTTTCAGACAGCTGGGCATTTAGAAGCGATCTTGCATCAACTTGTCGAAAAACTTCTCAGCCCTCATCCACGCCTTCTCTTCATTGGGAATTCTGACATCAATCGAAAAATTATTCACTACTTCTGGAGAAGAGGCTCTCGTCATATGACCCTCTCCACACGCGACCTTGAGTCGGCCCTTCCGTTTGCCGTCGATTATCAACTGACCCTTCGCGACCGCTCTGAGATTGCCTCCTGGGCTCAGTACGACGGGGTGATTGCAGCTACGACATCCAAAGATTACTTGATTTCTTCATCCCCCGCCTCTGTCCAGACCCGCCTCATCCTTGACCTCAGTGTGCCCCGCAGCGTTGACCCCGCCCTTAAAAATCACCCCGCATTAACCCTCCTCAACATGGAAGAGATTGGGAAATTTTTTGAAAACACCCAAAACTCTCGCTTCAATGAGGTTCAATCCGTTAAATCTTTTCTTCAGCAAGTCGCCCAGGATACTGCCGCTCGTTATGAGCAAAAAACATCCTGGAATCTTCCAACCATTGATTTAAATCGACTCTTTTCCTAGAATCCTTAAGTTATTCCGGATTAGCTCAGTGGTAGAGCAGTGGACTGTTAATCCATTGGTCGTAGGTTCGAATCCTACATCCGGAGGTTTGTTAAAGTAATCAAGGAGAAAGTATGGTTACTGCAATGTCGCGTGATGTAGCTACGGTTGATATGTATAATGAAAAAATTGACCGAAAGACCTCAGAGCAAAGTATCGATGAGCAGTTAGAGCAATTTTTCGCTTCTATAACCAAAGTTCAAAAACTCTTCATGATTAATGGGAGCAAGGTTGGAATCTTTTTTGATCCTAGCGGAGAGCCGATAAAAGTTGGATATACGACTGTAAGAGATAAAGTGGCCTTGGCCTCCGATGATCTTATTTCTCAGCAGGCTACGCAAAAAATTAAAGCAAAGCTTCCTCCAGGGTGTACCTATTCAACGGTGATTATTGAGAAGATTAACGGCATCCCATTTTTTCAGTTTTTAGGACTTGAATAATCATGAGAAAATGTGGGCATGCTTGATGTGTTCAATCAGCTTACGCGGAGACTGTCTCAGTTTACGTAGATTCGGCTGAGCCCAGCGACTCAGCGTCTTTTCTAAATGGACCGGGAGTTCCCGATCGGCGTTAGACCTCGGCGAAAGCCGGGGTCTTTCGCTTTTTAGGGAGCAGGATTCTCCCAGATGCACCCAATATTTACAGCTGGGTACATTTGGGAGATTTCTTTCCCGTAAGCGAGAATGCGAGACCTTTTTAGGACAAAAAAAAGAGGGCTCTGCGGTTTTCTAATTTTGTCTCTTTTTTCTGGTCAGTGATCTCGAGAATCGCCCGCTTGATAAACGGATTGTTGGAAGGTAGTCTATGCCTCTATTTCCTTCATTTGTTGAATTAAACGGTGGCCTTTCTAACTCTAACCCCGGTCTTGATCCAAGGGAGCTTGGCCAAATTCCACAGTGTCACACTCTGAAAGAGTGCACTGAAGAGATGAGAAAACCGGTCAGGGGAAAAATATGCGAGTGACAGGTCCATCACGATTCTACTCACAAAAATTGATTGAGAACCGTATCGCATCCACGGTACGCCCCAACCGATTTTCGTGTCGTAAGCGGGCCTCAGCTGTTTGGTCAAGAGGTCGGCAACCAGAGCCGAAATCACACTAAGGCCGACAACTCCCACTCCCATTGCGATGAGGAGATGTGTATGGTGCTTCTTTTCAAGAGAGGTGCTGGTGGAGGTTTGCTCTGTTAAAGCAGTCTCGTGTTCGTTGAGGGCATTGGCAAACTCGGTCAATGATAGGCTATATTGCTCTAGTAATGCTTGAGCATCGACAGATTGTGAAAACAGATGATTGTTGTCACCTCGAGTAATCTTCTTCGCCTCTATAGCTTCATCTATGGCAGTTTGTAATCGCGAATGTTCTAGTCGGGTGCTTGCGAGTCGAATTTGTGCCCGTGTAACACGGTCTTGTGGCGTATGCTTTTGAACATTGAAAATGACATACCGATCGTAAAAAATGCGATACAGTTGATGGTAGTTGTAAAGTAAAGCTCCGAGGTCTACCAGGCTCAAGATTTTTTGGCCGGAGACGATTTTTTCCAAAAGTTCCGGATACCCCTGTTGCATCATGGCAAGCCCTGCTGAGAAAGCGGTATAGACGGCTCCCAGACGAGTTAAAAATGTCTCCGTTAGAAGAGGTTGCACAGCAGAGGCTGTAGCGTCAGGGGTTAAACGAACGGTCGTTTTAAATTCACCTTTGCTCGCATCGTTGTCCCAGAATTGAGCCTTCACATCGTGGCTGGAGGGATGTATTCTGGTTATGGGGCACCGGGGAAGATTTGCCTGGGATAGGGTGATTTTAGCGTGATGAGTAATTTTGGTCACAGTCCCATTCATCGTGTGAGTAACCCTGAACGTGCTCCAGTCCCAATGGTCTAAAAATTTCTTGCTAGCCGAGTAAATGTATCTGATTAGGCAATCCAAATCCATCGGAGATTGGGGAGAAAAACAATAAGGAGGATTGTCTTCCAGGCCAATAACACATTGCTGTCCTCGGCCGACATTCGGCAAAAGGGGTAAGGAGTAGGTGATAATCACTTTTTTAACGTAAACATCGGCAGGGAATTCAAAAGTTCGAAAAAAGTTAAGCCATTTCAGTTGTGTAGCTTGCATGAGGCTGTAGGAGAGCGTGATGATATTCAGTATGCACCAAAGACGGCGCTGTGGAAAAAAGTAGGCAATCGCCAGATTAGCCACAACTCTTGCAAAATAGATCACGGAACCAAAAGCTTGAGAGGGCTGACTAGTTAAACTTAATGCGACCCATTTTCTATCCTCGGCAGGAATGGGAGCATATAACGCCTCCGGCGATCTAGAAGGGAAAACTGCTCGGTAGAATTTTGACCCTACAAAACTCAATGCAGCACTCCCGGCCCCCAGAACAAGCACTGGAGCCTGTTCAAAAATCTGTCTAGCAACCTGTCCCAGCCGCTCAACCCACGGGCTCCCTGAAATCGTATGTGTAAAAAGAAAGATATTCTTCCCTTGTAAAACTCGGAACAGTTCTATAGCTTCGCAGGCCAACCAGCCGCTATTGACAATCGTGGAAAAGAGTCGCACGACGGAGAGGTGTTCAGCCAGGCGCGGTGTTACAGATTGGCCATAGGTAAGAGCGCTATCCAGCAACGTCGAGGCCGAAGCTGCCCAGCTTAACTGAAAATGATAGATCGCCTGGTAAAAAACATTTTCAGGCAAACGTAAAATTTGAGTGGCTACGCTCATTAAAGCTCCCTATTTGATCGAGCGGTTATAGCAATTTCGGCGTTGCTGCACAATTGAAAAGAATGCGGGAATGCGCAGGAATATCACCTGCAATGCGGACCAGAGAGGGCTTCCTATCTTCCTTTTTGGGCATGAAAGGGGAGTTTAATTGTACACGGGTTGTCATTCCTTGATATGAAAAATGCATTAACTGATTGATAATAAGCCAGTTTGAATTGTACACGGATTGTACACAGCCATTTTCGTTCATCTTGAATTTTCATTCCGAGACTGGTTCGATTTTTACGCATTTTTTCCGCAATTGACTGGAGCTTCAAGGAATTTTTTGGAAGCCATCCGAACACCATCTTAATTTTCTTGAGAGGAAAACAGGGTTCTGGTTAACTCTTGTTTGTTCAGAGTTATGCCGGCGATGGGGCTGTTAATCCATTGGTCGTAGATTCGAATCCTACATCCGGAGGTTTCTTCTTTTTTAAGCTGCTGTATGCTTGTTTTAGATGGACGAATAACGTCATTCTAAGTTACATTATTCCCATACATTCACTAGAGGAATCACGAATATGATAAACGTTTTATATGGTTATCCTCTTTATCACTGGTTTCATACCTTCATAGGGCTAAAGAGCGGACATCAAGCAGGTAAAGAGACTCAAGAAATTGCGAAGCTAACGGGGGGTCCAAATCCTCAACTTGAGTTTTTAATAGCTGAATGTCAGGAAGTTTTTAAAAAATATTGCCTTTCAAAAGTTTTCATTCAAGGTGGGCCTATTATAGGTGCACAAGGTGCAGCATTATTGCCTTGGAATAAAACGATTTATGTGGACATTCGTCTTTGTCGTACAGATCCAGAGGCGATGAAATTCGTTGCCAAACATGAAATCGCCCATATCAAGAACAATGATAGTTTGTTAGAACCTCTGGCCATATCTATTTTTACTTGTTTGACTGTGCGGGTCATTGCAAAATTGCCCGTGCGTTCATGGATGGCTCTATCTCTGGGTTTTACTGCGATTTTTACCTTCCATCAGTTGGTAACTCAATACCAAGAAAAAAGGGCCGATGCCTTTGCTGTTGCCCATAGTAATCTTGAACAGTTAAAAGGAGCCATTCGTTTGTTCCAAGCGTCGCTGAATGCGAACAAGCTATTAGCAAAAAACAATAGGGTATACAGTTTTTTAATCAAGGAAAACGGAGAGTTTTCAAAATGGGCTACTGGTTTTTTTCATTTGCAGACTCCACAGAGAATAAAAGATTTATCTGCCATCTATAAAACACAAACGGGAATGGAATATAAACCTGCTGAAAGTGAGTTAGAAAAATTAAATAAGATCCTTTATTCTCAACTCTCCTAGAAAAATATCTCTTTAACGCCGTGTGCAACTTTTCATGACTCTATATTTTATGAATATTTTCTTAACCACGGAGGCTGGACTAATTATTAAATAGAGGGTGCGCATTAATGTGGGACTGTTTTATGCTGGGGAGCACGCTGAGACTGCGTCATTTTACGTAGGTTCGGTTAGGTCGAAAAGCTTGGTTGACTCAGCGTCTTTTTTTTGCGCCTCGTACTTTCTACTTCTCGCCATCTTAGGGGTTAAGATTTCTTAAAAGCCAGTGGTTTATATTAGTGACAAGCTGGGCAATATCTGTGGGTAGCTTGTCGGGTTCTTGTTTTCGCAAATTCCTCAAATAAGCATCCCAGTAGCCTTGTACCTGGATTACCCCTTCCTCAGAATAAGTGATGGGTAAATTAAAAGGGGTTCCGCGGTGTTGAAAGACAGAGCGGATGATAGTCTCTAAATTTTGAAAGGGGAGTGTACTCGAGGTTTTTATCAGGGAGTAAATGTCATGAAAATCTTTCATCCGACTATTAAAGGCCCCCCGGTGAATGGTGGTTTCCAATTTTTCAGCAAAAATGAATTCTTTAGGATAACAGCTCAATTCTGTATCCCTTTCAAACAAGTGGCCTTTTGAGTCACTCATAAGTGCCAATGGTTTTTCTACAGCATCAACGATATCCCCAAAGCCGATGTCGATGAAAGCTTTAAAGCGTGTACGCCCGAAAGTAAGCTGTCATGCTGATTTCTGCGCCTGAGTATCCCATATGGGGATGAGATAGCTCATTGGCAGACACTTCTTGAAAAACGAATCCATCATTAAGATCGATAGCTGCGATTTCCTCGAAAATGACCTTCAGTTTGTTGACTTCATTGCTTAAGTGCCTGGCAAGAAAATCCAAGTCTCGTGTTTCTCTGCCAATGTCAATGTAATGGGCTAAAAGAATAGCTCCCTTCAGCACGAAATGATGACGGTAAGTAGACTGAGATAATCTAACAAGAAATCTTTCCAGAACGAGCCTTTGCCAAAGATCAGCGGTTTCTTTGTTTTTTGCTTGGGCAATGGCACGCAATTTTGCCTTGAATGATTTTTCCAGATCTTTTGTCATGTTGTATACGATAAAATGTAGGGAGTAATGTTGACTCTTAACGCCCTAGCATATTCTCCAAGTTTTTGTGGTCGGGGCCTGTAATCGGTTCCTCGGAAGTAGTATTGGATGGCTTTGATTGCGATTTCCTTGCTGAGATAACGAAAGGCATCCACAATGCACCGTTCTCTATCGAAAATGCGAACCGGATATTCACCCAGCATGATTTCATTCTTTCCAAGCTCAATATTGCGCATTTTAACAATTCTTGTATTCGGTCGTTTAGGTGGGTATGAATCATGAGGAATAGCAATCCATATTTCACGCATAATTTGATCGGTTAGGTCATAATAGCAAAGGGCAGAGATCAGGCAAATAACACCCTTCGGAATGCTGGCTGCAACAAGCCCTAAATTCTCCCACTGAAATTCCACCTTTGGTTCGTAATTGGCAGCTTGATATACCCCGGGGCAGATACGCAGTAATAGGCCTTTTTTGACAAAATAAGCAAGAGCTTGTCTTGGAATACCGTGTTTGGCAGCTTCTGAGGGTGTAAAAAAAGGGCTTTTTAGAAGTGCTCCTAAAGGCTTGCTGTACTTTGACCGCTTCATAACTCAATTCTACAAAATCTACCCAATTATCGCAACTGGGAAGGTTTTGTAGATTCTATAAGTTTAAGTTTTTGTATATAAGGCAATTATGAAATTCATGTTTAATGGCCTTCCGAGGTTCTTATGAGTATTTTCTTGAATTCCCGGTCACCAAAGCTTTTCTCCTTTATGTCAAACTGTGGTATCATCTGGGATCAAAATAGGCAGGTAGTCCATGAGTGTTGATAGTTTAGGAAAAGCTGAATTTTCTACAAATTCTGATCGAGACAGTGTTTCTCCGGCCGTCTCAGGTTCTGCGGAGAAAACACGTGGATCTCTAGTACAGTCTTACACATACAATGGTAAAACAATCCAAGTTGATTTGAGAGAGGTTCCAGAGTTTTCTACTTCGTCACTAGAGATTTTAAAACACCTCAAGGTTCAAGTTCCTGACGCGTTTCAATCAGCAGCCCCCTTGAAGGAACGACTCCGCACAATGGAAAAAACAACAAAATTGCTAAAGGAAAGCCAGGACAAGTATATCCAAAATAAGGTGCTTGCTTTACTGTCAGCAGTTGGATCAGTTGCTGGCTTAGCTATGGCGGTATTGCTTAGTGGAAACGAGTTTGCGGAAGGTTCTGCACCAGGGGCCATAGTGTTCTTGGGGCTTGGAGTCATTTCTTGGGACCTATGGACTCGAGCGTCTACATTGCAGGGTCGGTTCGATCAACAGACGGAAACTATTCAGCAAACACTCTCTGAATATCAAAGAAATAACGACCGCACCTTGCCTGAAGCTCATCGGTTTTACTCCGGCGAGGCTTCTCAAAAATTAATCCCCTTAATCGATGCTAAGATGAAAGAGGCAGAGGAGTATCTTCTTAAAGTTGACCATCCAGTGCCGGATCCAGAGCGGAAAGCTTTCGTGAAAGCTTATATTGCGGACTGTAAAAAGGCTAAAATTGAGCTTCAGAAACTTGTCGAGTTCTATAGTTGTTTGAAGGTGTAGCCTAGTATAAATGCTTGTATAGGTGAATTTTATGAGTTTTTCTATGATTGTCTTCCACGACGGGATTTCAAATCTATGCAACTGGCTCAATGTTAAAGATATTTGCAGTTTAATGTGCACCAGTAAAGCCTCGAATCAATTCGATAAAGAAACTTTTTGGAAAGCTCAAGCCGAGCGGGTTTTTCACACTTATCTTTCGGCTTCCCCTAAAGGAAGTTGGAAGTTATGGGTCCTTCACCCTTCTTCCTACTATGCTGGCCCTTGGGATTTAATTGATTTTGAAAAACGCAAGATTGTTTCCGATGATATCGTGGCTAAATTAGACAAACTGTCCAAATTCATCCAAGGAAAATTGATTTTCGAGACATGTATGGGGAACGGATCTCGCCGGGCAATCTTCTTCCGGGAGTCGGTTGTAGAAGGTCCAATCCTTGCAATCCCAGATTTGAGTGAGTCTAACCATGAGTCAGACGAAACTGCTAACCGTTTTAAAAAATTAAAAGACGACCCCAACGTCTGCCCTTGGTCGATCTACAATTACGATCCTCTCGTTATGTAAGGCGCTGTGAAATTGTGACCTTTTTTCTCTGTCCTGCTATCTGGTTTTAGTGATATTTCGGTTGTTTTTTTGATGTTTTTTTGCTATAGTCGGGTCCAAAATTTCGGAGAGGAAATGGTTACAAATCTATACAATATCTTAGCTTTTTGGCAGCCAGCGCTTTCCAAGCTCCCTGAAACGTTACTTAAATCAGAGGAGGCGTGGAAATTGGTTCGCTCGCCTTGTGATTCCCACTTACTTTGGGGTCGTACCGCTTTAATTACCATTGCTGGGCTTGGGTTTATTTTTATGGATTTTAAAAGCAAAGGGGCTTTTAGCGAGATCAAAGCAGTTGCCACTTTGGTTATGATTGGAGCTTATCAAACTTGTGAAGAATGGAGGACTCATCATGCGATACAACAAGCGGCTGTTGGGTTATTTAAAACTGCTGATAAACAAGTCGATCGTTCTCTCATGAATTATATGAGATTGGAGTGGATAATTGCAGAGGAGCTAAAAGCAGAAGATTTAAAGAAAACGGCTCTTTACCCCATAAAAGGAGGAAAAGAGGCTCTCTTGACACTCTTCCAGGCGATTGCAGAGCCAAGCACGCAAAAAGAAGAGGCCTTGGGGAAACGAAATTGGATAGATGAGATGTTTGTACTGCGATCCATCATGAAACAGCCCGGCGCTTGGTCTAAACCTGATTTTATTAAATTGGCTCAGAATCAACCATTACAAGCGGCTCGCCTCATTTTTTATTACGGGTTGGTTTCTTTTGAAGATTGGACTGCGGATGAGTGTGCACAACTTTGGAATGTAGCAAAATGGCGTGAACTTAAAGACAGCCTCATTGAGAAGAAAATTGATTTTAAAATTGAGCAATATTGTTTTGCTCAGGGTTTTTCTGCATTGATTGAGCAAAGCAAGTATGAGATGGTGAAGTACCTTTTGGAAAATCAAAAAATTAAGCTTTCGGATGCCCAGCAATTGGAGTATGGGAAAAAGGTCATCGACAAGGGAGATGTAGAGATGGCAGAAATTTTCAAAAAAAATGGATTTCCCCTGAATTTAACAGCGGATTTGTAATTCATTATTCGCAATATTAAGGCGTTGTTCGCTGGGCGTGTTGCTCCATTTCACAAATGATTAAGTCATAAAATTGCCGATTGAGTACATGACCAAGACCCTCGACCAAAAGGTAACGAGAACCTGGAATGGCGGCGTGTAGTGCTTCGCCATGGTCGGGAGTAATTAATAGTAGTATAAAAATATACGTATATGTGAAAATTCATGCCCATGAAGAACACATATTCGTCTGGTAAATTTGGATTACTGATCGGGAAAACAACAAAAACCCTTCAAAGATGGGATCGAGAAGGACTACTCATCGAGATGGCAAGAGACAATGAGAACCCTTAAGCGTGATACTTTACCACTCAATACAAAAAAACAAATTTCTCTGAGAGACATCTGCCAGGCCTATTCCAATGAAAAACAGTACTGGCTGCGTCAATTTCAAGGCTGGAGCTTCCAAGTTCATTTAGGTAGATCACGAACCATCCGCGACAGAATGATTAAACAAACATATAAATCTCCCCAAGGGCTGCAAGCCCGTCATTGGAAACTTGCCCTTGAAGACGCGGCCGAAACATGGGACAAATACTGGAAAGCCCTTTTTGTTAAAGTCCGTCCAAAGATTGCCCGTCGCAAAGACCTCACAGAAATAGAGCAGCATTATGCTTACTGGCTCCTCAAAAGCTCCTCATCATTTGCAGCCATGATGCAAGGCAAAAGTCCCGACCCCTCTTTCCCAATCGAAAAAT
>JAHFTQ010000014.1 GCA_023265455.1 Parachlamydiales bacterium
AAGGTCTAGGAACGGCATGAAATAGGGGTTGTGATCGTAGATGCCAAAGCCTTCTAAGGTGGTGTAGCCGTCTTTGTAACCGACGCCTTTAGATTCGGTGTGGCGGACATCGACATGCATGACATGGAAGGGTGAGCGGCAGAAGGGATCTTCGGATTTTTTCTCCATCTGAGGAGCTTTTTGAGCCGCAGCACTCAAGATGAACGGGGTGAGAGCCATGGTAAAGAGTGTCTTCGCACGCATGAGTAAATCCTCCTAAAGTATATATTTTTGATATATAAATAGTGTGGATCTGAGAGTCAAGAATTTTTTAATAAAGGGCGTATTATGGTCCGCAGGTGCCGGGAGCAACAAGGCTGACATTTCCGCTGAATAACACCTTCGGTGAGATGTTATTAGAGAAGTCATCGATGTTCACAATACCAGTGCTTCCTGAGATGCTGATTCCCGTTGAGGCCGGATTCTGTAAGGTGATTCTATTGTTAGTCATGGTTAAACAGTTTGTGCTGTTAAGCCCTGCATTCATGTTGACCCCGTAAGAGCCCGCGGCTGACCCAACCATGATGTTGTTATTGGTGATGCTGACGCGTGCTGAATTAGGTGCTGATCCTAGGTTGCCAAATCCGATACAAGCGCCTGAATTAGAAGATGTCATCACAATCGTATTACTGTCGAAGTAATATCTGCTTGAGCCTGCCCAGACGCTAACACCAGTTCCAAAAGTAATAGCTCCGGCAGATGCGCTATTGGATAGGGTATCATTGAACACGTTGTTGGTAACTCTAAATACCGAGTTTGCCATTCCCTGAGTAGTTATAATGCCGTTGCTTCCAAACCCTGTCAGGGAGTTTCCTGAAATGGTCATATTAGTAGAGGCTGTACTTGGAGTGGGGGATGGACCAATGCTGGGTAATACCAATATACCTTGACTGTAACCTGTTATAACGTTATTAGAAATGTTTCCTTGGACAAAAGTTCCCTCTAAAATACTGATGAAAATCCCCCTGCCAGTAGTCTCTGACGAAGTGAGTTGGTTATTTGTCACACTAATATTTCCAGAACCTAACAGATTGATACCAACATGATCAACATCGCCTGATACGATATTATGATGGATATTAGCGCCTACAATAGCAGTAGGGCTAGTGATTCCATTTCCTGCTAAGACTTGCACATTCATGCCAGAGACTTCATTTCCATTGGCTAAAATGACTGCACTACCTGTCGTATTCGTGATGGTCGGAGCCCTTGCGGTTTGAGCAGGAATATTAATCCTACCGACCGAAGTGCTAATCGTTTGTTTTGTTCCTGAGCCGAAGAGGCTTTGCCAGTTTTTCAAAGCGATACCCGCATCCATACCGCGAGTGGTTCCGTCGCCTTGAAAGACGTAGATCATGTCGTTAGGTCCTGACGCATTTTGAGCAGCGAGCAGTGTTGAGAACGGACTTTCATAAGTTCCGTTAGAGCTGCTGGTGTTGCGGACGAACCAAACTCTCCACGGCTGTCCTGTTGCAGGGTTGATCGCGTTTCTGTGTTGCTTACGAGTCTCCACCACAGGGATCTCAAAGCGGTAAGGGGCAAAGGCCGCACGAGAGAGCGCTAGGTCGTTACCATTGGGACAGTTTCTGCCAGTGCGTTTGAGTTTAGGACCAAACGGATAGCTGAACATCACCGTGCCTTGAACGATGTTTTTGAAGATGTGATCGTAGGAATAGGAGGCTTCTAAGGAGACGTAATCTTTATATCTCCAATAAAGTCTAGTCTTTCCTCCCCAAGCATTGTTCGGATCAGCTGTGAAGTAATAAGGGCCAATTCCGAAATAGAAGTCATGACGGGTGCTTTGGGTAATGTGAGCACCGACTTCAGCATCGACACCTGTCATCGCAAATTTTTTCTTGTTCTTGAGGACGATACGATTGCCATCAAATCTGTCAAACTTGTGCTGATAGCTATGGCTTTCATCATCGCCGACGGGGAAGTAGGCGTTGATGCGGTATTCCATCCGTTTGCCTAACATCTCGATGCCGGGGCTGAGCTGGTTGACGGTGAGGCCGTGCTCTTCTTGACGGACATCGTAGTAGAGGTAGAGTCCGAAGATGTGGTTGATAGAAGGAATAACAGTGCGCTCTCCAAGGCCGACGTTACCGGCGAGCTTGCCGTCGTTGAAGACGTGACCGCGGAGGTCTAGGAACGGCATGAAATAAGGGTTGTGATCGTAGATGCCAAAGCCTTCTAAGGTGGTGTAGCCGTCTTTGTAACCGACGCCTTTAGATTCGGTGTGGCGGACATCGACATGCATGACATGGAAGGGCGAGCGGCAGAACGGTTCTTCAGTCTGAGTCGCAGCGCTTAGGATGAACGGGGTGAGAGCCATGGTAAATAGGGTCTTAGCACGCATGAGTAAATTCTCCTAACTATATATGTGCAACATATAAGTAGGTTGAATCTGAGAGTCAAGAATTTTTTTAGGAAAAATATTCTAAAACGTACTTAGGTAGATCGGAAACAGCGATGCGCTCTTGCACCATGGTGTCACGGTTGCGAACCGTCACGGTCTCTTGATTTCCCTCGAAAGTATCGAAATCGACGGTGATGCAAAGGGGTGTTCCGATTTCATCATGACGACGGTAGGCTTTCCCGATATTGCCGATGTCTTCATATTTCATGCGGCCCATCCCGAGTTTTTGGAGGGAGCTTTTGATTTCCAAGGCTTTAGCAACGATTTTCTCATTGTTACGGGCCAAAGGGATTATCGCAACTTTGATAGGGGCAAGATGGGGTTTAAGCTTCAGGACGATACGCTCACCATTTTCCAGCTTCTCCTTAGTATAGGCCTCTGTCAGGATGGCAAGAACGCCGCGATCTAAACCGGCGGAAGGTTCAATGACAAAGGGGACCATAGGGGCTTTTTTTTCTAGATCCTGGATCACAAGAAAAGCGGTAGAATCGGGATTAGGCTGGACTTTTGCAAAGAGTTTGAGACCCTCTTGCATTTTTGAATGAGAGCCTAAATCGAAATCGGTACGGTTTGCAATTCCTTCGAGTTCTTCGAATCCGTGGGGGAAATGATAGAGAATATCGGTGGTGGCTTTAGAGTAGTGGGCAAGCTCTTCTTGTTTCTGCGGTAAGAGCTTTAAGTTTTCAAAGGAAAGACCTTGCTCTTTCCACCAGTTAAGACGGGCATCGACCCAGAGTTGATGCCAATGTTCATCGGTGCCGGGTTGGACAAAAAACTCGAGCTCCATCTGTTCAAACTCTCGGACACGAAAGATGAAGTTGCGGGGAGTTACTTCGTTGCGAAAGGCTTTGCCAATCTGTGCGATGCCAAAGGGGAGTTTACGTGAAGTGGAGTCAATGACGTTTTTAAAATTGGTGAAGATTCCTTGAGCTGTTTCAGGACGAAGATATCCATAGCTAGAGCCATCATCAATGGGACCTAAATTCGTGCGAAGCATGAGATTAAAGGGTCTGGGGTCGGTCAGGTTTTTTGAGCCGCACTTATCACAGGCGTTATTAATCACATGATCAGCTCGCATGCGGTGTTTGCAATCACGGCAGTCGACCATGGGATCAGAAAAAGTGGCTTCATGACCTGAATGTTTCAGTGTCAGCCGATGAGTGAGGATGGAAGAGTCCAGTCCTTCAATGTCGTCTCGTTCGTAGACCATGGCTTTCCACCAAGCGGCTTTGAGATTATTCTTCAGCTCGACACCCAAAGGGCCATAATCGTAGATGCCTTGAAGGCCTCCGTAAATATCAGAGCTTTGAAAAATAAAGCCGCGGCGTTTACAGAGGGAAACGAGATCTTCTAATGAGGGTCGCATAAAGCAAGCCTTAAGGTTTGAAGAAAGACTTCATTTTATCAAAGAAATTTTTCTTGCGTGGGGAGTTGGTTTCGGTTTCAAGCTCTGCGAATTTTTTAAGCAGCTCTTTTTGCTTATCGGAAAGTCGTACGGGAACTTCAACAGAGATCTTGACGAGGAGATCGCCTTCCCCTTGGCCATGGACATTAGGAGCTCCTTTGCCTCGGACACGTAGAACTTTATCAGGCTGTGTTCCTTCAGGGATGTCGATTTTGAGAGCCCCGCCGCGAGGAGAGGGCATCTCTTTCTGGGTGCCTAAAGTGGCTTCAGTGAAGCTTAAAGGAAGCTCGATAATGACATCATCACCGTCCCGTTCAAAGACAGGGTGAGGGTCTACATTAATATAGACTAGAAGGTCCCCAGCAGGGCCTCCCGAGAAACCTGCATCTCCATAACCCGACATTTTGATGCGCATGCCGTTATCGACACCGGGAGGGACTTTAATTTTAATCTGTTGTTTAGTTTTAACGCGTCCTTCTCCATGGCAATCTTTACAAGGATCAGAAATTGTTTTTCCTTGACCATGACAGGCAGGACATGGGGACGACATGCTAAAGAATCCGCGGCTTTGATGAACCATGCCTGAACCTTGGCATCGGGAGCATTTTTTGACAGCAGCAGCCGAAGCAGCTCCAGATCCATGACATTTCGAGCAAGAAGCGTAGTTATTAAGGACGGCCTCTTTTTCAACACCTTTGATGGCTTCTTCAAAAGAGAGGGTGAGGGTCATTTTTTTGCTGGCGCCCTGCCGATCTTGCTGCTGGGGCTCTGTCTCGAAGCCGAAAAGAGACCCAAAGATGGATTCTCCATTGTTATTACCAAAAGCCCCCATGAACGTGCGTAAAGCCTCTTCCATGGAAGAGAAGCCTTCCATTCCGGGGCCTGCTCCACCCATACCTCCCATTCCACCTCGGAGAGCGTCAGGGCCGTATTGATCGTAAATTTGCCGTTTTTTGGTGTCGCTGAGAACTTCGTAAGCTTCCGAAATCTCTTTAAATTTTTTCTCAGCTCCAGCATCTCCAGGATTGCGATCAGGATGGTATTTTAGAGCGTTTTTACGGTACGCTTTCTTAATATCATCTTCCGTTGCAGTTCTGGCAATACCGAGAGCGTCGTAATAATCAGACATAACGGAATTGCCTTTAAGGGCGTTGGAACGATTTTATTTTTTTATATTTCAAGGCAGCCTTAGCTTTTGCGCGGCTTTTTACTGAGGGCTTATCGTAGAACCGATGAGCCTTAGCAGCTTTTAAGATGCCTTCTTTGTCAACTTTTTTCTTGAGAGCTCGCAGAGGTTTATCAATGGGCTCGCCGGGACGGACCTTCACACTAGTCATGCAGGGCTTAACTCCTATATTAGGTATGGATAGGATTTTACGGGGAAGGTGAAATATAGACAAGTTCTATTTGAGGAGATAGGTCTCCTGAAAGAAATTTTTGATAAGTGACAGAGGCAATCTCTTCTACTTTAGGTAATAAAGCTGAAGAAAAAGAAACCAGGGGGATTTTCCACGCATAGGCAAACGTTAGGGCAACGATTCCTCCGACGCGTGAACCGGTGAAAGAGCCTGGGCCTGTGCCGATTGCAATATAATCAGGTGTGTTTCCTTGCAAAATGGCAGAGATTGATGGTAAAAGAACTTTTGAAAGCTGCCGCCCTTCCAAAATGAGGGTTTCTGACAGGATAGACCCCTTCTCCGCCCATGCTAGGAAGGTGCTGTCGCCTGTTGTATCAAGGATCAGGGATGTCATGAGGGATATTCTACCTTTGATTGCGATATTTGTGTAGAGCTGTTACTTTATCAGAGAACAAACTAAGGTATGCATGCATCAATTCATGGACGATGAGACCGTTTTTACCGAAGAAGAAGAGAGTGTTGTCGATGCTGTCAAAGAATCTTTGAAAGACAACCAGGAAGCAGAACCTTCTCAAGGGGGGCCAGCTCAAGTTTTTATTATCCCATTGACGCGTCGCCCCTTCTTTCCAGGGATGGCAGCTCCGGTCGTCATTGAACAAGGCCCTTTTTATGAGGTGCTCAAGATGGTCGCCAAGACCGAGCACAAATCGATGGGGCTTTTTCTGACGAAGAAAGAAGATGTCAATGTCTACGAAGTGGGACTCGATGATCTCTACAAAGTCGGGGTGTTAGCGCGCATTCTGCGGATCATCCCCATGGAGCAGGGAGGGGCGCAAGTGGTCCTCAACATGGAAAAGAGGATAGAGATCACTAAACCGGCTAAATCAAAATACCTGCGCGCTAATGTCAAATATTATGAGGAAGCTTCAGGGAAATTGACGAAGGAGCTCAAGGCTTATTCCATTAGCATCATCACAACCATTAAAGAACTTCTGAAATTGAATCCTCTTTTCAAAGAAGAGCTCCAGATTTTCTTGTCGCACTCCGATTTTACAGAACCTGGAAAGCTTGCTGACTTTGCGGTGGCTTTGACGACGGCAGGGCGTGAAGAACTACAAGATGTTTTGGAATCGTTCGATCTTCATAGCCGCATTGATAAAGCATTGCTCTTACTGAAAAAAGAACTCGACTTGAGTAAGTTGCAAAACACGATTACTCAGAAGATGGAGCAAACGATTTCAAAAACTCAGCGCGATTTCTTTTTGCGCGAGCAACTCAAGACGATCAAAAAAGAGCTCGGGATTGAAAAAGAAGACAAATCGATCGACCTTGAAAAATTCGATGCTCGTTTAAAGAAGCGGCAGGCTCCTGAAGAGGTCATGGCCGTGATCAAAGAAGAGATGGATAAACTCTCTGTCTTGGAAGTGCAGTCCGCTGAATATGCCGTTTGCCGTAATTATCTTGACTGGCTCACGATCCTGCCCTGGGGAATTAACAGTGTCGAGATGCATGATTTGAAAAAGGCCAAAAAAATTCTTGAAGAAGACCACTACGGTCTCGAAGATATCAAAGAGCGGATTTTAGAATTCATCAGCGTTGGAAAACTCTCGGGTGGAGTTAAAGGAAGCATCATCTGCTTAGTAGGACCCCCTGGTGTCGGGAAGACGAGCATTGGCAAAAGTATTGCCCGCGCTCTGGGCAG
This sequence comes from Parachlamydiales bacterium, assembly GCA_023265455.1. Taxonomy (GTDB): domain Bacteria; phylum Chlamydiota; class Chlamydiia; order Chlamydiales; family Rhabdochlamydiaceae; genus PALSA-1444. The sequence goes on from JAHFTQ010000014.1 coordinate 6,924, forward strand.
ACAATTCTACCGTTTTTCCGTAGGAGGAATGCGTGATGAAGCTGAGATCAAAGGTCACCGACGTACTTATATTGGGGCCATGCCCGGCAAACTGATCCAAGCTCTGAAGTTCACTCAGACCATGAACCCTGTCATCATGTTAGATGAAGTCGACAAGCTGGGAAGCAGTTACCAGGGCGATCCTGCCTCGGCTTTGCTGGAAGTTTTAGACCCTGAGCAGAATAAAGATTTTCTCGATCATTATCTAGATGTGCGGTGCAATCTCTCCAATATTTTATTCATTGTGACGGCAAATATTCTCGACACCATTCCTGAGCCTCTTAAGGATCGCATGGATATCTTAAGACTCTCTGGCTATATTATGGAGGAAAAGGTCAAGATCGCTCAGAAATACCTGATTCCTCGCAATCGCAAAACGATGGGCTTAAAAACCCAGAACGTGACTTTTTCTATAAAGGCCTTGAAAGAGATGATCAACGGCTATGCTAGAGAAGCCGGGGTGCGCAGTCTCGAAAACAACATTAAGAAAATTCTACGCAAAGTCGCTGTGAAAATTGTACGAGCGGAAGAAAAATCTAAAAAGCCCCCCACGGAAGAGTATCCTGTTACCGAAAAAAATCTCGATAAATATCTAGGTAAACCCATCTTCACAAGCGATCGGTATTATCAACAAACCCCTGTGGGGATTTGCATGGGACTGGCCTGGACATCTATGGGAGGGGCCACTCTCTATATCGAAGTTGTCAAATTTCATGCCGAAAAAACCGATTTGAAACTCACGGGTCAAGCAGGCGATGTGATGAAAGAATCTTCACAGATTGCGTGGAGCTATCTTCAAAGCAACTACCTACACTACGCTCCTGGGAAGCTTTTTTTTGAAAAAAGCCAAATTCATATCCATATTCCGGAAGGAGCCACGCCAAAAGATGGCCCTTCGGCTGGAATTACGATGCTCACCGCTCTCATCTCCTTGCTGCGAGAAGAAGTGGTATTACAAGATCTAGCCATGACGGGTGAGCTGACCTTAACAGGAAAAATTCTTCCCATCGGCGGTGTTAAAGAGAAGGTGATTGCAGCTCGGAGATCAGGTGTTAAAACCTTGATATTCCCCTCAGAGAACAAACGGGATTTTGATGAGCTGCCGACTTATGTTAAGAAAGGGCTGCAGGTTCATTTTGTTAAAGAATACCAAGAGGTTTTTAATGTCGCCTTCTCCAAAAAACTTTGAGGATTTTTTTTCCCAAAAGTGGATCGATCCTTTAGAGATTGAGACACGTGTTGGAACGCTCAAACAACAAGGGTTAACCATTGCTACGCTCAATGGCTCTTTCGATCTTCTCCATGCGGGTCACTTGCATATGATCTATGAAGCCTCTTTGCAAGCCGATCGATTAATTGTTGCGCTCAACACCGATAGTTCCATTCAACGTTACAAAAGTCCACTCCGACCCATTGTTCCGTTACATTACCGGCTACGGATGATCGCAGCTTTAGAATTTGTCGATTATGTCACCTCATTCGATGAAACCGATCCTCGCCAGTTATTGAGTCAGATTAAGCCTCATGTGCATGTCAATGGAACCGAATACGGCTCTGACTGTATTGAAGCCGAAATTGTCAAACAAAGCGGAAGACTTCATCTAGTTTCGCTCATCCCAGGGCTTTCTACCACAACCTTAATCAAAAAGATTATATCCACATGCGCCTGATTGGTGAATTTAAAAGCGAGCAAGAGGCTTTTAGCTTTCAGGCTTTTTTAAAAGCCCAAAAAATCCCTAGCGTTTACGAACTCACTCAAGAGGCAGCTTATCGACTATGGGTGATTGAAGAAGAAGACTTCGACAAGGCCTATGCCTTTTATCAAGATTGGCTGAAAAATCCTCACGATCCTCGCTTTGAGGTCAAGGAACCCCCCTCGGAATGGAAAGTTCGTAGCAACTCTTCCCCCTCACCTCGGAAAGCTTGGACGCTCAACCATTTGATCATTTTTATTTGCACGCTTCTCTTTATCATCAATGGATTTCAAAATCAGAATGCGCTTGCCCAAAGTGGAATCATTGCAGTCGAATATGAAGTGACCCCCCTTGAGAAAGAGATGCTTTTTGACTATCCGCAATTTTTTGTGAATATCGAAAACTTCTTCAAAGCCTATCCTGCCCGTACCCCAGAAGAACTTAAAGAACTTTCTCCTGAAGGGCAGGCTTGTTTTGAGAAAATCAAAAATGCTCCCACTTGGAAAGGCATTGCTGATTTGATGGTCTCTGGCAAATGGAATACCTATCATCAGATCCCTGCTGGAACCTTATTTGGAAAAATCAGGCAAGGGGAACTCTGGCGCCTTTACACCCCCGTTCTTCTCCATGGCGGTATTTTGCATCTCCTTTTCAATATGGCTTGGGTTTGGATGTTAGGAAAATCAATTGAGCAAAGACTTGGAGCTTTACGCTATCTCTTGCTGTCTGTCATCATTGCAATCGTCTCTAATATCGCCCAATATTTGATGAGCGGACCCGAATTCTTAGGGTATTCAGGAATTGTTGTCGGGATGGTAGGGTTCATTTGGATGCGCCAAAAAATTGCCCCTTGGGAAGGATATCCTCTGGATCCGACCGTCGTCCGTTTTATTGCTATTTATGTCCTGGGTCTTTTAGTTCTAGGGATCGTCTCCATGACACTAGATTTTTTTCATGTCACAGAAATGTACGCCAACATTGCCAATACAGCCCATATTGTCGGTGGCCTGACAGGAATCGCCTGCGCGCGGATTCCACTTTTTAATAGGATTGCCAGATGAGTCTACGCCAGCTGATTATTTTAGGATGCTCCAGCCAACAACCGACCCGTAAAAGAAACCACGGCGCCTATCTTCTGCGTTGGAATGAAGAAGGACTCTTGTTCGACCCCGGCGAAGGGACTCAAAGGCAGTTCATTTTTGCTGATACCCCTCCCACGTGTGTCAATCGGATTTTCATCAGCCATTTTCATGGAGACCACTGTTGGGGGCTAGGCTCTATGCTCAACCGCCTTAACCTCGATAAGGTCTCTCATCCCATCCATTGTTACTACCCCGCCAGCGGGCAAGTCTATTTTGACAGGCTCCGTTATGGGACCATCTACCATGAGAACATCACCATCATTGCTCACCCCGTTCACAAGTCAGGCCTTGTCGAAGAAGATGATACCTTTCGTATTGAAGCTTTCCGATTAGAGCACGGTGTCGATAACTTTGCATGGCGCATCACGGAAAAAGACGTCCGCAAATTCGATCAACAAAAACTGAAAGACAAAGGAGTCCAAGGCCCTAAGGTGAGATTGCTTGAAAAAGAAGGAAAAATCTCTATCGACGGCTCAGTCATCACCTTGGATGAAGTGAGCCATATCCGACCCGGCGACGTCTTCACCATTGCCATCGATACACTCCCCTGTGCTGCAGTGATCGAGGCCGCAAGAAATGCCACCCTTTTCCTCTGTGAAAGCACCTATCTAGAAGAACACCGCCATCTCGCAAAAGAATATCTCCACATGACAGCCAAACAGGCTGCAGAGATCGCTCAAAAGGCCCACGTGCAGCAGCTTGTTTTAACTCATTTTTCAGCCCGCTATCAAGATTTAGATAATTTTGCCAAAGAGGCCCAGGAGATTTTTCCTCAAACCTGGGTAGCTGATGATCTTAAGGTCTTTCCTTTTCCTAAAAAAGATTCTTGACTGTCAGATTCAAACTCTTGTATATATCACAAATATATACTTTAGGAGGATTTACTCATGCGTGCGAAGACACTCTTTACCATGGCTCTCACCCCATTCATCTTAAGTGCTGCGGCTCAACAAGCCCCTCAGATGGAGAAAAAATCTGAAGATCCCTTCTGCCGCTCACCCTTCCATGTCATGCACGTCGATGTCCGCCACACCGAATCTAAAGGCGTCGGTTACAAAGACGGCTACACCACCTTAGAAGGCTTTGGCATCTATGATCACAACCCCTATTTCATGCCGTTCCTAGACCTTCGCGGTCACGTCTTCAACGACGGCAAGCTCGCCGGTAACGTCGGCCTTGGAGAGCGCACTGTTATTCCTTCTATCAACCACATCTTCGGACTCTACCTCTACTACGATGTGCGTCAAGAAGAGCACGGCCTCACCGTCAACCAGCTCAGCCCCGGCATCGAGATGTTAGGCAAACGGATGGAATACCGCATCAACGCCTACTTCCCCGTCGGCGATGATGAAAGCCATAGCTATCAGCACAAGTTTGACAGATTTGATGGCAATCGTATCGTCCTCAAGAACAAGAAAAAATTTGCGATGACAGGTGTCGATGCTGAAGTCGGTGCTCACATTACCCAAAGCACCCGTCATGACTTCTATTTCGGAATTGGCCCTTATTACTTCACAGCTGATCCGAACAATGCTTGGGGAGGAAAGACTAGACTTTATTGGAGATATAAAGATTACGTCTCCTTAGAAGCCTCCTATTCCTACGATCACATCTTCAAAAACATCGTTCAAGGCACGGTGATGTTCAGCTATCCGTTTGGTCCTAAACTCAAACGCACTGGCAGAAACTGTCCCAATGGTAACGACCTAGCGCTCTCTCGTGCGGCCTTTGCCCCTTACCGCTTTGAGATCCCTGTGGTGGAGACTCGTAAGCAACACAGAAACGCGGTCAACCCTGCAACAGGACAGCCGTGGAGAGTTTGGTTCGTCCGCAACACCAGCAGCTCCAACGGAACTTATGAAAGTCCGTTCTCGACACTGCTCGCTGCTCAAAATGCGTCAGGGCCTAACGACATGATCTACGTCTTCCAAGGCGACGGAACCACTCGTGGTATGGATGCTGGGATTGTCTTGAAAAATGGTCAAAGCCTCTTTGGCTCAGGAACAAAACAAACGATTAGCACCTCGGTCGGAAGAATTAACATTCCTGCTCAAACCAGAGGGGCTCCTACCATTACTGCTCCCGGGGATGGTATTATTTTTCTGGCCAATGGAAATGAAATCTCAGGGATGATTGTATTAGATACATTTGATGGAGGGATGGGCGCGCTCGGAGGTATGTCTGGGCAAGATATCGTTGGGGCTAATATCCATGATAACGTTCTACAAGTTTTTGACGACGGTATCGTGATAGGAAGTGGTTCAGGAACCCTCAGAATTGTCAATAACGTTCTGGTTTCAGATCTGGCAGCTGGTGTTAGTACGGGTATATTTGTAGGTTTAAGCGATCAGTTTTCTGATCTAAATGTTTCCAATAACACATTGACAAACTTTCAGCGAGGCATAGATATTAGACGGAGTCTTCTTCTTCCTGCAGGTAGTAATCCAAGTTGTAATGGTTTGATTTCTGGAAATCAAATATTTGGTTACCTTCAGGGAGTTCAAATTCGCACTAATATAGTTAATTCGACATTCAGCGTGGTGAATAATAACCTGTTCAGTTCTCGGGATGGTAATCTAGGTATAGAGATCCAGCCCTCTAATGGATCGCGGTATTCTATTGATCGCAATACAATTTCGAACGCGAACGGGCTTACCACTGCTGTAGGAATTATGGTTGACGCGGTGGGAGCACCTGCTGTAGCAAGTATGTCGATTACAAATAACCAAGTGACAGCAAGTGGCGGAGCAACGGGTTATGGTATCACTGTTAGCACAGCCATTGCGGGTAACGTCTATTGCGCTAACATTGCAAACAACCGGGTTGCGTTGCTGAATACTGCTGGAGTGGCGACCGGCATTAACTTGTCGGGAACATCGGGAACTATCAACGTAGCGGATTTCTCCAATAACATTACACCGAGCGTGTCATCGACTGGAACTGTCAATTTTGTTCCTGCCGGAACTTGCGGACAATAAGTTAGATTCTTTAGCAGTTCACTTAAAAAGGGCGTTTGAAAACGCCCTTTTTTATTTCTTAAGTTAAATCTTGAGCCAAGAGCTTGAACTCTTGGAGCATGACTTCTAGGGCTGCAGGGTGTTGAAGAAAAGTCTCAAGCATTTTCTTGAGCTCGGGAGAAGAGGGGTTTTGAAGGTAGTCCTTAGAAGCATCCAGCAAAGAGAGAGGTTTTTCAAGGCCGGGAATCGAAAGAGGCTGTGTGAGAATATTCTCCACAATTTCTCCGGCATCTTTAAGATTTTCACTTAACATGTTTGAGCTTCCTGGGCTTTTTCGACCAATTCGACCGTACGGTGTGCGATATTGGGCAGTTGAGCTTCCAAGTTCCTAGCATTTAAGTTGAGAAAAGCAGCTACATAAGCTGTAATCTCCTTCTCAAACCCTGTAGCAACAAGGCGCTGTTTTGCATCATCTCTCGGGGAAGGACTAGGTCCAACATTACCAACTCTAGATATCATTTAGGCTCCCATGTCTTTCAGTGTATCAGGAAGTCAAGTATTCTTCCAGTGGTCCTTTAAAAATATGGATTCCATCTTCTTCAAATGCGACAATTTTAGTCGCAACTTCATCGAGGAGCACCCGGTCATGGGAAGCCATAATCACGGTGCCTTTGAAATCTTCAAGGGCCCAGCTGAGGGCAGCGACAGCTTCTAGGTCTAGATGGTTATTAGGCTCATCAAGGATGAGAAAATTATAGTTACAGAGCATCATCCCCGCAAAGATCAGACGAGCGGTCTCACCCCCGGAAAGGTGTGCGACGGGCTTAAAGGCGTCATCGCCGCCAAATAACATTTTACCCAGCACGCTCCGTACGTCTTGGTCGTAAACACCCTCTTTTTGTGTTTTTAGCCAATCAAAGATCGTGAGGTTTTTCTTTTTATCAATAATATCAGAGTGGTTTTGTGGAAAGTAGCCCAGTTGAACTTGGTGACCCAGCTCAAGCTTGCCACTATCTTGCTTAAGCGCCGCGGCTAGCATTTTAAGCAGTGTACTTTTCCCCCGGCCGTTATTTCCAATCACACCGATTTTTTCCCCGCGTAAGATTTCAAGAGAAAAATTCGAAATGACAGAGTGGCTCCCATACGATTTAGAAACACTCTCAGCTTGAATCACCATTTGGCCAGACGGTTTCTCTGGGGGATAAAAACGAATGTACGGCCTTTGAATATTCGATTTTTTAAGTTCTAAAGGTTGTAGGCGGTTGATTTCACGGATGCGGGATTGGACTTGGCTAGCCCGGGTTCCTGCTCCAAAACGAGAGACAAACTCTTGGAGTTGAGAAATTTTCTTATCTTTGGATTTATTTTCTTCTTCAGCGCGAGTGCGAACTGAAGTCTTGGCAATCACCATCTGATCGTAGTTTCCTGTATAGATAATGACGGTCTCATAGTCGATATCGGCGATGTGAGTTGTCACGGTGTTCAAAAAGTGTCTATCGTGGCTAATGACAATGAGAACACCTTTATAATTGACAAGGAACTGTTCTAACCAGCCGATCGATTCCATATCGAGGTGGTTCGTCGGTTCATCGAGCAGGAGAGCGTCAGGTTCACCAAATAAGGCTTGGCAGAGAAGAGCACGGAACTGAGAATCTGAGGGGATCTCATGCATTTTTTTGGAATGTAATGAGCTAGCAATGCCCATTCCAGTCAGAAGCTCTTCTGCTTCCGATTCAGCACTATAGCCATTTTCTTCAGCGATAATTTCTTCGAGCTCTCCTAACCGGATACCCATAGCATCGTTAATTTCTTGTGTATAAAGAGAGTCACGCTCTTGCAGCGCCTCCCATAAACGACGATTGCCCATAATGACCGTACTGATGACATCTTGATCCTTGAATTTTTCAATGTTCTGTTCAAGGAAACCGACTTTGCGCGGAAGTGAGACAGTCCCTTCATTAGCCTCTTCTTTTCCCATCATGATTTTCATGAGCGTAGATTTGCCTGATCCATTGGGACCGGTAAGACCGTAGTGTTTTCCAGGATTGAAAGAGACATTGATATTTTCGAAAAGAAGACGAGAACCGACTTTCTTAGAAATGTTCGTTAAGGTAATCATAAGAGACACACTATACCAGAGATTTGTTTATGAAGGAATGGAAAGAAAAATTTTTAAATTATTTGCGTGCGATCAAAAATGCCTCCGTCCACACGATTAGAAACTACGGTCTGGATCTTGAGGGTTTCTATCTTTTTTCCAAAGTAGAAGGGGTTCACACAGTCGATAAAAAAATGATTAGAGAATATCTTTTTTATCTCAACCAAAATGGGGTCGCCAAGAGAACCATCCTGCGGAAGCTCTCAACTCTGCGCTCATTTTTCAAATATCTTTTGAAAGAAAAAGCGCTCTTGCAGAGCCCCTTGGATGAAATCGACGCTCCTAAACTAGAGAAGACCATCCCTGCTCCTCTTTCGCGCGAAGAGATAGATCGACTTTTTCAGCAGCCGGATATCCAAACGTATTTAGGTTTTCGAGATCGCTGTATGATGGAACTTTTTTATAGCTCGGGGCTTCGCATCAGTGAATTGGTGGGAATGAACCGCTTCGATTTTGACAAAGGGGAGCACACATTGCGCATTAGAGGGAAAGGCAAAAAAGAAAGGGTGATTCCTGTGACAGAAAATGCGGCGACTTGGGTAGAGAGTTATTTGAATCATCCCGAACGATTCTTAGACAGCCAGCTGCATCAAGCAGAAAAAAATCATGAGGCGATTTTTTTGAATAAGTGGGGTGAAAGGCTTTCAGTGCGTTCAGTGGATCGCCATTTCAAAACCTATTTAAAGCTGTCAGGACTGGCTGCAAAGGCCACTCCTCACACGATTCGACACACCATTGCAACACATTGGTTAGAAAATGGAATGGATCTCAAAACCATCCAAATTCTCCTCGGCCACACCACTCTTGCAACCACCACCATTTACACACAAGTTTCAACAAAATTGAAAAAGGAAGTTTACGATAAGACCCATCCTCTGGTAAAACAGGAAAGAGATGGCTATTTCAAAACAAGTAGGAGTAGTTCATGAAGAAAACGGTACTATTTAGTATATTAGCATTAACTGCCTCTGCGTTTGCAGATGGAGACATGATTGCTGCTCAGATGAAATCTGATACGCAATCAAACATGACCCAACAGCCCAGCATCGTCGCTTTGACATCTGCTCGGCCTGATAGTGACAACGGCTGGTATGTTTTCGCCGATGCTCTTTATTGGCACGCAGATGTAGGGAACACCGATTGGGCATTCCGCAACAACACTGTGACTGCAACCGATGGAGTCATCAGAGGACCTAACCATAAGCTAGACTTCAAATGGGCTTGGGGATTCCGTGTTGGACTCGGTGCGAACATCAACCATGATCAGTGGGATACCAATCTCTACTATACATGGTTCCATACTGAGAACTCCAATTCCATTGGAACAAGTGGCGTAGCTCAAAGAGCTGTCGATAACCAAGGCAGTACGGGTATTAGCAATACTACCAATGCGGTTAGAAGAGTCTCTCAAGGATCAACCGAGTGGACGATTCACTACTCGATGTTGGATTGGGAGCTCGGTCGCTGGTTTTATGTCAGCAAGTCGCTCGCTCTTCGTCCCCACGTTGGTTTAAAAGGTGGTTGGATTAATCAGGAAGTTGACAGACGTTTTAGCATCGATGCGACAACGCGTGCGCATGCTGATCTAGAGAACGAATTCTGGGGAATTGGAACAGCAGGTGGTTTCAACACCACATGGATGCTGGGCAATGTCGGAAGACACGGCTTCTCCTTATTCGGAGATTTTGCCGGAGCTCTCATGTACGGACATTTTGATGTCGATCATAAAGAGACGACGCGCGATGACAATGTGGTCACCGGTGGAGTTCATGTCCACGATCTCGATCGGAACTTGGCTGTGCCTATGCTCCAAGCGATGTTCGGATTGGAATGGGATCTTCCCTTTAACCGGGATCGTAACCATTTTGCTTTGAAAGTGGGCTACGAGTTCCAATACTGGTTCCGTCAAAACCAAATGTTGAACATGAAAAACAGTGCTCCGACAGGGACAGTTCAATACTGGCGTAACTCAGATGACCTCGCTCTGCAAGGTCTGACAGTTGATTTCCGCTTCGATTTCTAAGCTTCCAAGTTTAGAAGTTGATTTTATCAGCCCACCTTTTCTTCCTAGGAGAGGTGGGTTGATTTTTTTAGAGAAGGAAAATTCGGGAAAGCGATAAGCCGGATTCTGTCGCGAGCAATCATTCCTCTAGGAGCCTTGTCGCCAAAGCTCTCGAGCGATCTGTGGCCCAGTCTGCGGAGAACAGATGGTCTGGGACTTTCTTGCTTCAGATAGGGTTTATAGCACCTTGCCTCTCGGCAAGTGTGGCAGGCTCTTCAAGCCTGCATTTTCAACCTGTCTGCTGTAGCATAGCTAAAGCAGCGGAGTATTTTCTGTTACACTTTCCGTAGCCTTGCGGCCCCCAGTGTTTCACTGGTATCTTCTCCTGTGAAGTCCGGACTTTCCTCTGTCTTAAAGACAGCGATTGCTTGCTTTCCCGAAAAAATTAAGCGCTGGCGACGCGTCTACGTCTGCGTTTTGTGGGCGCTGTATGAGTTTCTGTTACGACTTCTTCTGGTTGCCAGTAGTGGATGCGTGAGCAGTGTTCGCAAAAAACCAGGTTGTCGCCCTTGCGAACGATATTTTCATGTTGAGCGGTCAAGACGATGTGGCAGCCACTGCAGGTGCGGTTCTCAATAGGGACGATCACGCGGTCTTTTTTATTGCGGAGGAGCCGTTCGTAAATCTGTAGCACTTCGCCATTCGCAGTTTTTGCTAGAGTGTCTCGCTGTTTTTTCAAAGAAGAGCCTTCTTCATTGATCACTTTGATGCTATTTTTGATTTCGTTCTCTAGGGCGAGGCTGTTAATTTCAGAACTCTGAAGGGTCTCTTTAATCTTGTTGAGGAGCTCTTCTGCAGCGACGCGTTTATCAACTAAATCAGACATTTTTTGTTCGGTCGTGATACGTTCGCGCTCCAAAGCGGTCATTTCTTGGGTGATCGCGTTAAACTCTTTCACTTCTTTGATCGATCCTTGTTGCCCTTCGAGTTTTTTCATTTTGATGGCAATGTCTTGGATCTTATGTTCAAAGCTTAAAGTCTGCTTGTTAAGATCAGTGATTTCGTTTTCTTTCTCAGTGGTCTGTTGATGAAGCTCTTTGCGCAGGGCTTCAATCTGCTCAATCTCTTTCAGCCGCTCTTTCTTAACGCGCACGAGCCGGAGCATTTTCATATCAAGATCTTGTATCTCTAAAATTGTCTTAAGTGCTTCCTTCATGATTCATCCAGTGAGGTTTAATCGTGTAGATTATAAGCCTTCTGGCTTTCTTCTCAAGACTATTTTTTTCGCAGAAAATCATGATTTATGTCAGAATGCGGATAGATGTCATTTTTAAAAAATTACTTTAACAAAATTCCCGAGGCGCAGCGAAAAGTCGAGGCGATTGCCTACCTGGCAGCGATAGATGCTGTAGGAGAGCGCTGTCCATTGATTGCCAAGACAATTGTTCAAGAACTTAGAGATCAACGGTCGCATTTAAAGTTGATCGCTTCGGAAAATTTTTCTTCTCTTCCTGTCCAACTTGCGATGGGGAACCTCTTGACAGATAAGTACTCAGAAGGATTTCCTTTCCACCGTTTTTATGCGGGGTGCGAAAATGTCGATACCATTGAGGAGATGGCAATCAAGGAAGTCAAAAAAATATTCGAATGCGAACACGCCTATGTTCAGCCGCACTCGGGCGCTGATGCCAACATGGTGGCTTTCTGGGCTATTTTAGTCCACCGTGTGCAAAATCGGGAAGTCGAAAGGCTTGGTAAGAAAAATTTAGACGAGCTGACACCGGAAGAGTATGAAAAAGTCAGACAGCTTCTCATGAGTCAAAAAATCATGGGGATGTCCCTTAACTCAGGGGGGCATTTGACTCACGGATACCGACACAATCTCTCTTCGAAGATGATGCACTCGGTTCCCTATGATGTCGATCCTCATACAGGACTTCTCAACTATCAGATGCTGCAAGAGATGGTCAAAAGAGAAAAGCCAGCGATATTGATCGCAGGCTACTCGGCTTATCCTCGGCTGATTGATTTTGCAAAAATGCGAGAGATCGCTGACTCTGTGGGGGCGACATTTGTGGTTGACATGGCCCATTTTGCAGGCCTTGTGGCTGGCAAAGTCATGCAGGGCAATTTTAATCCCATTCCTTTTGCTCATATCGTCACTTCGACCACTCATAAGACGCTGCGCGGTCCTAGGGGAGGTCTGATCCTATGCAAAGAAGAGTATCGTGAAGTCATTGATAAGGGATGCCCCTTAGTTTTAGGAGGGCCGCTCCCACATATCATGGCTGCCAAGGCTGTGGCATTTCAAGAGGTGAGCACTCCCTCTTTTAAAACCTATGCTCACCAAATTGTCAAAAACTGTCAGGCGCTAGCAGATGAACTGCTTGCGCTGGGAGTTCCTTTGACAACAGGTGGAACCGATAACCACCTCCTTGTCATGAATGTGGCAGAAGCCTTTGGTCTGACAGGACGCCAAGCTGAAATGGCTTTGCGAGAAGCTCAGTTTACAGTTAACCGCAACGCAATTCCTTTTGATAAAAACGGACCGTGGTATACTTCGGGAGTCCGGGTGGGCACTGCAGCTGTCACGACACTGGGGATGAAGGAATCCGAGATGCGCCAAATTGCACGGGGAATGGTGAATTTGCTCAAAGCGGCGCGGCCCAAATCCGATGAAAAAAACGGAGGGTTTAGCCGTGCTAAAGTGGATCTCGATCCTGGTGTGCTTACAAGTACGCGCCAGCAGGTCGCAGGCCTTCTGGGCAAATTTCCGCTCTACCCAGAACTCATGATTGATTAATAAAAAGAGGTTATATGTTTAGGCTCGACGACGAAGAAGAAACGAAAAAATCAGAAGCACAAGTCAAACTTATCGATAGTAAAATCGACGAAGTTCTTCTCAAAGCGCGGCGCATCTTTCTATGCGATGGTGTCGATATGGATAGTGCCAAAGACATCATTCGAAAAATCTGGTATCTCGAATACGCCGATCCGGGTAAGCCCATCCTTTTTGTGATCAACTCTCCTGGAGGCTCAGTCGATGCCGGTTTTGCGATTTGGGATCAACTCAAGATGATCTCTTCTCCCATCACCACTTTGGTGACAGGCCTTGCTGCCTCGATGGGATCTGTTTTAAGCCTCTCCGCAGCGCCTAAGCGGCGCTTTGCAACAGCCAACTCTAGGATCATGATTCACCAGCCGGCGATCATGGGACTAATTAGAGGTCAGGCAACTGATTTGGCAATTCATGCAGAAGAGATCATTCGTACCCGCGATGCGCTCGTGGATCTTTACTCTAAGAATACAGGTAAAGATGCGAAAACCATTGAAAAAGCTCTCGACCGCGATCATTGGTTTTCAGCTAAGGAAGCGCTGGATTTTGGGTTGCTTGACGGGGTTATCACCTCTTTCAAAGACTTAAAAATGTGAAACATTTAGTTTTTGCTAAATATCAGGGAGCTGGCAACGATTTCATCGTTATCGATGATCGAAAGCTTAGGTTCCCTGTGACTGAGGCGGAGTATATCGCTCACCTTTGCCATCGCAGGCTGGGGATTGGAGCCGATGGAGTCATTTTGTTACAACCCTCGAAAGATGCCGATTTTCGTATGCGCATTTTTAATGCTGATGGGAAGGAAGCGGCGCAGTGCGGTAACGGGTTAAGATGCCTTGTTGACTATATCCGTAACACTCTAGAGGGCGCTTCTCCTCTCTCCATTGAAACGCAAGACCGCATCACTTCCTGTTCGTGGAAAGATGACATCATCACTGTCGATTTGGGATCGTATACTTGGATGCATCAAGATATTGTCAGGCCACCCTTTTCTATGGATCTCATTCACACGGGTGTTCCTCATGCTGTGGTCTTCGTTGAGTCCATTAACAGGCCCGATTTCAAAGAGGTGGCTTCATCGCTCCGGGCTCCTTCAGAGTTTGCCCCCGAAGGGGCCAATGTCAATTTTGTAGAGCTCCGAAAAGATGTTCTATGGACCCGCGTCTATGAGCGAGGGGTAGAAGATGAGACACTTGCTTGTGGCACAGGAGCTGCTGCTGTTGCGATTGCTGCCAAGAAAAAATATCATTTGAAAAACCCTGTCTGTGTCATGCCACTCTCAGAAGAGGCTCTATGGGTAGAGATCAACCCTTCAAGTCTTCGTCTATCAGGACGTGCGACTTGTGTTTTTCAAGGGGTCGTTCTACACTGGTAGGCTATGCCTCATACAATATTTTCTCAGGAAGTACTTCAACAAGGGCGCACCTTAGAAAAACAAGGGAAGGTCGGCCCTATTCTTTTTTCTGAGGGCACCTACCAAGTGAAGGTGGGGCCCATAGGCAAAGAGACGTATTGGCCCTTTCTTCAAATTGATGATGAGGGGCTTTTAAAAGATCATTTTTGCACCTGTAAACAGGCAGATGCGGGGGGCAGATGCTCTCACCAAGCTGCTGCGTGGTTAAAGATTTTTAGGGGGCTTGAAACTCCTCTACACGTCCGTTTTCGAAGCTCCTTATGGAATCAGCTTTGCCAAATGGCGTCGCGAAGACATGGGTATGACACCTCGTGTTTAAAGGGGGGGCTGACTACTCAGTTCCAAGCTTTTTCGACCACGAAGAAAAAACTTTTCTCTCTCAAAGCCCTTAACGCTCAGGGAAGACAAATCCTCAAAGATAGCATCGTGGATCGTAAGCCTCAGACAGAAGAAACCTCTTTGAAGTTTTCAAATTTGCCTCCCGAAGAGCTCGCTCTTTGGAAAGAAGGAAATCCCAGCCATTTTTTAAGTTACGAGCTGTCTTTTTGGTCCGACCTTGCCAAAGCGGGAATGCTGTTGCAAGAAGAGGGGGAAAAATACCAAATCGATTTTCACTACGATAAAACTCCACTGCCAAAAGAAATCACCATCCAGTTTCCACAGCTGAAATTCACTTTTTATATCGCTGAAGCCAACTGGCCTCAGCTTATCCCTGCTTTGGCAACCGTGGTAGCTCCTTTAAAGACCTATGAGTTTTCTCATGAGCAGATACAAAGACTTTTCTACGATCCTCTTAAAAGAGTTTTCAATCTCGATATCACCTCTTCTGAAACGGAAGACAAAAATCTCAAGACTTATCCGATCGGAGAATGGAGTTTTGTGCCTGAGAAGGGATTTTTTCCTGCTAAGATCGATCCCTTACTCAAAGAAAAAGTCATCCCTGCCTCTCAGATCGGAGAATTTCTTCATCGCCATCAGTATCTTGTGAAGACTCATCTGGCAGGAACGAAAATCCATCTCGATCCTATTCCTGCGAGGTACTCTCTTCGATTCGATCAGCAAAAGGCCCTTCATCTGACTTGCTATGCATTTGATCCAGGAGATCTTCAAAAACTACAGGCTGCTCGATTTGGATCTTGGGTCTTCCTTCCTGACAAAGGTTTTTTTCTCCTAGAAGATCTCCTATTCGAAGAAATGGAAAAAATTGTTTTGCCAGAAGATGTTTCTGCTTTTGTGACCCGTCATCGTCACTGGCTCCATGCCTATGAAGGATTTCAAACCCACGTCATTGCAATTGAGTCGCGGCTGGGTTATTCCCTGACAGAGAAGGGGCTTTGTTTTGATGCAGGCCTTGAGCTGGCAGAAGAGGCAGAAGAAATTCACGATTTTGGCGAGTGGATTTACGTCCAGGGGCGGGGATTTTACTCTAAATCGGCACGCCGTTTAGGGCAAATGGTGACACCAGGACTCTGTATTGCACCCCCCGATATCGGATCTTTCCTTCACTCTCATCGTGAAGAACTTGAAACGATCTCCTCTTTTTTTTCTTCTCACTCACCTTTGCAATCCTGTGGTCTCCACTTAATGCTCAATGAAGAAGGGTTGATCTTGGTCAAACCTCACTATACTTTTCTGCCGATCTATGAAGGGAAAAAAGTCGAGATATTTGAAAATTTCACCTATGTTGAAAGTGAAGGATTTTGTGAGATCCCCCATGCGATGCGGCTTCCCGATCCCTATTTTAAAGACGTCGTTATCGACGCTGCTGCCGAACCGTATTTTGCAGCTTACGATATCAATACGTTAATGCCTTTCATCACGGTCATTGATCCTAAGCTTCAGAAGCCTCAGCATCTTTTTTTGAGAATCCTCTCCTTCCACCAAGAACCAGAAGGCACCTGGCTGCTTGAGCTCGAATATGAAAGCGATATCGGCTGCATTGATGCGATTTCCATTTGGCAAGCGATGAGCGAAGGAAAAAGGCATCTTTTTTCTGCTGCGGGTCTTCTTCTTCTCAAGTCCCCCCGTTACAATTGGCTTCGCGGAATCTCTAAGAAACGGTGGCTAAAAAAAGGACGGCAAATCCGTCTGACCACCTTGGAATGGATGCGCCTTTTTGTGTTTGAAGAAATTCAAGCACCTCAAGAAGAGGAAAGTCTTCGCAATTGGAACGCTTTCAAGACATTTGAGCCTGCCCTACCCTTTGATCTGACAGGACTGAAAAGCTCACTGAGGGGTTATCAGGAAATGGGGCTTAAATGGCTCTGGTTTCTCTATTCACACGGTCTTTCAGGGCTCCTTTGTGATGAGATGGGACTGGGGAAGACCCATCAAGCGATGGCTCTCCTTGCGGCTGCCTCTAATTCTAAACCTCAAGGTAAATATCTCGTCGTCTGTCCCACTTCAGTCATTTTTCATTGGCAAGATCTACTCCGTAGATTTTTGCCTCACATCCGTGTCTATGTCTATTATGGAGCTCTAAGAACTCTTGCCGATTTTAACGAGCAGTACGACCTTCTCCTGACTTCTTACGGCACACTTCGTAGTGAAAAAAGTCACCTAGATCACCATTTTGATATTGCCATCTATGACGAAATCCAAATTGCAAAAAACCCCGCCTCTCAAACTCACAAAGCTCTTAAACTGATTGATGCAGCTGTTCGGATAGGACTGACAGGGACACCCATTGAGAATAGCCTGCTGGAGCTCAAAGCTCTTTTTGATGTCGTTCTTCCCACCTATATGCCCACTGAAACGCTCTATAAAGAGTTTTTCGTTCACCCCATTGAAAAGCAGCACGATCCTGAAAAACAAAAACTCCTATCTCGCTTTATTCACCCCTTCATCTTGCGCCGCAAAAAATCGGAAGTGTTATTAGAGCTTCCAGAGAAAACAGAGACGATTGCTTACGCCCCCCTTTCCGATGAACAAAAAGCGCTTTATCAAGAGGTGTATCTCGCTTCAAAAGAAAAGCTATTCAAAGAGCTCCAAGACGATTCACAGCCCCTGCCTTACATGCATATCTTCTCTTTGCTGACGAAACTTAAAATCATTTGCGACCACCCCGCTCTTTATCTGGATCAAGTCCAGCAGTATAAAAAACACTCCTCTGGTAAGTGGGACTTTTTTCTTGAGCTGCTCCAAGAGGTGCGAGGGAGCGGGCAGAAACTCGTTGTTTTTTCACAATATCTTGGCATGCTCGATATCATCGAAGCCCACCTCAAAGAGCACCAAATTGGCTTTGCTGCTATCCGAGGCTCAACGAAAGACCGTAAAGGGCAAGTTGAAAAGTTCCGAGATGATCCTAAATGCGAAGTCTTCGTGGGATCACTCCAAGCTGCGGGTGTGGGGATCGACCTCATCTCCGCTTCGGTTGTGATTCATTATGACCGTTGGTGGAATCCTGCCAAAGAAAACCAAGCGACCGACCGAGTTCATCGGATGGGACAAAGCCGAGGTGTCCAAGTGTTCAAGATGGTGACACCTGGGACTATTGAAGAGCATATTCACAAGTTGATTGAGAGAAAGCAGGGACTCATCGAGCGGGTTGTCGGCTTTGATGATCAAGGTCAACTGAAATCACTCTCCCGCGAAGAGCTCCTCGAGCTCTTAAGCCTGATGGATGCTAGACCTCTTGAGTAACTATAGTCCATTTCAGAACTTTTGCCGGGCGATTATTTTCACAACAGATTAAATCTTTATCACTTATATTTATTCCAAAATAAATTATACTTTCAGATGCTTGAAAGCATAACCATTTTCGTGATGCCACAAAAATGGTGGTGTAGGTACAATTATGCCTCAGGAGGAGATAAGATGTTATTTCACGAAGCTAAGCAAATTTTAGAGCAGCATAAAAAGGATCTTTTACAGTTAGGCGTACGTACACTTGCCATTTTTGGATCTGTTGTTAGAGATGAGGCAACTGCAAAGAGCGATATCGATGTTTTGATTGATTTTGATGCAACTAAAGGACTTTTTGGCTTTGCAAGCGTAAAAAGATTTTTAGAAAAATTGCTGAATTGTGAAGTTGATTTGGTGACGAAAAAAGGGCTTCATCCAGCGTTAAAAGATCAAATTCTCCAAGAAGCCCAGTATGTCTTCTAGAGGATGGAAGTTTCGTGTCAACGACATCTTAGAAGCGATTGCAAAAGTTCAACGCTTTAGCAAAGATATAACCTTGGATCAGTTTGAGGCGGACGAAATCCTGCGGGAGGCCATCATCAGAAAATTAGAAATCATTGGCGAAGCGAGTCGACATATTCCACAAGAGGTCAGAAAGCTCCATTCACATATTCCCTGGGAGGATATGAATGGGATGAGAAATATTCTTATTCACAAATATTTTGACGTTGCTTTAGACATAGTTTGGCACACGGTCACAAATTCTTTGCCAGCTCTGCAAAAGCAGCTTGAAGAAATTTCTTTAACGTGACAATACCGCCGTTTTTATCAAGGACATAGCCGCGCATAGCGAAGTCTCTTAAGACGTTGACAGCCCACTGTCTAAATTGAATAGCCCGGAAGTCGACAGCAATGATGGCTTCGAGATTGTAAAACTCAACATTCCTAGAGACCTCACGAGCGCCTTCTTTTTGAACTATCCGGAATTTCCGGATAGTTGCTTGTCTTTGTAACTCTTTCTGGTCAAATAGGTTAATTAAATGTTCATTGATGGTTTGGACTACAACCTCGAATAAAGCTCCCATCAATTTTTGCGTTAACCAGACTGATTCTTCGGTTACTCGAACTGTATGTATTACATCTCAGCTTTGAAGTTTTTTAATTTTCATTTGGATGAGAGCTTTTAATTGGGTGAGTTTTTGGGCTATTGAAGGGGGAAGAGTCGAGGGAATCTTCAAAGCCGCATCTACTGTCATTGCTACAAGAAGATCATCGGAAAGGATTTGGATTAAGAAGGGGGAGTAAGCGAGATAGCTCTCTTGATCGTTGATATGAGATAGAATCAGCTGAGTTAACTCAGCTGCGAGTTTAAACCTGTACTGAAGGGTCGTTTCACAGATTCCAGGCTGATCGATGTCTTTAAAATATTGGATCAGATTACCCAGTGCTAAAATCCACTGAGCCCGGATTAAAAATTGGAGAGGAACATAATCCTGGGGATTAAAAGGGGGAAGAGCTTTCTGAGGAGTGATTTCATGAATGGATACACCTTTCCCTTTTTCAGGCTTCATATAACGGATCAGGCGGGCCACCGCCAGGCTATTTAAATAGGATTGGACAGGGTTTTGGGGGTCTCGTTGATCCATGATGCTAAAGAGCATCTGTTTAATATGAGTATAGGGTATCTCCTTGATCAACGTCTCAAAATCTGCAGAGCTCAAAGATTGAAGAAGCTGTGTCAAGAAAAAGCAACCGAGAATGGGACAGCAATGGGAGCCGAGGATGTCTTTGAATTCTGCTGTTTTCAGACGGTCAGGATGTGTGCAGTTCATGAAAACGGTCATTGTGAACTTTTCAATCGCACTCTGATTTTCACGAGATGTCTTCTGGACAGCCCTGCATAGAGATGACAGCAGTTGCACCCAGTGGTAGGGCTCTTCTGGTTTAGCTTTCACAATCCAAGAAGTGTTCATCATTCGATCGATGACAGTCATGACTAAATTCATCAGATTTTGATGAGGACAACTGATCTGCAAAATTTGGGGGAGACTCGAAATGAACGATTGGACACTACTGGTGTGAGTGATATCGCCCTCAGTGGATAAAAGAGCCTGGCAGAGGTCTTCTAAAGCAGACTCCAATATTTGAGGATCGTCAGGTGGATGAGTCAAAATTTCTGCCGAGTAAAGCGCTTCAAAGGGTTCTATGTAGGTGCCCGGTTGAGTTGATAATTTTTTCATCGCCAGATGCAATTTTTGACGTAAAGAGAACATCAAAAGAGAGCGTTGATTCTGATCTTTGATACCGTCACTGAGTTTTTGTATCACAATAGAGGAGACATTATGCAAATGAGAGGCCATATCTTCTGTAAAATGCGCAGCATCTTCTAAGGTTTTTGTAATCAGCTCTTCCCATTTTTGATAAATCGTAGCAGGTTCAAAATCGATTTTTTCAGGCCCCTGTTGTTTGTAATCAAATTTGCAGAGTCTTGTGATGAGAGTCGTCTGCTGACTCCATCCCAAGGGGGACTTAAGCGCCTTCCAACTTCTTTCAATCCAACGATGGAAGTCATACTGCTCAGCAGGATTGATGGGGACGTAAGGTTTTAAGCAATAAGCATGAAAAAGGTTTTGATTCTCTTGTGAGCTAGCCTCAGTGTTGCAAAGGGTGGAAGTCAAAGATTGCTCGCCTAATACAAATAGGTCGGGATTTTTTTGGTTGATCAAAAGGATGGTTAGGCGAGCTTGATAGGCTGACTCTAAGAGCTGCCACCCATTTCCGATTTTTTTATCTAAGGCTTCGTTAATGAGGATGTCTCGCACCACTTTCAGTTTTTCAGTAGCCTCTTCTCGAGATTCTATCCAACACAGTTGGACGGCAAAATAGAGGCACTTTTTTGCGATAGCCTTGCAAGCCGGTCCTTGGAAACGAGAGAGTAAAAAGCTGAAATCTTTTAGGAAAAAAGAAGAAAATACAGGGCTCATTCTGGAGATGTTCAGTTCATGAAAAAAGGTGCGGACAGCTGTGTCCCAGTAGACTTCTTCGTGGGGTTGGACAGCTTGGACGGGATGTTTTTGATACCACAGATCCCATATTGCTTGGAGGATAAGAGCCGGATAACTGCCAGGAATCGATTTCAAAAATGAATCCCATAGGGGATATTCCGTAGAAGGGAGTTTTTTTAAAAGTTGAAAGACAAATTGAATTTCATCTACTGAAATATGTGTGCGAGATAATATTTTCTGAGCTTGGTCGCGGATACAGCCTTCTAGGGTCTCGGGAGCATAGTAAGCCTCGAAGAGTTGTTGGGCAGGCAGATCCCAGCAATGCTGAAAAAACACTTTCTCATCTCCTACAGATAATTTCATCAGCAATTGGAAAAGCTCTTCTGTTTGGTAAGTGGTGCGATTGATCAGTATCGCAATGATCGGTTTCCACTGAGGATCAGAAAGCTCTTTTAGACCTAAGAGAAATTGGATGAAGGGGATGGCAAGAGGGTGGGAACTGGGGAGTTGAGATCCTATCCAAAGAGCTTGGGAGAGATTTAACTTATACCTAGGATAGAGAGCGAGAAAGACTTTGGCAAAAATTTCCCAAGAGGGCTCTGTCTGGAGTTGGTTCATCATCCAAGCCATGGAAGGAATTCCCCCCACGATTTCTCCCTCTTTCTGGTGCTTTATCGCAGATAAAAGAACGGTTGCATAGAGGACGGCCACTCGTTTTTTTTGAGGATCGGATAGCCTTCGCTCTAATTTTGGAAACGGTTTTTTAAAACACTCGGTGGGAGGAGGTTCCATCGTCGAGAGTTGTTCCATCAAGGTGATGGAAACTTCAAGATAAAGATCCTCTTTTTTCAACGATTCCAAAAGCTTCGTATATTTTGACCATAACGATTTGTCGACCAATAACGCCGTTAAAGTCACCAAATGGGGAGAGATCTGAACATTTTTAAAAGCGACAAATAGAGGTAAATCTTGGATCAGGTCATCGATTAAACTCTCTTGAGGAAGCATCCCCAAGGGGTAGCTTGAGATTAAAAGATCCGCTAAGAGAGGAACTTCTTCGGGTTGGGGCTTGATCTGTTCATTTAAAAACCGAATCTCCTGAAAAGGGCAGGGGTTTTGCTGGGTCAGCGCTTTGAGAATTTCCATTAAAAAAGGGCGCTCTAAGCCAGGCAGTTTTTTGATGAGCGTCATGAGATCAGCGAGTTTTTTTTCTTGCAAAAGTTGATGGGCTAACTTTTTGAAAAATTCAGAAAATCCCTCTTTGTTATACAACTGAAAAGGGGCCTTCAAAATGGCCTCTTGAAGAAGATGATTACGCTCCTTAGGATATTCATCGAGATGGGGATTGCTGAAATGATTCCACCAGTTTTTAGATTGCGTCTCTAAAGAGGGTAGCAATTCTTGCAAGTGCTTTAATTCTACGGTGGCGACGGCCTCATGAGCTTTGGGGTAAGACTTGAGAAGTTGTGGATGAGTCGCTAAAAGCTCGATGAGCTTAGGTTGATAGCTAGCAACTTGTCGGTCAGAAAACCGCAGAGCGCGGTCTAGATAGCCAGCTAGAAGTTTGACTTTTTCTTCGGGCTGTAAGGTTTGGCAGAGTAGGCAGACGCGGTTCAATGCAAAAGGCAGCGCCAGCGCCTCTAATTGAGGTGCGAGCTCAAGCAAAAAAGCGACTTCTTGATCAGGAGGGGATTTTGCGTACACCGTCCATGCAGGCAAGAGTGTCTTATTTTCTGGATGGATGAGCACGGCTTGGAGCGGAGTCATGGTTTTTAATCTCTTGAGAAGGCAAGACAAAAGAGGGAAAGTCTCAATCTGGAATTGATCGGTTGAGGAAAAAAACACATCTAAGGCCTCTAAAAAGCAGGTCAAACATGCGTGAGGATTTTGAGAGAGCCAAAGATTGACTTGTTCAAGCGCTTTGGGAAGATCGTAAGGGATCACTAAGTGGATAGGATCAGGACCATTCCAGATGATTTCCAGTTGAGGGTTTTTTCGAGAGATATAGCAGTGGGGCGCCAAGCTCCCCATGATTTGTAAAATCGCCTGTCTCAATTCCAAGCTCTCTGCTCTTGAAGATAAAAATTTGCCCAAAGGTGTATGAGGAGGTAGGGGGAGATGTTCTGAGCGGCTAATCAACTGATCATGTAGGAGCTGATACGGCTTAGAATGAGAAAAATTCAGCTGACAGGTCAGATCATGGGCATCCATCTGTAATCGAACATCAGCGCTTGTCAAAGAAGGATTAAAAACGACTCTCAAGGTTAAATCAGGGCTTACTAGAAGCTCTAAGATTGCAGATTCCGGGTTCATGTCAAAGATGTCTTTGATGAGCCCTCTTAACTCTTTGAGTCGATCCAGTTCATTGTCCTGAGGAAGCTCGAGAATCGTTTCAAATTCACGTAGAGCTTCCCAAAGAGGCATTGGAAGTTCTTGGTATTTTTGAACAACTACAAAGTAGATCGTTAATAGATGAAATTTTTCTAAAATTGTCTCAAAATCAGAGCTAAAGCAGCCGTTCGGGAATTTCACGCTGAGCTCATAACAACGAGGAGCTGCGGTGCAAAAACTCCATAATTTTTCAGGGACTAGGGATTCAAGAGCAGAAGGCGGAATCATTTTTTCGAGCTGCCGTTTCCAAAAGGGTTTTCCCACGGAGTAATAAACCCCTTCTGTCATCTCGAGAGTCGTTCCTTTGAAAGTTTTTGTGAAATAGGGGACAAAATAAGTTAAAAAATGGTGAAGGTTCCAAGAAAAAATCAGATCCTCTTTCACAAAGGTTTGAGGCTTTTTCCAGCATGCAACAATCTCGTCTTGATCGGCTTTTTCTAAAGACATCCAAGGTTCAGCGATTAAAAAATTTCCTTGTTCGTCAATGATCTTTTTCTCTTGAATGTGCTCTATGTAAGTTTGAGCCGGACATGGGATCGCAACTTCCGTGGCAGAACTAGATATCCCAGCGACTTGTGGAACAATCGGAGGTTGTAAACCCAGACCAGGAAAAAAACGCGATGTCGGTGTTGTCATATTTATTAAAATGCTAGACTCTAATGCAACCCAATATTTTAGTTCAAACCGTTAAAAATTTTTGAACTTTTAAATTAAAAAATATTTAACGGAAGCCATATGCATATAAGAGCCTAACCGTAAGCAATTTAAAATTTTGCAGTTGTGGCAAACGACAAAATCGGAGTATACTCCGGAAATGGCAGGCAAATCCGGAGTAGGAAATGTTTTTTCGTTTAAGAAAGTTTTCTAGTAAGTATAGCTTCTTCCTCTTCGGTCCCAGGGGAACGGGTAAAAGTACCCTGCTCAAACAAAGGTTTAATCTCGATGAATGCCTTTGGCTAGACCTCTTAGAATCAAGCGTTGAGGATCGGTTTTTACAGAGCCCCAGCGACCTCTATGCCATTGTAAAAGCGCTTCCCGATCATATCCAGTACGTGGTTGTGGATGAGATTCAAAAAGTCCCGCCACTCTTGGATGAGGTGCATCGGTTGATCGAAGGGACAGATAAGATTTTCATTTTAACCGGCTCTAGTGCACGGAAATTAAAGCAGGGGGGAGCCAATTTACTTGCAGGCCGCGCGTTTGTTTATCACCTCTATGGTCTCTCTTGTTTCGAGTTAAAAGATCAATTTGATCTAGCGCAAGCGTTGCAATGGGGGACATTGCCAAAAATTTTTAGCTTCAGTGAAAATTTGGATAAAACTGAATTTTTACGTGCTTATGCAGATACCTATCTGAAAGAAGAGATCTGGAGTGAGCATGTTGTTCGCAACCTATCCCCTTTTCGTCGGTTTCTTGAAGTTGCGGCGCAATGCAATGGAAAAATCATCAACTATGCGAATATTGCACGGGATATTGGAGTCGATGATAAAACCATCAAAGATTATTTTGGCATTCTCGAAGATACGATGATTGGCTTTTTTTTAGAGTCATATCATAACTCTTTCCGTAAGAGGTTTGTTGAAAAGCCTAAGTTCTATTTTTTTGATCTTGGAGTGGTCCGCAGTTTATCGCGGAGTTTGTCCGTTCCTTTGACTCCTAAAACAGCGGCTTACGGAGAGGCTTTTGAACATTTCATTCTATTAGAGTTCATCCGCTTGGGAAGCTATTTTCAACCCGATTATCGGTATTCCTTCCTGCGAACGCCTGCAGATGTTGAGATTGATTTAGTCATTGAAAGGCCGGGAAAGCCGCTTCTTTGCATTGAAATCAAAAGCTCCGACGCTATTTCAGAGCGTGACATCACCGCCTTTCTTAGAATTACAAAAGATATCCCTCAGTGTGAAGCTGTCGTCTTAAGTCAAGATCGGTTCGCAAAACAATTTGGACATGTGATGAGTTATCCCTGGAAAGAGGGGCTTGAGAAATTTTTCCCAGAGGTTATTATACCGCGATCGGGCGAAAAATAGCCTTTTTAACACAGCTAAAAAGGCTACTTTGCAACCACCTCTACAAAGAATCAATTTTAATCCTAATTTTTAGATCTTAAGTATTAAATAAATTTTTTATTCCCTTTCATTATAAGGCGTCTCTAGGTAAAATCTTGTCTCAATAGGGAACTGTCAATGAAAAAATTTAAACTCGCTTTGGTCGGACGTCCCAACGTCGGAAAATCGGCGCTCTTTAACCGCCTCTGTGGAAAAAAAATCTCCATCGTCGATGATGCGGAAGGGACAACCCGTGACAGAATTTATGGCGATGCCGATTTTTTTGGGCAGCCGATTGAGGTGATTGATACGGGAGGGATTGCTGCGAATCCAAACATCCCTTTTCAAGAAGGGATACAGCGGCAGGCCGAAGTCGCCATTGAAGAGGCCGATACCATCGTCATGGTGGTCGACGGGCAGTGTGGCATTACACCTGCAGACGAACATGCAGCGCGATTTCTCATCCGTCAAGGAAAACCGGTTTGTCTGGCTGTGAACAAAGTCGACAATTTAGATCAGCGGGATAACGCCTACGACTTCTACCGACTGGGGTTTGAGAAAGTGCTCCCTGTTTCTGCTGTCCATGGATTTCAGATTGCTGAACTATTAGAGATGGCTTTCGAAGGATTTTCTTTCGAAAACCAAGAAGCTTTGAGCGATGATAACTCCATCAAAGTGGCCATTGTCGGTCGTCCGAATGTCGGCAAGTCAACGCTTCTCAATTATCTATTATCGGAAGAGCGGTCAGTCGTCAGTCCTATTGCAGGAACGACGCGGGATGCGATCGATGCGCGCGTTGAAATCAATGGAACTGCGCTAACTCTCATCGATACTGCGGGGATTCGTAAGAAAAGAGCCGAGCACGATACCGTCGATAAGTTTGCATCCATTCGGACAGAGCGGGCCATTGAAAGGGCCGATATTTGTCTGTTGGTGATTGATGCCCGTGAAGGGATGACCACCCATGAAAAACGCATCGCCAGCATGATTGAAGAGGCGGGAAAAGGGTGTATCCTAGTTTTCAACAAGTGGGATCTTGTTAAAGGCTTCCGCATGGAGCATTGCCTTCAATCACTGAACTACGACACCTTCTTCTTGAGCCACTGCCCAGCTATTTTCGCCTCTGCCATCACAGGGCGTAACCTTGCCAAACTCGTGGAGCAAATTTGTCTTGTACGTCACCATCAGCAGCAGCGGATCACAACAGGCCAGCTCAATAAGTTTCTCGAGAAGGCCCTTCAATCGTATCATCCTCCGATGATTCGAGGAAAACGGCTGCGCATTTACTACATGGCGCATGTCGAAACACAGCCGCCCACCTTTGTTCTCTTTGTGAATTATCCCAAATTGATGCTCGATACCTATCGCCGGTATCTCATTCATCAATTCCGGCTAACTTATCACTTCACAGGAAATCCCCTCATCTTTCTCCTCCGCAGCCGTCGCAGACAAGAAGTTGCTCGTAAGCTCGCAGAAGAGAATCTTGCTTCTGTCGAATAGATCTATCTGATAAAAAGATCTGATATGACACATCCTGCCTGGATAGAAATCGATTTAACCCAATTTCGTAAAAACATTTCAGTCATTCGAAGCCAAATTGGCAAAAGCCTCTTCTGTCTTCCCGTGAAAGCTAATGCTTATGGGCATGGACTTTGCAGAATAGGTCTAGCAGCTGTTGAGGCAGGCGTCGATTACCTTGCGGTTGCTCATTCGCAAGAAGGGGTGAAATTGAGGTTAGCAGGCGTCAAGATTCCCATTCTCGTTTTGGGTGCAATCCACGAAGACCAGATTCCTGACTTGATCGAGTTTAATCTAGAAATCTCCCTTAGTTCGAAGTTCAAAGCAGAGTTGGTCGCAGCAAAATCCAAAGAGATGGGAAGAAAATGCAAGGTCCATCTTGAAGTCGATACGGGGATGCAAAGAACGGGCGTTCGTGCAGCAACGGCAAAAGTGCTTTTTCCCTATCTTAAAACTCTGGATGCTCTTGAAGTTATAGGAATTTACTCTCATTTAGCCACAGCTGATCAGCCACAAAACTCTTTTGCACTTCAACAAATCGAAGTCTTTTCATCGCTCATGAAGGAGTTGCAAGGAGAGTCTTTCATCGCTCACCTGGCCAATTCAGGAGGGATGATCCATTTTCCCGAGGCTCATTTTGATATGGTTAGGCCTTCTTTAGCCGCTTTTGGATATTTGCCAGCCCATAGTCCTGAGGCGTATCAGGGCATTGCCCCTTGTCTATCTCTCAAGGCCAAAGTGGCCTATTTTAAAGTTGTGAATGAGGGAGCCGGGATTAGCTATGGACATTCGTATGTAACCCCTCGGCAGACACGCATTGTGACCATTCCTGTCGGTTACGGAGATGGATTTCGGCGTGCGCTGTCCAATCGGGGTTCGGTGCTCATTCGGGGAAAGAGATTCCCTATCCGAGGCACGATTTGTATGGATCAGTTCATGGTGGATGTCGGAGACCAGGAGGTCTACGTTGGTGACGAGGTCGTTCTCATCGGCAAGCAAGGCTCCGAAGAGATCCGGCTGCAAGATATCGCTCTTCTCTGCGACACCATTCCCTATGAGATTTTATGTCAGCTCAATGATCGTATTCCTAGAGTTTATCTTTCATGATCATTGGAACGTGGAATGTAAGGACTAACAAAATCGGATATCTTAAGAATAACTTCTTGAAGCGAGGGGTCATCTTTTCCCAATGTAGAAAGAAAATTATTCCATCTTTGTAAAGTGGCTGGAGCTTCATAAAAGGTCTTGGAAAAAGAGATAGGGTATTCGAGATTGGTATTTCGGTTGGAGAATATTCTTTCAATTGCAAGCTTCAGCATTTCGGAATTCAAATTGTGGGATTGGCAGATAATCCAAATATCATAAAAATCCTTCATTCTTGTGTTGATTAATCCGAGCTTGACGATAGCTTCGAGTTTTTCAGCTAGTACTGTTTCAGGGGTATAGCCCAATAATTTAGGTGCTGGAAGTGGAAGAAGAGTTGGATACTGGATCATGCGAGGTTCTGGGATAATGAGATCGTTAAATCCAATATCAATGAGAATGGGAATTCGAGCTCTATCAAGAGTAGCTGAAAAACTTGCGCTAGCCCCTTCATAATCTCCGCCAGTTTGAGTCCTACGCAAGCTAAGTTTTTGGCAATTGAATACGATTGCGTCTTGTTCTACTTGAATCAAAGCTACTTCATTAATGATTCGCTGAAGATTTTCAATTTTATTGGAGGTTCGCGCTAGGAGATCAATGTCCATTGTGGCTCGATGATCCTCAGCATCCCAAACTTTTAACATGAGACCCCCCTTAAGAAAAAACTTGGTGGCATAGGGGCTGATGCTCAAGCGATACAAAAATCGTTCTATTCCGTAATAGCGTAGAATCTCTTCAAAGGGACGATTTTTTGTAATTGAAAGAGCCTTTAATTTTTGTCGAAGCGATTCCCCGAGGGTTTTCTTCGATTTTTTTGGTGTTTTAATCACTGGTGATGGTCTCCATGATGGGTTTTAAGATATGTTCAACACGAAATAATTTGGCATATTTCATGAGCTTATTAATATTTGTCCCCCCACGCCTCCAATACATTTTTAAAGCCTCTAAAACAATGTCCATACCAATTTTGTTACGAAATTTAATGCAATCAACCAAAGTTTTTTCAACATCAAAAATTTTAAATGTTAAGCCATCAATAAGATGTCTTTCAACGCCTGTACTCAGCAATTTTTCTGAATACCAAAAGTAGCGCATGGGGGGATGTGAGATGGTGGGTTGATAGGCGCTGCGTGGAATTGCTAGGTAAACAAAATGTGGTATTTGTGTTGTAATCTCATGAAAAGCTAAAGCAGAAATTAGGCAAATAACCCCTTGAGGGACTTTCTTTGCGGCTGGGATAAAGTCAGGGAATAAAGGTTCGGGTCCTTCTCTGAGCCGATAAAGACCTCTATCGAGCATTTCTAGCTCTCCATCGTCGAGTAATTGATAAAGCTCTCGGCGATGAACGCCTAGTCGAAGTGCTTCGGACATACGAAGAACACCTCCCGCTTTGCGAAAAGATTGTAGAGGGTTCTTTGCTTTCTTGTTTTTTTTAGCCATGGTACAAAATCTCGGACTTTTCCATCTATATCCTAGATTTTGTACCATTTCTAAGGAAAAGTCAAGAAGATCATCTAATGCAGATAAGGGGCTGTGTACTGCCATTGGTTGTGAATAAGATATGTATTATTCATGATTGTTGTCGACCAACAGCTTACGGTTGATGCGCTTTTTGATCCTGTCAGTTAGGCGGGTCGGTTTTCCAGATTTTATTGTCAATGAGGGTGGTTCGGTAGACCCAAGGATCGCCATTTTCTCTGAGAAGGCGGTCGCATCCCATCATGTACCCTTTTAAAAAACCGTGTTTGCGGATGGCTTGGAGCATGTAAGCGGAGCTGGAGGGTTTGTAGTGGCTACGGGGGCCGTCAACGGGTGAGATGATATTTTGATGAAACCAGATGACCTTTTCCATTGCGTGGGCCATGAGCGAGAGGGAGGTCTCGGTTCTTGGGGAAGGGGGCCCGTAGTGGAGATCGGCATCTTTACCCCAAGGCTCATAATAGCCTGGAACGGAAAAGAGCAAAGTGGGGACTAGAAATAGGAGGAGTTTAAAAGCCATATTTGAGCATCAAGATGGGGAAATAACGGTGTTCATTCATCATGGGGGTGGCGAGTCGTTCGTAGAGCCGTTCGTTGTAGAATTTGGCTTCTTGGCCAGCGCCGTAGATGCCGCCGAAGTACCATCCGGCTTCTAGGCTGGTGAAAATGATGCCAGCGGCTGTGTTGCCATGTTGGAAGAAATAGCAAGAGGCCCAAATGAAAAGGCCATTGAGGAGGAAGGCGGTGATGGCAGATTGGGTCTGGCCGAGATAAAGATAGCCGGAGCCAGGGATGAAGGTGTTGAGAAGCTGGGCAGTCGTTGTTGATTTTTTTTGGGAGTAGTAGTCATTGAGGAGGTTTTGAATGTCGGGGTGGGAGGGGGCTTCGAGTTGTAGGGCGGGGATGTCACCGGCTAAGAGGAGCTTGGAGAGGGAAAGTTTTTGTCCGACGGTTGGATAGGAGGTGTGAAGGTACTGGAGGATTTGAGAGGCTTTATCTTCTTCTTTCAAGTTGAGGTAGGAGTCGTAGAGAATCACGAAAAGATCTTGGTGGGGGGTGAAGGTGGGGGTGGTAAAACGGAGAGGGGTATTTTCAAAGGTGTAGATGGTCTCGGGGTATTTGCGGCCGTAGTAATAGCAGAGGAGGATATCGTAATCGAGCTCTAGCCGTCTTTCTGTTTGGGAAGGAGGGATGAGAAAGGAGGCACGTTTAAAGGCGGTGAGGGCTTGGTAGAGATCGAGTTCATGAGCAAAGCCGAGACCGACGCGGTCTTCACGTTTCCAATCTTGCGAGGGGTCTTGCGAGGCTTCTTGAAGGGATAAAGGGGGGAAGGGAGACGGTAGACTTTTTAGGTAACGGTCCTGAACAGCGTAATTGAGCTCTGGCTCGAGCTCGTTTCCGACGCGAAAGCATCCCGCGAGAAGTAAGAGAGTGGCAAGAAATATTTTCTTCAAGGTGAGTCGAGTATACTAGTCGCCGGGTTTTTTTACCAGGTCGATGCCGGCGTCAAACTCTTCTTTGAGGACAGGTAGGGAGGCGGACTCTTTATGGAGATTTTCTTGACCTTCCGTGATGGCTTTATAGTCTTCATAGGTATTGACGACGTGGGGGCGCAAGAAAATGATAATATTTTGTTTGTTATCGATACGATCATTTTCAGAGAAAATGGCGCCAATGACGGGGAGGCCTCCGAGGCAGGGGATGCCTGATCTGAACCGAGCTTTAGTGTCTTGGATCATGCCGCTCAAGACAACGAAGTGTTGGTCGGGTACATGCACCCGGGTTGTCATCGAGGTGTGGCTGGTCTGAATGCCGCTGATGCTGCTGGTTTGGTTGCTAGCGCTTGTGACCCCTAGGGTGGGTGAGTTGGTAACGGCGCTGATATCGTTGCTGATGTCGAGCGTGACGACATCGCTGTTTCCGATGGTGGGTGTGATCGTGAGGTTGAATCCGATGTCGCGGTATTCGATGTTAGATGAGGCGGAGACGATTTGCGCGCTGGTGGTGACGATCGATCCGACAAACGGGATGTTGTTGCCGACGAAGATGGTGGAGGTGCGGTTGTCTTGGGTGATGATCTTGGGGTTCATCACAATGGTGCTGTCAGCGTCGGTTTGGAGAGCATTGACAAGGCTTCCCAGCGAGATGAACGAGCGTCCCTTGTGCATGATGATGTCGCCGATCACACCGAGGTCAAAGCCACTGAGAAAGGGGATGTTTGCAGAGCTGGGACCCGTGACGGCATTGGCGGCGTTAATGCCGGTTTGGATGCCGGGGATTAGCGCCCCAGGAAGAACGTTGTTGGGAAGGTTGACAGCTGCAGGAGGAAAGTTACCGGTCCCCGCGGCAAATTTATTGAGGAACTGCATCTTGCCGCCCCATTGGAGGCCAAAATTTTGGGTATTGATCAGGTTGGTTTGGACGACGAGGACTTCGATGAACACTTGGCGTAAGGGGACGTCGAGATTTTGAACGAGATCGCGCAGTTTGGAGAGGGTTTCAGCTTCACCGGACGCGAGGAGGGAGTTAGTGACGCGGATCCATTGGAGGGAGTTGATGGAGGAGAGGAGGTTTTGGTTGCCAACGGCAGTGCCGGGGCCGAGGTCGGTGGCGATCTGTTTAAGGGCGGAGAGGATTTCATTTCCTTGGTGGTATTGGAGTTTGTAAATCAGGAAGGAGGTATTTTGGATCGATTCGATGGAGGCTGTGTTTTTTAAGCCCTCAGAGGTAGGAACATCAAAGCGGCGGAGGAGTTCATCGACTTTAGCAATGGAGTCAGGATCGCCTGAAACGATGAGAGAGCAGGTACGGGGGACCCATTTGAGGTTGGCAATGGTGTGGAAGAGGTCTTGGTTGGCAACACCGGAGGCGATGAGATTTTGTGCAAAATCTTCTAAGATTTTGATGAGATCCTCTCCCGGTTGGTAGCGGGGAGTATAGACGATAAAGGTGGAGGGAGCTCCTTCTCCTCGTGTAGCCAGGGAGGGGTTGTCAATTTTTTTGACCATCGCTTCGACTTCTTGCAAGACGGGTGCAGAGCCGGTAAACAGGATAGAGTTGGTCTCTTTGATCCACTTGAGATTGTTGATGGTGCGGGCAACTTCGGGAAGGGTGCCGCCACTGCGCTCGAGGTCAGAGACGACGCCTTTGAGGGCGGCAATGAGTTGAGCTGCGGGAATGTATTGGACCTTATAGATAAAAAAGGTGGATTCTCCCAGTTGTTGAATCTGAGCTTCATGAGGATTGAGCGTATCGACCCGGGTGAGGATTTCTTGAACTTTTTCTAGCGAGGTGGGAGAGCCCGTGAAGAGGATCGATCCTGTGGACTCGACGTAACGGAGGGTGTTGAGGGTGAGAATGAGGTCAGGGTCGACAAGGCCTGAGCCTTCAAGATCTTTGCTCATCTCATGCAAGTTAGCCTGCAGCACATCTGGTTTTTGATTGAGCGGCTTATAGATGAAGAAGGACGATTTATGAGCTGAGGTGGGGGTGATATCGAATTGGTCGATGAGGGTTCTGGCTTGCTCAATCGAGAGTGAAGTGCCAGTCAGAAGGAGGGAGTTGTTATCTTTGATCCACTTGATATTTTGCAGCGTGGTCAGGAGGTCTTGATTGGTGATGTGGGAATTTTCAAGGTTGGCAGAGACTTTTTTGAGACTGTCGAGGACGAAAGGGCCTTGGGAATTTTTGAGTTGGTAGAGGTAAAAATTTTGCGCTCCTGCTCCTCCGGCAAAAGGCTCTGTTCCGCCATCGAGCGATTCAAGTAAGGTTTGAATGCGAGCGAGCGTTTCGGGGCTTCCGGTGAAGAGTAGAGAATGCGTCGAAGCTGTCCATTTGACTCCTTCGACGGCTTTGAGGAAAGCGGGATCTGCAAGGCCTGCGTCTTTGAGGTTTTTGGAGATGTCTCGGATCGCTTTTTCTAAGTGTTCTCCACTGGTGTACCTGGGGTGATAGACAAGAAACTGTGAGGGAATGGTTTGTCTGGCTTGCAAAGAGACAGTATCGAAGGAGGGGAGGATCTCAGCGATCTTGGCAAGAGAGGCGTTAGCCCCTGTGAAAATTAAAGAATGGGCATCGGGGATGTATTTGACACTGGTCAAAGCATCGATCAAGTCGTGGTCAGGCTGAGGGGCTTTCTGAAGATCTTCTGCTAAGGAGTCGAGGCTGTTTTGGATCTGTTCAGCTGAGGCTTGCTCGATTTTATAGACGAAGAATTTATTCGGCATGCCAAGAGAAGAGGTATCGAGAGTCGGAATGAGTTGCTTGATTTTCGTCAGGGTTGTGTCATCGGCGACGAATAAGATGGAGTTGGACTCTTTGATGATTTTGGCATTATCGAGGCCTTCGATCAATTTAGGAGAGCCGTCTTGCTTTTTGAGTTGCCGAGAGAGGTCTCTGGCAGCTGCCATGAAATCATCAGGAGACTTGTGTTGTAGCTGATAGAGAAAGATGGATTGGCCTTGGACGGTCCCTTTTGGACTAGAGGGGTTGTCAAGGTCTTCCAACACAGCCAGCGCTCTTTCGATTAAGTAGGGAGTTGAAATAATGAAGACGGTGCCTGTATCGATGTGGGGAACAAAGATCAGAGGGTTGCCTTCGGCAAAAGGGGTAACGATTTGTGTTGCCAGCCGAATGAGCGTGTCGAGATCTCCGCTTGTTGTGATATAGCTATCGATTTCCAAAGAGGAATGAGGCATATCGAGGGTTGCTAGCAAGGTTGAGATTTTATCGACATTGGTGGTGATGTCCGTGATGATCAATTGCTTGGTTTCTAAAGAGACTTCTAAGAGGGCTGAATCCGATAGCATCGGCCTGATGACAGTGGCGACGGTATTGAGGTTGGCATTTTTGATGCGGAACACTCGAGTGACTAAGGGAGAGCGGCTGTGAGTTTCGGGGAGGTCGGACGAGACAACAGTGGCGAGCTGGCTGACAGAACGCACCTTGGTGATCAGCAAGGTATTATCTTGCTCAAGGACAATGAGGCCGTGGATTCGGAGCACTTGAATCAAGATTGAAACGACGTTTGAGGGTGTGACAGGTTCTTCGGATACAATGGAGACGTTAAACTGCAAATCGTCGTTATTGTAAAAGAAGTTGAGATTGGTGATTTTGCTCGTGAAGCGAATGTATTCGATGATCGAGACGTTATTAAAATTGATCGTGTAGGTATCTTTTTTCTTCTCGAGATTTTTAATGCTGGGGGTATTGTGGATCTCTTCTATGTCAGGAGGGTTGAGTTTTTTGCTCTCCTTAGAGGAAATAGTATCGTCTAACCCTAGGATAGGGGCATGCAGGAGGGCGATCCCCAATACTGCCTTGATCAAAGTTGAACGTCCGGTGTGCGAAAAAAAAGATTCCATATGAAGTAATTCTTGAATCGCAATCCTAAATTACTCCGAGTTTAATGTAAATCAGGAACCTTAGCCGATGCGGTGCAGGGAGAAAAGAACTTGAGGTTTTTTGTCTTGGGAGGCGATTTTTTTCACGAGGGCGTCTGCCTGGCCTTGCGGCGAGAGAAAAAGGTTTTCTTTGAGGGCTTCTTGTAAAGTTGTGTCGTTGCTCGGATCAAAAGAATGAAAAAGCAAGAGATCTCCGATATTCCAATTATCGATGGTGATAAAGAGATCGCTCCGTACGGGGGCTCCTAAGGGAGGATTTTGGCTGGTGAGAACACGAGGAGTGCGGTGATCTGTTGAGATGTGGATGAGATTGCTAAGACCGCAAGATAAAAAAGCCAGTTCATCGCGTATAGGAGATAGAAAAAGAAAGGCCGCATTAAATTTTTGTCCTAGAGGATCTTCTTGAAGAAGGGCGCTCAGTTTTCCAACGGAGGAGGAGAGTGAGAAGGGATTTTCGTCTTTAGCTAAAGCTCTGAGAGATCCTCGAAGATTTGCTGTGAAGATCGGAGTTTCTAATCCTTGCAAAACGGGCTGAATAATTGCAAAGAGGCACGAGTGATCGCGGAACTTGAAAGTATCGAAATAAAGTCCTCCGAATCCGGGAGTTTTGTGTTTGGCAAGGCCGATTTCAAAGGAAGAGAAGTTAGGAATTATCGAGGGTGAAAGGGATTCGCTGGCGGTGCGCAAGGTTTCTAAGATTTCTTTGAGTTGGTCAGCTCCTGGTCTGTCTTTTTCTAGACCGCCTGATTTGAGGTAAGATGAAAGATCGGAGATAAATTTAATGGCATCGGGGTAGCGCTCTGCTGCAGAAACGGCAAGCGCTTTTTCTAAAATTTGCCGAAGCCCTCTAGGAACCTGAGAAAGATGGATAACGCCAAAACTGAGTTTGCCACTGATCAATTCGTAGGCAATGACGCCTAAGGCGTAGATGTCGGAAGCAAATGAGATTTGGGAGGGATTTTCTTTTTGCTCGGGACTCATATAGGTCGGTGTCCCGATGATTTTAGAGCTTTTCTTTTTTTCTTTTTTGACGTCTTCATGGAGACGAGCGATGCCAAAGTCGATCACTTTGACTTGCCCCTCTTCCGTGATCAAAATATTTTCTGGTTTCAAATCGCCGTGAATGACGCCGTGTGAATGGAGGTGGCAGAGGGCGTAAGCGACTTGCAAAATGATATCGATGCATCGCTTCAGCGAAAGCGATTGCTGCTCAATAAACTGTCTTAGCGACACGCCGCGGATAAATTCCATGGCAATGTATAGCCCCCCTTCCCAGGGCCCTTCTCCGTAGAGTTTGACGATATTGGGGTGGTTGGTCATGCCGATGATTTTGGCTTCTTGTAAGAAACGAGAGGCCATTTCGGGGTGGGTGGTAAAAGCGGGAGAGAGGACTTTAATGGCTAAAATTTCACGGGTTTCAGGTTGGATTCCCATATAGAGGAGGCTCATACCTCCTTGACTGAGAAGAGACTCGATCTTATAGGGTCCAATTTGGCGCGGGAGTGCCGAAGGCGGTTCATCGCCGGGGTGAATGTCTGTTAGCGTGGGCTGCTTATAAAAAGTCTCATCTGTCATCGCGAAATATCTAGAATGCGGATTCCTAAGGTGTCTCCGAGTTTCAAGAGCTCCCCTTGTCCGACTTTTTTTCCACCGATCGTTAGATCGATGCCTTGCTCAGGGCGCAGTGATAGATCGAGCAGGGCGCCAGGTTGGAGATGGAGGAGTTTTTGCAGCCCCAAGCGGATGTGGCCCACTTCTGCTGTGAGTATAAAGTTAGAGGAGGCGGCCTCTTCCGATACAATCTCTTCTTGATACAAGGCAAAGTCGAGGATTTTCATTCCCTCGGACTTCATCCGGGCAAGCAAAAGAGGGGTCTTGCCTAGGAGTAAAGTCACAGATCCTTTTTCAATGGCGGGATAGTAAGAGCAACGGTCTAGGATCACGAAATCGCCGATTTGAATTTTTTCCCACTCTTCCGATGAGAGCTCAGCATAGCCGACTTCACACCGCAGGGAGATGTCGATGTTTTCGGAGGAAAGTAGGGTCCCTTTTTGAAAGGGTTGATGAGCCTTAAAGGCGCTTAAGAAAGTTTGGGGGCAAATTATTCTTCCTTGGATGCTTTTGGTGGGCAGTATAGCCTGAAGATCGATGCAAAGTCCGTTTTCTTGGGGCAGGGTAGACGCTGAAGAGAGTCTTAAAGAGACGTTTTTGAAGATCTCCAAAGGATCGAGGGCTGCAAGGATTTGCAAGAGAAGAAAATAATAAAAACCTTCTTTGAGTTTGGCGCTTGCAAATCCCTCTTTGTGTTCACTTGAGGTGAGCGCTTGAGAGGTGAGCTCTACCATATCTCGCTGCGAGAGGGCAAAAAAGAGGGTGCCAGCGATCGGTGCAATCTCGATGGCTGCCAAGACAGGTTTTTCTCCCATATCTTGGAGGAGATCGGAAGGGTTTTTCCAAGCTGTCCGAGTGCTGCTCAGTTGAAAATCAGGGATTTGAAGAGCTGTTCCCATGGCCTGGCTGGCCTCAGCCCAAGGAAAGGGAAAATTTTCTTCAAGGAGAGGGAGCTGCTCTATCTTAGAGAGAGCTTTTTCAACGAGCTTAAGCCATTCATAGGAAATTTCGTTAACGGTCATGAACGATCCTTATTTTCATCAGTAGGGTTTTCTTTGCGATGGAAGAGGGGCTTTTCTTCGCGCCTCAAACCGCTTTTGATGTCGTGAATTGTAAAATTCCGTTTTTCGCTGGCAAATGCCGCTTGCAGCCCTGGAATATTTTGCTGAAAGTAAAGGGAATTTTGCTCTGTGCCCAAAAATTCGATATTGTAGATCAAAGGAGCCGTGCTGTATTCGCGGATCGTAATCTGGGCATTGGCAAAAATGGAGGAGGCGAACCCAGGTGTATTTAAATGAATCGTCGTTTCATTCACGCTATTGGTTTGCATGATGACGATCTGACTGACCATTCTTTCAAAGAGAGCGAGCACTTCGGGTTTAAGTAGCGTATAGGCCGGGGCAGACTCAGGAGCAGGGGCAATGAAGAGAGGCCCTAGTGAAGAAGAGGCTGGCAAGATGGCAGCTTCGGCAGCTTGCTGAGAAGATTGCTGCTTTTTAAAAGTGATCTTTTCTTCTTCTTTGTCCTTGATCTCTTCAGACACAATTTCTTTTGCAGTCTCTTCTGGGATAGAGGGTCGAAGTGGAGCCGAAGCCGTGGGCTTGCTCTCGACTTTTTCGAGCGGGGGTGCCACCTGAGAGGAGGCTTTAGCAGCAGCGGCGGCTTGTTCAAGGGCCGTGGCTTCTTCAGCGGTTTTTTGCTGCTGAGACTGTCTTTTTTCACTCTCGCCGACTTTTTGGATTTTGGGAAATTTATCGGCTTTTTTAACGCCTTCTACAGGTTTGTCAAGTGAGGTAGCTCCGGAGCGGAGTGCAGCTTTGGTGTCTTCTTCAGCCTCTTCTTGTCTTTTTTTACGCTTCTTTTGTTCTTCGTTGGACTTGTCGATTTTCATCAAGTCTTTAAACTTTTCCGTGCCGGGTTTGGCGGGTTCATTAGGGCGGCGAGGAGGTGGAATAGAGCCTGGTATTTTTGTCACGTCTGCCATTTTTTAATGTTTTCTTTTTTTTTCAGTTTTTTTGAGGTTATGCATCGCGCTACCCATTTCATCGCCTGCGACTTCTTCTTTGTGGGTGAGCTCTTTTTGGACCTCTTTTTCCCACTCACTATGATGGATTTTGAGTTTTTCGACATCCTTTTGCTTTTTAAAGAGGTCTTGACGGGCTAGTTCAACTTGGGTTTGGGCTGCA
Source organism: Parachlamydiales bacterium (assembly GCA_023265455.1). Classification (GTDB taxonomy): domain Bacteria; phylum Chlamydiota; class Chlamydiia; order Chlamydiales; family Rhabdochlamydiaceae; genus PALSA-1444. Next base: position 45,570 of record JAHFTQ010000014.1, read on the forward strand.
TCAACCACTTTTTGCTGGGCTTCAACTTTGAGCTCTTCAGCTTTGAGATTTTCGGTGACCATCTTTAAATACTGTTTCATCTGCTGGATTTTATCAGTGCCTGTTCCAGCATCGAGTTTTTCGCGGAGCTGGGTGAGCTTGGCTTGGTAGTGCTCTTTGACCTCATCTCGCTTTTTCTTAAGGTTGGCGAGTTTCCCTTCTTCCTCTTCGAGGATCCGTTTTTTCTCCGCTAGGACTTTTTCCGATTCTTCTAGTCTTTTTTGCTTGATAGCAACGAGTTGATCAAGAGGGTATTTCTCATTCATTTGAATAGTGCTTGGAGTTGCTGCAATGTCTCTTCGAAAGTGGAGCGCTCTTCGATATGTTGCTTCAGGAAGCGTCTGGCTTTATCGATGTATTTGATTGCAAAATCGGCTTCTTTATCGGAGCCAGGTTTATATTCACCGATCCGGATGAGGAGCTCATTTTCTTTGTATTTGGCTAACACTTCTCGGAGTTTTCCAATCAATTGCACATGCTCGGCTGGAATAATGTTGGTGAGCACCCGGCTAATAGAGCTAAGGAGGTCGATAGCGGGAAAATGATACTGCCTAGCCAGTTCGCTCGATAAAATGATATGGCCATCTAAGATCGAACGGACTTCATCGGCAACAGGTTCATTGAGATCATCGCCAGCTACCAGAATCGTATAAAAAGCTGTAATGGAGCCGCGCTCGGAATTGCCAGAGCGTTCAAGAAGGCGAGGCAGGGTTGCAAAGACAGAAGGGGTGTAGCCAGCTCTAGCAGGGGGCTCACCGGCTGCGAGTCCAATTTCCCTTAAAGCTCTCGCAAAGCGTGTGACGGAATCCATCATCAAGATGACGGTTTTGCCTTGCTCGCGGAAATACTCGGCAATGGCAGTCCCCACGTAAGCGGCATTAAGCCGCATCTGGGCGGCTTGGTCAGAGGTGGAGACGATGATGACGGACCTTGCTAACCCTTCGGGCCCTAGGTCGTTTTCAATAAATTCACGCACTTCGCGTCCTCGCTCTCCGATCAGGGAGATCACATTGACATCGGCTTTGGCATAGCGGGCGATCATACCAAGGAGGGTCGATTTTCCAACGCCGGCAGCAGAGAAAATCCCCATCCGCTGTCCTTTTCCGACGGTGAGCGCGCCGTCAATGCAGCGGACGCCCGTTGGGAGGGGCTCGGTGATCATTTTCCGTTTCAAAGGATCGGGAGGCGTATTGATGACAGGAAAGCTCTCTTCTAAAACGAGGGGTCCTTTGGTCTCTTCATCGAGGGGATTGCCAAGGCCATCTAAGATGCGACCCAGTAATTGAGGGCCGACTTTGATTTGCATCGACATGCGCATCGGAATCACTTCTGAGGAGGGGCCAATGCCGCTCATCTCTCCTAGAGGGGAGAGGATGACTTCATCTTTTGTGAATCCGACAACTTCAGCCATAAGAGGCTCGCCTGCTCGTTTGATCAGGCAGACTTCTCCCATTTTGATTTGGGGAATGACGGCGCGGATGAGCATGCCGACGATTTCGGTGATTCTTCCATGGACGGTCGTCAGCTCGAGATCTTCGAGATGGTTGATGAGTTTATCGAAATGAGAGCCGTTTTCCATGAATTAGAGCTGAATGTTCATTAAGGTTCTCGTCACCTCGACAGCTTTTGACAGCATGATGGAGGCATATTCAATCTCTTGCTGGGCGTGGGCGAGTTTCAATTGAATGGCTAAGAAATCAGCGGGGTTGATGCTATCGCCTTTTTTGCTCATGTCCTTAAGCTGTTCCTGCGCTGCGGCAAGATTTCCTTGTCCTTCAGAGACGTAATCGAGAAACTTGCCTAGGATGCCTCCACCTGAAGGAGTGGGTGGCGGAGGAGTTTTAGCCCCCATGTCGGTATTGGCGGCTTTGAGATAGGAGTTTGCATCGGTGAGTTTGCTGCGGAGCGTATGCCTTTGCGAAGGCTTTAACTTGAGATTTTTGGTCTGCAGATCGTTGTTGATATCACCGAGCATGCCCTGCGCTGAATTGACCTGAGCCAGTAAAGAATCAAACGTGGGGCCCTTCATCAGCGGTGTCTGGTTCTGGACTAAATCAAACGGGGAAACACCGGGGGGTTGCTTTGTCTCTGCAGGTTGCTGCGCAGCCTTTTCCATATACGACTCAAAGGATTTCCCCTGAGTTGCATCTTGAGTGGGCCCTCCCGGCAGCTTATCTTCGCCGATTTTGCGAGTGGGATCTAAACGGTCAGGACGATCGACCATTATTTTCCTTTCTTTTTCTTGGTTTCGCCTTGAACAGGAGTCGGCTGTTTTTTAACGAATTTTTCGATGAATTCCATAGCGGTAGAGGCCATGGTTTTTACATTGGCATCCCCTGATTTTTTCATCGCTTCTTTCAGCAGCGTCTCACCTTTATCAGCATCTTTAACTGTCAGAGCTGTGCTGAGCCCTAGCATAGCGCGAGCCATTTCATTATTAGGGTCGGCCTTCAGCACTTCTTCAAACCGTTTGCAGGCTTGCTGCAGCTCAAGTTTGAGAAGGTGAACGTAGCCGAAGCCGACTTTAGGAAGCTCATTTTCAGGCTGTAGAAGTTGGGCAGCGCGGAACAGCTTGAGAGCGGCATCTTCGTCGGTTTGCCCGGCAGCGATAAAGCCTGACTCGAGAAGAACCACGAAATCGTCTTTGTATTTTTGTAGTTGTGCCATTTTATATTTCCTATAACTTACTGAGTTTTTTGGTTTCGGACTGCCGCATTGATCATCGACATGACCTGAGAAATCAAGTTCGAAAGAGAGTCCCCAATCTGGGTCACCTGGCTCATCTGAAACTGGATGAGTAGAAACCTGCCGGGTGTTGCAAGCGATGATCGGCTAGCCAATTGTTTAACTTGGACAACCAGTCCGCTTTGGATCTTTTGGTATTGTTTGATTAAATCACCAAAAGAAAGGGTACACCATTGTGAGAGAGCCATTTTTTACCTATTTTTTGTTAGCGATTCTATTGAGCACTTTTTGCAGAGCTGTATATCCGTGAAGGAGGACCCCTAGATTATCTAGGTCGGGACCTTTTGTTCCCTGCCGCAGCTGGTTTTTAATTTCTTGGATTTTTGCTTCAGCATTCTTCGACAGTTCGCGTGCTTTGCTCGGATCTTTTTTAAGATCTTTCTCAAGATCGAACTCAAACAGTGCCTTAGGCGTTTTTTCTAGACCATACATAAATAACCCCTTTCTTCCATTATTGCAGATTGTAGTTAATCTTAAATTTTAATCCATCTTTTTCAAGGAATACCATCGATTGGGAAATTTCGGTAATCGTCATCCCATCGAGGGTATCTCCTAACGTAAGGATCTTGCCATTGATCACAACGAACTGGTTTTCCCCATCTTTTTTGGAGTAGCCCATCACTTTATAGGAGTTGCTCAGGTCGACAAGAGAGCTTTCTTCGGAGGTATAAACCACGAAATTTTTCAGCATACGAATGCCTGAAAGGGCCTTAAGTTCTTTGATGAGGAGATTAAATCTAGCCTCATCTTTCCCATCGATACGGCCGGATAAGACGAGTTCTCCGTCGGTGAGTTGATAAGTGACGTTATTAAAGCCCCTTTCTAAAAGCATGCTTTGGAGCTGAGTTGTGAGATTGCCTTCGATGACGACTTGGTTGTCTAGCTTATCCAGGTAGGGAAAATTAATATTTAAGTAGTCTGATAGTGCTTGAGATTGGTCGGCTGTTTGGAGGTAGCCTCGGACCACAAATTTTCCAGGTGAGGGCGAATGGATGGAGATGCCTTGCCAAGCGGGATTTGTCATGAGAAGAGCGTTGATATTAGACCAGACATATTCATCGATCACAACAGTATCTTCGATGGCGCTTAAAAAATGGAGGCCATTGAGTTGATAGATCAGCTCCTGCTTTTCAATTGGAGTTAGAACATGTCCTGTTAAGAAGAGTTTTCCAGAGCCGTCATTGTAAGAGGATTGGATGCCAGGGTATTTTTTGAGAATTTCGCCAATCTGTTCGCTCTCATGTTTAACGGGAATTGAGATGGGTTCGCTCTGAAATAGAGAGATCATGCCCACCAAGAGGGTGATGAGGGCACATCCTAAAATGCCGATTAAAATGAGTTGTTTTTTGGAAATGATCGTCTCGCGCCAATCTTTAACAAGAACAGATTCGGCTGCAGGAGATATTTCTTCGACAGGAGCTGGAGCTTCTGAGATCAGAGTTTCCCTTGTTTGTTCGCGGTCGATCACTAAAAAAGTGGTTGTTCCCAAGGAGATTTGGTCTTGAGAGGCCAGTGTATATTGTCCGGTGATGGGTTTGCCGCCCACTAGCGTGCCGTTGCGACTTCCCAGGTCTTCAATCACCACTTGGTCGCTTTCATTGATGGAGAGGCGGGCGTGCTGGCGAGAGACGCTTAAATCTTGAAAGATAATATCACACACTTCAGGGTCTTTTCCCAGGGTGTAGATTTTTCCTTTTTGCATGTAAAATTCGGCGCCCGTATTAGGTCCGGTGATCACTTTAATCATCCAGCGGGCTTCAGGCAGCGATGCTGTCGAAAGAGAGGAAAGATCGCCAGAGTCTTCTAACAGACTGGGAGAAAAATCACTAGGAGTTGGAAGCTTTTCGCTGAATCTAAAAAAGGTATTGCCGACCTGGATGATGTCGCCTTCTCTAAGCAGCACAGGGTCTGTGATGATTTTTCCGTTTTGCGTGGCGGGGTTGACAGAGCTGAGGTTTTCTAAGGTGTACCCTTCAGGTGTTAGCCTGCAAATGACGTGTTTGCGAGACACCATGGAATCTTCCAATACAATTCCCACGATGTCGCGATCACGGCCGAGCGACCACTCAGTCCCTTCTTCGAATCGTAAAATGAGTCCTGCAAGAGGACCCTCTTCGCCTATTAAATATCCTGCCATTTCATTAATCTTTTAAGGTTTCTTTTTTCCAGTAGTCGAGATAATTGATAAATTCCTCGAGGCTGTCTTTAAATGCCTTGTAACTCATCTCATACGGTAAACTTAAAGAGAGTGTCAAGCAACTTTCGTCTTCTTTGAGTCCTAGAGTGGATCCGCCAGTTCCTTGTCCTAAAAAGTTCGCCTTCATCGCCAGCATGAGAAATTCTTCCCGGTTATCAGAGGGTAAAGGTCCGACATCGGATAGCAAGTAATAACCAGGCTCTAAATCTTTTATCGCAATGTTAAAGGCCCCGAATTTCAAATGTTGGAACTTAAACTCATCCTGTGGAGGAGGAGACTCCAATTTCAAATCCTCACATAATTGGGGTAAATGGGCCTTTAACATCTTCTCTCATTCCTCACCGCTACTTAAGACCTCTTGCGCAACTCAGGGTTCGTCGATTTTCGGGTTCTTTTGAGCCTACTTTTCAATTGTTTTCGCGGGGGTAATATCAACTTTCGTATATTACCCCCGCGAAAACAATTGAAAAGTAGGCTCAAAAGAACCCGAAAATCGACAGAACCTGAGTTGCGCAAAAGGTCTACACAAGCTGCGGCTGCTGTCTGTAATTCTATTCATTTCAGAATAAGTATGCAATTGAAAAATGCTTAAGCTGAGCGTTTGACTTTGGGAGGAGTGTTATCTAGGATGCACTCTTTATCAATGAAGATTTCGCGGATGGTGGGATCCGAAGGGGCATCAAACATGAGGTTCATGAGCAGGCTTTCGACAATCATTCTCAGAGCTCTGGCTCCTGTTCCCGTTGCTTTGGCGCGCTCTGCCATAACGCGGAGGGCCTCGGGAGAGAAGTGAAGCTCGATGTCTTCTTCGGCAAATAGCCGTTTGTATTGTTTGACGATGGCATTTTTAGGTTTGACGAGGATATCAACGAGATCTTCCGTTGTCAGCTCATTGCAATTGGCAATACTATTGAAACGGCCGACGAACTCGGGGATCATGCCAAATTGGATGAGGTCTTCGGGTTCAACTTTGGAAAGGAGATAATTGGTTTCGTGAGTATCAAAGACTTGCGTTTCACCGGCGCTAAACCCAATAGTGCTGCGGCCGAGACGTTTAGCAATGATCTTATCCAGGTGAACGAAGGCTCCGCCCACGATGAAGAGGATGTTCTCCGTGTTGACTTTGATATACTCTTGGTTAGGGTGCTTGCGTCCTCCTTTAGGAGGAACATTAGCGACGGTTCCCTCGACAATTTTGAGAAGGGCTTGTTGGACGCCTTCCCCAGAAACATCCCTTGTAATGGAGACATTGCTAGTCGTTTTGCGGATTTTATCGATTTCATCGACATAGATGATTCCGTGCTCAGCGCGGGCAACATCGTAATCGGAAGCTTGTAAGAGGCGTAAAATGATGTTTTCGACGTCTTCGCCAACATAGCCAGCTTCTGTCAAAGTCGTTGCATCGGCAATGGCGAATGGGACATCTAAGATCTGCGCAAGAGTTCTGGCCATGAGAGTTTTTCCAGATCCCGTCGGGCCTAGAAGGAGGACATTGGATTTGCTGTAGGCAACATCGGTCTCTTTCCCCAGAGAGCGGATTCTTTTATAGTGGTTATAAACACCCACCGAAATGGTTTTTTTAGCTCTTTCTTGGCCGATGACGTACTCGTCGAGTTTTTCTTTAATCTCTTTGGGTTTTAAGAGACGCAGCTCATGATGGACAGCTTTTTTTTCAATGATGTCCATGCAAAGGCGGGTGCATTTGTCGCAGATAAAAGCCTGGGGACCCGAGATGAGCTTTTCAACAGCTTCTTCAGATCTTCCGCAGAAGGAACAGGTTGTAGGTGGCTTAGTGTTGTTGGTTGTCATACTTAAATTAGGCTACAGGGGCCATCTTGGGGGGTTGAGAAGCGATTTTATCGATGAGACCATATTTTAAAGCCTCTTCAGGATTCATGTAGAAATCACGATCGGAGTCTTCGATAATTTTTTTAATCGATTGACCGGTGTTTTCGCTGATCACGGCGGCACAAATTTGCTTTTGGGCAAGAATTTCCTTAGCTTGAAGCTGGATATCAGCTGCAGTCCCGGTGGCGCCTCCCGCAGGTTGGTGGATCATGATTCGGCTATTGGGAAGGGCAAATCGTTTCCCTTTGGTCCCTGCTGAGAGTAAGAGCGCTCCCATGGAAGCGGCCTGTCCAAGGCAATAGGTATTAATATCATATCCCATGAACCGCATGGTGTCATAGATAGCTAGACCCGATGAAATATAGCCGCCTGGAGAATTGATATAGACGCTGATATCTTTTTTAGGATCTTCAGCGCGGAGGAACAGCATTTGGGCGATCACTGTATTGGCAACAGGGTCATTGATCTCGGTTCCAAGAAAGATAATACGATCTTTCAAGAGGCGGGAATAGATATCCATCGCCCGCTCGCCGCGGCCTGTATCTTCGATGACATAGGGAACTTGGTACATATGAAATCCTATCAGTTATGACCCTTAATATTGCTGATTGGACAGTTATTGTGCAACAGTTGCGTGGGAGATAACAAAGTCTTCTGCTTTTTCAAGGAGGAGACGGGAAAAAGCTTCAGCCTGATGCACTTCTTTATTGTCCTGGGGGTGGAAATCACGCCGGTCGCCTAGTAAAAACTCCAGGGGAGAGTCAGGAGTTTTACGGATATCATCAGGAGAAATAGAAATTTTTGCATCACCGATGATTTTACGACAGACATAAAACATGCGGACAGCTTTTTCCGATTGTTCGGCAATGGATGTCACAGCACGCTTTTTAGCCTCATTTGTGAGGCTATTCCAATGTTGTTGATATTCGGGGTCTTTGAGAAGTTGTTGCATGCGGAAGCGGACCTCACGGTCGACAACACTTAAGGGGACATCAAAGGGGTATTTTGTCAAAAGAACGTCGCTGACTTCTTCTCGAAGTTTTTCTTGAACATGAGCATCGGCTTTTTGATGGAGGAGCTGTTCAACATTCTTAGTCATCTGTTCAACAGAGTGAGCGCCCAGATGCACAGCAAATGTGGAGTTTAGCTCAGGCAAAGTCGCTTCTTCAACATCTCTAATCACGATGCGGACTTTCTTGGATTTCAGTTCTTCCTTATCTTGGTCAGAAGCGCTTTGGTCGGGAATGCTCACGCCTTCGAGAACTTCTCCGTGAGAGTGGCCTACGATGAGATCTTTCATCCATTTTGCCATAGAACGATCGGTAACTTCAAAGCGAACTCCGGCAAAGAGTTTATAGGGTGGGTCTTCTTCAATCACATCGACATCGAGAATGACAAAGTCATTCTCTTGGATAGGGCGGTCTAATTTTTTCCATTCGGCAAAAAAGAACTGCAGCTGACGAACAGTCTCGTTGACTTTGTCTTCATTGACAGCGGGTCTTTCGATTTTCTTCAGTGTGATCTCTTGAGGGTTAATTGTCGGAACTGTCGGTTCAGTCTCAAAAAATAAAATCACGTGAGCTCCCTCATTGAGAGAGTAGGTTTTCATATTGTAATGGATTTTAGGTTCGTTATTCAGAAGGGGTATTTTAGTCAGCTGGAGGCTGTGGAGGAAGAGGGCATTGGCAATGCATTTTTGCCACTCGGAGTCAATTTGGCGTGGGTAATTTTTTTCGATCAACGCTGCAGGGGCTTTGCCTTTACGAAACCCCGGCAGTGTGGCTTCTTTCCCCACAGCTTTGACAGCTTTGGCATGGGCCTCTTTGACAATAGAAGGAGTGGCTTGGATTTCCAATTCGACTTTGCAAGAGGGCTTAAAATGGGCTTTGACTTTTAAAATCTCATCAGAGAATTCAGAAGGGGTTGCCTGAGGTATTAATGAAGCAGTCTCGGCCTGTTGGTCCATGGGTGTATCCTTTATATATTCTAACTTGAGTTTCCCAAATTTTTGGCTTGACAGAACTGTTCTCTATGGCGACCGCTGTGTTGCGGGCACTC
>JAHFTQ010000003.1:0-2432 GCA_023265455.1 Parachlamydiales bacterium
TCGCAAGTGGTTTAGTATTAATCAATACAAAACCACTTGCGATCGCGCAACCGCGGGAGCTTTCGCGCAGTTTAAGATTGGGAAGTTATTCCTTTACGAGCCCTTAGAAAAAAGAAGACCTCCCTACCTGTGGAGACTATTTCGGAACACAATACTTAAGTGTCACCCACAAAATAGGGAGGAGAGAAGTTGTCTTGATTCGAGCTTAAGGATGATGGCTTGTTAATGAAACAAGACCTATCGTCCAGACCTCTATTAGAGGATATGGTACCTCGAATGTCAATTTTCTATACAAAGTATAGAAGATTAACGATAACTTCTTTAAACTGCCTATAGTTTAAAATTAGTATATATCAATTAAAAAGTCAACACTAATTTTGGCAAGTGCCAGGGGCTACTAGATTCACGTTACCAATGAAAACAGTATTGGGTGTAATGTTATTAGAGGAATCATCGATATTAACAGTTCCCGTTCCGGTAACCCGAATACCCTCTAACCCAGCACCCGCTTGAATGATGTTGTTCGTCAGGGTCAAGCAAAGTCTGTCAGTTGCCAGCACTAAGACATCAATTCCTCTTGAGCCAGCACCAGACCCGACCACAATATTATTACTATCGATCACCATGCGAGCTGAGGCATTATCTGCCAAGTTAATCGATGCAGATATCCCAGAAGAGCCTACATTTAGCGTTGTTGATATAAGATTGTTATGAGTGATGTAAACAGTTCCTGAGTCGGGGGCTTCGTTTAATGCAACAAAAATACAATCGTTAAAGCCTCCTGAAGCAATGGTATTGGCGACATCATTGTTCATGATGCGCGCTGTAGAACCTGCCATCCCTGTTGTATAAGAAATTCCGAGTGAGCCAAAATTAGCTACTTGATTTCCAGCGATTAGAGTAGTGCCTCTTGCAGTTGTAGGATTGGATAAAGGTGTTACTGCGATTCCAGCTCCATAACCTGAAATTCTATTACCCCAAATGCTCACATTAGAAACTTGATTGTCTAGCATCCTAAACAGAATACCAGTTCCTGTGTTAGCAGTACTCCCCGGGCTACTCAAGACGTTATTTGAAGCTAAAAGATTGCCCCAACCTACCACACTCACCCCAGTATAATCAACACTTCCCGAGATGATATTTTGATTGATGTTAGCTCCATTCACACCTGAGTTTCCATTGATGGCCACACTAGCTGCTAGAGTGACGAGCAGATTTAAACCTGAAACTTCGTTCCCATTGGCCAACGTGATGATCGATCCTGCATTTGTTAGGCTGGGTGCTGTTGTGGTGAGGGCAGGAATGACAATACTGCCATCTCTTGTATTCAGCGGATGAAATGTTCCAGATCCAAATAGGTATTGTCCATTTTTCAACACAATACCTGTGTTCATCCCTTGAGTCGTCCCATTACCCTGGAAAACATAAATCATGTCGTTAGGACCCGACGCGTTTTGAGCAGCAGCCAACGTTGAGAACGGACTCTCAAACGTTCCGTTCGAGCTACTGGTGTTATTAACAAACCAAACGCGGAAGGGGCTTCCTGTCGCGGGGTTGACCGCGGCCCTATGTTGCTTGCGCGTCTCCACCACGGGGATTTCAAAGCGATAAGGGGCAAACGCCGCACGGGAGAGCGCTAGGTCATTTGAGTTAGGACAGTTTCTGCCTTTGCGCTCAAGTTTTTTCCCAAAAGGATAACTGAAGGCTACAGTGCCTTGGACGACGTTTTTAAAGATATGGTCATAGGAATAGGAAGCTTCTAAGGAGACATAATCTTTATATCTCCAATAGAGTCTGGTTTTTCCACCCCAGGCATTATTGGGATTGGCGGTGAAGTAATAAGGCCCTATACCGAAATAAAAGTCATGACGAGTACTTTGGGTAATATGAGCCCCGACTTCACCATCAACTCCCTTCATGGCAAATTTCTTCCTTTGCTTCATGATGATCTGGTTGCCTTGAAATCGCTCAAATTTGTGACGATAGCTATCGCTTCTATCATTTCCTACAGGGAAATAGGCATTGATGCGGTACTCCATCCGTTTGCCCACCACTTCAACCCCGGGGCTAAGCTGGTTGACAGTGAGACCATGGTCTTCCTGACGAAAATCGTAATACAGATACAGTCCAAAAATATGATTATTTGAAGGAATAACCGTCCGTTCACCTATCCCGATATTAGCGGCAAACTGGCCATCATTAAAGACGTGACCGCGTAAGTCTAAAAACGGCATGAAATAAGGATTGTGGTCGTAGATGCCAAATCCTTCAAGAGTCGTATACCCTTCTTTGTAGCCGACACCTTTAGATTCTGTATGGCGGACATCCATGTGCATGACGTGAAAAGGAGAAAGACATTCATTGCCGTTCGTGAGAGCAGGCCTATTCATGACAGGCGCAGCTGCGGGCTCTTGCTGAGTGACAACCGGCGT
>JAHFTQ010000003.1:2442-37896 GCA_023265455.1 Parachlamydiales bacterium
GGCGTCTCTTTTACGACAGGGGTTTGTTGTACCACAGGTGCCGTTGGGGGCTCTTGCTGAGTGGCAACCGGCGTCTCTTTTGCTGCAGGGGGCAATTCGACATTTAATATTAAAGGCATTTCCTGAACTTGAATAGGTTTTGGAGGTTCAGCATTTAAAATAAATGGTGTAAGAGCAATTGCAAAATGTTTTAACGCGCGCATGTCAACCTCTTTAATAACACCCTAAAATGACGAGTATCATTAATATATAATTAAATCAAATAAATTATTGTCCGCAAGTATTTTGAGGAACTAAATTAACATTCCCACTCATAACAACACTGGGCGCAATATTATTAGAAAAGTCATCGATGTTAATGACCCCGCTGCCCGCTGTCGTTATACTCATCCCATTTGTGCCCGCAGCTTGTAATTGAACCCGATTATTTGTCAGGGTTGTACAAATAGTGCCACCTGCAACAGTATTGACATTAATACCGATGGAGCCTGCTCCTGAGCCTGTCTGGACGTTATTATTTGTGATAGAGAAGCGAGCTGAAGTTGCAATGTTAATTTCACTTATAATGCCAAGAACACCGGTATTCGTTGTTGTTGTTAGGATGGTATTGTTGTCGACAAAGATACGTCCTGTATTAGGAGTCTGACTAGCTTGGATGACAATGGCTCCTGAACCAACAATTCCACTGGTATTATTGATAGCATTGTTGATGATTCTAAGGGTTTGGTTCGGCGATCCAAGTCTGTGAATGATCCCGAAGGTAGTAAAATTCGAAACGGTATTTCCTGAAATTAAAATATTAGCTGAGGCTGAAGTGGGGGTTGTATGGGGTTCAACATTAATGCCCCAGTCGTAACCTGAGATCGTGTTATTAGCTACATTGACATTTGAAAACGTATTGTCTAAAAGACCTATAGCAATTCCTCTATTGAATCCTACAACAGTTGGACCTGTTAGAGAGTTGTCTAATATCGAAAGTGTTCCAAACCCATCGATATGTATTCCCAAATGAATCACGCTTCCCGAGATGATATTTTGATTGATATTAGCGCTATTGATACTACCAGTTCCATCAATCGCATTGGAGCCCACCTGGGTGACGAGCAAGTTCATTCCTGACACTTCGTTACCATTGGCCAGTGTAATAATACTTCCAGCATTTGTCAGTGATGGAGCTCGTGGTGTAAAGGCAGGGATACGGATCTGACCTTTAGTCGTCCGGATTTCATGAGAATTGCCCGATCCAAAAAGGGTTTGACCATTTTTCAAGGTAATTCCGGTATCCATTCCACGGGTGGTGCCATCGCCTTGGAAGACGTAGATCATGTCGCTCGGCCCAGAAGCATTTTGAGCAGCAACCAGCGTCGAGAACGGACTCTCAGCCGTTCCGTTAGAGCTACTAGTGTTGCGTACGAACCAGACTCTCCATGGCTGTCCTGTTGCAGGGTTGACAGCAGCCCTATGTTGTTTTCGAGTCTCCACCACGGGGATTTCAAAGCGGTAAGGGGCAAAGGCAGCGCGAGAGAGCGCTAGATCATTTGCGTTAGGACAGTTTCTGCCAGTACGCTTGAGTTTAGCACCAAAAGGATAGCTGAAGGCTACAGTTCCCTGAACGATATTTTTAAAAATATGGTCATAAGAATAGGAGGCCTCTAAGGAAACATAATCTTTATATCTCCAATAGAGTCTGGTTTTTCCTCCCCAGGCGTTGTTGGGGTCGGCGGTGAAGTAATAAGGGCCTATGCCGAAATAAAAATCATGGCGGGTCGTTTGAGTAATGTGAGCCCCCACTTCACCATCGACTCCTGTCATCGCAAACTTTTTCTTGTTTTGGACAATAATACGGTTGCCTTGGAATCTGTTAAATTTGTACTGATACCGATGGCTTTCAGCATCACCGACAGGGAAGTAAGCGTTGATGCGGTACTCCATCCGTTTGCCCAACATCTCGATGCCGGGGCTGAGCTGGTTGACGGTAAGGCCATGGTCTTCTTGGCGCACGTCGTAGTAGAGGTAGAGTCCAAAGATATGGTTGATGGAAGGGATAACAGTACGCTCTCCTAACCCGATATTACCGGCAAGCCTGCCGTCGTTAAAGACGTGACCGCGCAGGTCTAAAAAGGGCATGAAATAAGGGTTGTGATCGTAGATGCCAAACCCTTCGAGAGTAGTGTAGCCGTCTTTGTAACCAACGCCTTTAGATTCTGTATGACGCACGTCGACATGCATGACATGAAAGGGAGAAAGACATGAGTCGTTGTTCGTGGCAACAGGCGCTGCAGGTTTTTCGATTTCTGTTGCTACTGGAACTACAGCTTCCTGATGATTTGTGGGAGCAGGCGCTGGAGCCTCTTGTACAACAGGCGCTGCAGGTTTTTCGATTTCTGCTGCCACAGGAACTACCGCTTCCTGATGATTTGTGGGAGCAGGCGCTGGAGCCTCTTGTACAACAGGCGCTGCAGGTTTTTCGATTTCTGCTGCTACTGGAACTACAGCTTCCTGATGATTTGTGGGAGCAGGTGTCTCTTGAGCGATGGGCGCTGCAGGTTTTTCGACTTCTATTACTACTGGAGCAGTAGAAGGCATCTCTTGAAGTTGAATGACTTTGTAGTGTTCGGTGTTGAGAAGAATGGAGGGTTCTTGAATTTCAGGAATTTTTACAAGCTCAGCATTCAAAATAAATGGTGTAAGAGCAATAGCAAAATGTTTTAACGCACGCATATCAACCTCATTAATGATACTCTAAAAATTAGAAGTATCATTAATGAATGATTTAATCAATTACTTTTATGGAGCGCAAGTGTTTTGAGGAACTAAATTAACATTTCCACTTATGATAACACTGGGTGCAATGTTATTAGAAAAGTCATCGATATTAACAATGCCCGTACCACCAGAAATGCTCATGCCAGTTGTTCCCGTGGCTGCCTGCAAGGTGATGCGGTTATTGGTAATCGATGTGCAGAAGGTTTCATTAGCTGCAGCATTCATATTCAACCCGTAAGATCCATTGCCCGAGCTGACGGTAATCGTATTATTGGTCACATTGAATCTCGCTGCAAAAGAAGAGGCTACTGCGTTGTTAAGGAGAATACCGTTGGTTCCTGCAGTCGCAGTTGTCGCTACGATCGTATTATTACTAATCAGATACCTTCCCGCATCGGTTGGATTACTTAAAGAGACGAAGATACTTGCATTAGTGGCTCCTGTAGAAATGGTATCTCGGATTGTGTTGTTGATGATTTGGAAGGTCGAATTAGCAGCTCCTTTTGAAATCGAAATCGCCTGATTTCCGAATCCTGAAATCAAGTTGCTGTTGATGACGACATTACAGGTTGCTACTGTCGGCGTCGTCGGAGCTCCCGTCACAGAAAACAGAACGGCAGCACCGAAATCACCGGTAATCGTATTATTAGAAATGTTGGCCTGCAAGAATCTGCCAGCTCGATCGTCGAGATTCACGAATATCCCTCCATTGCCCGCGCCGGTGAGGAGGTTATTGGTAATGTTAACAGCCCCCGAAGCATCCATGTTGATGCAGGGAAAGCCGTTCGATATCATATTGTGGTGGATATTAGCACCGATGATCGGATCGATGGTGTTAATGCCAGGTCCTGAGCTGACTTGGATATTCATTCCAGAGATTTCGTTTCCATTCGCAAGGAAGATCACATCTGCGCTACTTGTAATGGTGGGAGCTCTTGCCGTTTGAGCAGGAATTTTAATCCTTCCAACCGAAGTTGAAATCGTCTGATCTGTCCCAGAACCAAAAAGGGCTTGACCATTTTTCAAGGTAATTCCGGCATTCATTCCACGGGTGGTCCCATCACCTTGGAAGACGTAGATCATGTCGTTAGATCCAGAAGCATTTTGAGCAGCTACTAGTGTCGAGAATGGACTTTCATACGTTCCATTAGAGCTGCTGGTGTTGCGAACGAACCAGACTCTCCATGGCTGTCCTGTCGCAGGGTTGATCGCGTTTCTGTGTTGCTTACGGGTTTCGACCACAGGAATTTCAAAGCGGTAAGGAGCAAAGGCCGCACGAGAGAGGGCTAAGTCATTTGAGTTAGGACAGTTTCTGCCACTGCGTTTGAGTTTAGGACCAAACGGATAGCTGAATGCAACAGATCCTTGAACAATGTTTTTGAAGATATGATCGTAGGAATAAGAGGCTTCTAAGGAGACATAATCTTTATATCTCCAATAGAGTCTGGTCTTTCCTCCCCACGCATTGTTGGGATCGGCAGTGAAATAATAAGGGCCTATGCCAAAATAAAAGTCATGACGGGTGCTTTGGGTGATATGGGCGCCGACTTCAGCATCGACACCTGTCATCGCAAACTTTTTCCTACTCTTGAGGATAATGCGGTTGCCATCGAATCGATCAAATCTGTGACGGTAGCTATGGCTTTCATCATTGCCGACAGGAAAGTAGGCATTGATACGGTATTCCATCCGTTTGCCCAGCATCTCGATTCCAGGGCTGAGTTGGTTGACAGTAAGACCGTGGTCTTCTTGGCGGACGTCGTAGTAGAGGTAGAGTCCAAAGATATGATTGATCGAAGGAATCACAGTACGTTCTCCAAGGCCGACGTTACCAGCAAGCTTGCCGTCATTGAAGACGTGGCCGCGTAGATCTAAAAACGGCATGAAACAGGGGTTGTGATCGTAGATGCCAAATCCTTCGAGGGTGGTATAGCCATCTTTATAACCGACACCTTTAGATTCTGTATGACGCACGTCAACATGCATTACGTGAAAGGGGGACTGGCATTGAGGGTTGTTCTTGGCATCCGCCGCAACAAGTGCCGTAAAAGGGGTAAGAGCCAGAGCAAATTTCATCAAAGCACGCATGTCAACCTCATTAAGAATATTCTAAAATTTACAATTAACATGAATCGGAAAAATAATCAAGACACATCGCTTTACGCACTTCTCTGAGGGTCTTCGCAGCCACTTCTGAGGCTTGCTCAGTCCCCTTCTTTAAGAGTTTCCAGACAGCTGCTTTGTCTTGAGCAAACAAGGCTCTTTGTTCACGGATAGGCTTTAAGAAATTCTGCAACACCTCATCGAGGTGTTTTTTAACAACGGAATCTCCGAGACCCCCTCGACTATAATGGTCTTTCATCTGTTGAAGACCTTCTCTATCAGGATCAAAAGCTTCCAAATAATCAAAAACGGGATTCCCCTCGACTTTTCCCGGATCTTCCACACGTAGATGTTGAGGATCGGTGTACATCCCTTTCACCTTCTTGGAAAGCGCCTCTGCAGAGTCGGACAAAAAGATGGCGTTCCCCAGCGATTTGCCCATTTTAGCTTTTCCATCCGTGCCAGGCAGGCGAGCAAGCTTGGGAATCATCGCTTCAGCTTCGACAAGCACATCTGTCTTATAAATCCTGTTGAAATGACGAACAATTTCATTGGTCTGCTCAATCATCGGCCTTTGATCTTCGCCAACAGGAACAACCGTCGCTTTAAAAGCCGTAATATCGGCCGCTTGACTCACGGGATACACCATAAAGCCTGCTGGAACACTTTCCCCATACCCCTTTTGAAGGATCTCTTGTTTAACGGTGGGGTTATGCTTCAATCGGTTCCAAGTCACAAGATTGAGGTAGTACTGGGTCAGCTCAGGAAGCTGAGGCAGCAAAGATTGTATGAAAACAATGCTTTTGGAAAAATCGATCCCGACAGCCAGATAGTCGAGGGCCACCTCTAAAACATTTTCCCTAACTTTCATCGGATTTTCGGCATGATCTGTGAGGGCTTGAGCATCCGCGATCATGACGAACTGCTGGCAACTCTCTTGCAGCATAAGCCTATTTTTGAGCGATCCGACATAATGACCCAAGTGAAGAGGGCCCGTCGGGCGATCTCCTGTCAAAGCGATTTTCTTTTTCATTGATTTATGTCCTCAAATCGGTATATTTCTAGCAATTCTATGGAAATGAACCAGTATAAGCTAATCCAGAGTTTGGGCAAAGGTGGAATGGGCGAGGTGTTTCTCGCTTATGACAATATTTGCCAGCGGCAAGTGGCCCTAAAAAAAATTCGGGACGACTTGCAAAAATTCAAATCCATCAAACGTCGGTTTTTAAGAGAAGCCCATATTGCCGCTACGCTGAACCACCCCTCGATTATCCCGATCTTTTCGATCAGTGAAGCTAACGACGCTGTCTTTTACACGATGCCATTTGTCGAAGGAGATACTCTTAAGAAAACTTTGAAAGAGACCCCTGCTAACGACCCCAAAGTGGCCATTTCCTCACTGATGCGCTATTTTTTAAATATTTGCCAGGCCGTCGCCCACTGCCACTCAAGAAGAGTGCTTCATAGAGACTTAAAACCCGAAAACATCATTTTAGGAAAATTCGGGGAGGTGATGATCATCGACTGGGGACTTGCTGAATATATCGACCAAAAAGAAAGCGAGCTCGACAATGAAGAAATCCCCACACTCCCTCACCTGACCCGTCCTGGAAAAATTGTCGGAACCCTTGCCTACCTAGCGCCTGAGAGAGCCTCAAACGAACCCTCTTCCGAACAAACAGACCTTTATGCGCTGGGGGTGATCCTGTATCAGATTTTGACCTTGAGACTCCCCTTTAAACGGTCTGATATAGAGACTTTTCAAAAAATGTGGATCTATGAAGAGCTCATGGATCCGATCGAGGCTGCACCCTACCGTGATATTCCTCACACCTTGAGCCAAATTGTCAAAAAGTGCTTGCAACCCAAGAAAGAGCTCCGCTATCAACATGTCACGGAATTAATTGGAGATGTTGAAAGCTTTATGGAGGGAAAGCCCGAATGGATTCCCGCCCAAGAGTTAAAAATCGATCGAAAAGAAGATTGGGAGTTCCAAGAAAATATCTTGCTCGCCAAACATATCGCGATCACCCGCTCTACCGAGGTGATGGAGTGGGTGAACTTAATGATCTCTAACTCCTCTTTTTCAGGAAACACTAAAATCGAGACTTTTATTCGCCTGGGAAAATCGAGCCATGGAGTGGGGCTACTTCTCAATGTGCCAGCAGCTGGAGAGCGGCAAAGTCTCATGGATGGGTACTGCATCTGGATAGGCTCTAAGCTCCAGCCCGGCTGTAAGCTCTTTCGTTGCAATATTGAGGTTTTAGAAATTAGCAATGTGGCTCTTGAGCCAGAGATTTGGCATGCGATTCGGATTGAGAAAACCGATAGCCATCTCCGCATCTTCATCGACAATATCCTCTCTGCTCACTATATTAGCCACACTCCCCTTGCAGGAACACATGTCGGGCTCCTCCTCCGCGATGCCGACCTAGAGATCCCTCATCTACAAGTTTTCATTGGCAGTCAAAATGTGACCGTGAGCTGCCTTGCCATTCCTGACGCTTTTTTAGCGAGCAAAGATTATCCCAAAGCCCTCATGGAATACCGTCGCATCTCAACCTCCTTTCCCGGCCGGGCAGAAGGAAGAGAGGCGATTTTCCGCTCAGGGGTCACTCTACTAGAAGCTGGCCTTGCCAATAAAAAAACAAAAATCCGAGATCAGCTTCTCTCCACATCTTTAGAAGAGTTTGGAAAGCTGCGTTTTACGGCAGGCGCCCCCTTAGAATATTTAGGAAAGTCGCTTGTCTACAAAGCCATGAAAGAAGTCGAAGAAGAAGTCAAATGCCTCGAACTTGCCATCCGTAAATATGCCCAGCACCCTCTTTTGCCACGGCTAGTCGAACATCTCATTTTTCGTCTCCATGAGTCTTCCTCTCACGATCGCATCGCAGCTTACCACTTTGCGCTCCTAGCGCTGCGCCATTTACCCCAGATCTTCTCCAATCCCGACCACCAAAAGCTCATTGATAGCATGAGAAAAAATTGGGAGATCGTCCCCTTTCTCAACCCTGAAGCCATCACTATGTATCTCGCATTTTTCTTAGCCCGTCCTATTCCTTTAGTTGAAAACATCGATAATGGCTACTATGTAGAAGACGCCTTTTATGCTCTGTTAGAGCTCGGTTGTTTTGAAATGGTCCAAGACCACCCCTCTCTTGCAGAATTCCCTCATATCCAGACAGCTCTCTTAGCTCACAAAAAAACCGTCAAAACAGCTCTTGAACAAGGACCGACTTCCCCCCAACTCCTCTTGTATCTCGTCCAAACAGCGCTTGACCAGGACCTAACTGAAGATGTCTTACCTTATATCCAAGATGAAACCCAAAAAATCTGGGCTCTCCTATTTTTGAAACGGTGGGAAGAGGTCAGCGTCATCTTTGAAAAATACTCCCTAGAACAGCTCACACAAGAAAACTCTCCCCTCTTCCCTCTTTTCGGATGTTACCTCTGGGAAACCGAAGGAGAAGTCATCGCCAGATCTCACTTTCTAGCCGTCACAGAAACCCCCTTCCCTCATACAACAACACTACTGGGCCACTACCTGGCAGGACGTATCGACTTAAAAAAAGGGTGGATTAAAAACGCTCTCCTCTGGGAAAAAATGCAGCTTTATCGCCAACTCGTCCTTTTACACCGCTGCTCGGGTCAGGAGTCTGAAGCCTTAAAATGCCTTAAAACCCTCCATCAACTTAAAAATGCCACAGAAGAATATTGACGTCTTAATTGTGGGAGCAGGCCCTACAGGCCTCACTCTCGCCTGCGAACTTCTCCGCCACGGCCTTAAAATCCGCCTCATTGACAAACTCCCCGCGGCAACAACCCAGTCGCGCGCTCTAGCTCTACAAGCTAGATCCCTCGATATCTTTGAAAAACTCGGCGTTCTGGGTCACATGTTAGATAAGGGACTTCCCGTAGACACCGTTCATCTTTACGAAAATGGAAAACAAATTGGTCAAACCAGCTTCACAGACCTTCCGATTGCTTACCCTTTTGTCCTCATCATTCCTCAAGCTGACACTGAAGCCATCCTCACTAAACGCCTCCAAGAGCTCGGGGGCACAATCGAACGAAATACCCCTTTCATCAACCTCCAAGACAACCTTGAGGCGCGCTGGATCGTCGGCTGCGATGGCGCCCATAGCACTGTTCGCCACGCGCTCGGTCTTCCCTTCAAAGGAACTAGGTTTTCAGAAAACTTTGGACTCGCCGATGTCTCCCTTCCCAACTTCCCCTTCTCTCACCGTGAGATCCACGCCTTCATCAATGCAAAAGGCATCTTAGGCATCATCCCCCTTCCCACTCCTCACCACTTCCGCCTGATCATGACCTTTCCTAATCAAGAGACCCCCGAACTCACTAAGGCCCTTCTTGAGAGCACCCTCCAGTTCCCCATCGAAAAAATCATCTGGGCCTCACTCTTTTCCATCCACCGCCGTATCGTCTCTCATTTTTCTAAAGGCCCTGTCTTTCTCTGCGGTGATGCCGCTCATATCCATAGCCCTGCCGGAGGCCAAGGCCTCAACATCGGCATCCAAGACGCTTTCAATCTTGCTTGGAAGCTCGCTCTTGTCCACACAGGCAGCGCCTCTCCTAAACTCTTAGACACCTACCATGAAGAGCGCCACCCCGTTGCTAGGCACACGCTTTGGGCGACAACGCTAGCGACATTTTTCATCTCCACCCCCTACCCCTGGCTTAGAGATCTCCTCTTTCGCACCCTCGGGAAACTATTTCGCTGGCGCTTTTTCCGCAGAAGATTCTCCGCAGCCCTTGCTGAAACCAAAACCCATTATCGCTCCAGCTCCCTCTCTCGCCACTCCCTCCGCAACCTCTTCTGGCCTGGTCCTCGACCCGGCGATCTCGCCCCCTTCTTAGAAAACGATTCTGAAACCCGCTTTATCCTCCTCGTCTTCGGCAACCCCGACTATCTTCCCACCTTCCCTCACCCCCTAGCCATCCGCCACCTCCCCCTTGACCATGTCCTTGCCCTACCCTACAGAGCCTCAAAGCCGTGCCTCTACCTCATCCGGCCAGACGGCTATATCGCCCTCCGCAGCCGTAGATTTTCTCATAAGCTTCAAAGTTAGTCAAAACTAGAGTCCCCACCAGAACGTAAAAAATTGAGAAATTCTTTTAATTCCGTGATAGGCAGTTGATAGTTAAAATCATGAGCCAGTCGGTTGAACTCAATGGCTAGTGTGTTATAGGTTTCTAAAGACATCTAGGAAGAATCCGTTTCATAAATATAGCGTCATTTTAATGGCCATATTATAATGATTTTTATATAAATATTCAATATTGTTACACTGACCTTCAAATTTAAAAAAAATCATATCATCTCCTGTGGGAGAGCGACTTATGAATAATTAAAAATTGAGTTGCCTCGAAAATAAATCTACCATTTTCTGACCTTCACCTGGTATAATGCTTGCCAAACCTATAGGAGTTCGCTTGACTCAATTAGACAGCTTAAATCGCTCAGTGTCGTCTTTACGATTCCAAACTTTTACACAGGTCTCATGGAAGAGTCCTGCTATAGCCATGGCTTTGCTATCTCTCATATTGGTCTATGCATCAAGAGAAAAAATACGGTCTTACTCAGTCAATTTTAATAGTGCTCAGGCAACACTTCTTCAAAGGTTAGTCTTCAATTGCCTATGGTCCATGGGTCTTACCCATAAGGGAAGCCCAGCTTCAGCTCCAAATGTAGAGGAAACTCTTGTTGAAGAAAAATTTTTAGATTTGAATGCCATGCAGGCCTGCCTTGAAAGGGCCCTAGGGCATTTAAAAAATCTTGCAGCCGTTTTGAAATCTAACGGAGGAATTGAACAAGATTCTCTTGATCATCTTTCTGAATCCTTAACAAAGACAAAATCACTCCATTATCCCCTTGAAAAACCCATTAATCAAGAAAATCTATTACAATGGAAGCTAGTTTTAGATGAATTTTTTAACCTTAAGACTAAGTTGACATTAGATGAAAATTCGGCTAATAGCAAGAATACTACAACCGATGCATATTGGCAAATCCTGGCCAACCTTTCTAAGGAATTTGATCAAATACTCCCTATTTTAGCTGAAGCATTTTACCTATCTGGTGATAAAATTAATGCAATATCGATTATCACAAAAATAGTCCACGCTACGAAAATTAAAGAGGCTTTCATTGCAAAAGTGGCTGAATGTTATTTCAACTTTTTCTCTCGCGATCCAGATAAAACCCTTGAGACGATCAACCTGATCATCCACGATACGAAAACCAAAGAGGCTCTCATCGCCAAAGTAGCCGAGCATTATTACGACTTTCCCTCTCGTGATCTAGATAAAGCTCTCAAGACGATCAACCTGATCATCCACGATACGAAAACCAAAGAGGCCTTCATTACCAAGGTCGCTGAACATTATTACCACTTTATCCCTCTTGATCTAGATAAAGCTCTCAAGACGATCAACCTGATCATCCACGATACGAAAACCAAAGAGGCTTTCATTGCCAAAGTCGCTGAACATTACTTCAACCTTAGCCCTTGTGATCTAGATAAAGCGCTCAATACGATCAGCCTGATCGTCCATGATACAAAAACCAAAGAAGCTTTTATCGCCAAGGTCGCTGAAGAATACTACACACTTAGAGATCGTGATAAATTTTCTAAAACAATCAAAATGATAGTGCACGATAAGGAAACCAAAAATGCTTTCAGACTAAAGTTGGTACACCTTTAAAAATTCTTTATGAATTGTGGGGAAATCAGCGGTTTCTTAGGATAGTATCGGATAACTCCTAACAAAAAGGTAAATATGACTGCTGCTGTTGCTGGTATTCAGACTGCTGAAATTGTCGAGAAGGTTTTAACTGAACCCCAACATGTTCGTGAAAAAAAGATCCAAGAAATTTTCAATTCTATCACCACAAACCGTCTTTCTCTAGAGAAACTGCGCGATGAAATGACGTTCGTAAGGGATTTAAATGTGATGAATGTTCTCAGTAGCGAAATTGGAAAAATTGACATCGAAATCACCAAGATAGCTATAGAGCATTCAACTCTAAAGCATCTTTTGAAGGATGAAGAGGCTACCTGCAATTTGATGCAAAGAGGCCTCACTAACTTTATCCAGGACAGCCTAGAAGTCGAGCAAAAGCTCATCCCACAGACAAAACAATTATTGGAAAAAACCGATCAGAGCGATCCTGAAGCGGCCCGTCTACTCGAATCTCATGCGTATATCTATGCCAAATTCGCTGACCAGGGAAAGTCGTTGGAAAAAATAGCCAGCAAAGCACTTAATCAAGCGGCAGGAAAGGTCTATCCTTTGTTTCTGAACTGGCAGAAAATACAAGAGCATTGCGCAAAATCTGATGTTCACCCTTTTTCCAAGGACTTCGAAAGACGATGCCGTTTAATTTACTTGGCGTGATGTCCATCTCTTTGGTACATTCTAGACTCTATGGAAGAAATCCCTAAGGCTTACGAGCCTAAAGATGTTGAGGAAAAGCAGTACCAGTTTTGGGAGCGTGGCGGGTTTTTCAAAGCGCGCTCTTCAACTTCAAAAAAAACTTATACGATTGTGATCCCTCCACCTAATGTGACGGGGGTCTTGCATATGGGCCATGCGCTCGTCAATACCTTGCAAGACATTTTAATCCGTTGGAAACGGATGTGCGGCTACGAAGCTCTTTGGGTCCCTGGAACCGACCATGCAGGAATTGCCACGCAGACCGTTGTTGAGCGCCACCTCATGAAAACGCTAGGCAAACGGCGGACCGATTTTAGCCGTGAAGAGTTTCTCGAGCACGTCTGGAAGTGGAAGACTCAAAGTGAAGAGCAGATTCTTAACCAGATCAAACGGGTAGGCTGCTCGTGCGATTGGGATAGACTGGCCTTTACAATGGACGAGCCTCGTTCGAAAGCCGTCAGAACCATGTTCAAAAAAATGTTCGACGATGGGCTCATCTACCGCGGCGACTACCTGGTCAACTGGGATCCTATCACTCAAACGGCGCTGGCCGATGATGAAGTCGAATACGAAGAGCGCGAGTCTTTTCTCTATTATATTCGCTATCCCTTGCTAGATAGCGACCAATCCCTTGTCATTGCCACTGTCCGTCCTGAGACACTCCTGGGCGATACCGCTGTCGCTGTCTCTCCCGAAGATATCCGGTATCAACTCTATATCGGAAAACAAATCAAAGTTCCGATCACTCACCGGCAAGTCCCCATTATCGGCGATGCTTTGATCGATCCTAAGTTCGGTACAGGCGTTGTCAAAGTCACTCCTGCCCATGATGCCAATGACTATGCGATGGCTGAGCGCCACCACCTTCCCATGATCAATATTCTGACCCCCGACGGAAAAATCAATGGCAATGGAGGGGAATTTGAAGGACTTTCGGTTGAACAGGCCCGCCAAAAAATTGTCGAAAAACTTAAAACCCTAGGTCTTTTAGAAAAAGTTGAAAAATACAACCACCGTGTAGGAGTCTCCTACCGCTCCAAAGCTGTGATCGAACCCTATCTTTCTAAGCAGTGGTTTGTCAAAACCTCCCACTTCAAAAGCCAGCTCATCGACCTGGTGCAAGCGAAAAAAGTCCGCCTCATCCCTGAGAACTTTGAAAACACCTATTTTCATTGGATCCACAACTTGCGTGACTGGTGCATCTCACGCCAACTGTGGTGGGGGCATCGCATCCCGATCTGGTATCGTAAAGACGACCCCTCCGTCATGGTCTGCTCCGCAGATGAAAACGGCCCTCCTGAAGTCGTTAAAGATCCCTCTTTGTGGGTCCAAGATGCCGACGTGCTCGACACCTGGTTTTCATCGGCCTTATGGCCGTTTAGCGTCCTAGGATGGCCTGAGCCCACCCCTGATTTGAAGACCTTTTACCCCACCTCTGTTCTAGTCACCGGTCACGATATTTTATTTTTCTGGGTGGCCCGGATGATCATGATGGGAGATTACGTCTTCAATACCCCACCCTTTTCCACGGTTTTTCTCCACGGTCTCATCTTCGGAAAATCGTACTGGAGACATCAAGCTGATGGCTCCATTGCTTACCTCTCTTCACAAGAGCGTCAATCCTACGATCTGGGCCAAGCACTTCCCTCCGAAGTCCAAAGCCGTTGGGAAAAGATGTCGAAATCCAAAGGCAACATCATCGATCCCTTAGAAATCATCGATTCTTTTGGGGCTGATGCGATGCGGATGGCACTAGCAGCCTCTGCCACCCATGCTCGGCAAATCGACCTTGACCGCCGCCGCTTTGAAGAGTTCAAGAACTTCGCAAATAAAGTGTGGAACGGCGCTCGCTTTGTCTTTCTTAACCTTGAAAATCTCGAAATCGGCTCCGGTATCGATCTCAAGCTCTTGGGACTCGAAGATCGGTGGATGCTCTCTCGTCTCAATCGCATCATTGAAGAAGTCGGCGCCTCTCTCAATGAATACGCCTTTGATAAAGCCGCACTTTCTGCCTACGATTTCTTTTGGAAAGAGTTTTGTGCTTACTATGTCGAGATTGCTAAACCCATTCTCTTTGGAAAACGGGGATCTCCTGAAGAAAAAAGTAATAAACAGAAGATCTTACTCGTCGTCTTATGCTGCGCCATCCGTCTCCTCCATCCAATGGCGCCCTTTATTACAGAAGAGCTATTCCAGCTTTTAAAAAGTCGATTTCCAACCCTTATTAAAACCGAAGATCCCTACACTCAAGAAACACTTGAAGCTCTGCAAGCGCCTGCCTGCATTGTCTCTCTCTATCCCAAAGTGATCCGGGAAATCGACATGGACCCCGCCGTCGAAGACGAGTTTGCAGCGATTGATACACTCGTTCATGCCATCCGCAATATCCGCGCAGAGATGCAAGTTCCTCCAGGAACCGCAACAACAGTTCTCCTCATCGGCCCTGAAGAGCGGCTCGCCTTCGTCCGCAAACATCAAACGATTTTACAAGCCTTGGTTCGTTTAGAGAGCCTCTCATTTTCCACTGAAGACTCTGCCCCCTCTTCAGCCTCGACGGCCTTTGCGTGCAATCTCAAAATTGCCATTCCTCTTCCTGCCGAAGTGCGAGAAAAAGAAAAAGCCCGCCTTACCAAAGAACAGAGCAAGCTCATCGAGCAACAGCAGACGACTCTTGCAAAGCTTGGCAACCCTGATTTTGTGACAAAGGCTCCTCCTCAACTCGTCGATAAAATGCGCTCTCAACTCGAGCAGATTGAAAAAGAGCTTTTCGAACTCTCAAAAAAACTCAGCTAAACTCTGGTTTGAAAATCCTACTTTTGCTAGATTTTTCTTTAAATTTAACTTTGAGGTTTTTGATTATGGGTGGCATTGCTCTTCGGCATGTAGGTCTAAGCGCTCTCGTAGGTTTTACAATCAGCAAATGTTTTGCCAAATCCACACATCCTGTCACGATGGCAGCATTATCTGCTCTCTACTATGTAGCTGACACTCTCAGGGAAAAGTATTTAAGACGCCAATCTGTTTTTAAGCTACTAGGAAAACATAAATATGATGCCTTAGGCCTCGTTCATGCTATTTTCACCACCTTAGTGTTGAGTTACTTGGGTCAAAAATTAAGTAGAACAAAACCTCCTTATGCAGAGATTGCCTCGACTCTGATCTTTAGCCACTTGAGCTCTCAGTTGCTTATAAAAGGAATACAAATTTGGAATCCAAAAAAAACTTGAAGATCGGCCGCATTTGCAATTAATCGGATAAAAAGATATATCTTTAATGCTATGAAGCGGATATTTGATATTATTTTTAGTCTTTGTGCAATGATTTGCTTTCTTCCTTTGGGAATACTCATTGCTATTTTCATTAAAATCACATCCGTAGGCCCGGTCTTTTACTCCTCTAAAAGGGTCGGGAAAGACGGCGCTACAATCTATTGCTGGAAATTCCGCACTATGTGCCTGAATGCCGATCAGATGCTGGCAGATATTCTGGCTCAAGACCCCGTTCTGAGACTAGAGTGGGACACCTATTATAAATTGAAGGACGACCCCCGTATCAGCAGCGTCGGAAGGTTTTTAAGAAAAACATCTCTCGATGAATTTCCTCAATTTTGGAATGTTTTAAGGGGGGATTTAAGTGTTGTAGGCCCAAGACCTGTGACCGAAGAAGAGATCCAAAAATACTTTGGCGCTAAAGCCTCTAAAATTTTATCTGTGAGACCAGGTCTTACAGGAATCTGGCAAACTTCGGGGCGCAATTTACTCACCTTCGAAGAAAGACTTCGGTTAGAGGAAAGCTACATCGACAAGCAGTCGCTATCCTTGGATTTACAGATCATTTGCAAAACAATACCCGCTATTTTTCTATCTAAAGGAGCGTTTTAGTTGACAGTTCTCGTCGTGGGTGGCGCTGGCTACATCGGAAGCCACGTCTGTAAACAGTTAAGCGCATCGGGATTTTCACCCGTCGTTTATGACAACTTGCAAAGTGGCCACAAAGAAGCCGTTAAGTGGGGCACTCTTGTTGAAGGCGATCTCTTGGATGAACAGACTTTAGAAAAAGCCTTTAAAAGCCACTCCCCTACCGCTGTCATTCACCTCGCTTCAGAGATCGACTGCCGCGAATCTGCCATTGATCCTGGAAAATTCTATCGAAATAATGTTGTTGGTTCATTGACCCTTCTCCAGGTTATGGCATGTTGTAAGGTTCAGGCGCTCGTCTTCTCCAGCACTGCTGCCGTCTACGGCATGCCTAACCAAATTCCTATTACAGAAGACCACCCTTGCCAACCGATCAACGTCTATGGAAAAACTAAGAAAATGGTCGAAGAGATGTTACCCGATTTCTTCAAAGCCCACCAAATGAGATCCGTCTCACTGAGATATTTTAATGCGGCAGGAGCCGACTCTAGCGGCTTGATTGGAGAAGCCCACCGCCATGAAACCCATCTGATCCCCCTGGCGATCCTGGCAGCGCTTGGCAAAAAGCCGCAGCTGCAAATTTTCGGGGACGGCACAGCCATTAGGGACTATGTCCATGTCACAGATCTTGCGATGGCTCACGTGAAGGCGCTGCAGTGGTTACTTAAAGGAGGAGAGAGCCTTACACTGAACCTGGGGAGTGGCCGCGGATATTCGGTACAAGAGGTAATTGCGATGGTTGAAAAGCAGTCGGGAAAACCTGTCCCCCATCAGAAGATAGCGAAAAACCCCTCCGACCCCGATGCCTTAGTTGCCTCCATTGAAAAAGCTCGAAAGCTTTTGGATTGGACACCCGAACATAGCGAACTGAGTGAAATTGTCTCAACCGCTCTAAGATGGCATAGCATATGAAATCAGTTCCTTTATACATCCCCTTTTGCTTAGCACTCGCAGCCGCTCTATTTTGCAGTGCGGGCTTTCCCGCTCTTCACCTCAGTTTTTTTGCTCCCTTTTTAGCTCTGGCTTATTACACCGCCCCTTTTTCTAAATCGCTTTGGATCTCGCTCGGTTGCGGGGTCATCCTCGATCTCATCTCATCGGAGTTTCGTTTTGGGCTGATGACTCTTACATGGGCGCTCACAACGCTTTTAGTTTACAAACAAAAGAAACATTTTTTCGAAGACAAACCCCTAGCGCTATCGCTTTTTACTGCCGTCATTGCCGCCGTCTCTACAACCCTAGAGCTCACGACGATCTATCTCTTTGACCGAGGTCTTTCTATTTCGTTTGCCAGCGCATGCATAGATACCCTTCTCATGTCAGCTGTTGATGGCCTTTATGCTTTTTTATGGTTTACATGCCCTCTGAAGTTGTATAAATACATTAAAAAGGTTGGATGGAGAGGGCTTTTCCCCAAAATTAAGCATGAAGAAGAACAAGGATAATCAAGAGTTTCTCAATACTGCAATCCAAGTCGCCCTCCAAGCTGGAGCTCTTCTGCGAAAAGGGTTTGATACCACCTTCGAAATCACCTCCAAACCCGGCCGCCACAACCTTGTCACCGAGTATGATAAAGCCGCTGAAGACTGCATCCTAACAACTTTGATGAAACGGTTTCCCGATCACGGCTTTATCGGAGAAGAGCAAGGACATACAAGACAAGGAGAGGTGACCTGGATTGTCGATCCCCTTGATGGAACCGTCAACTTTGCCCATGGAGTTCCTCTTTTCTGCGTCAGCATTGCAGTGGCTGTTCAAGAAGAGATCGTTGCCAGTGCTGTCTTCCAACCCATGACTCAGGAGCTTTTTTGGGCTTTAAAAGACCATGGCGCCTTTCTCAATGGCAAACCGCTGCATGTCTCGACGAATGCCTCTTTCCAAGACGCTTTTGTCACCACAGGATTTCCCTATAACGTCGAGGAAGATCCTCTCCACTGTATTGAGACCTTTTCCTCTTTCTTAAGAAAAGGCATTCCCATCCGCCGCCTGGGCTCTGCAGCCATTGATATGGCTTACGTCGCCGCAGGCAGATTCGATGCTTACTGGGAAGCTAGTTTACAACCGTGGGATTTTGCCGGAAGCCTCCTTCTCATTGAAGAAGCCGGAGGAACTGTCACCCAATACGACGGATCTCCCTGTAAAATTTTTCAACCCAGCTCTATCTTGGCAACGAATCAGCACCTCCACGCTGTTCTTCAAAAGGAGTTGCAGTGATCCTTCTCGATGGAAAAAAGCTCTCTTTGCAAATCCTTCACGACCTGAAAAAAAAAGTCGGAGTCTTGACACGCCCTCCTGGCCTCGCTTTCATCCTCATCGGCGATAATCCCGCCTCTCAAACCTACGTCCGCATGAAAAAACAGGCCTCAGAAGACATTGGGATTGCTTCTAAAGATCACCAATTTCCCATTGACGTTCCTGAAAAAACACTCCTTTCTCATATCGCCACTCTGAACCAAGACCCCACCATCGATGGCATCTTAATCCAACAACCTTTCCCTCCCCACCTTTCAGCTTCAACGCTGATGGAAGCTGTTCACCCTGACAAAGATGTCGATGGATTTCATCCCATCAATATGGGACGGCTTTTGTTAGGTGAAAAAAATGGATTTATCCCCTGCACCCCTCACGGCATTCACAAGCTTTTACAAGCCTATAAAATTTCCTGCTCGGGAAAACACGTCGTCATTGTCGGACGCAGCAACATCGTGGGAAAGCCTCTTGCAGCTCTTCTCATGCAAAAAAGTCCCACTGCCAATGCGACAGTGACAGTGGCCCACAGCCAAACCCATAACCTTAAAGACCTCACCTTGTCAGCTGATATTCTCATTGCTGCCATCGGCCAGCCCCACTTCATCAACAGCTCTTTTGTTAAACCCGGAGCCGTTGTTATCGACGTCGGCATCAATCGGCAAGGCTCTCACATCATTGGCGATGTCGATTTTGTCCAAGTTGCCAAACTTGCCTCCCATCTGACCCCCGTTCCTGGCGGCATTGGACCCATGACCATTGCTATGCTAATGTCAAACACCGTCCTCAGCTGTGAAAGACGCCTATGAACCTATCTCACGCCATAAATGGGAGAATTAAATTTCATCGGAGGAGAGACGCAGAGTACGCAGAGAGGATATTTTTTGAAACTTCTCCTCCTTTTATTTTTCCTCTGCGCCCTCAGCGTCTCCTCTTCGCGCGCAGCGCCTCTCTGCTGATGAAACTCAGGCTCTTAGAAAAAAAACATAGTGAGCTAGGTTCATGATCCATTCTAAGATCGGCTACCAGGCGCTTTTCGCGATCATCTTCGGAATCATTGCGGGTCTATTTTTCGGGCCGCTTTGTAAAATTTTAAAACCGGTCGGCGACATCTTCATCTTTTCTCTGCAAATCATCGTTTTACCCTACATCCCGTCGCTACTGATGCACGGCCTGGGCTCCCTTTCTCCTGCTCCGGCCAAAAAACTCTTCAAAAAAGGGTGGCCCATTCTCCTTCTGCTATGGCTTTTGGCTCTCATCGTCTGCTACATTGCAAAAATTCTCATCCCCACTCCCCTTCCTAATCCGGCCTCTAATTTTTCTCTTGAGTCTTCGGTGATCATTCCCGGAGTGCAATCCAGTCCCGTTGCTGAAGCCAAATTCTTTGATATCTTCAACAACGTCGTCCCCATCGTCGCCCTTTTCAGTGTCATCTTTGGCCTAGCCATCATGCATTTAAAAGATAAAGAGCCCCTCTTAAGCCTCCTGGAAAGGGTCAACACCTCGCTCGACCGCGTGATCAAGTGGATTTCTCTGGCCTCCCCGATCGGCATTTTTGCCCACATCGCCTATGTCACGGGAACCGTTAACTTTGAAGATCTCGCAAAACTCCAACTCTATGTCGGCCTCATCATCTTCGTCACCTTAATTCTCAGTCTCTGGGTTCTTCCCACGATCGTCTCCTGCTTGACATCGATTCCCTACAGAGTCCTTTTTCAGGAATATAAAATTGTCGGGTTCCTCCCCTTTGCAACCGCCATTCCCACCATTGCGCTTCCCTATATCAATAACGCCATGCGCAGGCTCGCCGATCACAAACATCTCGATTTGGGAACCTTTAAAGGCACTTCGCAGACCATCATCCCCATCGGATTTGGATTTGCGCAGATCGGTAACTTTCTCCCCCTTCTATTCCTCTTTTTCCTCTCGTTCTTTTATCGCCATCCCATTACAGGTTTTGAAGCCGTTGCCCTCCCCTTCCTTGTCACCCTCTTTTCCATTGGAACCCCTCAGTTCACCTTCATTGCGCTCCCCTTCCTCCTTAAAACCCTCTCCCTACCCGCCGAAAGCTTCAACCTCTATGCCGAAATCTCCGCCATCACCCTCAACTTCCAAGTTCTCCTCAGCACCGTCTCCATGCTCAGCTTCCTTTACCTCGTCGCTTTGAGATACTACGGCCTCCTAGAAATCCAGTGGCGTCGTCTATTCACCCACTGCAGCTGTATGGGTGTCGTGCTTTTTGGCCTCGCATTCCTGGGAAAAACTTTCATTCATACCAGCGACAACTACCATGACCTCTACTACAGCCTCAGACTCTCTTCCGTGATCGAGTCTCCACCTCCCGCAACCGTGTACCGTGAACGCGTCCCTGCCCCCCCTTCTACAAGCCCTTCCGTCCTAGGAAGAATCCGTGAACGAGGCATGCTGCGCGTCGGCTATGACGACCTCAGCATCCCTTTTTGCTATTGGAACAAATGGGGAGAGCTCGTCGGCTACGATGTCGCCTATGCCTATCAGCTTGCCAAAGACCTCGAAGTCAAGCTCGAATTTGTCCCCATCCGCTATGACACCATTGTTGAAGATCTCAACAACGGCTACTGCGACATTATCATGTCAGCCATCATCATGGACGAACAAAGAATCATCAACATCGATTTCACCAACTCTTACATGGAGCAAGCTAATGTCCTCATTACCTCCCGCTCAGAAGCCCCTACTGAAGTCAACCTTACGGCTCTTCAACAAGATCACCAGTTAAAAATCGGCGCCCTCGGAGCCTACCAAGAAGTAGCAACCACCTATTTCCCCAACAGCCAGATCACCAAAGTCAGACCCGAAGCCCTATTAGACAAGACCGTCGATGCCGTCGTCTGGGGCGAACTCCAAGCCTACATCTGGTGCTTAACCGATCCCTCTTACACCACCCTCTCGTTCAATGACCAGCTCGGGAAAAAATATTTAGCCTATCCTGTCAGGTATAATGAAGGACAGCTCGTCCGATTCCTCAACGAATGGCTTGTTCTCAAAGAGCAGCAAGGCTTTGAGCTCCAGCAACGCCGCTACTGGTTCCTCGGCAAGACCTACACCCCCGAAGGCAAGCGCTGGAGCATCCTCCACAACGTCCTATCTAAATAAATATTTTTAATAGAAAAATAGTCAACTTTTTGATAAAACGCCTCTTTTACAGGCAGGTAAAAGATGACCACTAGCACCGTATTGAATCCGCTCTCAGCTCCCCGCTTCGTCCCTTTTGAAGCGTTAAAAAGCGCCTTGTCCCTAAAAACAGCCGCGGTATTTGGTCTTTCTTTGGCTACAGGCGCTTATTGCCTTTACAACCTTTACCATTGGCGTCAATGGCAATCTCACCCCTCCTTTCTCTTGGACAACAACCTCAAATTCGTCAAATGCAAGTGTTTGCTAGCCGAAGCCCAAGAGCTCTTAAAGCAAAGTGCAGATCTAACAGCTAAAGACTTGCTGCAACAGTGCGAGGCGCTCTCTGCAACACTGACCGATAAACCCCAACAGAAAATTCTCCTAGAACTCGTGCGGTTGTATGCAGAGATCGCCCCAGAGCGTGCTACTAAACTCGCTACGAACCTCACCTCTTCAACTGATCTCTACGAAGCCGCTGAAAGTATTCGGGAAAAAAGCCCCTCCCAAGAAGGTCTTATTGCGCTTTTCCAAAAATCTCTCGATGTCTGTCCTCAAATTGAAAATTTTTCTTTAAAATTCCAGCAACTCCTAAAACTAGCCAAAGCCTTTCGTGCTCTTAAGAGTCCTAATACCGCTATAAACACAGCTCGGGAGCTGGCGGAGGGGGCTGGTGAACAACTACATAAAGTGCAAATGTATTGTGACATAGCCAAATGCCATCAAGAAATGGGAGATCCAGATCAAACCATCCCATCGTTATTCGTTCACGCATCGCTAGCGTGCGTGCGGATCAGTGGCAATGATGAGCTTATCTCTGGCCATTTAGCAATAGCAGATACCTGCTTGTCCTGTGAGCTTTATGAAAAAGCGTCTAATGAATTAACTGAAGCAGTTAAGATTCGAACTCAACTACATGAATCCAGCCCTTTGTGGGCAACCGGTCTTACTTCAGAGATTAAATCGCGAATCGATTTACAGAGCAAAAATCCTGCAGCAGCCTCCCCTATTCAGATGCTCTCGAGCTATCATAATATGCTTATGAATATTTCTCATTCTAAATGGTCTGTTGAAGAGCAGATTGAAGTTTATTTAGAATTTGCAGGTGCATATCAAGCACTAAGAAATTCCAGTAATAGCAAGACTACTTATCTGGATAATAAGTGGGAGGTGGTTGCTTCTACTGTGATTCGAGGATTACCCCAAGAGACAGATCAACAAATTTTCATCAAAGCAAGATATTTAAAACGCCTTGCTTGTGTTACGACTATCGACTCTAGTACATCATCTATCCTACTACACTTAAAACAACTGTACGATCACAGCACATATGATAATGGTTTTGAGTTTGGGAAAAACGAGATTGGGCTATTATATCTCGAACTTGCCACCAAATGGAAGCAAGCCAACGAGGCTTCTACATTTTTCAATCACTATCTTCAATGTCTTAAGCAATCTAATAAAATCACTCATTTGACAGCACAAAGCGAGTTCCTAACCAAGGAACAAAAGTCCCAGATGGCTCAAGCCGCTGAAGAGCTGGTTGCAAAAAATCCCTCTGGCAACTCTTCAAATCTTGTTGCTGATCTTGCAAGAGGATATTTAGAAATCGATAGGCTAAAAGCACATCAGCTGATCACTGCGTTTGAAAACCGCCATGCAGCCTACTTTCTTCGCATGGCAGCTATCGCAGGAGCAGCTTTCGGCGCTTTGGTGTTAGCAAGCTCCGTTATGGTTCATCGGCTTCTCCGCAGGTAATTTTTTTCTTTTCAGGAATCCTACAAAAACGGATCATGCGATGAACTTGAAAGGAGGATGACTATGAAAGCTCGCTTGATTTGGATAGCACTATTTTCCTGGGGGATCTTATACGGTCAAGACCCCGTGATCCACCGTAACGTGATTTCGGTCATCCCTACGCTATCTAATAAAGTCGCCGCAACCATTCCAGTCGGTGGTCAACCTTGGGGCGTTGCGATCACACCAGATGGCACAAAAGCCTATGTCACCCATGCTGATCTCAAATATGTTTCAGTCATCGATATTGTATCTCAGACGGTAACTGCAACAGTCCCCCTAAACTCTACCGCTTTTGGTGTTGCCATAACGCCAGATAGTCAGAAAGCCTATGTGACCCTCCCAGGTAAAAACAGTATTTCAGTGATCGATACAGCATCTGAGACCGTGATCGCAAAGATTGCAGTAGACTGTCCCTATTGCATTGCTATGATGCCAGATGGCACTCAGGCTTATGTCACTAATTTCTTTCAAGACACCGTCTCCGTGATCGATATTGCATCGCAGTCCGTCATTGCAACCATCCCCGTCGGCTGTAATCCTGAAGGCCTTGCCATCATGCTAAATGGCACACAAGTCTATGTCGCTAACTCTAATAGTAAAAGCGTTTCCGTCATCGATACTGCATCGCAGTCCGTTATTGCAACCATCCCGGTA
Source organism: Parachlamydiales bacterium (assembly GCA_023265455.1). Taxonomy (GTDB): domain Bacteria; phylum Chlamydiota; class Chlamydiia; order Chlamydiales; family Rhabdochlamydiaceae; genus PALSA-1444. The sequence goes on from JAHFTQ010000003.1 coordinate 26,538, forward strand.
GACTACAGCCCCTGGGGCATTGCCCTAACGCCTGATGGCAAGGAGGCCTACGTCGCCCATTACTACGGAAGTCAAGGGGTTTCAGTCATCGATACAGCAACTCACAAAGTGACCGCACAAATCCAGGTAGGCGAGCATCCTTCCGCCATTGCAATGACCCCCGATGGGACCAAAGCCTATGTTGCCAATGATGAAGACAACACCTTGTCAGTCATCGATATTGCAACCGAGAAAGTGATTGTCACGATCCCCGTCGGCTCTTGCCCTTCCGCCATCGCCATCACACCCGATGGAACAAAGGCTTACGTTGCCGATAGACGTAGCCAGTAAAACTAATTTTAATATCTAATTTTTAAAAAAACATCTGTGCCTTTTGTTTTATTAATTCAATTGTTACAATACCTCCAGTTCTATAAAAACAAGGAGTTGTTTATGGGAATTGAAATAAAATCAGAAGGATTATTTGAGTTAATCAAAAAAGATATGGACACTGACTATGCTGATAAAATAAACCATTGGTGTAAAATAGTTCACATACAAACAGATAAAAAAGTTGCAAAAGTTGCTTACACAGTTAAATTTAAAGGTGAGTACTTAAATTACGAACAGGGAAGCTGGATCGCTAAGAATGGAATGGTTCAAACGAGTGCAGAAGCTGGAGTCACTGGATTCTACACCGTCAAAGGAATGACGACTCAAGTGAATTCAGACAGAAAAGCAGGCTCTGTTGCTGAAAAGCTCTTGTTGGGAGAAGTCAAAGTCAAATGTTCTGCTTATGACGAAAAAGGTGTTCACCTCAAAAGCAACAAGTGGGAACATTCCTACAAAGCCTCTTTTTTGTTGAATAGGATGGCAGAACACGCTGCTCGCGTGTCCTAAAGTAGTACTCTTTCAAGTAGCTGTCTTCTACAAGTCAGCTACTTTTTTGTTTTTACTACTTGAGTTTCCCAAATTTTTTGATAGAATAGTCCTGCTTTCAACATAGGTAGGTAAAAGATGGCTAATAGCACCTCATGGAATCCTCTCTCCTTTGTTTCTCGGTTTGTCCCTTTCGAGGCTTTAACAAGCCCCTCAACCACAAAAATAAACCGGACGTTTGGTCTTTATCTAACCGCCGGTGCTTATTGCCTCTATAACGTTTACCAGTGGATCCATTGGCAATCTGGCGCCTCTTTTCTCTTGGATAGTCCTCTTAAAGCTATCAAATGCAAACGATTGCTAATCGAGGCCCGAGTAGTCTTACTAAAAGATGAAGAAGGTCTAGCTAAATCTTGTCTGAAAGAGTGTAAGACATTGTTATTAACGATAGGAAGTCAAGCCCCGCAAAAAATTCTCTTAGAGCTTGTGAAGCTGTATGCAGAGGTCGATTTAGAGGAAGCGATTCAACTCGCTCAAAATCTCACCTCTTCAGCTGATCTCTACGAAGCGGCTGAAACTATTCAAAAAAAGATGCCAGCTGAGCAGGATCTTAATCCCGTCATTTTGCTTTTCCATAAATCTCTCGTAGCCTGCGATCAAATTGACAAAACTAGCGAAAAACTGCAGCAGCTCCTAAAACTTGCCAAAGTGTTTCATGCTCTTAAGCCTATTCAGACTCAGCATACCGCTACTTGTATTAAACATAAGAATGATGCTTTAGACATAGCTCTGAAGAGGTTGGCGAACAAATTAGAGCCTGGACTAGCCCAAATGCAAGCGTATTGTGCCATAGCCAAATGCTATCAAGAGCTGGGATGTAGTAAAGTGGAAATTGACGTAATGTTCTTATCTATTGACAGCCCTCTTTTTGCACTCAAGGGAGTCGATCAGTTTCTCTCCGGTTATTTAGCCGATGCCGATGCCTCCTTGTCCTGTGGACGTTATGAAAGAGCAAGCAACGCATTAAGCAGCATGCATTCTCTTCGATACGCAAAATATACATTAGATCCTCTTTGGGCAACAGACCTTGCTGCAGAGATTAAATTACGCATCATTTTACAGAAGCATCTTAAAGAAAAATGGACCCCTCTGGAGATATTTAAAACATATGCGTTTTACGAGACGCATTCTCTTAAGGTTAAGACTTCTTTAAAAGAAGAGCTTGAGATGACTTTACAATTTGCAAGTGCTTTGCAAGAACTCAAACAATCAAAAGATACCGAGGCAGCCCCCTTAAGTGATCAATATGCAAATCAGGCTTGTGAACAAATCCTATTACTACCCTTAACCACAGATCAAGAGATCTCAGACAAAGCCAAATGGTTAAAGCGTGTCGGTGCTTATGAGGCCTTATCAGATCCTAAGAAACGTGCAACCTTGAAGTCTCTACGTGAGCTGTATCACAAAAGCTATCTTGATAATGGCCATGAGTTTGATAAAAATAAAATTGGGTTATTATATCTTGAACTTGACAATAAGTGGCATCAAGATTCTCTATTTTTTGAGCGATTCCTTGAGGATCTTACAAAACGAAATGAGGATGTCTCCAGCAAAATTGAAAGATTGATAACCTATAGTCAAAATGCGTTCCTGACCCAGTTACAAAAGAACGACATGCTTCGAGCTGCTGAAGCCTTACTTGCAAAGAACCCCTCGCACTCACATACCCTTGCTCGTCTTGCGGAAGCGTATTTAGAAATAGATAAAAACAAAACTTTTGAGCTGATTCGTAACTTTGAAAAGCACCAAGCTGCGTACTTTCGCAACATCGCATTCGTCGCAGCAGCTTCCCTAGTGGCCATGAGATTCTCTAAGCTTGCAGGGAGCTTGCTTTTAGCAGGCGCCTTGGTGGTTCCCAGGCTCTACCACCGATAAGAAAGTGGCTGAGATTCAGTCTTATCTTATTTATTACCAATCTATTATAAAAAAAATCTAGAGTGTGGATTTTTTTGGTGCGTATAAATCACCCAAAGGTGTACCAAAACCTAAACAGAGTAATGCGGCCGCGTAAGCGCCCAATCCGACCATCGGATCCCCTTTCTCCATCTTGCTATACGTCGACCTATGAATGCCAATTCTTTGGGCCATCATTTCAACAGTAAAACCACGTTTTAACCGTGCAATCCGAATATCAGCTCCAAACTTCTTCAACGTCCTCCCAACTGGCAGCGGTAAAAAATGAATGAGATTTTTTTTCTTCATAACGTTGCTTTTATCCTACCATATTCCATGTAACATCGCTTAAAACAAGCGTTATCTAATAAATAACAGTCCTGACCAATACCAAACATGACTAGGGTCGGGTTGTAGGCAGTGTAAGCTGAATGCCAATAAGATCAGAGGTGTTGGGATCATCAAACGCATGGGTTTCTTTGAGCATCTGCTGGGCATTTTTGAAGCTACTCCAATTGATCAGAGACGTGTAATTTTGCGCAAAATCAAGAACCCGAATGAGAGGTTCGGCACGGTGATTAAGAGAGAGAATTTTAAGTGCAGAAAGATAATTGTTCCATAAATTGGTAGGGATGATGATGCGGGCTTGATCGGCTGCGATGAGCTCAGAATTCATCATAAGGCGTGCACAGCGGCCGTTTCCATCGACAAAAGGATGAACTTCTGAGATAAGAAACATCATGTAAGCCGCTTTCTGAAAAGGAGTCTCTAAAGCTTGAAGCCACTTAAAGCCTTGCCTTAAGGTCCCTTCCACTAGCTCAGGAGCGACGAAAAAAGTGAGTCCTGCACGATTAGGAATGGTTTTAAATTCTCCCGGTTTGACTTCAGGGCGACTCTGCATGAGGCAGGCATGGCGACTTTTTAAAAGATGAATCAACTCATCTTCATTCTGAGGTATCCTTTTCATCTCCTTGAAATCGGAGGTCATTTGGTAAGTTCCCAAGATGTCATGAGCATCTTGCGGACGATCTTTGGGGATTTTCCCTTCAAAAATAATATGAGCAGCCTCTTCGACCTCAAATTCTGTTCCTTCAATGAAGTTAGAGAAATAAGCTTCAAAAAAAGGAAGCGCTGTCCCAGTATGGGCAATCGTTCGATGAACGGAGGGCGTGTTAGCTAACACTTCGTACAACTTTTGGAATAGATCAAGCCGTTTTGCATCGTAGGGATGGCCTTGAACTCTTGCTATGGCAAGGGGTGATGTCACTGGGCTTTTTCGGGTTCCAAGAAGAGTGCCGATCAAACTGTCTAAGATCTTAAACTCCTTCGTCAAGTGAAGCGTCAAAGAAATTTGATGGGCATCCTGCCTTAATGTCTGAAGCGCCTCAGGACCTGCTACCTGTAAAAGAGTTTCTAGTTTCTCTTCCATTTCTTCGCGGGACACCGTTCTTGCAAGAGATCCTTTTCGAGCGCGACGCTGGATCAAGTTTTCAAGATAAGCCCTTGCAGGGCAGGCTAGATAGAGTCCCCCTATAAAGGGCTTGTCTTCTGGAAGAGGAGCCGCCCCCTTACGGGGATAGATAGATAACCCCGGCAAAATCACCGGCCGCTTTTTGTTTGAGATGATAAAAACAGAGCCATCTGCCGCAGGGCGATGCTCCAAGGCAGTCCGATCTACAACCACAGCCCCCGGAAATAGCTCCCCCACAAGAGCCCAAGCGTGCCGCCTCGCTAGTACCTCTGGAGGTTCGCTTAAGTTGGTTGTATAAACTCGGGAGCCGAGTTTGCGCAGGTTGCCCTTCTTGACTTCCCTGGAAACATAGAGAGCTATCTCAGCATGGGAAACAAAGACCTCTGGCAACAATTTGGGCATTTGGCACCTTCCCTACCTTAAATATGCAACTTTTTGGGAATTAGAGAATATTTTCAAATTATTTGTGATATTTGGCGCTATATCTTCAGAGTTAGAACATCTGGACGATCAATTCTTTTTGTTCGAGGGTGATTTCTTGAATATATTCTCCTAGCTGCAAAAGGTACATATTCTTGTTTTTCTCTACCAAGCGTAGTGGAATACCTTGATCGATCATGTGGGGAATAATATACATTTTGGTCGCAGGGTGATGAATAAGAACAGCAGAGCTGAGGATCAGGACTAAAGACTGTCTCTTTAATTTTTTGACAGTATCCCTGGGCCACTTGTGAATTTGGATGCAATTTAATAAAACTGTAAGACACTTTTCTCCCGCATAACTGAAGTTTGGACTGATTTCGCGAGCGTCAGCGAGTGAAATTCGTCCAAACTCTGGGGCATAGGGGACGAACTTTGTAAGGGCATTACCAGCAGGGCAGTATACATTGGAGTCTTGATCAGTAAGCGCTGTTTGAAGCCAGCCCAGGAGGGTGGGGAAATGTTTTTCTCCCGCATGAGGGGCGAGCTTTCCAAGGACCAGAATGACAGCGCGGCGTTGGTTAAAGTATTGAAACGCTGTTTGAAGCCAGCCTAAGAGAGTGGGGAAATGTTTTTCCCCTGCATGAGGAGCGAGGTTTACAATGGCGTTAACGAGACAGCTGCGCACCTCATCATTTTTATTTTGAAACCACTCCAAAAGGGATGGGAAGTGTTTTTCTCCTGCATGAGAGGCGATACTTTCAAGGACCTGAACGGCAAAGAAGCGTACCATAACATGTTGATCAACAAACCCTATTTGAAGCCAACCTAAAAGGGTGGGGAAATGTTTTTCCCCTGCATGAAGAGCGAGCATTTTAATGGCGTGAATGGCCCCACAGCGCACGTCATAGTCTTGATCAGCAAGCGCTGTTTGAACCCAGTATAAGAGGAGGAAAAAGTGTTTTTCTCTTGCATGAGGAGCGAGAGTCATAATGGCCTTAATAACTGCGGCGTATATGACATGGTTTTTTTCATCAGTAAGTGTCGTTTGAAGCCAGTTCAAGAAGATGAGGAAGTTTTTTTCCCCTGCATGAGGAGCGAGCTCTACAAGAGCGTTAACGGCATCGCGGCGTACATAAGAATTTTGATCAGTAAGCGCTGTTTGAAGCCAGCCTAAGAGGGTGAGAAGGTTTTTTTCCCCTGCATGAGGAGCGAGATTTACAATGGCTTTAATGGCATCGCGGCGTACGACAGCGTTTTGATCAGTAAGCGCTGTTTGAAGCCAGCCTAAGAGGGTGGGAAGGTTTTTTCCCCCTGCATGAGGAGCGAGATTTACAATGGCTTCAACGGCAGCGCGGCGTATGCCAAAGTCTTGATTAGCAAGCATCGCTTCAAACCAGCCTAAGAGGGTGGGAAGGTTTTTTTTCCCTGCATGAGGAGCGAGATTTACAATGGCTTCAACGGCAGCGCGGCGTATGCCAAAGTCTTGATTAGCAAGCATCGCTTCAAACCAGTCCACAAGGTCGAGGGGATATTTTTCTTCCGCCCGAGAGGCAAGTATCCCAAGGGCCACAATAACGTCTTCGTCGTCACAGTGAAAGTATTGATCATCGAGCGCTGCTTGAAGCCAGCCTAAGAGGGTGGGTAAGTGTTTTTTTTCAGCCGGAAAGGTCGGCTTCGCAAGAGCGTTAACGACAGCGTCGCATATAAGATCGTTCGAATGAGACAGGCAACGTTTTATAAAAGCAAAAAAATCATCAGATAGACAATCCGCTTTAAGAAAATGTTGAAGATTACCTAAGAACCATTTTACATCCGTGGCATTATCAACTTCTTGTAATTTTTTCAAAACCTGAAAGAATGCCTTTCTTGAATTTCTCATGCATCGATTTAAACAGTCACGCATATTTTCATTCGAAAAGACCCTCTCTATAAAGTCAGCAATCTTATATTTCTTCCAGATCACCTCCTCGAGCTGTGTATTTTGGCACTCTTCTAAGCATGCTAACACCAGCTCCGTTTGATAACTGCCAATCATATCCACCGGCTCTGCATAGAGCCATTCAAAAAACACTTCTAAAGACTGGATGTTTTTATGGCTTTTTCCCCAAAGAGAGCCCGCCAACATCCGGATAACGAGGTGAAATTGAGGTTGATAGCGATACCGTTGGACAAAATCGGATTGCTCTTTCTCTGAAAGCAGACTGATTTGTTGAGCAATACAATACTCTTGATAGGTCAGGTGGATAAAATACATCTCGCCATCTTGACCACATCCTTTGATAAGACCTGTGCCAATGAAATCAGCAGGACGAAGAGTGTCAAAATCTTGATTTGCCAAAACATCCTCTACCATCCCCTTTGAAAAAATCAGTTGCCGTTGATCAAGGCCTTTTAACGCCAGCTCTCCTAACGCACGGTAAAGCAGTCGTTTTTTGGAAATAGGCATCTTGTCAGACCTCTTACTCTCTTCCCATGTAAACAAATGATCGACGATTTTAGCAAACATCTCGGTTAAGGTCTTGGGAAACTCTTTCTCTCCTTTGTGCCAAAGCGCGCAGAGAATCTGCAGCTGAATCGGAACATGAGCGATGGTCAATAGATCGCTGCGCTCATGCAGATGTTGCAAAAAGATAGGTAAATCTGGATTTTTCATATGCGTGAAAAACTTCTCCGCATAAACTTTAATTTGATCAGGGCTAAAGCCCATATTTTCTACAACCAACTGGAAGTTTCCCTGGATTCCTTCTGTCACACCCGGGCGAGAGGTGAGCAAGAAGTGCTCAACCTGGCTTTTTTGAAAGCAGAGCTTTAAGGCTTGAGTGAGCTCAGGCACAGCTTCATCCCACCCATCGAACATGACTAAGATTTTATCCGATTTCGTGCGCAGCTGTTGTAGGATGGTTTCTTGATAGACTCCTGCATAGCACAAGAAAGCGATAATGTGACTGAGCCAAACATCGGGGTCATCGACCCCTTTCAGCTGATTTTGAGGGTGCTGTATCCAAGCATTTAGTTCTCGCAGTTTGAGATGAAAGATGCTTTCGAATTTCCCCTTAAACAGCTCTCCCTTAGCCCAATCATAGGCAATTTTTTGGCAAAGGGTGCTTTTTCCGATTCCGGCTCTTCCCAAGATTAACACCCTTTTTACAGGAGTCTTATCGCGCTCATCAAAGAGGGTTTTCATTTCAATGGGTGTCTCTGAACTGCAAAGCCTGGTATGGATTTCTCTGAGAGAATCTTTCTCGATGAGGTGAGGATCTCTAGCTTCTTTTTCTTTGTTCTCTTGTGAGGCACTTGAAACGATGGAGAGCTGAGTGAAAAAGCTCTCTATTGGAAAGGGCTCATTCGAAAGGAATAAGGAAAGAAAAGAGAGTTGTTGCAGGTAACTTTCCTTGAGGATGGAGGTAGGGGTCTTTTGAGACGCATCGTATTGAATTTTAATCTTATCAAACTTTTGGTGCTCATGCTTATGGAGATAAGTGCAGATGGCTGTCATAGTAGTGGAAGTATTACACTCACTATGAAAGTAAGGGACTAAATAACCTTGAATTCGCAAAAATCGAAGAGCCCACAGTTTAGCAGGATCATGCTTCGTCTTAATAAGTCCGAAGAGAGATGCAGGAGATTGCATCTTGTCATTATGCCAATATAGTCCTTTCCAATCTCCTTTTGTGAAAATAAAAAGGGTAGAACCCTCAACTGTAGCGCATTTGCCTTCATGCTCTTTGCCGTCTTTGTGCACGATTTCTTTGGCAAATTTGACACCTGGAAACAGGTCATTTAAAAGAGCTGTTAAGACTTTCTCTTCTAATAAAGCCTTAAGAAGATGCGTACATGTCGCTCGATGCAGAGCAATCAGATTTCCTTCATCATCCATCACAGGAGCACCAGAAGATCCGGGCATAGTCGTGGTCGTGTAATGAAGAGTAAATTGAGTGACTTCTTTAACAAGGTTATTTCGGAAGGAGACCCTTTGATAGCTTGTACCATCCTGTTCTAAGGGATGGTGAATGATGTTGGCATGGGTATCTGTTTGAGGTTTAGGAGTATCAAAGATCGAGAACACTAGGTGGGAGATTTCTGTGATTTTGGGGTGCGGTTTGATCGCAATGATCGTAAAGTCAAGTTGATGAATTTTGAGGGGCTCAAACCCGAGAGAATCAGGAGTTTTACTTGTGCAAAAGAAACAATCAGGATCAAAATCAACTTGAACAGCTTGAGCATTTCCCTGGGTATAGAAAAAAATAGCCTGGGCTTTCCGGGCTGTGGCTTCATTAGGCAGGACGTGGTGATTCGTCATCACTAGATTCTTGCCAATTAAAAATCCTGTAGCGCTTCCCTGGCCTAAAACAATTCGGCAGACAACACGAGCCCTACTATGCAGGTCTCCCAAAATTTTGGTGTGGGAGTACTGCAGTAGTTGCAAAGCAGAGCTCGCTCGTAGATCAGCCGAACTCTTTTGTGAAAAAGGAGTGGCTGCCATAGGAGTTTATACCAAGGGCTTAGTCGTAATCTTTAAGTATTTCCAATTTACAATTTTGCTGATGCCATTGACTGTTTCTTCAAAGGTCGTAAATGATTTTTTTGATGTTTTTTGGTCTTCTTTTAAAAATTTTGTTCCATCTTCCATCATACCTTTAATCGTGTACATGCAATCGTAAAAACCACAATTGGTAATGGGTTTTTCCAGAGTTTTTTGACAGGCAGGACAGGTTGTGTTTTCAGCACACTCTTCAGCCAGATCAAAAGCTCCCATTTTTCTACTAATATAGAAAAGGTTCTTAAAAGCTTGGCAGGTTTTATCTGTACAACTACCAGTTAGACTAAGTCCTGGATAGATGAGTCGCCATGCAGGGGTCTCTGGTTTTGCAGTAACTACTGGCTTATGTACAGTATCTTCGGGCTTTGTGAAGGGAAAAGGTTGAATAGCCATTTCCAAAGCCCCCGTAGTTATTTTTTCCTGGGCTTTGGGCTTTTTTTCGGCTTCATTGGATAAATCAAGTGTTAGCTCCGTGCCGCTTTCAAATCCACAATCTTCTAAAGTATTGCTGGCATCTAAAGAATAACCATTTCGTTGGAGATTCAGAAGGCTTAAATTAGGAATTTCTAATTTCCTGGAGACGATTTTTTTTAAACCGACAACAGTGAGCCGCTCCGGTACTGTCAAAGACAAAGTCTCGTTTTTTTCACCTGAGACTTTAACTGTTAAGTTGATTGTCGCAAAATGGGAACCGGGAACCGTTATATCGAAGATTTCGTGGTTCTGCACGAACTGGACTTCTTCTTGTGGCATCACATACGATTTAAATCCTTTAAGATGGCTGGTAGGCCAATTGTTGATCCAGATTTTCGATAGGTCAACTGAGCTATTATTGCCCCCCTGTTGAAATGAAAAGTGATCAAGCCGATTTTTGTCTTTAGCGCCATTGAAGCGATAAAGTGCCATCAGTGTTCCTGCTGAACTCGTATAAGAACGTTGAGTCTGGATTGCCATAAATATTCTCCTTTTAATTGAGAGTTAATTTTAGATACTTCCAGCCATCAAAATGACTGACCATGATGCTTTGATGAGCATTTAGCGCTCGGATGCCGCATTGGACATCGGTGTTATCGAGCCGCTTTCCTTTCACCGAACAAGTGGCTTGATGGAAAAGGAAATGATCTATCGCCGCAAAATCAATTTTGCATAAGGGGCAAGGCGTTGCATGGTACACTTCCGCCATGTTAAATGTTCCCAGACCCAGAGTTAACCATTGAGTTTGATCTTTCTTAGCACAGGCAGCGGCTACACATTTTGCCACAACAGAAAGGCCTTTTAAGAGGGTTGCTGGCAGTGTAGAGGCATCGATAACGAAAGCTCCAGGAAGGGGGGCATAAGGAGAGACTCTCGTAGGAAAATCGACGGCGAGTTCGATCCAAAACCGAGGAAGGGTTTGGGCTTCTTGAAAGACGACAAGTTCATCACAGACAGGAGCTTGGTTCTTATAACAGGGGTAGTATTCCATGCAAAGAGGATGATCTGAAGTAGGCGCAACAGGAATATAATGGGCATTATAGGTCTGGTAAGCACCAGTTCCTTCGAGCTTTTTCATATCGGTTCCTCTTTGAGGATGAGGTTTATCATTCACAATCGGAAACGGCTCTTTCATTGACACCCAAGCCAGGAGAAGATTTCCAGAGTTATACATGGCTGCATACTTGGCGCTTGTTGTGAAGTAAACACCCCCACCAAAGTAGCCAGGATCTGTACTTTTAAATGTTCCTGCCATGGCATCAGGATTAAAAAAATGGTGCTTTCCAAAATAAGTAAATCCCGAAGAGGCGATTGAGTGGCAAACAGTGCCTGAAGTTCCATGCCAAACTGGAAGGACTCTAACATCAAAGTAGGTATCTGTTCGGCTCGTTCTTTTAATGGAAATAGGATAGAACTCGTTGACTTGCTCTTTCCACCGTTGAATGACTAAGGCTCTTTGGTCTTTTTCCGCCTCTTTGTCCCACTCAGGCTTAAATGTTTTTGCACGGGTATCAATTTTTTCGATGCCTGCTTCAAATTCCTTAGAAAGCGATGGCGTATGAATACAGAAAATCTTAGAGATGCCGTAGTTAGCAGGCTTTTGATGATTGAAATACGTCAAAATAAAGCGGCATTCAGGA